>CAZJCG010000029.1:0-44121 GCA_964544545.1 uncultured Lentimicrobiaceae bacterium | reverse complement strand
GAGAGTGCAAATGAAATCCAATTATCGAATCGTCGAATTAGCTAATTAACTAATTCTTAAATTCTTACATTTTTAAATTTTTAAATCCCCTAATTCCATCTTTTATCTTTTTCCTGTTGTCTTTTGTCTTTAATAAGCAAAGAGCGAAGGGCTTAGGGCAGAGAGAGCTAGAATAGTCATTCCCGCCGGCTGGCGGATCATTCATGGTCATACATAGTCATTCATGGTAAGTTCCTTTATCTTTAAACTTTTATAAGCAAAGAGCGTAGGGCCGAGAGCAGAGAGCAGAGAGCATGGAGAGTGCAAATGAAATCCAATTATCGAATCGTCGAATTAGCTAATTAACTAATTCTTAAATTCTTACATTTTTAAATTCCCTAATTCCATCTTTTATCTTTTTCCTTTTATCTTTTGTCTTCAATAGCTAAGGGCTTAGGGCTAAGGGCAGAGAAAAAAAATGATTATCTTTTATTTTTTGACTTGTCTCTGTTCAATCTTGTTTCTCGCAGATTTCGCAGAAAATATTCGCAGATCACCGCAGAAAGAATAGGCCTATCAGCGTTATCTGCGTTTCAATCTGCGTTATCTGCGAGAATCCTTTTGTGCCTATGCAGCATAGGGCTAAGGGCAGAGAAAAACATGCTTATCGTTTTTATCTTTTTACTTTTATCTTTTATCTTGAGATGAGTGCATAGGGCTAAGCGCAGGGAAAATCATACTTATCGTTTTTATCTTTTTACTTTTATCTTTTATCTTGAGATGAGTGCATAGGGCTAAGCGCAGGGAAAATCATACTTATCGTCTTTTATCTTTTTACTTTTGTCTTTTATCTTATAACAACAAGCCTCACTATGTCAGAACTCACACATACCGACGCAAACGGAAAGGCCAACATGGTGGATGTAGGCCATAAGAAGATCCAGCACAGGGTGGCCAAGGCTGAAGGGGTCATCCGGTTGCAGGAAGGTACCTTACAGCTCATCCGCTCCAATCTTCTGAAAAAAGGAGATGTGCTCACGGTGGCGCAAATCGCAGGGATACAGGCTGCCAAGCAGACATCAGGCCTGATCCCGCTCTGTCATGGTTTGTTGCTGACGAAAGTCGATGTCCGTTTGGAGATGACAGAAAGCGGAGTAAGAGCCTCAAGCGAAGTGCATTGTTTAGGCCAGACCGGCGTTGAAATGGAAGCGCTCACAGCCGTGAGTGTCGCCCTGCTTACGGTTTACGACATGTGCAAAGCCGTCGACAAGACGATGGTGATGGATCAGATCCACCTGACTGAAAAAACAAAATCCGATCCCGATCCTGAACTGAAACCATGACTCTGCTGATCATTTCACTTGCCCCGGTATTTCTTCTGCTGGCCTATATCTATTTCCGCGACAGGTACGAAAAAGAACCCATCGGATTGCTGATCAGGGGATTTATTGCCGGTGCCGTCATTCTCTTCCCGGTAGCATGGATCGAAGGGCAACTGGTCGGGATCGCTCCCGATCTGAATCCGATCGGAACGGCCGTTTACCAGGGCTTTGTTGTGGCCGGAGCCACAGAAGAGTTGTTCAAGTTCATTGCACTCTACCTGTTGTTCTGGCGCAACCGGAATTTCAATGAGCGCTTCGACGGGATCGTTTATGCCGTTTCCGTATCGCTCGGGTTCGCCGCCATCGAGAACATCCTGTATGTTTACGAAGGATCCTATAAAGTCGGGTTGATGCGGGCGGTCACAGCCGTTCCGGCACACATGCTCTTCGGGATCATGATGGGATATTACCTGGGCCTTGCGAGGTTCATACCTTCCAGGAAATCTTTCTACATTTTATTGGCTGTGCTGGCTCCCTGGGCATTTCACGGGACCTATGACTTCCTGATCCTTTCCGGTCGTCCGCTGTTGTTGCTTGGATTCATCCCGTTCCTGATCATCATGTGGAGAGTCGGCCTGAAGCGCCTCCGTCAACATGAGCTGACTTCATTATTCCGAAAAACACCTCCGCCTCCACCCGGACCCGAAACCAATGAATAAAGCATTGAACCGACTGAAGCCCGGGGCACCGAAGATCGTGCTCATCCTTCTGGGAGCTTCCCTTTGGGCTTTTGCCGCTTACCGCATCCTGAAATCCGGTATCAGCATGATCGAACATCATGCCCTGCATCATTGGCTCAACTACCTGATCGGACTTGCAGGCTTCGTTCCGTTTTTCCTCGGCATCTTCCGTAAAGTAAGCAAACGCTATCTGAGCAGGATCATCCACCACCGGCAGGAAAAACCATGCGTTTTCGCCTTTTTCGATCTGAAAGGGTATCTGATCATGACCTTTATGATAACGATGGGGATACTCTTCAGCCGGTGGAGCCTGATCCCTGATATTTATAAAGGTACCTTCTTCATCTCGCTGGGATTGTCGCTGCTGGCATCGGCCATTGTATACCTGATTGAAGGCGTCAGATACCTGATTTCCGGAAGATCGGGAACAAACTGATAAATAAAAATTTACCCCAACAAGGAATTGTCATCATGAAAGTACTGTCCGTCAATATTTCTGAAAAAAAGGGAACCATTAAAATCCCGGTGGATCACATTGATCTGGGAGAAACCGGGGTATTCAACGATGCCCATGCCGGATTATGGCACCGGCAGGTAAGCCTGCTGGCAGTCGAAAGCATAAGGAAATTTTCCGCCCTCGCAGGCCGGGAGATCCGCTACGGGGAATTCGCCGAAAATATCACCACCGAAGGGCTTGAATTGTGGAAAACACTTCCGCTGGACCGGCTGACACTGGGAAAGGTTGAGCTGGAAGTTACCCAGATCGGCAAAGAATGCCATGGCAATTCCTGTGCAATCTTCCGGGAAGTCGGCAACTGCGTGATGCCGAAAGAAGGGATCTTCGCCAGGGTATTGCAGGGCGGGAAACTGAAAGCCGGCGACACCTTCACTTATTCTCCCAAAGTTTTCAATATCCAGGTGATCACCCTCAGCGACCGCGCCAGCCGGGGAGAATATGAAGACCGGTCCGGTCCGCGGATCACCGAAAGGCTGACTGAATTCTTCCGGGAAACCGGTTATCGGACATCCGTCGACAATACGCTCATAGCCGACGACCCTGCCGGACTGGAAGCGCTGGTTGCAGGCTTTGTAAATTCTGGCGTCGACCTGATCTTTACCACCGGCGGAACAGGCATTGGTCCGAAAGACATCACTGTTGAGGTGATCAAACCCATGTTGCAAAAGGAGATCCCGGGAATCATGGAACTGATCCGCTACAAGTACGGCAGCCTGAAGCCCAATGCCCTGATCTCGCGGGCCGTGGCTGGCGTATCGGACAACACCCTGATTTACACCCTTCCCGGAAGCGTGAAAGCGGTGGATGAATACTGCAATGAGATCCTCCCGACCCTCCGGCACAGTATCATGATGTTGCACGGCATCGACGCACACTAAAGACCCTTTTTGATTTCCGGATCGGGACACCGGTCCGCATTTGGAACTTTCGTAAAGATTGTCCCATAATTGCCCGCATCCGGAACAGGGACTGCCGGATGGATTTTATTCCTTCGGTTGCGCATTTAGTGTACATTTGCAGCCTGAAAAGATACTCTACGCATAATGCCGCGACGTTCAGTAACCTTCCGGATTACACTTGCACTGTTAGCCTGTATTTCAGGCCTTTCAGCGTGGGCGCAGGGCACCTACCGCATCCAGATCATGCCCGGAGCTGCGGAGATGAGGTACGCCAAAAACCTGAACGATGCCATCCGCTTCATCGGGCATCCGGTGTTTTATCACGACGGAGCCTATCTCTATTGCGACAGCGCCTGGCTGAAAGAAGAAAGCAATACGGTAGACTGTTTTGGCAATGTCAGGATCAAATCGAGCGACACCCTGAACCTTTACGGTAAATTCCTGCACTACGACGGTAACACCAAAATGGCAACGCTCCGGGATAACGTCCGTTTGGTGGACCCCCAGACCACCCTTACCACCGACGTGATGGTATTCGACCGGAACACCCAGATCGCCAGCTATGTTACCGGCGGCAAGATCGTGAGCAAGGACAACACGCTCACCAGCAGAAAGGGATTTTATCATACCGACACCAAGGAAATGTATTTCAAGGAGGATGTGGTACTGAAGAACCCTGACTACAAGATGAATTCCGATACCCTGCTGTATAACACCCTCACCCGGAAGACTTTCTTCCTGGGCCCTACCATGATCAGAGGGAAAGACAACTATATGTATTGTGAGAATGGCGAGTACGACCGGGTAACCAATAAGTCAAGGTTCAGCCTGAATGCCCTGTTGGTGGACGAAAACCGCCGGCTCACGGGTGACAGCCTTTACTACGACAGGGATAACCAATATGGCAAAGCCGTCAACAATGTAGTTCTCATCGACACGGTGCAGGATATCATCCTTAAGGGTGATTACGGCGAGTACTGGAAATCGAAGGGTCAGGCTTTTATCACCCGGCAGGCGCTGGCCATACTGGGTGAAAAGGCAGATACACTTTACCTCCATGCCGACACGCTTAAGGCCTTGTTTGATACTGCGAAACAGGAAACCCGCGAACTGTTTGCCTACCACAATGCCCGTTTCTTCCGCAATGACCTTCAGGGAGAATGCGATTCGCTCTATTACAGCTTTGCCGACTCCGCCATTACGCTGTTTCATCAGCCGGTGCTATGGTCCGACAGAAACCAGCTTACGGCTGACACGATCAGGATCTTTACCGGCGACAAGACTATCAAACTGATGAAGCTATACAATACTGCCTTTATCATCAATAACGACAGCATTGCGACCTTTAACCAGATCAAGGGGAAGAATATGACCGGGCATTTCGTGAAAAACCGGCTGGTTCAGATTGACGTCGACGGGAACGCCGAAACCATCTATTACGTGAGAGAAGATAACCACGAGCTGATCGGGATCAATAAAGCGCAGGGAAGCCGGATGAAACTCTATATCGAGGATAACAAGATCCAGTGGATATTCTACTTCCACAACCCGGATGGTAATATGTTCCCCGAAAAAGATGTTACAAATGAGCAGCGCATCCTGAAAGATTTCCGCTGGATACCCGAGCGGCGGCCTGCGACGTGGATGGACATCTTCCGCAAATTCTGATAATACCGGATCAATCCTGCTTCTCTGTCAATTCCTTCCGGAAGAAACTCTCGAGCATGCGCTGTTGAACCGGGACCGGTAAAACAGCCCTGAGAACAAGAAGCATCCGGTTCATCAGTCCCGGCACGATCACGGCCTTGCCTTTCAGCATCCCTTCAATACCCATCCTGGCAACATCGTCGGCGGTCAATCCCATGAACAGATTGGATCCCAAATGCTTATTGATCCTTTCTGTAGCTGACTCATTGGTCCTGACACCATTGGGGCACAGAATTGAAACCTTCACTCCCGATCCTTTCAACTCGTACCGGATCGAACGGCTGAAGGTGAGCAGGAAAGCCTTGCTGGAAGAATACAGGCTTTTGAATGGAATCGGGTAAAATCCGGCAAGGCTGCCGGTAAAAAGGATGAAGGCATTTGACTGACGCATTAAAACGGGCAGATACAAGCGGGTAAGAACTACCGACGCCCTGACATTCAGCAGGATACGTTCGTCGATATACCGAAGATCTGTTTCGGCAAACGGACATATCCCTCCCATGCCGGCATTGTTGACCAGCATACTGACTTCCAGCCCTTCCGATTCAGTCCACCTGAACAAGTTCTGAGGTGCGTCAGTTTGCGTCAGGTCCGATTCGAAACAGCGCGTGCTGACGTTGAACTTAGCCTCAATTTCCCTGGCCACCTCTGCCAGTCCTTCGCCAGGCAACGATACCAGTATCAGGTTCATTCCCCTGCTTCCGCAATACATGGCAATCGATCTGCCTATCCCGGTGCTGGCGCCTGTGATCAGCGAATAACTTTTCCCTTTCATACATTTCCGTTTTGTGCCAGCCATTCCAGGGTAAGGCCGGCACCCGTTCTGAAATCAACCGGGCAGTAGCCCAGTTCGCGGACTGCGTAACCGTTATCCACGTTCCAGTTATGATGGTATTTCCTGATCAGTGCAGGCGTTATGGGCGGACTCGTACCCGCCAGTTTTGCACCTCCCAGCAATACACCGGCTATCATTTCCATAAGCCCTAAAGGCATATGGAACATGAAATACTGATTACCTGTTAGTTCCGATAAAATCCTGAAGAAATCATTGTAGGAAAGGTTCTCTCCTCCCAGGATATACCTTTCCCCTCTTTTACCTTTCTCCATAGCCAGGATATAGCCTGTTACCACATCGTCAATATAGACATAGTTGCCGATGCTGCTGCCGTCGCCCGGAATGATCCTCCACTTCCCCATCCTGTACTGGCGGATCATCCGCGTAACCCCGTTGCTGTCGCTGAGGATTCCCGGCCCGTATACACGGCTTGGATTGACGGTCACGATATCGGCGCCCGTCTGCACAAGAGTCCTGATGGTGGTTTCCATGATCGCCTTCGACGCTTCGTAATCGGTGAAATAATTATCCCTCAGCGGCGTGGTTTCATCCACGAAGGATCCCGGGACTGACGGTCCAAGCACGCCTGCGGTGGAAGTGCAGACAAACCGTTCCACCCCTGCCTGAAGACCTGAGTTTACCACGTTCATGGTTCCCTGGATATTCTGACGATAGATGGAAGCAACATCCCGGTCCCACACACGGGCAAAGGCTGCTGTATGAAAAGCCTGAGAGCATCCATCCATAGCCTTTTTCAGGCTTTCAGGATTCAGTATATCCCCTTTAAAAGGAATAATCCCGGGATGGTTGATCACCCCTTTCTTCCGGTCATCGCGGTAAAGGGCATGAACCGTATGGCCGTTTTCCGCCAGGCGAAGCGCCAGACGACTTCCGATAAATCCTGTTGCTCCGCTGACGAAAATGTCCATAAGTAGCGGTACGATTATTTGACCTCCGGACTATTCCTTGGGCTGATATTGCATGCGCTTACCTCCCGGAGGGAATATCGAAAAGTTCAGGTAGCGGTGCGGATTTAGTTTCAGGTCGCTGATGAGCTGGTTCAATTCCCTGGTCGATCTTTCCAGGTTATCGTAAAGTTTCTTGTCATTCACCAGAAGACCGACGGATCCTTCGCCCCGGTTGATCTTATCGGTGATCGCCGACAGTGCCGTCACTGTTGTGTTGACATCCGCCAGGGTTTGAGCGATCTGTGCCTTGGCGATCGTATCACTGATAGCCGAGAAGTTTGTCAGGATATTGGTGATGTTCTGATCGTTTTCACGGATAGTCCCGGAAATCGACTCTATATTGAAAAGAATCCGTTCCATCCGGCCACGCTGTCCGTAAACCAGTGTATCAAGATTATAGGTGGTGTGTTCCAGGTTCACAATGGTCTGCCGGATATGCTCAAACGATGCCTTCAGGTTCTCCCGCGTCTCGGTATTGAAGATGGTCCTCACTACCGTAACCATCGTATCGATGGAAAGCATCAGATCTTCAGCCTTTCGCTTGAGAGGGGCCACCTGCCGGCTCACCTCTTCCGAAAGCGAAGCCTGCATGTCGCTTACCAGCGTATCTCCGCTCTCTGCGAGTTCCGTGGCATCCCCGAGCACAAGCTCAATATTCTTGGTACCCATGATATCGGGACTGAATATTCGTGCAACGGAATTTGCCGGGATGGGAATGGGATTGTAAACGGTTATCTGAACGATGATGTCGCTGGTGGTATCGCCAACGAAATGGATATCACTGACATTCCCGATGTTGAAGCCATTGATCGAAACGGGTGCAGCCTCCACAAGCCCCGAAATGTAAGCATACCTGGCAAAAAAGATCCGGTGTTTCCGGAAGATATCTTTACCCTTGATGAAATTTATGCCCACGATGAAGCAAAACAGGACGATTACCAGGTAGGCACCAATCTTGACTTCACGGCGGATTTTCATGGTTTCGGATTAAATGAAATACAAATTTACTATTATTTTTCCGTCAACCGCCTGGCTTCTTCAGGAGTTATTCTTTCACCGCGATAAAATGGCACGACGAAAGCGTCTTTGAATCCTTTTTTTACCACCTCTATCCGGTGGTTTGAAGCCTCTTTGAACGTGATGAAATTACCGCTGGTAAATTTATAAAGTCCGTTCTGAAAATACTTCCTGATCTCCGGCAGCCCTTTAAATTCTTGGGAATCAATGGCTTTATCGGCAGGTGAGGATGCAAACTGCACCCGGTACCATACCTTCTCATCCACCGTCGACGGCACTGAATCCGTCGTTATGACTTCCGTTATCCCGGTCGTTTCGTCATTGTTCCCTGACGGGGCCGGGAGGTTACGGACGAGTTCCTTCAGGGCTGCAGGATCCCTCTTTTCAATCGCGAATTTGTATTCCGCAACCGCCTTGAAGATAGCCTGTGCAAGTTGATCCTGTCCTTTGGCCGACATCAGCAGCTTTTCTTCCCGGGCATTGCTGATGAATCCGGTTTCTACCAGGACACCGGGCATGGCAGTTTTGTAGAGTACCAGAAAACCAGCCTGTTTCACCCCCCTGTTATAAAGGTTTAGTTTTTCAGAGAACTGTTTCTGTATCTTGCCTGCCAGATCCAGACTATTGTCGAGGAAGGCATTCTGCATCATGCTGAAGAAGATGGTTCCTTCCGGCGAGTTCGGGTCAAATCCGTCGTATTGTTCAACATAATCGTCCTCGAGCAGGATAGCAGCATTCTCGGCTTTGGCAACGGCAAGGTTCGCAGTGCTCTTATGAAGCCCCATTACAAAGGTCTCGGAGCCATAAGGTGCCGTTGACGGATTGGCATTGCAGTGGACCGAGATGAAAAGGTCGGCCTTATTGGAGTTTGCTATCTGGGCCCGTCGGTATAACTCAATAAATTCATCCTTGTCGCGCGTCAGGATCACCTTCACATCACCCAGGTTCTGGTGAATGTAATCGCGCAGCTTTAATACAATAGCCAGAGTAATATCCTTCTCCCTTGAATGCCTGCCCAGCGCGCCCGTGTCATGCCCCCCGTGACCGGCATCCAGGACAATGGTGTTTACCTTCTGGGCCTGAATCATAAATCCTGTTAATAACAGGCAAAGGAGAATACCAAAGGGAAGCGATTTTCGTTTTAGCGACATCCGACGATTTTGATTAGCTTTGCACCCGATCCGGTCCATCTGTCAATCGATTGCAAAGTGCTGTCATTAAATTCATTAGAAATAATGAGCCTTACAATACCCTTGAAGATCAGCCGTTTTGCAACTTTTTTGTGATTAAGACAAAAATAACTAGTTCACCTTCCATTTTTCGTTTCCGGTTTTGAAGTTACAAACAAAGCAATGGTTGATAACCCTGATCCTGATGGCGGCATCCCTGGCCCCGGCCATTGCTCAGGTAATTGAACCGGATACGCTTCCTCTTAACGCACAGGATTCGGTTAAAGTATTACCGGATACGGTTCAGGTTGGAGTTCCCGCTTCTAAAAAAGTGACAATTGAAGGCAAAATCGACTATAAATCAGCCGATTCCATCAGTTTTGACATCCGGAACAAGAAGGCTTATATGTACGGGAATGCCAGCATTGCCTACCAGGATCTGTCACTCAATGCTGCGGTAATCGTTATCGACTTCAACAACAGCATCGTAAATGCCTATGCTGCAACCGACTCCACCGGAAAGACCATAGGCATACCTGATTTCACACAGGGAAGCCTGAAATTCAGGTCCAATACACTGGCTTATAACTTCACAACGCGAAAAGGTCTTATCCGGGATGTCAAGACAGAAGAGGGTGGCGGTTTCCTGCAGGCAAACGTGGTAAAAAAGCTGGATAACAACGTGAGTGAAACAGGCAGTGGCCTGTTTACCACCTGCAATCTGGATCATCCGCACTTTGCGATCAATTACACACGTGCCAAGGTCATTCCGGGAGACAAGATCGTTACAGGCCCTGCATATCTGAATATTGAAGGCATCCCGTTGCCGCTGGCCCTGCCGTTCGGCCTGTTCCCCAATAAAAAAGGACGTAGTTCAGGCCTTATCATCCCTAAATACGGCGAGGAAGCCAATCGCGGATTCTACCTCACCGATGGAGGTTATTACTTAGGAATCAGCGACCATCTTGACCTTAAACTGATCGGCGACATCTTTTCCAGGGGAAGCTGGGCAGTTAAGCCGACTGTAACGTATAAGAAAAGGTACAAGTACTCAGGTAGTTTCAGCTTGAAGTATGCTACCAATATCCTGGGAATAAAAGGCACCACCGGTTATCAGAACAACAAGGACTTTTTTGTCACCTGGTCGCACCAGCAGGATGCCAAGGCCAGACCAAACGGAAGGTTTTCTGCAAGCGTGCAGGCGGGGACCAGTAAATACAATACCTATAACCCGACAACCATCAACGATTATCTAACCAATACGTTTTCTTCGAGTATCTCATACGATATGAAAATCGGGCAGAATGCCAACCTTGTGGCCAGCGCCCGTCATTATCAGAATACCACCACACGGGATGTAACGGTAAGCCTTCCTGATATCTCTTTCGGACTGAACCGTTTCTATCCGTTTAAACGGAAGGTTCAAACCGGTAAGGCGAGATGGTATGAATCCATCAGCGTTACTTACAACATGGTGATGAAGAACGAGATCACGACCCCCGACTCCCTGCTGTTTAAGCCTGAGGCGCTGGACCAGTTCGTATCCGGCATGAAGCATACCATTCCCGTAAGCGGTTCCTTCAAGATACTGAAGTATTTTACCTGGTCGCATGGGATCAACTATACGGAACGATGGTACACCAAGACGATAAAGAAAGCCTGGATCAATGACACCATCATGGAAAACGGCGAACTGGTGGCCCCTCACCTCAGGGTTGACACCATCCCCGGTTTTGCAGCCGCCAGGGATTACAGCTACAGTTCTTCGATCGGAACGACTATCTATGGCATGGTGCAATTGCGTAAAGGCCCTGTCAGAGCAATCCGGCACGTTGTCAGGCCTTCGGTCGGATTTTCCTACCAGCCTGATTTCGGTGATAACAAGCTGGGATACTACAAAACTGTACAAATAGATGCTGCCGGGCATACGCAAACCTATTCGGTGTTCGGCGACAGCAAGTACCTGAAGTCGCCTTACGGCTACCCCGGCAGGGGCAGATCAGGCGCCGTGAACTTCTCCCTTTCCAACAACCTGGAAATGAAGGTCCGGTCGAAAAAGGACACGGTGACAGGCATGAAAAAGGTTATGCTGATCGATAACCTGTCGTTGAATACTTCATACGACCTGGCCAAAGATACCCTCCGCTGGTCGAATCTGGGTGTAACAGCCCGCACGACCCTTTTCAAAAAAATACAGATCAACTATGCCAGCTCGTTTTCGCCCTATGCCATGGATTCCGACGGCATACCTTACAACGTATATGAATGGAATAAGAGCGGTAAGTTTTTCCGTTTTCAGAATGCGAGCTGGAACCTGAGTATGGGTTATGATCTGAAATCGAAATCCGCCAAAGCCAAGGCTGCACCTCCCCCGACGGCGAGCCGGGAAGAAGTCGAGGAGATCCAGAATGCCCCGGAGATGTTCATCGACTGGAACAATCCATGGAGCCTTCGTTTCGATTACACCTTCCGGTATAACTCCGTGAACCTTGTTACCGGCGTGCGGCAACGCAAGATTGTGCAGACACTGTCGTTCTCCGGCGACCTGAGTATCACTTCTAAATGGAAGTTCTCGGGCCGGTCGGGATATGACTTCGAAAACAAGGATTTCTCCTTCACCCAGTTCACCATTTATCGCGACCTCCACTGCTGGGAAATGAGGTTCAACTGGATCCCTTACGGATTCCAGAAAAGCTGGAACTTCCAGATCAGTGTCAAACCCGGAATCCTCCAGGATCTGAAACTGACAAAGAAGAAAGACTTCCGGGATAACCTTTAAAGACTTTCAGGAAAATATAATATCCTCAGGAATTCAAAGGCAGGAAGACAGCCCCCCTTTGAAAAAGGGGGATCAAGGGGGATTTCCGGTTACTGATAACAAATCCCCTGTCCGCCTCAGGCGGACACCCCCTTTAAGAAAGCGGGACAGTTGCACCGCCTCTTTCATTCGCTGATCGACACTGGATATTCAGAAATAATGAATAATGATTAGCGAATGATGAATAATGAAGTGATATTATTCATTATCAGGAATTTAAAACTTCGACTTTCGATACTCGCTAATCGATATTCGTCATTCATTAGCCATTTTGTGAATTTCAGACAGTTTCTCAATTTCAAGGTGCCATGGGCAGAGTGAATGAAAACACCGACCCTGCCCCGGGTGTGCTTTGAAGGGTGAGTTCTCCTCCCTGGCGTTCAACCATCTCTTTTGAGAGTATCAGCCCCAGACCTGTTCCGGGTTCATTGGCAGTGCCGTTGATGGAGTAATGATCGGTAAGGCTGAATAGCCGCTGCTGGGCTTCCTGGGGAATGCCGATTCCTTCGTCAGTCACATGGACCCGTATGAACTGCCGGGCCATTCCGCCCACATCGTCCTTTTCAGGCTGATCTTCAATAATTTCCGTCGAAATAATAACCTGGCTCCGGGCATGAGAGAATTTGATGGCATTGGATACCAGGTTCTGAAGAACGGAGTGAACCATATGCTGATCTGCTGATACCCGGAGACCTTCCCCGCTCTTGTTGACGAGGCTTATCCCCTTCCGGATGGCATTGCTGCTGAGGATCTCCAGCACTCCGGCTATCTCGTCCGAAAGGCTGAAAATAACGGGATTGTACTGTATCCTTCCCGACTGGATCCTGGACCATTCCAGCAGGTTCTCAAGCAGTCCGTATGTGTTGTAGGATGCATTCCGGATGTTCAGCAGGTATTTATGGATATCCTCTTTTTGAAGGATATCAAAATCTTCGAGCAGGAGATCGGTAAATCCGAGCAATCCCTGGAATGGACTCTTCAGATCATGTGCGATCACGCTGAAGAACTTATCTTTACTGGCATTCAGCTCTTCCAGTTCCAGGTTGTATTTCTGCAGGTTAACTTCCATCTGTTTCCTGGATGTTATATCCCGGGCAACATGTACACTTCCCAGTATGGTCCCGTCAGGATTATAAACAGGGGTGGTGGTAACCATGAACACACCTTTGAGCAGAGGTTCATACATTTCCTCTGAATGGCCCAGACCGTCGTTCAGCAGTTTCACATGCGGACAGCCCTCGTGAGGATGGTAAAGACCATGAATGGTTTCGTAACAGGCCCGGCCAATAAAGGCTTCTTCCGAGCCGCCAAGCCTCTCCGCCATCGCCTTGTTCATCCTGACGATCCTGCAGTCCTTGTCGATCACGGTTACCAGATCAGGTATGGAATCAAAGATTGCTTCCCATACTGAATCAGGAAGCTTTTTGGAGTTAAGTCCGTCCTGAGCCCCGACAGCCTTACCGTTCAGGTCGTCTGATGCTCCATTGATCGTTCCTTTTTGCATATTGTATCTTTATCACTCCATTAAAAGTTCTTCCTAAACAGGATTAACAAGGAAAGCCTTAAATGGTTTAATGAAATCATGGAAGTTTAACCGGGAATGCAGCGAAACCAGGTTCAGTTGTGAAACCACACGAGTGTCAATGCACTGTTTCAGGTTCATTCAGAAAGAGGCAGGGTAAATGAGAAAGTGGAGCCTTTGTCGGCATTACTTTCAACCCGGATGCGGCCACCGTTCTTTTCAACCATCTCCTTGCAGAGGATCAGTCCAAGCCCCGTTCCCGGTTCATTGGCTGTGCCCGACATGGAAAACTGCCCGTCGAGACGGAAAAGCTTCGGCATGATTTCTTCCGGAATGCCGATTCCCAGGTCGGTGACACTTACTTCGAACCATCGGCGCGGCTTTGAGATACCTTCCGAATCATTCGTCTTTCCAGGGGCGATCGTGTACTTCCCGTGGATGGTCACATTGCTGTTAGAGTTGGAGAATTTGATCGCATTGGTGGTCAGGTTCTGGATGATGCTGCGGATCATATTCCGGTCAGCTTCAGCCTCAATGCCGGATGGCACTTCGTTGATGAGCCGGATATTCTTCCGGATCGCATTCGATTCCAGGACTGTCAGCACCGAATTGATCTCTTCGCTCAGATCGAATCTGGACGGCCTGAACTGCACCTTGCCTGTCTGGATACGCGACCATTCAAGCAGGTTCTCGAGGAGTGAATAGGTATGGTAAGATGCAGTGCGGATATTCTGCAGGTATTCTTTCACCTGATCGGTACTCAGTTCATCGATGTCTTCATAGAGAAGGTCAATGAATCCCAGAAGGCCTCCGAACGGGTTTTTCAGATCATGGGCAAGGATGCTGAAAAACTTATCCTTGCTCTGGTTGGTTTCCTTAAGTTCAAGGTTGTACTCAAGGAGCTTGTCTTCAGCCTGTTTCCGTTCCGTGATATCACGACCGATGGCAATGACCACATCGCGGCCAAAGAAACGTCCTCTGTTCAGCACGAAATCAACCGGAAAGGAATCACCCCCCGATTTAATACCCCACCATTCAAGTTCCCTGCTCTCACCCTGGAAAGCACTCCCGATAGCCTTCATCATGATTTCCGGATCCTTGTTGCCGGGGCCTGACAGCCTGTCGAGGGTGCGACCGGTCATCTCTTCCTTTGTAAAGCCAAACATGCGGGTAGCGCCACTGTTCTCATCGATGATCTTTCCGTCAGCATCCAGAATAAAGATAGCATCGGTAATGAAATCGAACTGTTCACGGTAATTCATATCCGACACCACCGTTTCGTGAGAAACAGCCATCCGGGAACTCTCGAGAGCCAGGGCCGAAATCACCATGGAACAAAACTCCTTATCCTCACTCCGGAACTGGTAATGGTAAGTAAAGGCAAGAGATACCTGCCCCAGTATCTTGTCTCCTGTCCGGACCAGAAGACCGAGTATCGACTTGATCCCATACCGGTCCTGGAGCTCCGGATTGACAGCGAAATAGCCTGCCAGCTGAGGTTTCAGCAGCAAGATCTGGTCGCCGGGCTGTCGCAGGAACTGTTCATGAACAATGGAGTTGATGCGTTCCGGAGAAAAATCAAGCAGATAAGGGGAGTTCCAGGTAACGAAAGGAGCAGGAGTACCTTCTTCGTACTTGCTGTAGATGCAGCTTGATGCGCCCAGCATTTCACCGAGAAACACAACAAGCCTGTTGATATTGAGTGCGGGTTCGGAAGAGAACCCCATGAATGTACGGTTGAAACGGCTTAGCCTGATCTGGTTCTTTTCGGCCATCTCTTTCAGGTCCACCTGCCCCGAAACATCGTGGAAGGTGAGTAATATCCCCGATGCCGATCCGCCGGCTTTCCTGAACGGATTCATGGAAACTTCAACATGCAACGGGTCGTTCCCTGCACGACGGATCAGGAACCTGCCGCTGAATCTTTCCAGTGTTCCGAAACTGATTCCGTTAAAGCCGATCAGTGCCTTGTCGATATTCTCATGCGTAAAGAATGAGATAAAATTGGTCCCTTTCAGTGCGGCCGGATCCTTAAGCCCGGTTATGTTAACGAATTCCTGGGATGCAACCAGCACCAGCCCTGTCATATCGCATAAAACCGCCGGATCAGGGATCGCATTTACCAGCGACTCCATGGGAGAACCGGCTTCGTTATCTTTTACGGACGTTACCTGAGGCGGCTTATTGTTCAGGGATTCAACTATATGAAGACAGCCTGTCAGACTGCCGTCGGTCGTATACTGAGGAATCGCCTTGTGAAAGGTCCTGCCGAATATTTCACTTTCTATTTCTGAAGCCTGAACCGACTGACTCCCGTTGATTTTCAGAATGGGACAATCTACACAGGGGGCCTGCTTATCGTTGAAGACTTCAAAGCAATTTTTACCGACAAAGTTTTGCGGTTCGCCACCCAGCAATCCGGCCATGGCCTTGTTGATCCGAAGCACCTTGAAGTCGCGGGAGATGAAAGCATAATAATCCTTCGAAGCATCCATAACATGCTTCCAGGTATCATTTGAAAGTAATATCCCCTCTCCGACAAAGTCGGCTGAGTTAGGGATATTCATGCTTTCAGAATTCTTCTCCTCACTCTGAGTGTGCATAATCCCTGTTGGATTAATAAAGATACAAATCTGGTTTGTATCAGTAATAGTTTATCCAAGTTTTTTTAAGTACCGCCAGGTAAGCAAAATACATGCCAACCATCTGAAAACGGCTTTGCGCTATTTACATCAATTCTAAATTATAGTTTTTTAATTCAGGGAAGTAGCTTATCAGTCGATCATTAAGAACATTTTTAATTGAAATGCAATATAAGAATTTTTTTCATTAAAAACAAAAATACGCCATCCTCTCTCAATTATTTCTGCCAGAGGAAATCCCGTATTGGAACTTCATTTTCATACTTTACTTCCGGTTATGGGACAACCCGGGTCAGCGTGAATGAAAAAGTAGATCCCTGATTTTGTATGCTTTCAATCTTAAGCCTGCCGCCATGCTTTTCGATCATTTCCCTGGTCAGTAACAACCCGAGACCCGTTCCTGTTTCCTTATCCGTTCCCGGCATGGTGAACGGCTTTGCCAGGGAAAACAGCCTTGTCTGGTCCTCCATGCTGATGCCGATACCCGTGTCGGTAACCGAAACCTCTACACGATCCGATGATCCTTCCTGAACGATTTCCGAGCACACAGTGATGCTGCCTTCATGCGGGGTGAACTTAATGGCATTCATCAGCAGGTTATGAAGAATGGTCAGCAGCATGTTATGGTCAGCAGTTACGAAAACAGATCGATCCACATTATTTTCAATATGGATTTTCTTCCGGTACGAAAGGCTGTACAGCACCGTGATGGTTGCATCCACCTCGTTTGCAAGATTCAGTCTTACGGGGTCATACACCATCCTTCCGGTTTGCAGTCTTGACCATGCAAGCAGGTTTTCGAGCAGGATAAGGGAATTTTTGGCTGTATTCCGGATGATCCCGACATAATCGTGCATCTCCTCCCTCGACAGTTCGTCGAACTCATCGTACAGCAGTTCCGAGAATCCGATCAGGCTGTTGAAGGGATTTTTGAGGTCATGGGCAATGATAGAATAGAACTTATCTTTTGCAGCATTGAGTTCCTGAAGTTCCTGGTTGATTTTTTCCAGATGGAGGCTTGCCTGCCTCTTTATGCTGATATCCCTTGCGATGCCCTGAATACCCACCGGACGGTCGTTTTCATATATAAGTCTCAGACTGATCTCCAGCACCTCCGGTTTACCGATTTTGCCTGGCGTTTCAATCTCGATAGAAGAAATCGCTCCGCTCCTTATCAATTCCTCGTGGTAATGCGTTGATTCTGCCAGCATTTCGGGCTTGATAAAATCAGAGATAGAAAACTTCTCAATCTCTTTTATCGAAACCCCAAGCCTTTTGAGCATTGCCTGGTTTGCATCGGTGAATTTTCCATCCAGGCTGACCGTAAAGATATAATCACTGGCATTGTCGAACAACTCATGGTATTTATATTCGCTTTGCCGCAGCCTTGCTTCTGTTTGTTTGAGATCGGTTATATCATGGATGGTGCCGACGATATATTTCCTGCCGGTGCTCCTTTCATTAAAGAGCCTTTTACTGGTTACGATCGTCCGGATGGTCCCGTCGCTCCACCTGATCAATTCCTCGTTTGTCAGGGAGCCATTCTCCATCACATAATTGTCATTAGCCCAGAATACATCCGCCTGCTCCTTCGGATACAATTCGTAGTCGGATTTCCCCAGCAGCGATTCCCTGGGCTCACCCATCATCTTTACAGCAGCATCGTTCAGCATGATCCAGCGGTGATTCTCATCTTTCACGAAGAAAGGCTCCTGCATCGTATTGATCACGATATTCAGAAAATCGATCTGCTGCCTGCCCTTATCCTCTGCCCTTTTTATCCGGGAAATATCCTTCACCGTGCAAATGACCTGGTGAACCTGGCCATCGCTTCCGGTAACAGGAACTGCACTGTACATCAGATAACTCTTCTTCCCCCATTTGCTGCTGTATTCTGTTTCCCCCGAAACAACTTTTCTCTCCGAAATACACTTTTGGAGGTTCCCGCTGATGCCGGCTTCGACCAGGTTCTCGAATTCAAAAAGATTGATCTGTTTGGTTGACTCTTCTCCCGGCGAGCCCAGGATATCCAGCAAAGCCTGGTTGACTTCCAGTATTTCACCACGGGCGTTCATCAACAATACCCCGGCCGGCAGGTTCTTGACAAGGATGCGGTATTTTTCCTCATTCTGCCGTAGGCTCTCTTCCAGCATCCTGGAGACAGAGATATCCCTTGTGATGACGGAAATCCTGAACGGCTCTCCCTGAGGATTCCGGATGCACTGACATACGCTTTCAACCCAGATGACATGCCCCTGCTTGTGCACCATCCTGTACCTGGATTTCACCGAGGAGGTATTCTTCAGTATCTTCTCAATCACATCCCGGATCACCGGCAGGTCGTCAGGATAAACTGCGTGATAAGCTCCCAGCTCGGCCAGCTCTTCACTGGTATAACCATGAAGATTCACGACAGAAGGCGATACATAGATGAAATCTCCGTTTAACGCGTGCAGTGAAATTGCATCCAGGCTATTTTCGGCAATGATGCGCAGGCTTTCCACATCCAGCCTTTCAATAAATTTCCGGGATGCATTGCCTTCATTGTTCCTGACCAGGCAGATGTGTGATATTTTACCGGTAATCCGTGTATGGAGGGCAATGATACAAACGGTAACATTCATTGGTGGCTGTCCTTTTGCCAGGTGAAGGATCCCCTCACAGATAAAGCATTCCTCTTCCTTGATGCCCGAAACATAGTCACTCAGCCATTTGTTTTCTTCCCGCCCCAGAAGGTTTGTGTCAGGGAATCCGGTTGCATCTTTCGTCCACCGGCCGAAATGATCACTGTAATGCAGCACCTTCCTCTGTTTATCGAGGTACAACATGCCCAGTTCCGGAAAAATATACTCTAGTGAAAATACGCCATTGAATGACGCCAGGCTTGCATCAGCTTTCGTTTGACCTTCCATATCGACAACAAAATGTACCAGATTAAGTAAATATACGACATTTGTGTCGGTTTTCCTCATTTTTCAGCCATAAACTTATCAAATGCAATTTCAGGGGCTGAACTACTTTCCCTGCGACTGATTACCCATTCCTTGTGCAACTATCCGGTCCTGAGTGAATAATGCCCCGGCCGGAAACAACCGTAAAAATCAGCTGACACTGGCAGATCCTTCTATTTTTTTCACTATTGTCCGGAAAGCACAATTAAGTTATTGACAATCAGGTTCCGCCTCACCCCAACCCCTCTTCCCGATGAATCGGGACAGGCTCTGAAGGAGATGGGCTTAGTAATCTGACTCCCTATGATTTATGCAACTCGGGCCAGTATTTACCGGACAACAGTGATTTTTTTTACTTTTGATGACGCCCTGATACATCCAATTCCGTTATGAATTCCGGGGTGTCAAGGCGTCAACGGGATGTATTCCCCGACTGACACATCTTAACCGAATGAGACCACTGTAAATTCAATTCATTCATAAAAACCGGGTCGCAATAAAGTAACAGCCATCCCGTCCCGAAAATGACGCGAACTACCCGGAATGATATTAATAACTGATCATGACGTCCGCCAGCTGGCGGATCTGATCTTTTAAACAAATTCTTAACATGAAAGAAGTAATTTATACCGATATGGCGCCTAAAGCGATAGGGCCATACAGTCAGGCAATCAGTTGCAACGGAATGTTATTCATTTCAGGACAGGTTCCCATCGATCCGGCCACCGGCAAGATTGTGGAAGGAGGCATCACGGAACAGACCGAGCAGGTCATGAAAAATATCGGCGCCATCCTTGAAGCAGCCGGTTATACCTTTGCCGATGTGGTTAAATCGACCTGTTTGCTGAGCACCATGGACGATTTCTCCGGTATGAATGCCGTTTATGGTAAATATTACCCGGAAGCAAGTCCGGCCAGGGCTGCCTATGGAGTAGTCAGGCTGCCGCTCGGCGCTTTGGTTGAAATAGAGACCATCGCTGTGAAATAATAGCCATCAGCCTGAATCTAACTTACTTATCATATCCATCATCTTACCATAAAGCACTATGGCAAAAACGACCTGTACTCTTCTTATGGCAATTCTGCTGGCTATTCCATTTTCGTATGCCGGTGAAGGCATGTGGCTTCCGCTGCTTCTCAGCCAGCTCAACGAAAAGGAAATGCACGATATGGGCATGCGGATCACGGCTGATGACATATACAGCATTAACCATTCAAGTCTGAAAGATGCTGTTGTTCTCTTCGGAGGCGGTTGCACTGCGGAAGTGGTTTCGGATCAGGGACTTATCCTGACCAACCATCACTGCGGATACAGCAATATCCAGCGGCACAGCTCCCTGGAGCACGATTACCTGACCGACGGGTTCTGGGCTCAGTCGCTTTCGGAAGAACTTCCCAATCCCGGACTGAGCGTTACGTTCCTGATCAGCATGCAGGAGGTGACAAATGACATGCTTTCCGGAGTTCTTCCCGGTATGACTGAGAACGAACGGAATGCAGTTCTTAAAAAGAATTCGGAGAAGGTTGTTTCCGACGCTGTCAGGAATACAACCTACAAGGGTTCTGTCAGGTCGTTCTACAACGGAAACCAGTATTATCTTTTCATTACTGAGACCTTTACGGATGTGAGGCTGGTTGGCGCGCCCCCTTCAAGCATCGGAAAATTCGGCGGCGACACCGACAACTGGATGTGGCCGAGGCATACGGGTGACTTCTCCATTTTCAGGATCTATGCAGGAAAGGATAACAAACCCGCCGATTACTCCAAAGACAATGTCCCTTACCAGCCCCGGAAGTCGTTCACCATCTCGCTGAAAGGCGTAAAAGAGAATGATTTCACCTTCGTTTACGGTTTCCCCGGAAGCACACAGGAGTACCTGCCTTCCTGTGCAGTCGACCTGGCCGTAAACCAGCGCAATCCAATCGCTATCGGACTGCGTGGTCAGCGGTTGGAGATCATTGACCGGGCCATGGAATCCGACAAGCTGATCCGGATCCAGTACTCTGCCAAAGCTGCCGGCATTGCCAACTTCTGGAAAAAGATGATCGGCGAAAGCCGCGGGATAAAACGCCTGAATGGCATGGAGCAAAAGCAGGCCTTTGAAGCGTCCTTCGTTGCATGGGTGAATGCAGATGCTGCCAGGAGGTCGGCATACGGAAACCTGCTTCCTTCTTATATCAAGGCCTGTGAAGACTTTAAACCTTATCACCGGGCTTACACATACCTCGGCGAGGGACCGCTGAGCATTGAGCTGATCCGCTATGCTTACGGATTTTCAACCCTGGTGAATCAATGCAAGGATCCTGCTGTGTCCGCTGAGGAGATCGCCAAAACCGCCGGGAAGCTGAAAGCCGGCATCGACGGCTATTTCAAAAATTACGATGCAGGTGTTGACCGGAAAATTTTCGCGGCAATTATGCGCACCTACGGTGAGAAATGTGATGCATCGTTCATCCCTGCCGGCATTACGGAGCAGATCCGCAGGCATGGCGGAGATTACGGGGCCTGGGCCGATGATGTTTTCGACCAAAGCATGTTCTGTAACCCGGAGAAACTAAAGGACCTGTTAGATGGCTTCAGCAAGGGACGAAGTAAGAAGATAGAGAAAGATCCGGCCTACCGGATTGCCGCTTCGCTTTACGCCATGCTGCAGGAACAACTTGCGCCCGCCATGAATAACTACTATTCCCTGTCCGACAGCCTGCAAAGGATTTACATGAAGGCGCAGATGGAAATGCAGCCCGAAAGGCAATTCTACCCCGATGCCAACTCCACACTCAGGGTTGCATATGGAAAGGTGGATGACTATTCACCTGCCAACGCAGTCGATTACAACTGGTTCACCACGCTAGACGGAATCATCGAGAAAAACAATCCTGACATCTACGACTATGATGTGCATCCGAAGCTTATGAATCTTTATGAAAACAAGGATTATGGTCCGTATGCCGATGCAGATGGAAGAATGCATGTGGGATTTATCGCTTCTAATCACACCACGGGAGGCAATTCCGGCAGCCCGGTACTCAATGCCGACGGCGAACTGATCGGGATCAATTTCGACCGCTGCTGGGAAGGAACGATGAGCGACCTGATGTATGACCCGGATCAATGCAGGAATATAACCCTCGACATCCGCTATTGCCTCTTTGTGATCGATAAGTTTGCCGGCGCCGGCAGGCTTATCAATGAAATGAACATCAAACGGAATTGACCAGCCTGACCACCAATCTTCGCTCCTGTTTACCGGGCATCCTGTTACTCCTAAGCCTGTCCGGCCCGGCACAGGTATCTGTCCACCGGGAGCAGAGCCTCAGTCATGCAGGTTTTGCAGAAATTCAGGATGAAAGCAGGGCGCCGGTGAAGACCGACGACAGTTGCAGGCTCAACAGCATGGTCTTCGGTTACCATCCGTACTGGGTGGGAAATGTCTGGCAGAATTACCGCTGGAACCTGCTGAGCGACCTTTGTTATTTTTCCTATGAGGTCGATCCTTCCACCGGCAATGCCCTCAGCACCAACAGCTGGGAGACCAATCCCGTGATCGACACGGCCCTAAGCCATGGAACCCGCGTGCATTTGTGCATCACCCTGTTCGGCAGCCATTCAGCCTTTTTCAACAATGCGCAGGCACGGCAGAACCTGATCAACAATACCATCGACCTGTTGAGCCAGCGGGGCGCATCGGGCGTCAACCTTGATTTTGAGGCAGTACCGGGTTCACTGGCAGAGGCATACAACTCATATATTGCAGCGTTTGCCGATAGCCTGCACGCGGCTCTTCCCGGCACGCTGGTGAGCATCGCTTCGCCGGCTGTCGACTGGGACGGGCTGTTGGACATCCCGCTGCTTTCGGAGCATCTTGACTTCTTCATGATCATGGGCTATGATTATTACCGGAACGGCAGCAGCGTTGCGGGACCGGTATCAGGCCTCTACCCTATGACCGGCGATTATCCTTATTCCGTTTCAAGGACTCTGGCATGGTACCTCAGTGAGGGCGCTCCTGCACAAAAGCTGGTCCTGGGATTACCTTATTACGGCAGGACCTGGCCTGTGGAGAACCAGCTGGCTCCCTCCAGCACCACCGGCAGCGGGACTGCCCTCACCTACCGTGCCGTCAGGAAGGATACCTATACCTATTCTCCTTCCAGGCTGATGCTGGAGCCAAACAGCCTCTCTCCCTACTATAGTTTCAAAATTGACGGGTGGAACCATTGCTTCATCGACAACGTCCGAAGCCTGGGCGACAAATATGAACTCGCGATCAGGAGTGGCATCGCCGGGACCGGCATCTGGGCTTTAGGCTATGATAACGGCTACACTGAACTCTGGGACCTGATCAGGGACAAGTTCTCGGATTGCAGCTCCCCCTTGTGCTCCGACACCCTGTATGACAGCGGAGGAGGGGCTTTCGACTATTTCACCGGCGAAGACTGGTGGCAAACCGTCCGAATCGAAGAGAGTCAGGAATTGCAGCTTGAATTCCTGGAATTCGGACTGGCAAACGGCGATACGCTATGGGTATTTGACGGGAAACCTTCCGACAATGTCCTGCTCGGTTCGTTCACCGGGACGCTTCTTCCTCCCCTGCTCCAGCCTTCACACAATTCATTCTCCCTGCATTTCAAATCCGGGAACAGTCGCGCCGAAGGCTGGAAAGCAGTATACCGTTGCCCCTCGGCAGGAATGAAGATCATGGCTGATAATGCTGACCTCAAAGTATTTCCCAATCCCTGCAGAGGAGCATTTGTCGTACAACTGGGGTCTCTTTCGGGAAACGAAGGGACACTCTCTGTATCTGATCTCAGCGGGCGACAGGCTGTCAGGGATGTACATTTCAGGATTGTCAACGGAAAGGCAGTGATCGACTCCCGGGAATCAGAGATAAGGCTGGCAAAGGCCGGCGTATACATCGGAAGTATCCATACCGATGGAACCGGTCAAAGAAGCTTTCGCATCATTAACCTTGGAGAATAATATACAGATTGGTCTGAAATCCTTTTGCCTTACATTTACCGGCTGATAGTCCTGCCGTTCATGTCACGAAAACCACTCACCGAGAAACTGATCCTCTATTTTATTCTGATCAATCTGACAGCTATTGGCATTGTGGGTTATTATTCTTTCCGGTCGGCAAGGCAGGCACAAATGGAAAGGACTTACGACCAGCTGGCTTCGGTAAAATACCTGAAGAAAAAGCAGATCGAGCAGTTCTATTCGGGAGAGATCAGGCTGGTCAAATCGTTGGCCGAAAGCCTGAAATACAAGCACATAATCCCGAAAAACCAGGCAGCTTCAGCCGGTATCAGTGAAACGGATTTTCCGGTCAAAATGCTTTTAAGGCAGATCAGGCCGGAAGATCAACTATTCTTTATCACCGGAAACCGGACATTCCTGCTGGATCCCGGAGGAAAGCTGATCCCCTGCGATCCCAGATTTGATCCTGACTCCGTCATTAGCAAGGCAGGGAAAGAAGACCTGGTCATTACCGACTACATGAAAAAGTTGTCGGGCGCCGGCTGGGTTCAGTATATCCTGACCCGGATAGAGGACAGACCACAACCGGCTTACCTGGCAATAGCGCTCAGCAGTGAGACCATAGCATCGCTGGTGGCCGACCGCAGCCCGCTGAGCGGTTTGGGTTACTCGGGAGAAGCCTACCTTGCAGGCAGAGATCGATTGTTGCGAACAGATTCCCGGTTCCGGCCGGATGCGATCCTTCGTTGCAGCATCAACACCGCAACGGCCAGGCTGGCGTTCAGCGGGCAGGAAGGAACCTGGCTCCTGAATGATTACCGCGGAGTGCCCGTTCTGGGTTCCTTTGCTTCACTGCCGGCCCCTCTCCCCGACTGGGTGCTGATAGCCGAAATCGATCTCGGCGAGGCAATGATCCCCATTTATACGATCCGCAACAACGTGATCTTCATTACCGTCTTCATAGCCGTGATCGTCCTGCTTGCCACCTGGTTCTTTGCAAAGAGGATCACCCGCCCCATCATTCAACTGCGAACTGCAGCGCTGGAGCTGGCAAACGGTAACCCGGTCGGGCGGGTGGATGTCGACCGCAATGATGAGATCGGCGAACTGGCTCAGGCTTTTAATCACATGAATGAACAACTCCGTGAAAAAGAGCTGCTGCTCGAAAAAGAAAAAAACCTGAGGATGCGGGCTGCCTTCGACGGGCAGGATATAGAACGGCAGCGGTTGTCGAGGGAACTGCACGATGGCCTGGGGCAATCACTGATTGCACAGAAACTCCGGCTCGAAGCGCTGGATGCAGGCGATAAGGCAGATCTGGCAGTAAGGGAACTCAAGGAATGTGCCGACCAGCTGGTAGAAGAGGTCAGAAGAATATCCAACGCGCTGATGCCGGCCCAACTGAATCAGTTTGGACTGGAACCGGCGCTGAGGCAACTCTGCAAGGAAGTTTCAAAATATGGAAAGATAGAGGTCCGCTTTGATGCTACAGGAAATTTCGAACCGATGAACAGGAAGACCAAAACTTACCTGTTCCGGATAGTTCAGGAAGCGCTCAACAACTGCATAAAGCACGCCGAAGCCACCTCAGCATCCGTTGAACTTGCCCAAACCCGGGACCATGTCTTTATCAGCATTTCCGACAACGGTAAAGGATTTGATACGGGAAGGGCCTGCCCCGGCAACGGCCTGCATACCATGAGAGAGCGCGTGGAACTTCTTCATGGCACCATCTCTTTCCAATCCGTACCGGATAATGGTACCACAATCGAAATTCAACTACCCTTCAGTAAATGAACGCAAAAGCAATATCAGTCATCCTGACCGATGATCATCTGGTTGTGAGGAACGGCCTGATCTCCATGCTGGCCGCTTATCCTGACATCTGCATCGCCGGGCAGGCCGGTAACGGATCGGAACTGAAGTCCTTACTGGCTTCCATCCGGGCCGATGTGGTGGTTCTGGACATCGAATTACCCGATAGCTCCGGACTGGAACTCTGCCGGTATATCCGGTCGGAACATCCCGGCACCCGGGTGCTGATCCTGTCGATGTACACCGGCGAAGAGTATATTTTTAAAGCCATTGCCCAGGGAGCATCCGGATACCTGCCCAAAAACACCAGCAAGGAAGAATTATCGGCAGCGATCAGGGCATTGGCAAAAGGAGAGGATTTCTTCAGCCCTGTCATCAGCGAGATCATGCTCTCGGGTTATGTGAAAAAGGCCAAATCCAATCAAACCAGCCTTCAATCGCTCCATGAACTGACAAAGCGCGAGGTAGCCATCCTGACCATGATCGCCGACGGCATCACGCATCAGGATATTGCAGATAAACTCTTCATCAGCGTCCGGACCGTAGAATCGCATAAAAGTCATATCATGCAGAAACTTGATCTCCATACTACCGCCGAATTGGTTAAATTCGCCATCCGGCAGAAACTGATCGAAATTTGAAGCAGGCTGCATTTTTCTGCATAAAACCGGAAGAAAAACTACGTAAATCCTGCAATGAAAAATTCCTGATATCTCTATTGCCAGTGCATCTGTAAACTGCAAATTTTGCGGGGCAACCAATCCGATTGAGATGAAATCTACCGTTACCTGGCTAAACACCTCTGTTCTCCTTCTCTTGTTCTGTTCGGCCTCACTTGTCCTGAGCGCTCAGGAAGAAACCCGCAGGATCAGTTTCGATGCTTCAGCCGATATAATGAGCCGCTATATCTGGAGAGGCCTGAACCTGGGCGGGAGTTCCCCCAGCATTCAGCCGAACCTTGAGCTGGCCGCCGGCAATTTTGCGCTGGGAGCCTGGGGCGCATATTCCGTAAATCCTTCAATTTCCCATCAGGAAGTCGACCTCTATGCTTCTTACACGATTGCTGACCGGGTCACCCTTACGGCCACCGATTACTTCCTGCCGAATGAGGATACGGTACCTAACAGATATTTCAATTTCAAAAAGGACGAAACAGGTCATCTGGTTGAGCTTTCCGCCACATTTACGGGGACTGATAAGCTCCCGTTCAGCCTGCTGGTCGCAACCAATGTTTATGGTGCGGATGCAACGAAAGCAAACGGGGATCTTCGTTACTCGACCTATCTCGAGCTGGGTTACGACTTCTCTGTTTCCGGAACCGAATGCAATGCTTTTCTGGGATTCACCCCAACCAAAACCGATACAGGCGAAACGGGCTATTACGGCAGCGGTCCGGGTGTAATCAATCTGGGAATCACCGCCAGCCGTGAGATCAGGATAACAGAAACCTTCTCTCTCCCGGTAAGTGCCTCACTGATCACGAATCCACAGGCCGAAAATATCTTTCTCGTCTTCGGCATCTCTCTCTGATAATCCAATCCTTAAAACGTTTTTTTTATGATTGACACTGGTTCAACCGGTTTCATGCTGCTCGCATGCAGCCTTGTCATGCTGATGACACCCGGACTTGCATTCTTTTATGGCGGACTGGCCACCAAAAGGAACATCCTCGCCATCATGATCCAAAGTTTCTTTTCGCTGGGCTGGACGACCGTTTTGTGGTTCGTCTTCGGCTACTCGCTTTGTTTCAGCGGAGGAGAAGGGGCAATCCTGGGCAATTTCGACAAAGCCTTCCTGAATGGCGTAGGCATCAACTCGATGTACAGCAACGGGAAGATACCCGAAGTTGTTTTCATTGCTTACCAGATGATGTTTGCCATCATCACCCCGGCTTTGATCACGGGCGCTTTTGTTAACCGCGTCACATTCAAATCCTACATGATCTTCCTCACCGTATGGCAGATCCTGGTCTATTATCCATTTGTGCACATGATCTGGGGCGGCGGCCTGCTGGCACAGTGGGGAGTGATCGACTTTGCAGGAGGTATCGTGGTGCACGCCACCGCCGGATTTGCAGCACTGGCGTCGGTATTTTATATCGGTGCAAGGACTGATAAGAACTCCACCCCTAACAGCATACCGCTGGTGGCCATCGGAAGCGGCCTGCTCTGGTTTGGCTGGTACGGATTCAATGCCGGAAGTGAAGTCGCTGTAGACTTTATTACCTCAACCGCTTTTCTTAATACCGACGTGGCAGCCTCTTTCGCAACGATTGCCTGGGTTGCCGTCGAATGGATCCGGGAGCGGAAACCCAAGTTTGTAGGCTTGCTTACGGGCTCTATTGCGGGACTGGCAACCATCACTCCCTGTGCAGGCTATGTCCCTCTTTGGTCGGCGCCGATCATCGGTACTGCAGCCGGATTGGTATGTTACCTGGCAGTTCAGCTCAAAAACAGGATGAAATGGGACGATGCACTTGATGTGTGGGGCGTTCACGGCATCGGGGGAGTCCTCGGAACGATCCTGCTGGGCGTATTCGCGTCAAAGGCAGTAAATGGCGCAGGAGCCGACGGCCTCCTTTCCGGTAACGGCTCCTTCTTCGTAAAAGAACTGGTGGCAGTTGCCCTGGCAGCAGCCTATGCTTTTGTATTTACCTATATAATGCTTTCGATCATTAACATGCTCACCCCGGTAAGGGTTTCGGAAGAGGATGAAAAGCAGGGCCTCGACCTGGCTCTTCACGGTGAAAAGGCCTATGACGAAGGCTCTCTCTGATATTACCTGTTGATTCTGACACGTTGCGGGCCGGTGGTTCCTGCAACGTGTCATTTTTTGTTTATCAGGTCCTCCAGTGCCGCCCTCAGCGATGGAAAACTGAACCTGAAACCGGCATTCTGCAAACGCGCAGGTACGGCACTCTGACCTGAAGTGATCGCCGCAGCGCCTTCGCCAAAAACCAAACGAAGTGCAAAAGCCGGGATGGGCAGTATCGCCGGGCGCTTTAAAACAGACGACAGCGTTTCGGTGAACGTACGGTTGGTATAGCTACCTGAAGCAGTCATATTGAAAACGCCTTCCAGTCCCGGATTATCAATCAGGAAATGGACGGCATCCACATAATCGCGGATGTGGATCCAGGAAAATCCCTGACCGCCTCCGGCGATGGGGCCTCCCAATCCGAGCCGGAAGGGTGGCAGCACCTTCTTCAACATTCCTCCCCGGGTACTCAGGACAATGCCTGTCCGGAGAAGGACCACCCTTGTAACGGGTGCAATATTCAGTGCTTCCCGCTCCCATTCCCTGCAAAGGTTGCCCAGGAAATCATCTGCCAGTTCATCGCTCTCCTCTGAATGAGTTCCTGCTTGCCGGTAAATACCTATTGCTGAGCCGGAAAGAAAAGCCATAGGCGGTCTTTCCATCAACCTTATTGCCTCTGCCAGTTTTCGTGTGGTCTCTATCCTGCTGGCAACCAGCTCTTTCTTTGTTTTCTCCGTCCATCGGCTGATAATGGGAGCACCGGCCAGATTGATGATCACGTCGGTTCCCCGGAGGCGCATAGCCAGCTCATCGGATGTTATCCCCCGGATATCCCGTTTCAGGGCTGATACGGTATATCCCTTGCTTTCAAAACTTTCGGAGATTGCCGTGCCGATCAATCCACCGGCACCTGTGAGCGCTATTTTCATCTGTTATTCAGGATGATTTAAGGAATAAAGATAACCGTTTATTCAACAGAACCGGAGCTGCAACTCTTCAATGCATGTTCTGTTACAGCAATCACAATCAGAGGTCGGAATAATTAAATATTTATACCTTTGCAATGAGGCTGTCTTTAAGTCTTCCGTGTAGTTTTGTGTCTCCTTAGTGTATAATTTTATAATTTATTGTTACACAGAGTTTCACAGAGAAAACACAGAGGACCACAGAGTAAAGGGTAATAAAACCGATTTTTGACACAACCTCATTATAACCGTCATAATCATCCAGTTATGGATCATACCAACGAAAGACTTTTCCCCGAATTTCCGCCGGTAAGCACAGCTGCATGGGAGGCAAAGATCCTGGAAGACCTCAAGGGTGCCGATTACGCGAAAAAACTCATTCGCAGGACCGACGAAGGCTTTGATTTACGTCCCTATTACCGCCAGGAAGATCTGGCTGATCTCGGCTATCTGGTTACAGCTCCGGGCCAATATCCGTTTGTGCGCGGCAACAACAATAAGAACAGCTGGGAGGTCCGGCAGGACATGGACTCCACCGATCCCGGCGACGCCAATATCCAGGCGCTGGATGCCCTGAAAAGAGGCGCCACAGCCATTGGCTTCAACGTGTCCAACGTCGGCACAGCCGTTCATCTTGAGAAGATGCTCAAAGGCCTCTGCCTGGGCGGATGCTCGCTTCATTTTGCCGGTGCTGCCTCCTATCCTGACATTGCCAGCCTGCTGGCAGGATTCCTGAGTAAGCATCATATCAACAAAGAGGATGTAACCGGCTCCTTCGACTTCGATCCAATCTCATACTTGTTACTCGAAGGCGATTTCTGGCATTCGGAAGAAGCCGATATGGGAGAACTGTTAACCCTTCTCACGACTGGCAGGGATGAACTGCCGCGCATGAAAATGATCACCGTGAACGGACAGTACTTCCGCAATGCAGGGTCCACCATAGTACAGGAACTGGCATTCAGCCTGGCTTCGGGGAATGAATACCTTGCACACGCTGCCAATGCAGGCTGGAAAGTGGATGAGGTTGCGCCGAGGATGCTGTTTTCCTTTGCCAGCGGCTCCGACTATTTCATGGAGATAGCCAAACTGCGGGCTGCCCGTCTCCTGTGGGCCAGGATCGTAGAACAATACAAACCGGAAGAGGAATCATCGATGCAGATGAATATCCATACTTCTACCATCAACTTCAACAAATCGCTGTACGACCCGTACGTCAACATCCTCCGGACTACCACGGAAGCCATGTCGGCCATTATCGGGGGAACCGGCTCACTGAGCATCACCCCGTTCGATGCCTTCTATAAAGATCCTGATGAGTTCTCGAACCGCATCGCACGCAACCAGCAGGTCATTCTGAAAGAAGAAGCTTACCTGGAAAAGGTGGTTGATCCTGCTGCCGGCTCTTATTTCATTGAAAACCTTACCGACAGCATTGCCAAAGCTTCATGGGAACTCTTCAGAAAGGTGGAAGCCATAGGCGGCATGCTGGCAGCCATCAAGGCTGGCTTCATTCAGGAAGAAGTAAAAAAACAGGGCCTGCAGCGCAAGCAGGATGTTGCCACCCGCAAAACAGTGGTCCTCGGCACCAACCAGTACCCGAACCTGCAGGAATCGATGCTGGAAAAGATCCAGGAGAGCGATGAGGCGGATATGATTGAAGAAGAGATGCCAGAAAAGCAGTCGACCTATCCCAGGCTGGAGTTGCTCCGGCTCACCGACGGTTTCGACGACCTGCGCCTGGAAACGGAACTTTACATTGAAGAAGGCAATAATCGCCCGCAGGTATTTCTGTTCACGATGGGCAACCTCGCCATGAGGAAAGCAAGGGCTATGTTCAGCACCAACTTCTTCGGCTGCGCCGGATACGAAGTGACCGACAATCCCGGATTTAAAACGGTTGAAGAGGGTGTAAAGGCGGTTGCTGCCTCAAAGGCGGAGATCGTTGTGATCTGCAGTTCGGATGAAGAGTACGTTGAGCTGGCTCCGGCAATTGCCAAACAGCTTAAGGAAAGCGGCCTTAACTGCAAGATCATCCTCGCCGGTTATCCGAAGGAAATCATCGACACCCTGAAGGCTGCCGGCATCGACGACTTCATTCACGTCAGGACCAACGTCCTCGAGTTCCTCCAGAAAATGAACAAAGCACTTGGAATAAGCGAATAGCCGATCCTGTAGAATCCGATAATAACCTGAACATCGCATGAACCGACCTGATTTTAAATCTATAGATTACCGGCCCGGAAAGCCCGGCACTCCTGCCGGAACAGGCTCAACGCCCGGAGGATGGATGACCAGCGAACAGATAGAAGTTAAACCGGTGTATTCGTCCGACGACCTCGCCGGAATGGAGCACCTGCAGTATGCTGCCGGAGTAGCGCCCTTCCTGCGCGGACCATACAGCACCATGTATGTGATGAAACCCTGGACAATCCGCCAGTATGCAGGTTTCTCAACTGCCGAAGAATCCAATGCCTTCTACCGCAGGAATCTCGCAGCCGGACAGATGGGCCTCTCCGTGGCTTTCGACCTGGCTACCCATCGCGGATACGACAGCGATCACGAACGCGTCGTGGGTGATGTCGGCAAAGCCGGCGTTGCCATCGACTCGATCCTCGATATGAAGATCCTGTTCGACCAGATACCCCTCGATAAGATGTCGGTATCGATGACGATGAACGGCGCCGTTTTACCGGTAATGGCCTTCTACATCGTTGCTGCCGAAGAACAGGGCGTGCCGATGGAGAAACTCAGCGGGACCATCCAGAACGATATCCTCAAGGAGTTCATGGTCCGCAACACCTATATCTACCCTCCCATTCCCTCTATGCGGATCATCGCCGACATTTTCGAGTTCACTTCACAACACATGAAGAAGTTCAACTCGATCAGCATCAGCGGTTATCACATGCAGGAAGCCGGCGCCACCGCCGATATTGAACTCGCCTATACCCTGGCCGACGGTCTGGAGTACCTTCGCACCGGCATTCAGGCCGGAATTCCCGTCGATGCTTTTGCTCCGCGGCTCTCCTTCTTCTGGGCCATCGGGATGAACCATTTCATGGAGATCGCCAAGATGCGCGCTGCACGTATGCTCTGGGCCAAGATCGTCAGCCAGTTCAACCCGAAGGATCCCAAGTCGCTGGCTTTGCGTACCCACTGCCAGACTTCCGGCTGGAGCCTTACCGAACAGGATCCTTTCAACAACGTGACCCGCACCTGTGTCGAGGCACTGGCAGCCGCACTCGGTCACACCCAGTCGCTGCACACCAACGCCCTGGACGAAGCCATAGCATTGCCCACTGACTTTTCAGCGCGCATTGCCCGTAACACGCAGATCTACCTGCAGGAAGAGACCGGCATCTGCAAGGCCGTCGACCCCTGGGCCGGTTCCTATTACATCGAGTCCCTTACCAATGATCTGGCTCACAAAGCGTGGAAGCTGATCCAGGAAGTGGAAGAACTGGGCGGCATGGCCAAAGCCATTGAGACCGGTATTCCCAAGATGCGCATTGAAGAGGCCTCCGCCCGTCGGCAGGCCAAGATCGATGCCGGCAAGGATACCATTGTCGGGGTGAATAAATACAGGCTGGCCAAAGAAGACCCGATCGAGATCCTGGAAGTTGACAACACCGCTGTACGGGAGGCTCAGATCAGGCGCCTGGCAAAGCTCCGCGCCGAACGCAACAACGAAGAAGTGCAGCAGTCGCTGGATGCCCTAACACGGGCTGCCGAAACCGGCGAAGGCAACCTGCTTGCACTCAGCATAGATGCTGCCCGCAAACGGGCATCCCTCGGAGAGATCAGTTATGCACTCGAAAAAGTTTATGGGAGGTACAAAGCCGTGATCCGTTCCATTTCAGGGGTTTATTCTTCCGAAAGCCAGGATGATAAAACTTTCCGCAAAGCCTGCGAAATGGCTGACATCTTCGCCGAACTCGAAGGCCGCCGTCCCAGGATCATGGTCGCCAAGATGGGCCAGGATGGCCACGACCGCGGCGCCAAGGTAGTTGCTACCGGCTATGCCGATATAGGATTCGATGTCGACATCGGTCCCCTGTTCCAGACCCCGGCAGAAGCAGCCCGTCAGGCTGTGGAAAATGACGTGCATATCCTGGGTGTCTCCAGCCTCGCAGCCGGACATAAGACCCTGGTTCCCCAGGTGATTGAGGAACTCAAAAAGCTGGGACGCGAAGATATCATGGTGATCGTGGGTGGCGTTATCCCCGCTCAGGACTACCAGTACCTTTACGACGCCGGAGCTGTAGCTATTTTCGGTCCGGGAACACGCATCCCCGAAGCAGCCATTCAGATGCTCGAGATCCTCATCGAAAGCAGGAAGTAATCTTTCATGCGGCGAAACCGTGTCTATACGGACATCATCCTGAAGGATATGCACTCTTCAGGCAGATGCAGCGGTTTTATCGGCGCGAAACGCATTTACCTTGATCACGGCATCCCCGGCGAAACCGTGGAAGCTGTGAATGTGCGACACGAAGGGGACTACCTTCGCGGGATGGTCAGCAATGTCGTTGAGGCTTCCGACGACCGTACAGCCCCTTTCTGCAGGCACTTTCCTATATGCGGAGGATGCAGCTGGCAGCATATCTCGTATGAGGGACAACTTAAGTTGAAACGCAGGCTGCTGGAGCAGGCCCTTTCAAAATACAACATTCCGGCGCCGGTTATCCCCTTGCCGCTTCCATCGCCTTCAACAACCTTTTACCGGCACCGGCTGGACTATACCTTTTCAACCCGCCGCTGGTATTACGAGGATGAAGGAAAGGTCAGCGACCCGCTGCTTCGCCTGGCACTGGGCTTCCACCCTGCCGACAATCCCCATAAGGTAATTGACATCGAAGAGTGTTTCCTGCAACAGCAACCCAGCCGGCAGATCTGCGAAGCTGTCAGAAGATTTACCCTTGAGTCAGGATATTCTTATTACGATCCGAAAGAAGGTAACGGCCTTATGCGTTCCCTCAGCATCCGCGTAAACCGGAAAGGAAAGGCGATGGTGATCCTGACCTTTTCGAAGGATGAACCGGAGAAGATACTGCCGCTCATGGACTTTATCAGGGAACAGCTGCCGGCTGTACAAAGCCTGTGGTGGGCGGTGACCGATGATCCGCGGCAAAGCTGGAACGATGCAGAACTCATGCATGTCCCGTCAACGGAAAAGTTCCTGGAGGAAGAGGCAAACGGGCTTACCTTCAGGATCAGTCCGCGATCCTTCTACCAGCCCAATCCGGCGCAGGCGGAATTGATCTTTGGTGAGATCCGGCGGTTGACGGCATTGTTGAAACCCGGTTTGGTTTATGACCTCTATTCCGGTATCGGCACCATCGGGCTTTCGGTTGCTTCGCATACAGGCAGGGTCATTGGAATCGAAGGCTCTGCCGATGCAGTGAATGACGCCGGGTTCAATGCCACCTTGAATGGACTGGGCCATTGTACCTTTTTGGTAGGAGATGTATTGAAGACATTTACACCGGATTTTGTAGAACTTCATGGCAGGCCCGACCTGGTGATCCTGGATCCTCCCCGTTCCGGAACGCTGATTGAGATCAAGAAGACCATACTGCAAGCCGCTCCGGCAAATATTATCTATCTGAGTTGCGACCCGCTGTCGCTGGCGTATGACCTGAAAATGCTTACCCAGGGATACAAGGTAAGTTACATTCAGCCTTTTGACCAGTTCCCGCTGACCCATCATCTGGAAACGCTGGTGATGCTTGAAAGAACCGGGAATTGAACAGTATATTCCCTGAAAGCAAGTAAATCCATCAGAAAATGGCGATGACCTTCTTGCCGGCATTCCCGGCTAAAAAAATCCCATTTACCTCAATTTCATGATATTTTGTTTGACTCATATGTCAAATATGAGAATTTCATCTATATATTTACAGCAAGTTTCTATAGGTAGTATATAAACAACATCCGAAGTCCGTTCGATTGCCCTGACGGTAAGAAACCGATTTTGTTCTTTGCGAAGTTTGGCAAATATATTCCAGGAGGGAGGTGCATATACTTCCCTTTTTGAAGGTTAGGTGCAAATTGATGATATTTTTAAACGAGTTATGGCATATAATAAATAAACCTCTTGAAGTAAATTTAATATTAACCTAAAACTTAGAATCATGGAAGAATTGACATGGTCTGCTTTTATAGCACTTTTAATCTCAGCTGTTGTGTCCTTTCTATTTCACAGAAAAATGATTCAACATATCTTTAAACTAGAACAACAGTTATTAACACAACAACACGATTATGACCGACTTCTAATACGATTGAACCATGAACTTCAACTTCGCCAAAAAGCTCAAGTTGTTGCTGAACTCTTTTCAAAATGGGCATCACCAATACCACTCACTGCAGCAGACAAATTAGAATTGAATAGGCTTAGTTATGAATGTTCTCTGTGGCTACCTCAAAGTATTATGGACGATTTACATTTGAGATTAACAAATTCTCCTAACGCAAAACAATTACAGGAAATACTAGTCGATGTAAGACAATTCTTAAATCCTGAGATAGGACCATTAAATTGGCAAACTATAGTTTATTGGCCGTAGATTAGTATTTTGTGGTTCAAATTCAGCGACTTTTGTTAATAGGATAAAATTTATTAAAGGGAATACTGGCAATCAAGAATAATTACGTGCCATTACACTGCCATAGCAGCCCGGCATTTGTGACCCGACGCGTAATGCCAACAACACAAAGCCACGCTCGCCTTGCCCGGGAACGTTACCCACAAGCCTTAAATCATGGATAATAGGATAAATAATAGGAATATGAAACATGCTAAACTCGATACTCTGTCTATCATTTTAATTTTTCTTTCATTTTTAATATTAATACTAGCTTTTATAGCACCTGAATACATCTTAAACCATACAAATTTGGCTTTGAAGTATAAGGAAACTGGTCAAGTCGGTGATACTTTACAGGGATTAATGGGACCACTTATTGCTATTTCTGGAGTATTAATGACATTCTTAGCCTTTTATATTCAATACAAGGCAAATAAATTACAACAAAGTTCATTCAGAGAAGAACTCAACGAACAAAGAGATCAATTTGTAAGAAATCAATTTGAAAATCAGTTCTTTGAAATGATTAAACTCCACAAAGAAAATGTGAATGAATTAGAACTCAATATTATTAAAGTGGTGATGAGTGTGCAGATTGAAAGCGAAAAATCAGAAGGATTAGTTAAAGGAAGACATGTATTTGACTTATTGATAAGAGAACTTGAATTAATCTACTTATTAGCAAAGCAGACATTCCCTAAGCTCAAGCCCATTGAAAATCTGAATACAGCATATCACATTTTCTTTCATGGCATAAATGGGAGAGTTGCTTCAGAATCAGATTTTATTGCAGATTTGAAAGAGATCCAGGCTTCACATAAGAAAAACAGCTATTCATTTCTTAAACAAATAGTTAAGAACAAACTTAGTAATGAGTGGGAGTATGACTTAAATTATCCTATTTTCAGCGGACATTCTTCACAATTAGCTCATTACTTCCGACATCTTTTCATGACAGTAAAGTATGTAACTTCACAACCCGAGGAGTTCTTATCATATGAAAATAAAAGAAAGTATCTGCGCATTTTAAGAGCGCAGCTCTCAAATCTTGAGCAAGCAATGATCTTTTATAATTGGTTTTCAAAGTTTGGGGCACAATGGGAAAATGATAAAAATAAGTTCTTTACTGATTATAGAATGATTCACAATTTATATCAAGAACTCTTAATCCCTGATATTGAAATTGAGGAATTATTTGATGTCAACGGTTCATACAGGAAAGAAAAAAATAGAATTTCTGATCCGTTGTTTGAATTTCAAGATTGGTCAAAATAACCTGTGGGTAATAATTAGGACTCTGAGAGGTCTGCAAAGAATGTCCCGTAACGGGAACCAAGCTATGAGCCCATATTGAACTACATCCCATGGGGAGTGATGTATACTTCGGCTGAACAGGTTTCCTAAATTTGTTTTTCGGAACATGCTCAGTATTACTGAATCTAATCAGTTTTGCTTCTCAAACCTGTTAAGATTCAGTATACTTAAAGACGTTTTTTATAGATTTGAAGTGAGAAAAACAGATTTTCGTTCTTTGATGTAATGCTTGTTTTTGTGCTTTTAAAAGGGTTCTGCTTAACGGCAACGTTTTCAAATTCCGGAACAAGCACAATGGCCTGCTCTATAATGGAAAAATCCGATTTCATTCTCATGACATGGAATTTTGCAGCATAATGACAAAAAAACAAGGAAGAATCCCACTCACAAAAGCCGACCCGCCTGCTGATTGCAGGCGTTTTGTAATATTGACAAAAATTCGATTATAAAATGGTTTCAAAAAAAGATTTATCAGAACAAGATATACGGACAAAGTTCATCACTCCTGCAATTGAAAAGGCTGGCTGGGATAGAATGACACAATTAGGCGAAGATGTTCCTTTGACTGATGGGAAAATATTTATGCGTGGAAACCTTTTTGCAAGAGGAAAATTGAAACGTGCAGACTATGTTTTGTATTATAAACCAAACATTCCGATAGCAATAATTGAAGCCAAAGACAATAACCATTCTGTAAGGTCTGGAATTCAACAAGCATTGAGATACCGTGAATTGCTAAAAGACGTTCCTTGTGTTTACAGTTCAAACGGTGATGCTTTTTTTGAACATGATTTCACTTCTTCAAACGGGAAAATTGAAAGGGAAATACCATTAGACGATTTTCCAACACCTGAAGAACTTTGGAACCGCTACAAAAAATTGAATAACATTGAAGAACCCCAAGAAATTACAGTTGCAGAACAAGATTATTTTTACGACAGTACAGGAAAGAAACCAAGATATTATCAGCAAGTTGCAATCAACAGAATAGTTGAAGCAATTGCAAAAGGACAAGATAGAATTTTACTTGTCCTAGCTACAGGAACGGGTAAAACCTATGTTGCTTTCCAAACCATTTACCGACTTTGGAAAAGCGGAATGAAAAAAAGGATTTTATTCCTGGCCGACCGAAACGCTTTAATAAATCAAACCTTAACGGGCGATTTTAAGCATTTTGGCGAGGCAATGACTGTTGTAAAGAAGAAGAAAATCAATAAATCCTATGAAATTTATCTTGCACTTTATCAGGGATTATCGGGTTACGATGAGGACAAAGACGCTTTCAGGGAATTTTCAAGAGACTTTTTCGACCTGATCATTGTTGACGAGTGTCACAGGGGAAGCGCAGCCGCTGACACTGCGTGGAGAGAAATTTTAGTGTATTTCAAATCTGCTACACATATTGGTTTAACTGCCACACCAAAGGAAACTTCCAAAATTTCAAACATTGATTATTTCGGCGACCCTATTTATACCTATTCACTTAAACAGGGAATAGACGACGGCTTTTTAGCTCCTTATCAGGTCTTACGAATTGGATTGAATGTGGATTTAGAAGGTTGGCGACCCGAAGAAGGCAAAACTGACAAAGACGGGAATTTGGTTGATGACAGGGAATACAACATTAAAGATTTTGACAGAAGCCTAGTAATTGATGAACGCACACAGATAGCAGCACGAAAACTTTCTGAATATCTAAAAAAGACAGACCGTTTTGCAAAGACAATAATTTTCTGCGTGGACATTGACCATGCAGAACGCATGGCAGAAGCATTGCGGAACGAAAACCAGGATTTGGTAGCAAAGAATCCAAAATATGTAATGCAAATTACAGGAGACAATGACGAAGGCAAACGGGAATTACACCCATTTCAAAATGAAGAATCACGGTATCCTGTTTTGGTTACAACTTCAAAACTATTAACTACCGGCGTTGATGCTCCAACATGTAAACTCATTGTTCTGGATGCAAATATTGGCTCAATGACTGAGTTTAAACAAATCATTGGGCGAGGAACAAGGCTATCGCCTGAATTTGGAAAGTATTATTTTACCATTGTTGACTTCCGGGAAAATGCCCGAAAATTCTCTGACCCTGATTTTGACGGGCCACCAATTCAGGATCAACACTTTGGCGATGGTGATGATATTGATATTCTAGAACCTGACAATACAAGTGAAGATACAGTCGACGGACCAAATCCTGAAGAATTCAAAGACACTCAAACAGACCCCGGCAATGAAACTGGAGGTGGCGAAGTTACTGAACCGGGAAGCAGAAAAATTTATGTAAATGGTGTTGAAGTAACTGTTTTGAATGAGCGAATCCAATATTATGGGCAAGATGGAAAGCTTACAACGCAATCGCTTGATGATTTTACAAAGCAAAATGTTTTAATAAAATACAAAAGCTTGAATGAGTTTTTAAACCAATGGCAAATCGCTGAAAAGAAGAAAGCAATTATTGATGAATTGCAGGAACAAGGAATTTTGCTTTACGAATTGCAACAAGAAGTAGGCAAAGAATTAGACCCCTTTGATTTGATTTGTCATATTGCTTTTGAAATGCCACCGCTAACCCGAAAGGAACGGGCGGAAAAGGTTAAAAAGCGGAATTATTTCTCAAAATATGGCGAGAATGCCCGAAAGGTTTTAGAGAATCTTTTGGATAAGTACGCTGATGAAGGAGTTGAAAACATTGAAAGCCTGAAAGTTTTGACAATTGACCCTTTAAAAGATTTTGGAACGCCAAGAGAAATTTACAGTTTCTTTGGCGACAAAGTGCAATATTTGCAGGCAATTAAAGAATTAGAAAACGAAATTTACAAGACAGCATAAGAAAATATGAATGTATCAGCAGTAATAAAAAGTATCCGCAACATAATGCGTAAGGACAAAGGCGTTAATGGCGATGCACAACGATTGGAGCAAATGGGGTGGATGCTTTTCCTTAAAATATTCGATGCCAAAGACGAGGAATTGGAAGACATGGACGAAACAGGCGAATATGTTACTCCAATACCTAAAGAATATCAGTGGCGAAATTGGGCAGCCAACGACGAAGGCATTACTGGCGATGAACTAATTACTTTTATCGACCGCAAATTATTTCCCGATTTAAGCAACCTAAAAGTACTGGATAATAAACGGGCTGTATTGGTTCGTGATGTCTTCAGGGGAAACAACAACTACATGAAAAGCGGTCAACTTTTCCGCCAGGTAGTTAATGAACTAAATAAAATTGACTTTCATGCCTCGAAAGACCGTCATGTTTTCGGTCAGGTTTACGAAACTATTTTAAAGGAATTACAATCGGCCGGAAGTTCAGGAGAGTTTTATACACCAAGGGCTGTAACCGAATTTATGACCCAAATCATTGACCCGAAATTGGGCGAAAGAATTCTTGACCCTGCTTGTGGTACAGGTGGTTTCTTAACCGCTGCCATTGAACATATCCGCAAAACAGGTGTAGAAAATTTAGACCAACGCCAAAAACTTCAAAATTCGGTGCATGGTTTTGAATTGAAGCCCTTGCCCCATATGCTGGCAGTAACCAATCTGATTTTACACGATATTGAGGTTCCCGATATTTCTTATGAAGATTCGTTGCTCCGCAACCAATCCATAAAGCCTAAAAACAGGGTTGATGTAATTCTTGCAAATCCACCGTTCGGCGGCAATGTCGACGATGCAACAGCAGCCACGTTTCCTGTTGGTTTCCGGACCAAAGAATCAGCCGATTTGTTTTTGGTGATGATGGTAAATTACCTGAAACAAAGTGGGCGGGCAGCCATTGTTTTGCCCGATGGCTCTCTTACAGGCGATGGAATAAAAGCCCGAATCCGTGAAATGTTTTTGCGGAATTGTAATCTGCACACTATCGTTCGCTTGCCAAACTCGGTATTTAAACCGTATGCCAGCGTTTCTACCAATTTGTTGTTTTTCGAGCGCGTGAGCAGTCCTTCGGAAGAACAGGAAGAATTTGCAACCAAGGAATTATGGTATTATGAACATCAGTTACCCGAAGGCAGCAAAGGTTATTCGATGACCAACCCGATAAAACTGGAAGAATTTGAAGTTGAAAAAGCATGGTGGAACAACCGAACCGAAAGCGAGACAGCCTGGAAAGTAAACCTTTCAGAAATTATTGAAAAAGCAATAGAAAACGCAAAACCACATTACGAGAAAGAAAAAGAGCTGAAACGGGAAGCATACAGCCTTAAAGAAAAGTTAAGCGTTGAAAAAAACGTTTTAAAAGACATTGAGACAAACCAAACTGCCAAAATCGAGAAACAGAAAGAAAAAATCAAACAACTCGAATCTTCATTGCAAGAAAAGGACGCCAAAGCGCGAATTGAAAAACAGACTGCCGACAGTATTTATTTTGCTGCATTTGATTTGGATATAAATAATCCTAATAAGGTTGAAGAAGATTTGGGCGACCCCGTTAAAATGCTGGAAAAATTGCATAAAGCGGAAACAGATATGGAAGCATTGCAAATCAAGATATTGGAACAATTGAACAGCGCCTTGTTAAATGGATAAATTCCAAAACAAATTCCGTATTCAATCGGTCCGTTTACAAAATTGGGATTATGGCTCCGATGCAATGTATTTTGTTACCATTTGCACACAGGGCAGAGAATGTTATTTCGGTAATATTGAAAACAAAATTGTGATTTTATCCGAAATCGGGCGAATTGCCCGTGAATGTTGGCAAAATATCCCAATTCATTTTCAATTTGCAAAATTGGATGAATTTGTTGTAATGCCAAATCATGTTCATGGAATTATTGTGATCGATAAACATGATGACGGGCGAAATGAATTTGATGGAATGGGAAATATTCAAAACGGTGGTGATGGCGGCGATGGCGGCGATGGTCGCGATGGTAGAGACGCGATTAATCGCGTCTCTACTGATACCGAAATGGAAACAAAAACCGCAATTGTTGGTTTTGCCAGGGATAAAAATCCGATGTTAAACAATAATTTGTCACGAATTATTCGATGGTACAAAGGGCGAACGACATTCGAATCACGAAAAATACATCCCGGTTTCGCATGGCAATCCCGTTATCACGACCATATCATCAGAAATGATGCAGAAATTCAACGCATAAAAAATTACATCATCAATAATCCTTTGAATTGGGAAGATAATACATTGAAAGAAAAGAAAAATGAATTTCGTTATCGATAATTTCAAACGCCTAACCACCACACCCCAAAACATTGAGCAGCTCAAGAAACTGGTGCTGCAACTGGCTATACAGGGCAAATTAACAGCCAAATGGAGAACGGATGTACAGACGCGATTCATCGCGTCTACTGATTTTGCGCACAGCCCGGATTACAATGCCCATGCCCTTCTTGAAAAGATTAAAGCTGAAAAAGAACAATTAATAAAGGAAGGAAAAATAAAACGAGACGAGCCTTTACCAAAAATTACAGATGATGAAAAGCCTTTTAAATTGCCGAAAGGTTGGGTGTGGGTAAGACTTGGAGAATTAATCAATTTAACTTCTGGACAAGACTTACCTGTTGATCAATATTCAGATACATTTATTGATGGAATACCATACATTACAGGAGCAAGCAATCTATACAATGGCAAAGTAATTATAAATAGATGGACTCAATTACCTCATTCATTTGCTTTTAAAGGAGATTTGCTTTTTACATGTAAAGGTGCTGGAATTGGTAAAATGGCATATTTAGATGTAAGTGTAGCTCATATTGCAAGACAAATTATGTCTATACGGAACATAATAATATCTAAATTATTCCTGAAATTTGTCCTCGAAATAAATGTAGATTATTACAAATCAAAAGCCAAAAGTTTAATCCCGGGTATAGATAGAAGTACTATTATAAATACCATATTTCCCCTTCCCCCTTTCGCTGAACAACAAGAAATCGTATCTACCATTGAAAAACTCTTTGCGGAAATAGACCAACTCCAATCCCTTGCCCAAAATAAAATAATCCTGCGTGAAAATGCAGCCAAAGCCCTGTTTGGCAAAATAAACAATCCGGTAAAGGGAGAGGATATTCAACAAACCTGGCATCAATTAACAGCTAATTTCAAAACCCTTACCCAAAGCAAGTATAGCGTTAAACAACTCCGCCAAACCATTTTACAACTTGCAGTGCAGGGCAAGTTAACTGTCAAATGGCGGGAAGAAAGTCCAAATGTTGCGCCAGCAAGTGTTTTATTGGAAAAGATTAAAGCGGAGAAAGAAAAGCTAATTCAAGAAGGTAAAATAAAAAGGGAAAAATCTTTGCCTAAGATTTCAGAAGTCGAAAAACAATTTGAATTGCCTAAAAGTTGGTCGTGGATAAGACTTGGTGCAATCACACTAATTAAGGGTGGCAAAAGAGTTCCAAATACAGATAAATTATCAGAAATCAAAACTGAGCATATCTATATTAGAATTCGTGATATGAAAAATGGCACAATTGTAAAAAACAACCTTGTTTATATAACAAATGAAACTTTTCAAAAAATTAAAAATTATACAATATCGAAAAATGACTTGTATATTACTATTGGAGGGTGCTCAATAAACTGTGTCAAATTTAAAACCTAGATTTGACAAAGCTATGA
>CAZJCG010000028.1:32862-45717 GCA_964544545.1 uncultured Lentimicrobiaceae bacterium | reverse complement strand
CAATAGTATGGTTTCAAAATAAAGATAAGTCTCCTTTCCACAACCCAAAGGAGATAGTGGATTGACTAATTGTCTGTTCCAACGAATATAGATATCCGCAGGCAGCCAGCAGAGAAGATGAGACAAAGTGAAAGGGCTAAGGATTCCCGGTCATAAATGCATACAGGAGCTATTTCCTGACATCGATCATTGATCCTGGAACCAATAAAGCAGGAAAACAAGATTTGATCCCTGTTTGAACCTGTCAGGGATCGAGCAGTCTCCTTAATTCGCTGATCCGGTCTGTCAGATCTGTTAATAAATTCTTGCTGTTGGAAGAGGTGAGCTGGGGGACCACCCTGCTGAAAAAACCACTGCTGTTATATTCAAAATCGATAATGCCTTCTTCCTGATCCCGGCAAAATGTATAACGCTCTCTGAATTGAAGATGTTCGACATCCCGGATATAAATCCCGCTGTTATCCAGCAGATTTTCCAGATCGTCAAAAAGAATCCGTGTAAAAGGGTATTTTTCTTCCTGTTCCACATCGAAAGTAATCTTATCCAGAACTGTTTCCACCGTGTCGCGTATCACCCTTACTTCGGGCAGATGATCCATTAACTGCCTGATTTCTTTCGACAGCGCTTTGCTGTTGGATAAAGAAGGTATTTCCTGCCACTTCCCGTTGATATGTCCGTTTTTGTCAAGCCAGGTTTTAAACCCGGCTGTTTCACCTTCCCGTTTGAACTGGTAGAAAATTTCATACGACTTTCGCTGCCATCCTTTGATACTGATCAGATGCAAATTCATGATCCTTGTCAGCAGCAGGAAATGATCCTGGACAGGCAGGTTCTCTTTTATTACCCCCAACTGCTCCATGTTCTGTACTTCCTGATCTTCGGGCCTTATCTCCATGACACTCTTTTTATTGCCTGTAAGAGAATCTAATACCTGCCCGGTCTCGGGACGAATTACCGACAGGGTGGAATAAAGTGTGAAAGAGGGCGCACCCTGCGTGAATAATTTCTTTGAAGCACGGGTGATCGCTGTGTACGACCACCGAAAAAATGATTCATTGGCGGGCCATGCTGTTTGTCTCTGTTTAGCCCATTCAGGATTAAACCTTCCCGGGATTATATCCCATAAAGCGAAAGCATTTTCCCATTCTCCGCCCTGAGCTTTGTGGCAGGTCACGGCATAACCGTATTTCAGATGAATGGTATTGAAAAGATCATCATTGGCTAATGCATCCCTGAACTCTTCTGTTCCGGTTTTCAGTGCCGGATGATGCATCTTGAACCGCACATAGAGAGCCTGCATCTCTTCGGGCTGTAAAGAGTTCCCGCCTTCCAGGTAATTCTCCAGCATATAGCCTCTTACTGTTTTCGTATCATTGTCTTCATCAGGAAGGATCAGTTCAATTTCCCTCCATCTCAGGTGTACTGTGCGGTTCAGTTCATTCCCGGAGCCCCTCCGTTTTACCTTGAATGTGACAGATTCGGTGATCACATCGGAGGAAGCGTCATTAACAACCCCGAATTCCCCGTTAAAGATACCTTTACGGTAGTTGTTGTTCCCGATAATGATAATATCACCCCGCTGGATCGGAGCATCTTTTACTCCAAAGATCCGCTCCCGGATATCGCGGTTAAGATCCTGGCAAGTCTGGTTCTTGTAACAGATAATGATTTTCGTCCCGGAAGCCTTTTCCCACTCCGGCAACAGGTCTTTGTACTCAAGGTTCACTGTGTCCGTTCCGTTATCGGGTAACTGGAATGAGTTTAAAAATCCGGAGGTAATTGATCTTCTGATCCTGGATGCGGCCCGCAGGATTCCACTTTCAGCATCCTGACGTACCACCTCTTTCAGTTCGGCTTCTTCGCATTGCAGACCGAATTTCTTTAACAGATATCCTTTGTCGAAAGCTTTGGAAGAGTTATCCATAACCGGAGGCAACTGGCAGGGATCTCCTACAAAAATCAACTTCGAATGAGTGGTGGATTCTCCGGCTCTCGAAAATGTAATCAGATCCGACAGAAGGTAGCCTGTACCGAAACTAAAAAATTCGTTCTCACTGAGTGCATCAGAGAGCATCGACGCCTCATCCACGATATATACGGAACGATAAGCCGTCGTGTTCAACCGTATTTTGTAATAATACTTAAATGAACTGTTCTCCCGGACCTCCGCCAGGTCGTCATACGAATAGATACTTTTATGAACTGTGTAGGCTGAATAACCTGTCTTTTCATGCAGGACCTTTGCGGCCCGTCCTGTGGGCGCCATCAGGAGAAAATTCCGCTCAGTGGCAGCAAGAAAATCAGCCAGCCCTTTGAGAACAGTGGTCTTTCCACTACCCGCATAGCCTTTTAGCATAAAAACGGGAGTGTCATCCTGGAGAAAATCTTCCAACCGCCGGACAGCCATTTCCTGATCGGAAGTAAGAGTTATATGCTGGAAATGATCGAAAATGTTCATCCGATTTATTTCAAAAATATTAATTGACGAATATATGAATTATACTGAATCTTAACAGGTTTGCTCTCCTTCGGAGGGAGCCTGCCGACTCGAAGCAAAGCTGATTAGATTCAGTAATACTGAGCAAGTTCCGAAGAACAAATTTTGACCCGAAGGGTCCCTCCGAAGGAGCACTTCGTGCCCTGGGGGCAAACCTGTTCAGCCGAAGTATACAATGAGAAATTATAATTTGATTTCTGCGTCCCCCTATTCGTCCCCCAAGAAATTGAACAATCGTAAAACGTTAGAAAACAGGATAAAAGAATGTTTGAGGTAGCACTGCCCCCGCTACTACAAAGCCTCCGGCGAAAGCCGGGGGCTTTTCATTTACGGAAAAGCTCAAACTTGTTTGAGAAAGTTGAAGTAAATGAAAAAGACAGGAGCGACCAGAGGAAGCGAAGGCTTTGTTGTAAAGTCCTCCCTTATCAGGATCATACAATAATCCTGCTTCTCTACGGGATAATCCTACCTTAAGCCAGGCTCTTCCAGAGCATTAGATTGGAATATAATCTTTCGCCCTTCTCCTTGAGGAGAAGGTGCCGAAGGCGGATGAGGTGAATGAGCCTACTTGAGTTCTTCTTCCTTCATATCAGTATTCGAAGCATTATAAATAAGAATCGCTCCGGTTCTGATTTTCAGCCTTTGGCTGAAGGGAGCGCTTCACTTAATCGCAAACCTCCACCGGCAGGGGATTAGGTTATGAATGGAGTTTTTATCTATGTGTTGAAAGCGATTTTTAAGGTATTTCTTTGCATGGAAGATGTGCATTCCAATGTATTACAATGTTCGGATGAACCTGATACAATTGAGCTAATTCTGAAATGGATTTGATTTCTTTGAGTGTTTCAATGGCCCCTTTGCCTTAAATTCAGCAGTGAATCTTCGTCTTGTTTGTTTCATGTGACAGAGCTTTTTAAGTTATGAAATTCCTGTCCAGGTATTTTAGACCACTATAGACCAGGATTTGATTGATTGATCTGTAAACCTCGTCTTGTCACTATGGATGCGTGAGAAATTCTGCGTAGACAAGTTTCTGATTATTTATATATTTATCTCCCAAACTTCTGGTTCACCAGCACATCACCTTGCCCTATGAGTATCATCACCTTTATTGATACAGAAGTTGAACCTAAAAGCGGAAAAATTCTGGATATTGGTGCTGTTAATTCAGATGGTTCAACTTTTCATTCTTCCCATATTGAAGATTTTAAGGAGTTTATAAAGAATTCAGATTTTGTTGCAGGGCATAATATTTTACGGCACGACCTGAAATACCTTAAGCCATATCTGGATGGGTATATAATTCGGAAAGAGAACTGTATCGACACCTTGTTCCTTTCGCCTCTGCTTTTCCCGGCAAAACCTTACCATAGCTTGTTAAAGGATGATAAGCTACAGTCCACCGACCTGAATAACCCGCTGAATGATTCAATTAAAGCAAAGCAGCTTTTTGATGATGAAGTCGCAGCATTTAAAAGATTATCTGAACCAATTCAAAGAGCATTTTACGGGCTGCTGGGAATAACTCCTGAATTTGGCGCTTTCTTTAAACTGCTCGGCTTTCAACCCTCCATATCAGATATTTATCCAGAGTTGAAAACGGCATTCCATGGAGAAATCTGCGAAAATGCTGACCTGGAAAAAATGGTTGGCCAGTGGCCCATTGAAACAGCATACTGCCTGGCACTTATCAATGCAAAGGACCGTTATTCAATCACTCCGCCCTGGGTGCTGAGAAACTATCCCAGGGTTGAAAGGGTTTACCGGCTGCTTCGAAATACCCGTTGCCTGAAAGGTTGCCCTTATTGTAACAGGTTGTTCGATGTGCGTCAGGCTTTGTACAACTACTTCAAGTACGATTCCTTCAGGACCTTTAACGATGAAACGTTGCAGGAAGATGCCGTTAAAGCCGCTGTTGACAACCAATCCTTACTGGCAGTGTTTCCAACAGGCGGAGGCAAATCATTGACTTTCCAGTTGCCCGCCCTGATTGCCGGGGAAGCCGAAAAAGGTCTGACGGTTGTTATTTCACCCCTGCAATCCTTGATGAAGGACCAGGTGGACAACCTGGCAAAACTGATGATCACGGATGCTGTCGCCATCAATGGACTGCTGGATCCGATCGAACGTGCAAAAGCAATTGAAAGGGTAGAGGATGGAAGCGCATCCCTGCTGTATATCTCTCCTGAATCGCTGCGCTCAAGGACTATTGAACATTTGCTGCTGGGAAGGAAGATCAGTCGCTTTGTTATCGATGAAGCCCACTGTTTTTCTGCCTGGGGACAGGATTTCAGGGTCGATTATCTCTATATCGGCGACTTTATCAAATCGCTCCAGGAGAAAAAGAACCTGGATGAAAAGATCCCCGTTTCCTGCTTCACTGCCACTGCTAAACTGCAGGTAATTGAAGATATTTGTTCATATTTCATGGACAAACTGGGCTTGGAACTGAAGAAATTTACCTCTCACTTGTCAAGAACCAACCTCCATTATTCAGTATTTGAAAAGGGGAACGAAGAGGAGAAATACCTCAAGGTGAGAGATTTATTAGAAGAAAAAGATTGCCCGGCCATTATCTATGTCTCACGAACCCGTAAATGCCATGACCTGGCTGAGCGACTGACAAATGATGGCTTTCGTGCATTGCCTTACCATGGCAGAATGGATCCGAAGGATAAAACCTTCAACCAGGATGCTTTCACTGCAGGGGAAGTCAAAACCATTGTGGCCACGTCGGCATTCGGAATGGGCGTGGATAAGAAGGACGTCGGCATGGTCATTCATTACGAAATATCGGATTCGCTGGAGAATTATGTCCAGGAAGCCGGACGTGCCGGCAGGGATGAGCATATGCAGGCTGAATGCTATGTCCTGTTCAATGATGATGACCTGGGGAAGCACTTTATTCTTTTAAACCAGACAAAACTGAGCATCAAAGAAATCAAACAGGTTTGGAAGGCGATCAGGTATATTACAAAATTCAGGTTAAAGGCCAGTAATTCAGCGTTGGAAATTGCCCGCCGTGCAGGCTGGGATGAAGAGGTAACTGAAATTGAAAACCGTGTCACCGCTGCAATTGCAGCACTTGAAGATGCAGGTATGATCAGGCGGGGGCAAAATGTTCCCCGGATCTATGCAAACAGCATCTTGTCAAAAACGGTGCAGGAAGCCATCGATAAAATCAATGCTTCTTCAAGGTTTGAGTCTGAAGACCAGAAAACCCAGGCAATAAGGATCATTAAAAAGCTGATAGCCAGCAAAAACAGGAAAGAAGCTTCAGGAGAAGTGGCCGAATCCCGGGTGGATTACATATCAGATCATCTGGGGATCGTTAAAGAGAATGTAATCTCTGTTATCAATTTGCTTCGGGATGAAAAGATCCTGGCAGATGCCAAAGATCTTCAGGCCTGTATCTATGCTTCGGATACGCTGAACCATTCGCTGGCCATATTCGATAAATACCGGAAACTGGAAGTTTTTCTGTTGAATTTTGTCAAAAACACTGAGCAGGTAGTCAATATCAAGGAACTGAATCAGCAGTTTGAAGAAAAGGAAAAGCTTGACATGCCTGTTTCATCGATACGGACAATCCTGAATTTCTGGGGAATAAAGAACTGGATTAAAAAGTCGATGCGGGGTTATTCGCGTAATAACCTTGTATTGATTGGACTGGTTCCCGCAGCAACGCTGAAAGATAAATTTGAACGAAGATTTCTTTTGTCCCGGTTTATCCTTGATCATCTTTTCAGGAAAGCGACCCCTGCGAATAGTCCGGATGAAATAAACCATCCGGAGAAACTGATTGATTTTTCCATCCTGGAATTGAAAACTGCATTTCTGAACAGTGTTCAATTGTTTCAAACCCCGGTTGATAATGATGACATCGAAGACAGCCTATTTTATTTGTCACGGATTGAGGCCTTAAAAATTGAGGGTGGTTTCCTTGTAGTGTATAACAAGCTGTCGATTGAACGCCTGGAGCAGAATATGCGGAAGGATTATGTGAATGATCAGTATCAAAAACTGAATCAGTTCTATGAAAACAGAGTACAGCAGATTCATATAGTCGGAGAATATGCGAAGAAGATGCTGGATGATTACCAGGATGCGCTAACCTTCGTGGATGATTATTTCAACCTGAATTACTCTTCCTTTCTTGCTAAATACTTTCCCGGCTCGAGGCAACAGGAAATAAAAAGAAACCTTACCCCTGCAAAATACAGGCAACTGTTTGAAACGTTGACGCCCACTCAGAGGGAAGTGATTGATGATAAGGAGTCCGGATGTATTGTGGTTGCTGCAGGACCCGGAAGCGGAAAAACGAAGTTGCTGGTACATAAACTTGCTTCACTGCTTCTGATGGAAGATGTGAAACATGAGCAGTTGATGATGGTGACATTTTCGCGCGCTGCCGCAACGGAATTCAAGAAGCGGCTGATGAGACTTATTGGGAATGCCGCCGCTTACATTGAGATCAAGACGTTCCATTCCTTCTGCTTCGATATATTGGGCAAACCCGGGAGTATAGAGAAATCTGCCGGAATTGTCACGACAGCCATTGAAAAGATCCGCAATAACGAAGTGGATATCGGCCGGATCACGAAAATGGTTTTGGTGATCGATGAGGCGCAGGATATGGATGAAAATGAATACACCCTGATAAGTTTGCTGAAGGAGCGGAATGAAGATATGCGGATCATTGCCGTTGGCGATGATGATCAGAATATCTATTCCTTCAGGGGTTCTGATTCCAGGTTCATGAAAGAACTACTCAGTATACACAAGGGGAAAAAGGTAGAATTGACGGAAAATTTCCGGAGCAAGCATAACCTGGTTGAATTCACCAATCAATTTGCATCCTTAATCCGTGACCGGTTTAAATCCAATCCGATCAGGCCTGTTCAGGCAAAGGAAGGGAACATCAGGATCGTATCGCATGCGGGTGATCATCTCATAGAGCCGCTTGTAAAGGATCTGGTTTCAACCGGTTTGTCAGGGTCAACCTGCATTCTTACCAGGACGAATGAGGAGGCCTTGCAGATCACCGGTAAACTGGTCAGGCTGGGTTATCCCGCAAAGCTGATACAGAGTCATGATGAATTTAGCCTTTACAACCTCTGTGAGATCAGGTATTTTCTGGATAAACTTGATCTGAAAGAGGGAGATTCGGTCATTCCCGACGATCAATGGCAAAAGGCAAAATCAGCATTACTGGAAAATTTTTCCAGAAGCACGAAGCTCGAATTTGCAATAAGACTGCTCCGCGACTTCGAGGATACCAATGCCCGAATAAAGTATCGGTCGGATCTGGAGATCTTCATCCGGGAATCCCGTCTGGAAGACCTCTATGCTGTGCAGGGGGATGTGATCCTTGTTTCTACCATCCACAAGGCAAAAGGGAAGGAATTTGAGAATGTTTTTCTGATGCTCAACAACTTTGATATCCTTACGGAAGAGAACAAACGGTTGTTGTATGTTGGTTTCACCCGGGCGAAGAGCAATCTTACCATTCATTATAACAGCCATTTCCTGGATCGGATCAATGTGCCAGCTTTGCGAAAAATTAGTCATACAGCCGTTTATAGACCGGAGGAAGAACTGCATATAATTCTTACCCACCAGGATGTTAATTTGGGCTATTTTGAATACGTACAGAAAAGGATCTCAGGATTGATGGCCGGGGATCCGCTCGGGGTCACTGAAGGAGGCTGTTTGAATATCAGGCAGGAAATGATTCTCAAATTCTCAAAGAGTTTTCAGGATAAGTTGTCCAAACTCAAAGAAAGCGGGTATGTTCCGAAAGAAGGGAAGATTAACTTTATTGTTTTCTGGAAAAATGAAGAAAGCGGGAATGAAGTCAGGATTGTGTTGCCGGTTATTATACTGCAGCTGAACAGGTTTGCAAAAAATTTTATTGGGGAACACGCTCAGCATAACTGAATCTAAACAGCTCTGCTTCGACTCAAAGAGTCCCCTATGGGGCAGACCTATTAAGATTCAGTATACTTTTACTTCCTGACCTCAGCCTGAATCAGATTGCCTGATATCCGGTACTTCGAGCCTTCGGACCTGTGGGGTGGACCTGTTAGTATTCAGTATACATTTCAGTTTATTCAATTTCTGGAATGTTAGTCTGGAAGTTCAAGAATTGTTGCGATTTATGTAAGGATAATCAGTATTTTAATTTACTCCTGAATATCCCGAACCAGAAGGCTAGGACTCTCCCTCCTGTTCTCCCCTCAGCCTGGTTGTCACGATGATCAGGAAACTGATGATGAAAAATGAAGATAGCATCAGGGCGCTCATCCGCATGCTGCCTGTGATCTGCTCAATGAGGCCAAAGCCCAGCATCCCGATCACAATGGCCAGCTTCTCGGTGCTGTCGTAAAAACTGAAATAGGAAGCGGTATCACCGGTTCCGGCAGGGATCAGCTTCGACCAGGTGGAACGGGCCTGCGACTGTATCCCTCCCATCACCAGACCTACCAGTCCCCCAAGAATGTAAAACTGAATTTCGTTGCGGATGTAATACGCCGAAACGCATACCATTATCCAGATGCCAAGCATCCACAACAGGGAACTGCGATTCCCGAAGCGGGCGGAGACTTTCCCGAAGATCCAGGCGCCCAGTATGGCTACCAGTTGGATGATCAGTATGGTCACTATCAGCATGCTGCCGCCGATTCCCAGTTCCGCCATTCCGAACAGGGATGCGACGATGATGATGGTCTGCACCCCCATGCTGAAAAAGAAAAAGGAGAGGAGAAAACGATACAGGGCCTTGTGTTTCCGGATGTATCCGAATACCTGGAACACCTCGCGAAAGCCCCGGGTAAAGAGGCCTGCCTCGATATGGAAGGCTTTTTTCTTCTCTCTCAGGAAATAGAAGGCAATCTGGGAAACGGCCAGCCACCAGATGCCGACTTCAATAAAGGAAAACCTTACCGACTGCAGAGCATCCGAAAAGCCGAACAACTCGAATTTCTTCAGGGAGAAAATGTTAAAGACCAGCAGCAGCATGCTTCCGGCATAGCCAAAGGAGAATCCCCTGGCGCTGATATGGTCATGAAGGTCTGGAGTGGCAATGATAGGCAGGAAAGAATTGTAATATACCAGTGATCCCGCAAAGCCCAGCACTGCCAGCAAGGGGAGAAGCAGCCCCAGTCCGATATTGGGTCCGGTAAAAAAATAAAGTCCCATGCAGGAGAGGGAGCCCAATAGGGTGAATGCCTGCATGAACCGCTTGCGGTAGCCGCCCAGGTCAGCTATGCCTGATAATGAAAGCGTAAGGAGGATCACCAGGAAATAGCCCAGGGCGACGGCATATTCATAGAATACCGTATTCCTGAGGTGGAGGCCCATGAAGTCCACCATGTCGGAACCAAAGGCTTTCTGCGTCACCTGCTGGTAATAAATGGGGTACAATACCGTGTTTATGCTCAGTATATAGGCTGAGTTGGCGATATCGTAGGAACACCAGGCATTGATCACCCTCGGGTCATTCACAGGCAAAACTGGTCGTCGCATGGGTTCTTCAATTTTCCGGATAAAGCTACATTTTTAACTGAATCGCTATAAAATTGCGAAGCTTTTTAATAGCAGATTCAGTTATACCGGGGCGTACAGACCTGAGAGATTCCCCAATTGATACAGCAACGGTATAATTTCCATTTCTCATGAATGTATACCTGGGCTGACCAACTTTGTAAACATTTCTGCCTGCATCTTGCTTAGTAATGGTTGATTGTGTTTTTCGCACGAAAACACTCCCCACACTCCGGGTAACAATGAACAGATCAGAAAATTATACTTCGGCTGAACAGGTTTGCCCCAAGGGCACGAAGTGCTCCTTCGGAGGGACCCTTCGGGTCGAAATTTGTTTTTCGGGACTTGCTCAGTATAAGTAGATTGCTATCTCCTCCTTTTCTTCGGGCCGAATGGAGAAGCGCTCTCCTGAAATATCCCAATTGGATTTCTCGTTATTTTTGGCACGCACAGCAGCTCAAAAATGAAAACCTCCGGTCCCGTTTTGTCTTCCTTCACCAGGTTCCTGGCATTCACCGTCAGGCTGCTGCTGCGGAGCCGGTACCACGTTTCTGTAACAGGCACCGAAAAGATTCATCATGACCTCCCGTTGCTTTATCTTCCCAACCACCAGGCGCTTATCGACCCCTTCATCCTGCTGAGCCAGATATACCGGTTCTCTGCTGCTGTGCCGGTGATCTCGGAGAAGTATTATGATATTCCTGTGGCTAAAAGTTTTTTCAGGAAAATCGGGGCGGTGAGGGTGAGCGACCTCGAAAAGGGGAGCCGCGACACGAAGGTGCTTCAGACCATCACCCGTTCTGTTTACAAAGGTTTCCGGCGGAAAGTGAATGTACTGCTTTATCCCGGCGGACAAATTACCGCCCAGGGCTATGAGCGCATTATCAACAAGAAATCGGCCTGGCATATTGTAAAGTCCATTCCACCGGATGTTCAGATAATCGGGGTGCGCATCAGCGGCCTCTGGGGCAGCATGTGGTCAAAGGCTGTCACCGGCAAATCCCCGGATTTCTTTGTTCAGCTGTTGAAAGGATTTCTGCTGGTCATGGCCAATCTCATCTTTTTCGTTCCCAAACGCAGGGTGAGTCTCGAGTTTGAGGACCTTACCGAAAGGGCAAAAGAGAGGGCCTCGGCCGGACAGAAAGAGTTCAACGTTTTCCTGGAGGAATTCTATAACCTGAAAGGAGAGGAGCCAGCTTTATTCCTGAGACATTTCTTCTTCAAATCCTGAGCAGTAAAGGATCATAGAGAATTCAGATTTCCGGGACCCATATATTCAGGCGGTTTGCCATTTCAGGAGTGCCTATTTCGTAACTCTCATTCTGAAATTAGAGATTGTTGATTCAATTCAATTGAACTCTAACACATTCGTCGGAGCTATAGTCCATTTGTTCAATGAAAGGCAAACCAAGAGGACTCCCCAATCTCTTATGAACGATTTGTGAAAGTGATACATGGTTATTTCAGCCCATTCACTGAATTGCTGAATCAATAGCTTGTTTGCGTTACAGGCCCATTTGTTACCTTTGCACAAAACTTTCAGCACCAGGCTATTTCCCGCTTCCTGTTTTCCGGCAGGGTGTGGTAATCCGAATCGGATTCTGGTTGCTGGAACCAAATACTCTATTGTGACCCATCGATCAGGCTTCGTTAACATCATCGGCCATCCCAACGTAGGGAAGTCCACCCTCATGAATCTCCTTACCGGGGAGAAGCTTTCCATTATCACGCCCAAGGCGCAGACCACAAGGCACCGGATCCTTGGTATCGTAAACGGGGAAGATTATCAGATCGTATACTCTGATACGCCCGGTATCGTCCAGCCACATTATAAACTGCATGAGTCGATGATGAAGTTCGTACAGTCGGCCCTGCAGGATGCTGATATATTCATCTACTTAACTGAAGTGGGGGAAAACAGTTTTGATCCGGAAGTAGTGGAGAAAATCAGGAAATCGGGCAAACCCCTCATCTTTGTGATCAATAAGGTGGACCTTGTGAGCCCTGAACAGGTGGAGTTGAAACTCTCCGCCTGGAAGGAGAAACTGCCAGAAGCCCTGATCATCCCTGTTTCCGCACGACTCAATTACAACGTGAACAAGGTGGTGGAAGCAGTTTTCAATTTGTTGCCGGAATGCCCGCCCTATTTCCCGAAGGATGATGAATTGTCGGATCGTCCGCTGCGTTTCTTCATTTCGGAGATTATCCGCGAAAAGATATTCCTCCAGTATAAGCAAGAGATCCCGTATTCTACCGAAGTAGTAGTGGAGTCATACAAAGAAGGGGAAAAGATGACAGTGATCGCTGCCACTATCTATGTGGAAAGAGAAACGCAAAAGGCCATTATACTGGGTCATCAGGGGAGTGCGATCCGGAAACTTGGCACAGCGGCACGAAAAGATATCGAAGCATTTATTGAAGCCGGTGTATACCTTGAACTCAGCGTGAAAGTTAGCGACGACTGGCGGCAGGATGAGCGGAAGCTTAAAAGATTCGGATACGAGTTCTGAGAAAGGCTTAGAGCAAAGAGCAAGGAGCAGGGAGAAAGTTGCCATTCATAGTCAATCATAGACATTCGTAGCCATTCATAGAAAGTTCTTTATCTACTTTTATCTTTATAAAGCTGAGTGCTGAGTGCTGAGGGCCAAGGGGAAAATGATTGTCTTTTATCTTTTTCCTTTTATCTTTTATCTTTCTTCAGCTTTTTTTCTCGCTGATTTCGCAGAAAAGAACCGCAGATCATCGCAGAAGCTATCGATCTGCGTTAATCTGCGGATTTATCAGCGGTATCTGCGAGAACCCTTGTTTGTCAG
>CAZJCG010000028.1:0-32762 GCA_964544545.1 uncultured Lentimicrobiaceae bacterium | reverse complement strand
TCTGCGTTAATCTGCGGATTTATCAGCGGTATCTGCGAGAACCCTTGTTTGTCAGAACTCTTTTATCTTTTTCCTTTTATCTTTTATCTTTCTTCAGCTTTTTTTCTCGCTGATTTCGCAGAAAAGAACCGCAGATCATCGCAGAAGCTATCGATCTGCGTTAATCTGCGGATTTATCAGCGGTATCTGCGAGAACCCTTGTTTGTCAGGATTCTTTTATCTTTTTACTTTTATCTTTTATCTTTAATTTTGAATACTATCATTTCTCTATATAAACAGCCGTCACAACAGTTTGCCCTACAGCCATAAGGGTGTTCTTGTCAATGCCGGCCAGGTTGTCGTTAACAGTATGCCAGTATTTGTAGAATCCGCTCTGGGTGGAAGGATCGTGCTGGATGATGTCGATAGTCGGAATTTGTCGGATCTGGTTGATATAGACATGGTCGTCGGTGATGGCCGGGGACTCCTCCGGAAGGAAATAGCTGCTGTATCCGATACCGGCCGCGATCCGCCAAACCTTGTTCATTACATCCGGTGCATAGTACATGGACGTTCCTTCCAGATTGAAAGTAGCATCTTCGGCGCCTACCATGTCAAGGAGTATCCCGTATCGTGCCGAATAGGCTTCCTTGTGCGGATTGCGGGACCAATACTGTGATCCCAGCGCCCAATCGTCCTGGGTTTCGGATGGTTCATCCTGAGGAGCCCCATAATCTTCACCATCTAAAAGAAGTATATCGACTCCCACAGCCGGGGCTTTCAAACTGAACTGCCGGGCTGCTTCAAGCAGAACGCCAACCCCGCTGGCCCCGTCATTCACTCCGTCGATGGGCGTGCGGTGTTTAGAGACATCCGGATCATTGTCGGCATAAGGACGGGAGTCCCAATGGGCGCATAGCAAAATCCGTGTGGAAGCCTTCGGGTTAAAAGAACCTATGATATTCTTCAGATTGAGCGGCGTACCGTTGTAAGCCTTCATCTGAAAGGATTGCACCGTGACATCAGCCGTAAATCTGCGCATGGTTGTTTCCAGCCATGAGGCACATTGGGCATGAGCAGGTGAATTGGGTACCCGTGGGCCAAAAGAAGCCTGTTTTTTTACATAAGCATAGGCAGAATCGGCATTGAAGGGGGCTGCAGCAACTTTCACGTCAGCAGTCGGAACTTCTGTGTTTTCAGTCTTGGTTTTATGTTTGCAGGAAAAGAGCACTGCTGTCATCAGGACAGATATCAGAATGATCGTTGTACGCATTGCTTTAGGAATTTGATCCCAAATGTAAGCATTTGTTGGAAGCATGCCCCGTAGCATCACAGATCACAGGAAGGATGCTTTTGATCCAAAACTGCCGGTGAATACGGTTTCTCCGACAGGACGACGGGTACGCTCACTGTATTCCAGCTTCTTCAGATTCGGATGCAACACTTCCGGATCGCCACGATAACCTAAAGTGAGTGAAGTCCGAACTTCAAAGTCCTCCGGGATTTCCAGCAGTTGAGCCGCTTTCACGGCATCAAATCCACCCATCTGATGCACATACATCCCTTCAGCCGTAGCCTGAAAAGTGAGATAAGCCACCGCCTGGCCGAGATCATAATCCCTGTACCTGCTCACTTCTCCCCTGGGATTCATTCGTTTGGTGATTGCCAGCATCAGGACCGGCGCAGTTGAAACCCACAACTGGTTGAATTCGACAAGTGTGCTGAAGATCTTTTCATATACCTTGTCACCTTTAAATCCAACCAGGAAATACCAGGGCTGATGGTTTGAAGCTGAAGGTGCCCAACGGACAGCCTCATAGATGCGCCTGAGTTTTTCCGGTTCTGTTTCTTTTGCTGAAAAGGCCCTTGGACTCCACCGGTGAAACAATAGCGGATGAAATGTTACGTCAGTGGCGGGGGCTTTCACTGTATCAGGATCCATAAGTCGATCGGTTAAGATCATAAATTTAGCTGATTCTTTTAAATTTCCTTCATGGGGTTACTGAATGTTTGTAACTCCCGGGATTGAAATTGATGAAAGAAGATCATCTGCTAACCGGTATCCAAACTTCTGTATATCAATTATCTGATTAACCGCGCTAACGAAAGTTTTCTGCCGTCGGGCATGGAGATTATTTTTAATAGCGAATTTAATTGAATTTAGGTGATCCGGATGAAGACAATTTCGAGGATTTAAGTGATACGGATTGAAATTTCCGGCCAATCCGATTTACTTTTCTTTAATTTTGTACCTTAAACCGGATTAATTCAGCTCGCGCTATGAAGAACAAATACCTGGATTTAATTGAGCAGACCTTCGATTTTCCGTCCGAAGAGTTCAAGGTAGAGGATAATGAGTTGTTATTCAATAACATTCCGCTGATGGAGGTGATAAAGCAGTATGGAACTCCCTTGCGGATCACCTATCTGCCCAAGATCGGAAAGCAGATCCAGAAAGCGAAACGCTTGTTCAACGTTGCGATGGCAAAGGCTGCCTATAAAGGAACCTACAATTATTGTTATTGTACGAAAAGCTCGCATTTCTCTTTCGTTCTGGAGGAAGCTCTTAAAAACGAGGTTCATATCGAAACTTCATCTGCTTTCGATATTCCGATCATCGAAAGTCTGTACGAAGCAGGTAAGATAAGTAAGAGCACTTATGTTATATGTAACGGATTCAAAAGGCCTCAGTATATAGAGAATATTGTCAATCTGATTGAAGAGGGATTTGAAAATGTGATTCCGATCCTTGATAATAAATTTGAACTGGATGAGTATGACCGCAACATCACGAAAAAGATAAGGATCGGGATCAGGATTGCCGCGGAGGAAGAACCTAAGTTCGATTTTTATACCAGCAGGCTTGGCATTCGTTACAACGATATCATACCCTATTATGAGGAAGAAATCAAGAACAATCCGAAGTTTGAGCTGAAGATGCTTCATTTCTTCATCAATACGGGCATTCGCGATTCTGCCTATTACTGGAATGAACTTTCGAAGTGCGTGAATGTGTATTGCGATTTGAAGGCAGTGTGTCCGCAACTATCAGCCCTGAACATCGGCGGAGGCTTTCCGATAAAGAACTCCCTGAACTTCGACTACGATTACGAGTACATGGCTGAGGAGATCATTGCCCAGATAAAGAGTATCTGCGAACGGAACGGCACTCCCGAGCCGGATATCTTCACTGAATTCGGATCATTTACGGTAGGTGAGAGCGGTGCGATTCTGTTTTCCATCATCGACCAGAAGCGGCAGAACGACCGTGAGGTTTGGAACATGATCGACAGTTCGTTTATCACTACGCTTCCGGATACCTGGGCCATCAACCAGAAATTCATTTTATTATCGGTTAACCACTGGGATCAGGAATATGAGCGGGTTTTTCTCGGAGGATTGACCTGCGACAGCGAAGATTATTACAATGCGGAGGCCCATACGAATGCGATCTTTCTTCCCAAACTGAAGGATGATGAGCCATTGTATATCGGATTATTCCATACGGGAGCCTATCAGGATTCACTGGCAGGTTACGGAGGTATACAGCATTGCCTGATCCCGGCGCCCAAACAGATCATTATTGATCTGGATGAGGATGGGGAATACACTACAAAGCTATTTGCCAAAGAGCAAAGTCATAAGTCCATGCTGAAGATTCTGGGGTATTGATCCGGGAAGCCTCAGCCGCGGGGTTTCTTCAAAAGAATTTACACAGATCCTCCAATTCATTCTGAGCCATGATATTCGACCCCTCCGGGGTCGGTATCTGTTCTTGCCAATTCTTGCTACACATATTCGACCCCTCCGGGGTCGCGGATTGAGAAATCAAGAGATTATGCAATGAATTTTCCGGCTCAACGAATCCGCAAATCCGGAGGATTTGCATCATCGTTGAAAGATCAAAGAAGGGAATCAATGTCCCCGTAGAGGCCGCACGGATCCGCCAATTCATTCTGAGCCATAATATTCGACCCCTCCGGGGTCGGGATTTGTTCTTGCCGATTCTTGCTACACATATTCGACCCCGTAAGGGTCGAATGGACTCTTTCTGCCTGGGAGGCGAATGAGTTGCTACGGCCTTTTATCTCGTAGGAATGTTCTCCAGCAGCTTCCGGTCCAGGATGCGGCCAATGGGATAAACATTATACCGGCTGTCCTTCCAGGGCGAGCGATTATAAAACCAGCCTAACTGTGCGTATGGATCCCCGGCGAAACGTGGATTTGAGATCTTCTCCTTTTCAAATGCTTCCTTCAGCGCCGGATCAGCTTTGATCATCTTCCTGGCCTCAGGTTCCATTACATACGATTCGAAATACTCCTTTTGTTCCAGAATTGTATTGAAGAATCCCCAGGACATGTATGAATCGGGAGAAGCTGGTTCAAGCAGATGGGCAATGACCCTGGCTGCAGGCTGGTTCATGTCGATGATCATGGAACCGGCCGGGAATTCAAATACCTGCACAGAGTCACTGATGGAATAATTTACTTTCAATCTCCCCTCATAAGACCTGGGTTGCCATTTTACATTTGAAAACCTGAGCACCGATACCGGGATCTTGAAATTAGTGGCAGCAGGTTTCATCAGGATACCGTGTAACTGCATACGGCTGATGATATCTGTCCATTCCGGTGGCACTATGTAGGCTTCCGGCAGCCGGACGCTTGTCTCCGGAACAGCCCGGTTGAACCAGGGCAGGTTCCAGGTCGCAGGTTTGGTGTTGTCGTAACGGAACCAGGGCCCTCCGGTGAGGTCGCTGGTCTCAATGGTATACTCAAATCCTTTGAAATTGATCATCACACTGTCAGTGGAAGAAGTTGCCCAACTCACCGTGAAGGGCTCCTTCCTGAAACTGCTGCCTGCCACATACTCATCGGCAAGAAGTTCTGATTTCTGCAAGTTGGTATGCTCCCTGTCAAGCAGTCGCATCACAAGCTTTAAAAGTTCATACGTGGCTTCAACCCGCTGTTGATAAGGCTTCAGCATATGGCTTTCGATCAGCAGCCCCGGGCGATTCCTCACTGCCAGATACCCTTGCGAAAGCATTGGAGGTGCAGGCTGGCTTTCCAGTCCGCTGCGCGGATCGTGCCATTGCCTGAATTCCACATACGGGAATATCGGATAACCAGCCTTGTCCATCTCACCCACCAGGAATGGTTCACAAACACGGTCTGTCCACTCTGTGAGGTTCTTGTCCATGGTGCCGCGGGTTTCCAGTGCATACGTGAGGACATATTGATAATCAGCACCATCAGTAACATGGCAATCTATGAAGAACTCCGGAAGCCAGGCTGAATAAAGTTTTAACCAGGATTGCATCTCCGGGGCGTCTGCTTTCATGTAATCCCGGTTTAGATTGAGGTTTTGAGCCGTCGTCCGCCATCCCATTTCTTCGGGACCATTCTGGTTGATCCTGTTATAGGGGCCAAAGCGTTCATGACCGTCCACATTGAGGATAGGGATAAAAAGAACCGATACATTTTTAAGCAATTCAGTATTTTCCGGTTTCGTGATCATATCACGGAAAAGCAGGAATCCGGCATCTTTCCCGTCGCTTTCCCCGGAGTGGATGCATGCCTGGATCATCAGCACAACTCTTCCCTGCTTCCGGATTTCGGCCGGATCTGACAATCCGTCCCGGTCGAGTATCAGCAGGGGCAGCTCACGCCCTTGTGGACTTTCCCCGAACGATCCATAATGGATCATAGGCGAAGAAGCGGCCAGTAGCTTACAGAATTCAATTGTTTCGGCATACCGCGGAGTTTGCTTACCGTCTGATTGTTCAAACCAGGTAACCAGCTTTTTTTCCTGTGCCTGCAAGATGACAGGGAACAGGAGGAGGATAATCGGAAGGAGTTTTCGCATAATTATTTTGCTCAGTTGTTGAGCGGTCTCATGATTTTTTTTGGAAAGGCAGCCCGTTTGCCAGGTATTATACTGCAACTGTCAAGATTCTGTATACTATCTATCCCCAAAACTAATTCCCATTTTCCTGGCTTTTTTGATGAGAGCATGATCGGGAGGTACCAGCTTAACTTTCCCGCCGACCTCTTCGAGGGGAACAGGTACAATATTTTCACCTGATTTCGAAACCATTACGCCGAACTTTCCCTGGGTAATAAACTCGACGGCCTTGGCGCCATAGCGGGTTGAAAGGATCCGGTCCATCGGGGTGGGAGTTCCCCCCCGCTGAATATAACCCAGAATGGTCTCCCTGGTTTCCAGTTTTGTAAGCTCTTTAATTCCTTGAGAAACATAAGCTGCAGCGGATATCCCTTTGGGTTTCCTGATTCCTTCGGCTACCACTACAATAGAGTAAGGTTTCTGGCTTCGTGCGCGTTTCTCTAAGTACCTGGCCACGACATCCATATCAAATTCAATCTCCGGGATCAGGATCACATCACCGCCGCCTGCAACCCCGGAATAAAGAGTGAGCCAGCCGGCATGATGACCCATAAGCTCAATGACCATGATCCGTTTGTGGGAGTTTGCGGTGGAGTGTAGGCGGTCGATAGCTTCCGTTGCGATCCATACGGCAGAGTCGAATCCGAAGGTCACATCCGTGCCCCATACGTCGTTGTCGATCGTTTTAGGTATACCGATCACATTGAGCCCTTCCTGACTCAGACGATGAGCCGTTTTCATGGTGCCGTTCCCACCTATGATCACCAGGGCGTCAAACCCCTGCTCCTGATAATTTTTCCGGATCAGCTTAGGGATCTTGTCCTCGACGGTTGTATCGTTTTTGAAGGGTTTATCCCGGGAAGTGCCCAGAATTGTGCCTCCTAACGTGAGAATTCCGGAAAGCTGGCCTTCATCCAACTCAGTATAGAGGTTGTCGACCAGTCCGCGAAAGCCGGATGATATCCCGACAACCTTCATCCCATATTCAGAAATGGCTGTTTTCCCTACCCCGCGAATGGCCGCATTGATCCCCGGACAGTCGCCTCCGGCCGTCAGGATTCCGATTTTCATCTCTTTGGTATCTTTGGACATAGACTTGAGAAAAGGAAGGTTATCGACAGATCTTTTTTCCCTTCATGGAGAAGGAATAAATGCAAAAATATCGATTTCATCGGTTCAGGAATCAGTATCCCACTGAAATGCCATAAGGTTAAGCTCTCATTTTGCAGTATCTTTGTATGGACGACGGGCAGTTGTCACGGAACTAATAATATTGCCGGATGAGAAAAGGTAGCATGCCATTCCTGATCGCAGGGATGCTTATTGTAATTGTTCTTCCGTCGGTGGCACAGTTCAGCAATGTGATGATCAGCAACCAGAACAATTGCAATGAACCGTCCATCTATATGAATCCCAAAAACACCAACCAACTGGTTGCGGGAGCCAACCTTTCGGCTTTTTATTATTCGAACGACGGGGGGTATACCTGGGGAAACGCGAACATGACGTCTCCTCTGGGAGTGGCCGGTGATCCTTGCCTGGTGATCGATACGGCAGGGTACTTCTACTACTTACATCTTTCCAATCCCGAAGGAATTCCATTGGGCTGGCTTGACCGGATTGTCTGCCAGCGGTCGGTGAATCACGGACTTTCCTGGAACGAAGGCAGCAGTATCGGGATGAACAGCCCTAAACAGCAGGATAAGGAATGGGCAGCAGTTAATCCATTCAACAACGAGATCTATGTAACCTGGACGCAGTTCGACAGTTACGGCGTAAGCGACACCAGCCAGAAAACCAATATTCTGTTCTCCAGATCATCCGACCAGGGCATGACGTGGACTACACCAATCCGGCTGAATGAGGTATCGGGCGACTGCATCGACAGCGACAATACTGTGGAAGGTGCAGTACCTGCCGTGGGACCGGGCGGAGAAATCTATACGTCGTGGGCCGGCCCTGCCGGTATTGTGTTTGACCGCTCACTCGACGGAGGGGCAACCTGGCTCGATTCTGATATTCCAATTGATCCAATGCCCGGAGGATGGGATTATACCATCCCGGGGATATTCCGGACCAACGGTATGCCTGTTACAGCCTGTGACCTCAGCAACGGTCCATACAGGGGAACCATCTATATCAACTGGAGCGACCAGCGGAACGGACCAACCGATACTGACATCTGGCTCAAACGGTCGACCGATGGAGGAAATACATGGAGCCAGGCGATCCGTGTTAACGATGATGTTCCCGGCAGGCAGCAGTTTTTTACATGGATGACGGTGGACCCGGTAACAGGATATGTCTGGATTGTATTTTACGACCGGCGCAATTATGAGGATAACCGCACGGATATTTACCTGGCGGTTTCAACCGATGGAGGGCTCTCATTCAGTAATTTTAAGATCAGCGAAACTCCGTTTATACCTTATGGCAACGTCTTTTTTGGAGATTACACCTGCATTACGGCTCATAATGGTAAGGTAAGGCCAATCTGGACCCGGCTCGATGGATACAATCTTTCCATTTACACAGCTATTGTTGATACGTTAATCACTTCTGCTCCCTCTTTTCCGGATTTCCCGTACGCACTTGAACAGAACTACCCGAATCCGTTTTCTGAAAGCACCGTGTTCCCATTCAGGATCAGGCGCCAGGGCTATGTCAGCCTGACAGTTATGGATCTTCTGGGCCACAGGGTGGCAACGCTCATGGATAAGAAATGGCTGCTGCCAGGCAAGTACGTGGAGGTTTTCACTCCCGGAAACATTAACCTTCCTTCAGGTGTTTATTATTTTCTTCTTGAAGCAGAAGGTCACAACCGGTATCAAAAAGTGATCTATCAAAAGTAAGGCATGCTGAAATCCTTGGCTGTCGCAGGATTCGCTGGTTTATCCCCTTTGTGCTTCGGAAAGGTATAATTACTACATTTGCACGGCTATTCCTGCCATCCTTACCACGCATTATGCAAGATTCTGTTGTCTCTCTGGTTGAAACGATAAGGAAACGCCTTTCCGGCTATAAACCGGAAGAGTTCAGCCTTAGCAGTCTGGCCCGCGATCTCAATCAGCCGGTTGATACCCTGATAGCTTCTTTTGGCAATGAATCAGGGTTGGTGGAAGAAATACTGGAGTATGAACAGCGAAGCCTTGAAGCCATCTTTTCCAAAATCCGCTTTTCGGAAGTATCGGCAATCGACGGTTTGCTTTTTGTAAGCAAAGAGATCAGCCTGAAGTTCAGCGACATTCAGCCATCCTTTACATTCGATCTCCGGAAATATTACCCTGAAGCACAGCAACACTTTTTCGAAAAGCGCGTCAAGTTCGTGTATGAACGCATGCGCAAACATATCGAACAGGGGATACAGCAGGGCGTTTACAGGCAGGACCTGAGTGTGGAGCTCGTGTCAAGGATTTATATCAGCAGGCTTATTGATATTCACAATCCGGATTTCTTCCCGGCAGACGAATTTTCGTTCAATACCGTTTTTGAAGTGATGTTCGATACCTTCATCCGGGGGATATGCAATGAGGAAGGTATCAAATACTACGAAAAGAAGATCAAGAACCTGGAGTTCTGAAAAAGAACTTCTCCTGGTTGCTGCAAATCAATCGTTTATTTTCATTTCCTTCAGAAGGTAAGACGCTCCTGCGTACTTGTCGATTACAAAAAGCACATAACGGATATCCACACAAATAGTGCGTTGAAGTTCCGCATCGTACTTGATATCGCTGCTCATAGCCTCAGAATTTCCGTCGAAAGCCAGTCCGATCAGTTCCCCTTTCCCGTTCATTACCGGACTGCCGGAATTTCCTCCTGTGATATCATGGGTTGTGAGGAAACAAACGGGCAAGGTATCGTTCCTGCCATAGCGGCCGAAATCACCTTTATGGATCAGGTCAAGCAGTTTGTCGGGGGCGTCAAATTCAGGATCTGAGGGATTGTCTTTTTCCAGGATGCCTTTAGCCGTTGTATAATAGTTATAGTTCACGGCATCGGCCGGATCGTAGGGTTTGACCTGCCCGTAGGTAAGCCTCATCGTACTGTTTGCATCCGGGTAAAAGTGTTTATCCGGGTACATCTCATGCAAGCCCGCAAGATAGCTGCGACGGAGTTCATTGAAAGTGTCCTCATACGACATCTGGATCGCCTGTGTAAGGATGTAAGAAGCCAGTAAGGAGTTGGACGCCACAAAGGCAGGATCCGTAACCAGGGTTTTCAGCTTCGGGGCCAGCAGGAATTTTTCAAACTTTTCTTTCGATGCGAAAATCGATTTGCGATATACATAGTCGGCATAACGCTGAAAATCGCCTTTGAATTTTTTCTGAATAAAGCCAAACAATTCGGGATGAAACTGTTCCGGGAGGTTCTGCCTGTAAAGGGTGAACATCCGGGCTAAGATCTCTTTGTCGGTGTCGGCATTGAAGGATTTATAGAATTCTTCCGCTTTTTTTCTGAAATAGGCTTGCTGCTCTGTCAGGTCATCTTTATCTTCCAGCGAACTGGCCAGTTCATTGGTCTGGTATGACCATAAGAGTATCTTGGTGCCCATGAGTGTTTCCTGCAGATAGATCTGAGCGACATCGGCCATATCAGTTGTTTTTGTCTTATAAACCTTGCTGAGGTCTTTCATCAGGTCGCCATACTTCTCTTTCCTGGTCTGATCCTGACCTGCCCATTGGGTAAATGCATCCTCCATAGCCTTCTTATCCTCGAACACCCGGAGTTTCTTCAGCGCTTTGCTTTCCTGAATAGCTTTTTTCTGGAAGTTGGCAAGGTAGGCATAGTCGCTGGCATAGGCGATCCGCAAAGCATCGTCCGACTGCATGTATCGCTTCAGGATATCCATAACGGTAGTCTTCAGGAGGATTTCCGCCGGATTCAACTGCTCCAGCTTTTGTTTGATCCCGTATGAGGTTAAATACCGGTCGGTAGCTCCCGGATACCCCATGATCATGGCAAAATCGCCTTCCTTTACTCCTCCCAACGACACAGGCAGGAAGTATTTACCATGATAAGGTATATTTTGACTGGAAAATTCCGCTGGTTTACCATCCGAAGCCGAATAAACTCTGAGCAGACAAAAATCGCCGGTATGCCTGGGCCACATCCAGTTATCGGTTTCACCACCGAATTTGCCGATCCCTGAAGGCGGAGCACCTACCATGCGGATGTCTTTAAAGGTTTCATAAACAAACAGATAGTATTCATTTCCCTCGAACATGCTTTCGATGCCGGCCTCATAGTCAGTGCCCGATACTGCTATGGCGACGAGAGAATCAATTGCTTTCTTTATAAGTGTTTCCCGGTCTTCCGGTTTTGTATCCCGGCCAACAGATGCCAGCACCGGAGCAGTGACATCTTCCATCCGGATAAGGGACGAGACTGTTTTCCCCGGAATGGGTAGTTCTTCTTCAGGACGCATGGCCCAGAACCCGTCTGTGAGATAATCCTTATCAACTGAACTTTGTTCGGCGATATCAATGAATCCGCAATGATGGTTCGTGATGAGCAAACCTCCGGAGGAGATGATGGAACCTGTACAGCCTCCGTGATCCAGCGCCACGATCGCATCTTTCAGGCATTCCTGGTTGATGCTGTAAATCTGTTCTGCCGTAAGTTTCAACCCCTGACGCTGCATGTCGGCAAAATTATACTTGCTGATAAGCATGGGAAGCCACATGCCTTCATCGGCAGAGGCAGTTAAAAATGAAAAAAGAATGATGGCGACCGCCAGACACTTGAATCGCATAGCAAATGAATTTCTGGTTTTCTACAGGATAGTGATCCTCAACAGGAGGAGCCTCAAAAATAGGGTAGAATATTGGATTTTATCCTGTGGCAGAGAGAATTCATTATATTTGTTTTCAATAAATATATTCAATATGAAAATTTTATTCTCTTTATTAACATTCTTCCTTATACCTGTTTCCCTTCTGTTTTCACAGACCAGTTATAACCGGATGATCGATACTGGTTTCTATTACAGAACAATGGCTGTGATAAAGATGCAGAATACTTACCTGACAGCTTCCGATTATTCTGACACCACCGAGTGGCAATTGCATCATGGACACCTTCAGCGATTCGATAAGGATTTCAGGTTGCTGAACGAATGTGATCTTCCATTCACCTTCAAGTATACTGGTTGTATGACAAATTCCGCCGCTGGCGGAGTTGTGATCGTATGCAATTATCCCACACACGATTCGGTCAGTCTGATGGAACTGGATTCCAACTTTTTAAAGAAAAGGGAAACTATTATTTCAAAGGGCCTTAATCAGCGAATTTATCTTCACCAGGTAATATCGTTGCGGGAAGGCGGATATGCTGCTGTCGGATCTATGAATAATCATTATCCGGGATCGGCCGGAATTCCGGATACCTTATTCCTGATACAGTTAAACGATGACCTTGAAATAGTCATGGACTCCAAGATACCCTTCGACAAACTTGTGGTCCGGGATGCAAAACTTGTCGAGACTTCCGACGGAGGTTTTGCGGTGAGTGTAGTATTTGAGCTTGTTTTTATTAGTTCGGGCGACCCACCTGACCAGCGGAGCCTGCTTATTAAAACAGATCCTGCAGGACAGGTTGAATGGTCAAAAAAGACTGGTGGCAGTTTTCGTCAAGGCCAGGCTGTTCATCTGGCGACTACTAACGACCAGAGTATTTTGCAGGGCTATTCTTACACTAAGTATATCGACTGGGATTATAATGAAATGAACCGGATCACGGTGCAGAAGTTCAGTGAAGCTGGTGACAGTTTGTGGACCTTGCAGTTACCACCTCCTTTTACCTTTATATATACATACGTGGGTGATATCGTTTGCGATGATAATGGATCGGTGTATTGTTGCGGTATTCAGGATCCAGCGGTAAACAAAGGCTGGGTGTTCAAAACAAATCTGAATGGTGACAGTATCTGGTACCGGGAATATGACACACCTTCACAGTATTGGGGACAACACTATAATTATCAGGGATTTGACCGGATGCTGAAGACCGGACCGAATGAGTTGCTGTTATTCGGATTTCTATGGACGGATCAGAGTGGATATAGCTGGATTATCAGGACGGATACTCTTGGGAATTTTGACACCACCTATTCCATACAGGAGATACACCGGCCGGAAATGTTGCAGACATTTCCCAATCCCTGTCACTCTCAATTCCGGATTACGCTGCCGGATGCTTATCCGGTTCAGGATGCCGGCGGTCTGCTCAGGCTGTGTATTATTGATCCGACAGGCAGGATTGTACAAAGTATGGAATGTGATGCATCCCGAAAGTATGTCGACATCAATTGCTCCGGATGGGCCAAAGGAATTTACCTGGTCAGGGCGGAGGATTCATACCATACGATCGGGATGGCAAGGATCATAAAGCAATAGCGAACCCGCAGGTTATTTGGCTGCTCTTTTCCGCTCGATCTCTTTGAGCAGGATCTTCCTTAACCGCATTGACTTCGGCGTGACCTCAACCATTTCATCGCCCTGGATATACTCAAGAGCTTCTTCGAGGGTGAATTTTACGGCCGGTGCAAGTCGTACTGCATCGTCCTTGGCGGTTGTCCTGAAGTTGGTGAGCTGTTTGGCTTTCACGATGTTCACCCCAAGGTCGTTGTCGCGGGTATTTTCGCCGACGATCTGTCCTTCATAGATATCTTCAAAAGGATCTACAAAGAACCTGCCTCTGTCCTGCAGCTTATCGATGGCATAACCGGTTGCGGTGCCGGTTTCAATACATACCAGCACGCCTGCCTGCCGTTGAGGCAGGGATCCTTTCCAGGGCTCAAATGCTTTGAAACGGTGAGCCATGATTGCCTCGCCGGCTGTAGCTGTCATGATAGAATTACGTAATCCTATGATGCCCCTGGAAGGGATGGTGAATTCCATGTGGGTGAGATCGCCCTTTGGATTGATAGCGAGCAGTTCTCCCTTGCGTTGGGTTACCAGTTCAATCACTTTCCCGGAAACTTCTTCCGGCGAATCGATCATGAGTGTTTCTACCGGTTCATTAGGCTGCCCGTTGATCTCTTTGATGATCACCTGGGGTTGACCCACCTGGAGTTCGTACCCTTCGCGGCGCATGGTCTCGATCAGGATGCTCAGATGGAGAATCCCCCGACCATAAACAAGGAACTGGTCGGAAGAACCTGTTTCTTCCACCCGCAATGCCAGGTTTTTTTCGGTTTCTTTCATGAGCCGGTCACTTAGATGCCTTGAGGTAACAAACCTGCCTTCGCGACCGAAGAAAGGGGAATTGTTGATCGTGAACAACATGCTCATGGTTGGTTCATCGATGTGGATGTCGGGCAAGGCTTCCGGATTCTCAGGATCAGCAATGGTGTCGCCGATCTCGAAACCATCCAGCCCAACCACGGCGCAGATGTCACCTGCATGCACCTTTTCTACTTTCACTCTTCCCAATCCCTGGAACAGAAATAATTCCTTAACCTTTGATCTTACCATGGTGCCATCACGTTTCATCAGGCTTACCTGCATTCCCGCAAGGATTTCGCCGCGCGTGACGCGTCCGATGGCAATTCGGCCGACATACGAACTATAATCGAGGGATGTGATCTGCATCTGCAGCGCTCCTTCCGGAGCCGGGGCTTCGGGAATATATTGAATGATGGCATCGAGCAAAGCACTGATATCATCGGTGGGCTTTCGCCAGTCGGTACTCATCCAGCCGTGCTTGCCGGATCCGTAGATCGTCGGGAAATTAAGCTGATCTTCGGTGGCTTCGAGGTTGAAGAAGAGCTCAAAGACATGCTCTTCCACTTCGTCGGGGCGGCAGTTTTCCTTATCCACCTTATTGATCACCACGATCGGCTTAAGTCCAAGGGAAAGTGCTTTTTGTGTGACGAATCTTGTCTGAGGCATGGGCCCTTCAAAAGCATCCACAAGCAGGAGCACTCCGTCGGCCATTTTAAGCACTCTTTCCACCTCCCCTCCGAAATCAGCATGGCCGGGAGTGTCGATGATGTTGATCTTAAATCCTTTGTATTCGACGGAAACGTTCTTTGAGGTGATGGTGATGCCTCGTTCCCGTTCCAGGTCGTTGCTGTCGAGAATGAGTTCACCTGTCTCTTCATTATCACGGAAGAGCTTGCATGCATGCAGGATCTTGTCGACCAGCGTAGTCTTACCGTGGTCAACATGGGCGATAATGGCAATATTACGGATACGTTGCATAGGCGTTGAGGAGGTCTGCTCCACGATGAGTTTTTTATGTAACGCGGAATCAAAGAGTGGAATTGGTAATGGTTTGGAAATCAGTAATTAAATATGACCATTACCCCTTTTAAAACCGGGGTGCAAAGTTAGGTTATTATTTCGTATAATTCACGGTAAGAACAAAGCCTTATCTTTGCATCAAAGTATTTAGCCATGAACAAAGGACCCATATCACAATTCATCCAGCACCATTACAGGCATTTCAATGCAGCAACCCTTGTTGATGCATCAAAGGCTTACGAAGCTCATCTCCTCGAAGGAGGTAAAATGATGATCACCCTTGCAGGTGCAATGAGTACTGCAGAACTGGGGATCTCACTTGCTGAAATGATCCGGCAGGATAAAGTACAGATCATTACCTGCACCGGCGCCAACCTGGAAGAAGACATCATGAACCTGGTGGCACATACGCATTACCGCAGGGTTCCCAACTACCGCGACCTTACCCCGGAACAGGAATTTGAGTTGCTGGAGAAAGGTTTAAACCGTGTTACCGATACATGTATCCCGGAAGAGGATGCCTTCCGCAAGATCCAGCACCATATCGAAATCATCTGGAAAGATGCCAATTCGCGCGGTGAACGCTATTTCCCGCATGAGTTCATGTATAAATTGCTGCGCAGCGGCGCCATGGAACAGGATTATGAAATTGATCCCAAACATTCGTGGATGCTGGCCGCAGCCGAAAAGAACCTGCCAATCGTCGTTCCGGGCTGGGAAGACAGCACTATGGGTAACATCTTTGCTTCATATTGCATTAAAGGAGAGTTGAAGCCGACAACCGTGAAAGGCGGAATAGAGTATATGATGTGGCTGGCCGACTGGTATCGCAAAAACTCTTCCGGAAAGGGTGTCGGATTCTTCCAGATTGGTGGCGGTATTTCCGGCGATTTCCCTATCTGCGTTGTTCCGATGATGTACCAGGACCTCGGATGGCACGATGTTCCCTTCTGGAGCTATTTCTGCCAGATCTCGGATTCCACCACATCTTACGGTTCATACTCCGGAGCTGTGCCGAATGAAAAGATCACCTGGGGGAAACTCGATATCAATACTCCTAAATTCATTATCGAAAGCGACGCTACAATCGTTGCTCCGCTCATCTTTGCCTGGCTGCTCGACTGGTAACAGTCTTACTTGATCCCGGTAATAAATTTATAGGTAAGCAAGGTATAGATCAGCTTGGAGGCCAGGAACTCCGGTGCCTTGTTTTCTTTTAACGGACGTAGCTCCACCACGTCGAAGCCTACGATATTTACCTGTTCGCTCACGATTTTCAGGATATCAAGCAGCTGGTACCAGAGCAAACCGCCCGGCTCGGGAGTGCCAGTAGCCGGCATGATAGAAGGATCCAGCACATCGAGGTCGATGGTGATATATACATTCCGGGTTAACTTATTGAGCATTTCATACATCCATGTTTTATGCTCGTGAATCTGAGAAGCATAAAAAACATGGTCCGGCTGAATGTCGTCACGCTCTTCCACGCTCATACTCCGTATACCTACCTGCACTATCGGAGCCAGTTCCCTGGCACGTGCCATCACGCAGGCATGGTTATAGGCTGAGCCTTCGTATTCCTGCCTGAGATCAGCATGGGCATCGAACTGAAGGATAGTAAGATCTTTATAGTAACCGGCAAATGCTTTGAATGCGCCTATGCTGACCGAATGTTCGCCTCCGATCACGATTGGGAATTTCTTCTTTTTAAGGAGTTCTTTCACCCGTTCGTGAACGGCATCCACCATCTGATCAGGGCTGGCATCTTCCGAAACCGATGGCATGGTATGAATCCCGACCTTGTGAACTTCGCTGTCGGTTTCAACATCGTAAACCTCCATGTTTGCAGATGCTTCAAGCAAGGCCTGCGGGCCCTTGTCAGCCCCCTTGAGCCAGGTGCTCGTTCCGTCGTAAGGAACAGGAACAATAACCACTCTGGCAGTCTCAAAATCTGTATACTTCTTGGGCAAATCACCGTACTGTTTCATATCTAGCCTGTTTGCTCGGTTATATGTTAAAATTCATTCATCAGCTAAAATATAAAAAATATTGCAATCAAAAGGATGCTGTTCTGCTGATGGAAAACCTGCTGAGTATCATTTTTTGAAGGATAACCGGATGCTGTTGATTTCCGGCCTGTTGCCCGTCCTTACCGGAGGTCCCCAGCCACCATATCCGCAGGAAACATAAAAATGGGTGCCTTGGATCTGCCTGTATCCCCGGCTGATCTCATAAATGGCACGGGTCAGGTAGTTGAGCGGCCATAGCTGTCCATGGTGCGTGTGTCCCGACAATTGCAGATCGATGTTGTTGCTGACTGCCTCCTGAAGATGAAACGGCTGGTGGTCCATCAGGATCACCGGTTTCGATGTATCGATTCCCCTGAGTATCTCCTGGATCGTTTTACGCGGTTTCCCGCTGAACCGCGAGCGGTCACGGTCTTCTCTTCCTGCCAGATAGAAACTGTTTCCAATAAGGACGGCAGTATCGCGCAACACCTTTATACCATGATTTTCCAGATAAGCCACGGCTTTTTCTGCACCTCCTATATATTCATGATTTCCTGTGATGGCATACACACCGAACGGTGCCGATAATTGTTTCAGCGACTTTCCCAGGTCATGCCGTATCACCGGGGCCAGATCCTCATCCACCAGATCACCTGCGAACAGGATAATGTCGGGCTTAAGAGCATTGATCTTCTCGACCATTTTCCGCGTCCGGTTCGGCCCGATCAGGGTACCCATATGAATATCAGAGACCATCACTATGCTGAGTTCCTTAAGATCTCCGGCCTGTTTGCCGACATTCAGGTTCAGCCGGTTGACACGTGGGGTTAATGAATTGATATAACCTGATATAATAACTACGAGCGTGATTGCTGCCACTGCTTTGAAAACCCAAAACCGGATTGCTACCGGATCCTTTACCAGAAATGCCGGATATACCGGCACTGCAAGATGAATAAGCCGGACAACATCGATACACAACACGGCCAGGAAAAGATAGAACATGCCTCCCAGCCAGAACGAACCAGTCCAGGTGAAAAAGTCACTCACCGGGGATAGCCATACGCGCTCCAGCAATCTTGCCAGAGGGTAGGATATTACAAGAAGCCAAAAGATCCATGGAAAAAGGTTTCTGACTGCAGAGCCGTCCGGGATTGCCATCATCGCCCTGCTGTATATATATAAGTTCAATCCGCCGTACACTGCAAGAACAACGGTAAAAAAAACTGCAAACTGGTAAGTCTTCACGGTGATATTCTGATTATTTGCGGTAAAGGTAATGGAAGCAGATGAATTTGTAAATTTGCACAACTGCCGCAAGTAACAGATTGGATTGCTGATTTGTTTGGGCAGTAGTGTTTTGTTTACTCAATATCTGTACATGCGAAAAATCGTTTCATTCTTTCATCTGACCCTCCTGACCTTCTGCATTTCATTAACCGCAAGCGCACAGACGGTGCTGTATCAGCAGGATTTCGAAAATGCCGCTTCGGGTTTTCAGGACTACATCCTGGCCAATTTCGATAAGGGAATTCCTGCTGACACCTCCTGGTCAGCCCTCGCCGACAGTGCCTGGGTTATCAGACCGCTTGACGGTTTCAGTACAAAGGCTGCCGTGGGAACATCTGATTATACACCCCAGGTTTCCGCAGACGATTGGTTTGTAACTCCAGGGATCAGGATTGGCGGAGCATCACACCTCACATGGCGGTCGCTGTCGTTAAATTCAGCCCGGCTAGATTCCTATGAGGTTTACATCTCCAATTCGAGCCAGTCGGTGAATGGTTGCCTGTTTAACCTTCCGGCTGTGACTGTTGAGGAGGAGCAAGGCAGCGCTTTTGGGATGCACGCGATCGATCTGGCAGGGCTTGGTTACCAGAACCAGACCGTGTATATTGGGTTTCATCTGAACACCCTGACCGGAGGCGACAAGTTGGCCATTGATGATATCATGGTCACGGATGATTCAATACAGTCATCAGTAAGCCTTACCTTCATCGTAAATATGTCGGAATATATCGCTGACAGCCTTTTTACACCTTCTGCCGATACGGTTGATATAGCCGGAAATTTCAATAACTGGGACGGGACAGGGCATATCATGTCGATCGTTCCGAACTCCGATTCAGCCATATATTCCATCGTAATTCCCGGATTTCATGAAGGGGATGTTCTTCAGTTCAAATTCCGGATCAACAGCAGCTGGGACGACACCGCTGTAGAATTCCCGTACGGTGGTCCAAACCGCTTATGGGTCGTCGCCAACGGTAAATATACCTATTCAGCCTATTATAATCAGGAAGGAACGATTTCGGATATCGATGAAAATATTATTCCTGCGGTTGAAATTCAGGTTTACCCCAATCCGGTGACGGATCTGCTTAACATCCGATCAGAAGAATATCTGGAACTTGTCAGGTTGTTTTCGCTTGAGGGAAAACTAATCTCCGAAACGAAATCTCCGGGCACTTCCTGCCGGATAGATATGTCGGCGCTTACACCGGGAATCTACATAGCGCAATTCTGCAACAATGCCGGCTTTACAACAAGCCGCAGGATCATTAAACGCTAGGGATTATTTCATCCATTCGAACACCTGGTAGTGTTCGCCATCCATCCCCAGTCGGGTGTATACTGATTGTGCCTGTTTATTGGACCTGTCGACATACAACCTGATTCCGCCTATGGTATTATCCTTTCGTGCCTCTTCGAGCAGCAATTCGAATAATCTCCTGAAGACACCTTTTTTTCTGTATTGAGGAAGAACATAAACCGACTGGATCCAGAGGACGGTGCGGTTACGCCAGTCGCTCCATTCGGGGGTGGTAAGCATGCATCCTGCTATTGTACCTGCTTCGACAGCAACATAATATTTCCCTTTCGAAGGATCCCGGAAGACTGCCCTGACGCCCCGGGCTGTAACAGTCCGGTCGAGGGAGAGGTTCTCTGTTTCCAGTGCCATAGCCAGCTGAAAATTTATTATGCTGTCGGCATCTTCCTGTAAGGCTTCTCGTACAATGATTTCCTGATGCATCTGGAATGTTCCTTTTTCCGTTTAACTGTGATCCCGGTAAAGTCAGTAGAAAATGATTAATTTTGCTGCCCTCATTCTGTACCTTCAAAGGTATAAAAACATCCAGTAACAGGATCCTGCATGAGCGAGCAAATCAAGCATGAATGCGGTATAGCCTTGATCAGGCTTCTAAAACCCCTCGAATACTACTACACCCGATACGGCACTACACTTTACGGGATCAACAAACTGCACCTGCTCATGGAAAAGCAGCACAACCGCGGGCAGGATGGAGCCGGTGTAGCAGCTATTAAGCTGGATGTAAAGCCCGGAAGCCAGTACATTTTCAGGGTAAGATCCAACTCTGCCGGACCGATTGACGATATATTCAAGCAGATATACAAACCCTTCCAGGAACTGGCTGAAAAGAAACCGGAACGGCTGGACGACGCCAACTGGTTGAAAAAGAATGTGGACTTTGCCGGAGAGCTTTTTCTGGGTCATCTGCGTTACGGAACCTTCGGAAAGAATAATATCGAGAACCTCCATCCCGTTGTGCGGTTCAATAACTGGATGACCAGAAACCTGGTATTGGCAGGCAATTTCAACATGACCAATGTGGATGAGTTATTCCGCAAGTTGGTGGAATACGGTCAGTATCCGGTGGAAACCAGCGATACCGTTACGGTGCTGGAGAAGATCGGCCATGTGCTTGACCGGACCAACGATGAACTCTATCAAACATTCAAACTGAAGGGATATTCTAAAGAAGAGAGCACACAACTTATTGCCGGCAGCCTGGATGTGCAGATGATCCTTTCGAAAGCATCGCAGAACTGGGACGGCGGCTATGCAATGGCCGGCATGTTTGGTCATGGTGATGCCTTTGTTCTTCGCGATCCCAATGGAATACGCCCGGCATACTGGTACAGGGACGACGAAATTGTTGTTGCCGCTTCCGAAAGGCCTGTGATTCAGACAACTTTTAATGTGCCTTTTGAAAAGATACAGGAAATAAAACCCGGTCATGCCTTGATCGTCCGCAGGAATGGAATGGTTTCCGAGGAAATGATCAATCAACCGGGGGAAAGAAAGTCGTGTTCGTTTGAAAGGATATATTTCAGCCGCGGTACGGATAAAGAAATCTACCATGAGCGGAAACGCCTGGGCCAGCTGCTTGCAAAGGGTATTCTGAGCGAAGTGGACCATGACCTGCAAAACACCGTTTTTTCCTACATTCCGAATACGGCTGCTTCGGCATTTTACGGCCTCATGGAGGAGTTGAACCGGATTTGCAACGATATCATCAAGGACAGGATAGTTGAAGCCGGAAGCTCTGTTACGCGTGAGTTTCTGGAGGATCTTTTCAAACTGAAGCCCCGGATTGAAAAGGTAGCCGTGAAGGATATCAAGCTACGTACCTTTATTACACAGGATTCGCAGCGCGATGACCTGGTTGCGCACGTGTACGATGTTACCTATGGAACCGTCAGCAGGGGAGTGGATAACCTTGTAGTGATCGATGATTCCATTGTCAGAGGTACCACCTTGCGAAGAAGTATTATACGTATTCTGGATCGTCTCGGTCCCAAAAAGATTGTGATAGCTTCCTCGGCTCCACAGATCCGTTACCCCGACTGCTACGGTATCGATATGGCCAAAATCACCGACTTCATTGCCTTCAATGCGGCCATTGAATTGCTTAAGGATAGCAGGCAGACCAGTATCATCAACGACGTATATAAGAAGTGCAAAGCCCAGGAGAATGCCCCCAAGGAAGAGGTGATCAATCACGTGAAAGAAATCTATGCACCTTTTACTGATCAACAGATTGCTCACAAAGTATCCCAACTGGTCACTCCGGCAAATTGTCAGGCAAAGGTCGCAGTCGTTTACCAATCGATCGCTGACCTGCATGAGGCTATCCCAGGACATACCGGAGATTGGTATTTTACCGGTGATTATCCTACCCCTGGCGGCAATAAAGTCGTGAATAAGTCCTTCATCAATTATATAGAAGGAAAGAACGAGAGAGCTTACTAGATAAGTCTGCTATTTAAGATAGCTGCCGATAGCGGCAGCGAGACGGCTCATCTCCTCCTCAGGCAGTTTCAGCTTGGGTTTGCTGAAGTTAATATCATTCATGCTGTTCATAGGGACCAGATGGATATGTGCGTGAGGCACTTCCAGCCCGATCACGGCAATCCCGACACGAAGGCAGGGCACAGCCTGCGGAATTGCTTTGGCAACCCGCATGGCAAATTGCCAGAATTCTTTGTACTTCTCCTCATCCATATCGAAGATGTAATCAATCTCCGCTTTAGGGATCACAAGGGTGTGGCCCGGGGCAAGCGGACTGATATCGAGGAAGGCGAAGAAATTATCGTCTTCGGCAATCTTATAGCTGGGAATCTCACCCGCAGCTATTCTTGAAAAGATGGTTGCCATGGCAGGTTGATTTAAACTATTTTATTGCGATTTCAAGTATTTCCACAGCTATCTTTCCGGCAGGGATGGATATCTCTACCGTTTCGCCTACCATCTTGCCCAGGAGTCCCTGAGCAATAGGAGAGTTTATCGACAGCTTTGCTGACTTCAGATCTGCTTCGTTCTCCGGAACAAGCGTATAGGTCATAACCGCATTGGTCTTGAGATTCTTGATCTTCACTGTCGAAAGGATCAATACACGCGAATTATCCAGTTTCGATTCGTCGATCAAACGGGCATTCCGGATCAGATCCTGAACCTTGGAAATGCGCATCTCCAGCATGCCCTGAGCATTCTTGGCAGCATCATATTCTGCATTTTCCGAAAGATCCCCTTTGTCGCGTGCTTCGGCTATCTGTGATGAGATATTCGGGCGCTCGACATTGACCAGATGCTCGAGTTCATTCTTCAATTTTTCAAGACCTTCTTTCGTATAGTACTTGATTTCATTCATGATTATCAGTGGTTATGAAGTTCTAAAATAAGAGAAAAAGACCCTTGGGAATAAGGGTCCTTTTCGAAAACGCTTGATAGAACCGGCCGGAACGGCCGGCAAAGTGTCTACTAGAAGTTCAGACGGGCAGCAATAGTATGTGATCCCTGGAAAGGATCGGTTGCCCTGTATGAGTAGTCAACTGAGAACACAGATCCTTTTTCTTTGTTCAGGGGTACCTGAATGGATACACCCGCACTCGGACCGGTGAAGACAGTGGTACGTTCGGTTGAGCTGGTGATACCATCTTCGTAGGAATAACCGCCACGGAGCATCAGGTAGTTCTTCAGTTCATATTCAGCTCCAATAACATACTGGTCTTTGTAGAATGAGTTGGAGATGAATGCACCGGCCAGACTGAGGCTGTGGGTTTCGTTGAAGATGAATTTGTACGAAGCTCCAATGTTAAGCTGCGAAGGCAATTCAAAATCGGCTGAACGCTGTTCCAGTGTGAACATGCTCTCCTGGTTCGGAAGGAAGCTGCGGATCGATAATCCGTCACCCCTGAAACGCATGGTGGGCCCGATGTTCTTCAGAGATATCCCGAATTTGATGTTCTCTTTTTCACCTGTAACATATTGGATACCAGCATCGATGGCAACACCTGAAGCATTTACGTCACTGATCGATTCCGAGATGATCTTCAGGTTGAATCCTCCGTAAATACTGTTCGAGAATGCTTTTGCGTATGAGATGTTGATATTCATGTAGTTCGGCGAAAAATTACCTATACCGCCTTCGGGAAGTTCCGTGGTGGTAATCGGCAGATCCCCGAATTTCAACGACATCATGGCTAATCCGAGAACACCGGCTTCACCGACTTTCTGTGAAAAACCAAAAGTATTGATATCGATATCGGAGCCTTTCAGCCATTGCGTATGACTGAAAATGAGTTCGGTCTTCTGAGTGAAAGCAAGTCCTGCTACGTTCGTATAAATCGACTCGAGTCCGTAGCTGTTGGAAATATTGACTCCGCCCCATCCTGAACTGCGAGCCCAGGGATTGATCAGGAGTTCTGATGCTCCGGCCTGACCGGAACGGTCTTTATTTCCGGCAAGCACTGCAACCGGGAGAAGGAGGATACCCGACAGGAGAAGTACGAAGGTGGTCTTATAGATGTTTTTCATGTTTCCGTCTGATTTAGATGTTGTTACCTGTGATTTTCCTCCTGTTAGAATGCATTTAAGTCGACAGGACGCAATGAACCGAACCACTTGATGACTTTTTCACCTACTCCGGGAACCTTCACATGGATAATATATACTCCTCCGGCAATCGGAATCCCTGCGAAGTTCTTGAGATCCCAATCGATGTAAGTTTTGGATTCATCTTTATTGAAGGTCCTGATCACCATACCTCCTGTTGAATAAATCGTTATTGTACAGGTCTGGGGTAGGTTCACGATCTTGATCCTGTTATCAAGCTGGTTCACTTCATAGGGTGAATAAGCAAAGTACGGATTGGGTACTACATTGATCTTGTCAAGGTCGCTAACTGCTTTCTCGGTCGAATCTACCACGGTTGCAACTGCCTTGGTGGTGAAATTATACATCGGCCAGAAATTATTCACATTATGGTTTGCCGTATAGGCATTGTCCATCGCACCGGAGAAATAACGTTCGTAAGGCTTGGTAACTCTCAGCTTGATCTTGTAATCGGTCGATAACCATTCGAAATTCGGATTGGCTATCGGGATGCTGACCCACATTGCGCTCGAATAGAGGTATGAACGCAACCGCTTCTGGTTAACACTGGAAGCAAAAGTACGGGTGATCTCATAAACAAAGTGAGCACCTGCATCGTATGCGGGGAAGCGCAGATCTTCCGGTGAAATGGGGTCAGTTTGCGACAGAGGAATATACTTGTCTTTCCGGGGCGTGTGTCCCATTACGTAGATATAATGCTTGCCTCCGAATACAACAGAATCATTCTGATATAAGTTACCCGTCGGATTGAAAAGCATATCCCGTCCATTCTGCAAAGGAAGATGCGAATCTTCACCAAAGACAATGTTCAAACGTTCTCCGGTTTCAACATTGATGGCATATCCGGGGAACCAGCCCATACCATACGGTGAGATGTAATCGGAGTTCTTTGCGGGATCGCTGCTAACCACGGCTGTATCACCATCCTGGTTAACGGAACGGTGTTTCCTGAGTTCAAATTGCTTGGCTTTGCCTTCGGCAAGGTTTGAATTGTTGCACATTTCGACAATCGGGCAACGGGTCCATTTCGACTTGTCAGAGGTGAATACGACATCAACGCTGGCAAGATCCATGAATAAATTCATCTGTTTCGAAAGGAATTTGAACTTATCGTCAGCATAGGCCGGACCTGCATCATCCTGACGCGAACAGGCTGTGAGCAGATAAGGAGCCCAGGTGCCGTTCAGCAGTTTTTCATAACTCTGATCCGGGTCGAAAGGCATACCGGGAGCATCCCAGTCATCATCCCGTGAGTCTTCACCTTTAACAGAACCTGAACGGATCCAGTTGAAGGAACCACCACCGTCAACATCCGGAACGAAACTCAACCAATAGTTGGTTTGATCGGCTACTTCAATTTCTCCTCCCAGAATACCATTGTTGGTGAGCATTGGACTGTAACTGCCGCTCACCGGCTCATAGATACCAGGGTAGAAAGTCTGGTTCAGCATCACGGATATACCAAGATCAATGAACAACTGCTCATTCTGAAGCTCGATGGTTGTATCAGACTGATATACGGTTCCGGTTGCATTATCGATCAGTTTCCAACGGGTGGTTGCCATGGCGGTATCCCTTTCTCCGACAGGTACAAGAACACTGTACATGGAGTCAAGGGCAACGGTATAGTTACCATCCTTCACGTTCAGCGGGTCAATCACTTTTACGTTGATAGGACCATAGCCCAGTTTGTAGGTAGCGTTGTAAGCAATGGGGTAATTGGGACTTCCATAGACGTTAACGGAATCCGCAGGTTGTTTTGAAAGAATCTCAGCAACTGTTTCGTCCGAAAGATCCAGGTAGTTTCCTCCGTTGCCCTGTCCGGCAACGCGGGTCACAATAACGCCGTCTTCATAGTTGCCTTTAATAGCAACCGGTCCTATCGGAGCGTGGGGTATACCTGTATAGGTCTTGATGTTCTTACGACCTTGCAGGTAAGGTTCCTTCTGACCGTTCAGGTTTTCGGCAACCGTTGGGATATAAGTCTTATAGTTGTTGTAAGCATAAGCAACAGCCAGGTAATAATACTGAATATGATTTACCAGATCATTTCCGGAGAAGGCATCTTTTGTCAGAATGAATGAATGCCTGATACCTGCGTCGCTTCCGTTCACTTCCTCAGTAGGAACGGTTGCTCCCAGTTGCTGATCATACTTATAATTAAGCAGCCTGGAAACATTATTCTTGATATCGCACTGGTAAACCAGCCTGGATAGTTCACTGTTGTCGAGGTCGGCAACCGTCACGTTTGCATTCTTCAACTGGTAAACCTGATACCCTTCAAAACGGTAGTACGGATCCCAGGTTTCTCCTGGAGGAGGCTGAATACGCGGGTCAACTTCCTGATAGCCTTCCCTGTAATTGTTACCTGCATCGTTGGTTTTGCGGTTCGTGATGTAGAATACCAACTGGTTCTCAAGTTCGCGGATCGTAAGATCAGGAGCATTGGGACCGGAAATTACCTTGAAGCAGTTATCGAACAACATCTGACATTTGTCGTCCACCGACTGGAGCAATTTCACTGAAGCCTCAGGACCTCCTGACACGGCACGTGCCCAGGGGATACCTACGGTAATATAGTTAACTGCACCTGGTTCCAGTGTAAATGGTCCGGCTGATTCCATGAACCGGCGGTCCTGCGGTTGGTTGCCGGCAGTAACTTCAGTCCATTTCTTGGGATTGGGGACTATACCTCTTGTACCCCAGTCGCAAATGTCGGTTTCACCCGGGAACATAAAGTAACAGACAGGACCTGTGGCACCGGAAGAAGCGTGGGCATTACCGCCATAAAGCATCTGTGTACCGTCGCGCCATATCCCGCGAAGGAAGTTATAATACTGGGCAGCCACATCGGGGTCCCACATATAGGAAGGAACACCGGAGTTGCTGTTATTATGGTAAACGAACCGGCGCATACCGAAACGTTCGTCGTCAACAATCCCGTTTCCGAAATTCACGCCGTTGATGGCAGCAGCATTTACGAAAGTGTAGATTGAATCGCCTGCTCCGTTAGGAAGCCGCTGGAATGATGAGTCTTCTTTAACGATTCTGCAGTCTCCTGCATAGGAAGGCCCGAGTGTAGAAATATTGTTTTTGAAAGAAGGATTATCGTATCCGTCAGGATCAAGGTAAGGACCCTGGAAGAAGTCGACACCGACTGCAGGTGGCTGTTCACCGTAAGCCCAGGCCTGTCCGTTACCGTCCTTGGTTGTACCATTGTAACAGTAACCCAGACCACGCATAACATCACAGCCAACATAATCGTCGTTGGCATATCCCAGGTCAGTATCAACCCACTGGCTGAAATAAGTATTGGTAAGGCGGTAAGTAGAACGATTGATGATCTCATAACTGTAGAAAGTCATATCATTGATTTCATCATTCGTAGAGAAGGCAAATGCCTGGGCACGGATCTCCAGACCGATAGGCTGACCGGATGTTTCCGTATGGATATTCCCTTTATCGTTGAATACCCACCACAGGGTAGCGTCACCCTTGATGACCTGGTCAACCAGGATACCATTGCCTTCGGCTGTGGATGTCTTGGTATGGCAGAGTTCGTTGGAGATATCATAATACGGATAGTCGCCGTCGTTCTCCGGATCATAATCACCATCACCGTCGCGATCGAAGAAGGGTGCGAGATAGTAGCTTTGTCCCTTACTGGGGTCCCCATGTGCCGGCCATTCAGTAATAGCACTTGGGATCTTATAGTTGGGATAACTGGCTTTATCATCCCAGTATGCGATGAAATCATCCACCTGCGAACGGGTGATATACCATAATTTATCATAGGCTGCGCAAACCTCTTCCGGAACGGATGCAGTTCCGTCGGTCGTCAAAGGACCGGGCCAGTAGTCGATACCGACCTGACGATAACGGTGGGCGGCAAGTTTGAGCTGTCCGTTTGCATCAATACCACCGATCCAAAGGGCGGCACTGAACATCGACATCTTCTTGGAACCTTTTGGGATTTCGTACTGTGCGTTTTCAAAGTCCCACCACATGTCGCCTCCCGTATTGATCCGGGTACGTACATTGTTAAGCTCCAGATATTTGAAGTTGGCACCGGGAATACATCCGGCGGCCGTGGACTTAATAACAGAAGGAGCGCTGCCTGATTTCAGGTGTACCTTCTCAGCCTGTACCGTAAGTACGAGAAATAGACTCAGTACAACAGCCGGTAAAATACGGAGGGTATTCTTCATAATATATGCGTGTTTTTTCATAGCAATTCGTTATGTGCTCAGCGTGACTTAGAAGGAGAATCCGACACCCAAACGGATCATTCGGGGCGAACTGTAATTATAGGGACTGTTCATACGGATCCGGTAAAGATCAATATAGGACTCAGTGTCAAGTTGCGAATTGATCTGAGCCTGATATTCGGCTGCAGCAAGGTATCCGTCATCATCAGGATTTCCGGTTGCAGCATATACTCCCATGATATTCCTCGAGTTCAGTATGTTGAGCACCTGGAGATATACATTCAGGATATACTCTTTCGTATTGCCCTTATCGTCTTTCTTGGATGTAAGGATAAAGTCCTTATCAAGACGGCCGTCGAGCCTGAATGAACCAGGCAGCCTGGATCCGTTGATAGAACCCTGAATGATAGTCTGTGAACCAAGGGGAGAAATAAGGCTTGAACGGGTATAAGGCGTACCTGAACCACCATTGATCGTAATATTGAATCCGGAATTCTTCAGAACCTGTTTCCCGGCAATGATAGGACCGTTATATTCCTGACCTTCACCATAGCGGAAGTCAATGTTCAGATTGAATGAATGCCTGCGGTCATAATCATAAGGGATAAGAGTACGTAAGTTCGGCTGGCCTGAACGGATAAGTCCTGATGAGGTCTCGGCGCTGGAACCGGTACCGTTGGCAAACTGCAGGGTATAACTGGCGCGGATACGTGCGTTTACAGTCCGGCGCAGGTCATATGATACAGTCAACCCCTTCACGGTTCCGAAGTCTATATTATTATAGGAGTAATAAGTCTTGGGATAAGCACCGGTAAAACGGTAGATCTGGATCTGATCACGGAACTCACGATAGAAACCGGCAATGCTCAGTGAAGAACTATTGTTGAGCTTCTGCTGGAATCCCAACTCATAGTCGACAGTTTTTTCCGGTTTCAGGTTCGGATTGTTCATGGTCGGATTTCCTTCCGATGCCCAGTACAGGTAGCTGATCGGATTGAAGGTGAAGTTAGTCGAAGGACGCTGTGTCAGCACATCGTAGTGTGCATAGAACTGGGCGACATCGGAAATAGGGAAGGAGAAAGCGATACGGGGCATCACTGTCCATTGCGGTTCGTAGTCTGCAAACGACTCCTTGGTAATAGTCTTGTGTTCTGGATCTTTCAGATAGGGTGCGATACCGTTTCCGGCATCCAGGGTGGTCATCGGGTCCAATACATAGGAACCGTTGGCATCATACCAGTCGGATTCATTGCGGTACCCCATAATGCGTTTGGGATCATTTACATTGTCAACATATACAACATAGTCGGAACCCATACTTACAGGATGCGATCCCAGATTAGTTACTTCGGCAACTGTTTTGGCAGGATACAGAAGGTAAGCATCCTTAAGGGTGCTCTGGTTTGCATCGAAGCGGTCAAAACGAAGACCAACATTAAACACCAGGTCATCAAAGGAGAATTTATCCTGGATATAACCTGCCATGTAAATGGGCTCATAAGGAGCGATCTCCCTGAGGTAATTGCCATTGGCATCTTTCTTCTGGAAGAAATCTTCAACACTCGGCTTGGTCGTGAGCTTGTTACCATAATAATCGTACCCACGGGCAGCAGCAATCTGATTTCCGTCATTCAGGAATTCATCCGGGCTGAACAGTTCAACTGATAAGGGTTGGTTCAGCGTAACGGTATGCCGCACATTATCACCATCATAATAATCAATGGAGTGGGTGTTGATATCGTATGAGTTGACATCAATCCAGTCAAGACCGTTTTCTGCAAGGCCCATCAGCTGACGCAGGTTCTTGTCGAAGGTGCGCTGTGAGTTGCCGTCATACAGGCGGTTGTAATCGGTTGTCTGAATATCGATCGTGTCGAAAAGTGTAGTTGTATAATTGATGGGATTGTTAAGGTCGAGCTGGATAATATGTGAGTTGGCCAGCTGATACATGATCGGCCAGAAATTGGCGGGTGCATAACTGTAACTCGATGCGGTGAACCGTTCGAATGAGAACCCGACCTTGAGTTCATGATTTCCTACGTCACCCGAAATGTTCAGGTTGGCAGTGATCTGTTTCTGGTCGCTGATAGCATATCCGACCTGAGGGTTTCCGGGAGCAGAAAACAAACCGTAAACACCGCCGCCAAACACACCATTGGGGGTGTATCCGTTCAAAAGGCCGCCTCCAAGGTAGATATTGTCGAAATTGTCGAAGTGACCTGCAGGGTCACCGGCATAAAGGTCATAGTAATTACTGGTATAATTGGCCATCACAGGGTTCAGTTCCGAACGCTGGTAACTGACCAGAGTGTCCTGAAAACCATTCATCACAAGCCTGTAGCCAATAGCCTGGGTAGTATCTTCAACAAGGTCGTACCCTTTCATTTTGTAAGTATTGAACTTACCTATGTATCCATATCCGAAGAGGTTGTCCTTCAGCTCGGCATCCTGATCCTTGGCATAGATGCTGGTGTAGTCAGCCTGGAGACTGTAGTACACGTTCTTTATCAAGTTATTGCTTTCTTTATCGGAAGGGAACCGCTGGGTAAAACGACCGAAAACGCGCCATGTATTACCTGTTGATAGGGAGTTACGGTTGTAATTAAAAATGGAGTGATACCAGTTATAATTATGGTAGTTATATGCGTTGTAGGAACCGCCGAAGGTAAGGGTGGAGTTCTTCCCGCTCTTAACGTCCAGTTTCATGGAGGAGTTAAGATTGTACTCATTGGAGTTCAGGGTTGATTTCAACTCTTCCAGGTCTTCCATGTGAATGAACTCAGCATTCTGGAATGAACCGTAACCGGATTCGGATTTCCGCAGAGGATTCTTTTCCAGTTCGGCAAGCACATCATCCTTTACTTTATACATGCCAAGGGCAAGCGGGCTGCCATCCTCTTTATACTGGAAGTCAGCTGCCACGAAGTAGCCGAGAACGGAATAGGTACGATCTTTATTCCAGAAGATAGGACCGGTAAGGTTCACACCTGCACGGTTGTATCCGTAAGGGTCTAAAAGTTCGGATGTCTGAAGTTCCACCCCTCCGTTGAAATGACGCGATGGGCCTTTGGTCGTTACATTGATAATACCGCCTGTGGCATCTCCGTATTGTGCAGGAATACCTCCCAGGATAACCGCAACCTGTTCAATGGCTGATTCAGGCAGAGTACTTGATCCCCGGACCTTGATACCGTCGATATACATCACGTTGCCTTCTGAACGCTGACCGCGCATGCTGCCGACTTCACCGTCGCGGGAGAATACGCCCCCGACGGATGCTGCAACAGCAGTAGCACTTCTGCTGGGCATCTTGGCAATTTCTTCCGAGGTGACCGTTTGTCCGGATGTCGTATTGTCCTTACTGATCAAAGGAACTTTATAGTCAATCACCTCATAAGTCTGAAGTTCCGTTGCAGTGGATTCCATCTCAATATTCTGGAATTCAACCTTCTCTGTACGGATGACCATACCCCTGATTAAAACCGGTTTGTATCCGACATACGATGCCTTGATGTCATATTTCCCCGGGGTAAGAGGTTTAATGGTGTATTCGCCATTGATGTCGGAAGTGGTTCCGCCTGCCTGCGTTCCGTTGTTCTCCACAATGATGTTGGCGAACGGAATAGGTTCCTTGGTGGATTTGTCCAGAACCTTTCCCTTCAATGCTCCCGATTGGGCAAATACTGCCATGTTAGCTGTTAATAGCAAAACAATGGCAATGAGTAAATTTCTTACCATAAACGAGTTGTTTAATGATGCTAAAAAAGTAAAAGAATGAGCATGCCTGAATTAGCGGGTAAAAGTAGAAAGAAAAATTTTTCACATGCAAAGATTTTCCCGTGCATATAAAAAATTTAAATTTCGTTAAAAGGGTTGTTTGTTTCTAAATTAGTTGTATCTGCTACGCAAGTTTATTTATTGCAAAGCACAGATAATGAGAAAATTGTCTGCAAGGTATCCGTTGCTTTTCAAAAAATGACTGCAAAGATAAACATTTGTTCGATAGATTTAGCAAATCTAGATGTCTGGTTTGATGGACTCTTTTCTTCCGGATGATTGAATAACCGACAATCGCAACCCAAATGAATACAGATGAAGCCGAAAGAAAATGACAGAATACTGTTTCAAATGTAAAGCGAAGTATATGAGACCACCACTGGTATCATAAGTATTTCAACCTATGTCTTTGGTCTTTGGCATGCAGAGAGCGAAGGGCTT
>CAZJCG010000027.1:40480-47581 GCA_964544545.1 uncultured Lentimicrobiaceae bacterium | reverse complement strand
GCGAAGGGCTTAGAGCAGGTTATGGGCTGAAATTCATGGTCACTCATGGTTATTCATGGTTATTCATAGTCATTTGTAAATTCTTTTATCTTTTTACCTTTATCTTTTATCTTATATTTTATACTTCATTGACTAATCAGCTAATCGCCGAATTAACTAATTCTCACATTCCCAAATTCTTAAATTCCTACATTCCCACATTCTCATCCTGTCTTTTATCTTTTTACTTTTGTCTTTTATCTTCCTCTATGAATTTTGTTCGTGCAAAGAAGCAACTTGGTCAGCATTTCCTGAAGGATGACAACATTGCGTCCAGGATCGCGGATAGCCTTTCGGAGCAGGTGAAAGCCGTCCTGGAGGTGGGCCCGGGTATGGGTGTGCTTACAAAATTCCTCCTCCGGAAGCCTTATGAAAATCTGAAGGTGATCGAACTGGATCTGGAATCGGTGGACTATCTGAGAGCGAACTACCCTGAACTGGGTGAAGGACTCATTGCGGGCGATTTCCTCCGGACGGATATCAGCAGCCTGTTTCCCGGTAACTTTAGCCTGATCGGAAATTTCCCCTATAATATTTCCAGTCAGATCTTTTTCAAGGTGCTGGATAACCGCAACCAGATCGATGAAGTGGTAGGTATGGTCCAGCAGGAGGTGGCAAGGCGTATTGCCTCCGGTCCCGGAAGCAAGGAATATGGAATCCTCAGCGTATTGCTTCAAAGCTGGTACAACATCGAATACCTGTTCACCGTTCCTCCGTCGGTTTTTATTCCCCCTCCCAAAGTCACCTCGGCTGTGATCAGGCTCAGGCGTAATACAGTGAATGACCTGGGCTGCGATCCTGATCAGTTCAGGGTAGTGGTTAAAACAGCCTTTAACCAGCGCCGGAAAACGCTTCACAATGCATTGAAGCCTCTGGCAGACTATTCCGGTGAATTTGCCGGCAAAAGGGCTGAACAACTGAGTGTGGAGGAGTTTGTCAGGCTAACCCGGGAGATCCGGAAACCCGGGCCGGGGAGTGGTGATTAACTTATAGTAACCTCTTTGCATTCAATCCTGAACGATAATCGTTTCTTCAGAAATGCTATCTTTGCCGCGTCCTATCCATCATCATGCCTGAACTTACACTTCCTGAACTCTTACACCGTGCTGCTAACGAATACCCGCATCTTGGGATCAGCTATGTTCAGGATAACGGAACACTGGTAAACCAATCCTATCCTGAGCTTTTAAAGGAGTCGGCAGCCATGGCCCGCGGACTGTTCTCGCTGGGTCTGCAACCCGGCGACAAGGCCATTATTGCCACATCACAGAACCGTCAGACCATTACACTCCTCTGGGCATGTTTGCTGGGCGGTATCGTGCCGACGATATTACAACCTCCTGTTACCTTCAATGAGTATAATCCTGCCGCATCCAAACTGCTCAATGTGTTCAGGCAGATGGGTAAACCATGGGTACTCACTTCAGGTATAACACAGGATTCCTATCCTGAAATGGACGGGAATATTATCCATTTTGCGGATATTCCTCATGAGGATGGGGCCATAGATATCCATCCTTCTCTCGATACTCTGGCTTTCATCCAGTACTCCTCAGGGAGCACCGGCGAGCCCAAAGGGATCATGCTGTCGCACAGAAACATAGCTTTAAACCTGCAGGCCATCACCATAGGGCTCGATCTTCACCCAAACGACCATGTTGGTAACTGGATGCCCCTGTACCATGACATGGGTCTTATCGGATACCATCTCACACTGGTTTCAGTCCCAGCTCATCAATTTCATATCGACACGGTTGATTTCATTAAAAATCCCGGACTCTGGCTTGACATGATGACCAGGTACCAGATTAGTGTGACAGGGTGCCCCAACTTCGGACAGGCATTGGTGCTTCGGTATATGAAACGCAAGCCTGATGGGCAAAACTGGAATTTCTCATCGATGAAAGCCCTGCTGAACGGGGCTGAGCCCATCTCAGTCAGGATCATGGAGGAATTCAACAGGTCGATGATGAAGTATGGTTTTGCGGAAGAAGCCATGATGCCTGTGTATGGAATGGCCGAGGCGACGCTGGCTATCTCATTTTCGCCATTGATGGAACCCTCGGTGATTACCGGTTTTGATGCAGAGATGCTCGACCGGCAGGGAATTGCCGTTAAGACTTCCTCCTCGGCCCGCTCCAGGCAAGTACGAAACATCGTCAGCGTTGGGAAGCCCTTGAATTTTGTTGATATCCGGATTGTGGATGAACATGACAAACCTGTGCCGGAATCGCATATAGGCCATATCCAGGTGAAAGGAGGTTCCATCACCGGGGGATACTTTGAGCAGCCGGAAGCTACATCCAAAGTCTTTACCGACGGCTGGCTCCGCACCGGGGATCTCGGATTTCTCTTCGAAGGGAATCTATATATCACCGGACGGTTCAAAGATATCATCTTCGTGAATGGCCGCAACTTCTTCTCCCATGACCTGGAGAACATGGCCTGCAGTCTGGAAGGGTTTACTTACGGAAAGATCGTTTTCGGAGGCATCACCGATACCAAGACCGGAAAAGAAAAGGTGCTGGCGTTCGTAGCCGGTGTTCCGTCCGAATCAGCCGGAGAGATGCTGCACAGGCTTCGCACCCTGCTCCGGAAGAACCTGGGAATACACCTTGATGAGCTCATCCTTGTCCGGTCGAATGAGATCCCCAAGACCAGCAGCGGCAAGATCCAACGCTACCGGCTCATCCAGCAATACCTTCTCGGATCATTCAAAGACAACAGGATCAGGTAACCCGCAGCTGTCTGCGGAAACCCCTCTATTGCCCTTTAGAAGCAGAGAGCTTAGAGCAATGGGCAGGGAGGAAGGTGTCATTCATAGTCACTCTTAGTCACTCTTAGCCATTCGGTAGTCATTTCCGCCGGCTGGCGGATCACTCATAGTCATTCATAGTCTTTCATAGTCTTTATCTAAATATTTCATTTACTAATCAGCTAATCGCCGAATTAACTAATTCTTACATTCTCAAATTCTTACATTCTCAAATTTTCAAATCCCTTTGTCTTATTCTTTTGTCTTATTTTGCACTTTCAAACCGATGATTGATGGCCCAGAAAAAACCAGCCAGGCCTGGCGCAGTGAAAGCCCCCAACCGTGAACCTGTTAGGAAGAAGAATCCCGAGTTGTGGTTCAAAATCATCCTGTTTGCATTTGCTTTCATCCTCTACGGGAATACAATGCGAAACGGGTATTCGCTCGACGACTTGTATGTGACCTATAACAATCCTGTTGTAAAGCAGGGCATCAAGGCGATCCCGAAGATCTTCACTTCGCTTTACATAAACGTCAATGCCGAGGAAGGCGGCACGATGAATTTCGGTTACCGCCCGGTGGCAAAGGCCATGTTTGCCGTGGAACACGAGCTTTTCGGCGATAATCCCGGACCCAGCCACCTAATCAACGTGATCCTTTACGGCCTCAACATCCTTCTCCTGTATATCATCCTCCGCAGGCTCCTGCCCAAATACAATCCGTGGTTCCCGTTCGTTGCCTGCCTCCTGTGGGCTGCTCACCCCTTGCATACAGAGGTGGTGGCAAGTTTGAAGAACAGGGAGGAGATCCTCAGCTTCATCTTCGCATTGATATCTGTCGGGTTATTCCTGAAGTACACACGAAAACCGAATGTCTGGCTCATCGTTGCAGGAGCATTTGCTTTTCTGTTCAGCCTGATTTCCAAACCCTCCACCCTGACCCTCATCGTTGGAATCCCGCTGATACTCTATTTCTTCACGGATTCCAAAACGAAAACCCTTGTCTGGACTACATTATCACTGCTCGCGATCTGTTATATAGGCCTGCAGGTCGTCAAGTACACCATGCCATTCAATAACCGGCCAGTGCTCTTTATCGAGAATCCGCTGCTTTTTGAAAAGAACTTCCTGCTGAAAATATCCACAGGATTTTACGTTTTGCTATTCTACATCCGCCTCCTGCTTTTCCCCCATCCGCTGGTTTTCTATTACGGTTACAACATGATCCCGGTAGTGAACTTCAGCAATCCCTGGGTGATCCTGTCCATCGTGATCCACCTCGCATTATTTGCCTATGCCATCCTGAAGATCAGGGAAAAACACATCCTTTCATTCTGCATCCTTTTCTATTTTGTCACCATTTCGATGTATGCGAATTTCGTGAAGCAGCCCACCGGGATAGTGGCCGAGCGGTTCCTGTACATTGCCTCCATCTCCTTTACCATTGCCCTGACCTATTTTATCTTCAAGCTTTTCCGCCAGCCCTTCGGGGAAACGGTGAAACCGGGAAATGCATGGAAAATCACCGGAATTGCACTTCTTCTGCTTATACCTTACACTGCCAAAACCATCACACGGAACAAAGACTGGAAATCGGAAATCAGTCTCTTCACCCATGACCTGAAATACCTGGATAAATCGGCGAAGGCACACTATATCCTCGCGAATGCCCTGAAGAGTGAGATGATAGAAGAGATCAAACAAACCGGGGACCAGACGGGATATGAGGGCCGGGTGGAACGCATCAACACCTTGCTGAAACAGACCACTGAGATTTATCCGGGGTATTTCGAAGCCTGGAACACGCTGGGCGAGATGAGCAGCATGATGCAGCAGGATTACGATCAGGCGTTCTATTACTTCGGGAAAGCGGCCGAGGTTAAACCCACCTATGCCCCTGCCTGGTTCAATATGGGATACGCCCATCAGCAACTCGGACGATACAGGGAAGCTATCCCCTGTTATTGGAAGGCTTTCAATCTGGACACGACCGATGTAAGAACTCTGTCGAACCTGGGAGCCTGTTACAGCAAGGTCGACAAAGTAGATTCGGCCATTTATGTGAACCAGCAGATCATGAAGATACGCCCCAAAATGAAGTTGCCCTACATGAATATCATCTCGATATACATGCAGCACAAGGATACGGCCAGCGCAGTTCCATGGCTGGAGCAGATCGACATGATCCATCCGGGGGATGTAAGGATCGCATCCGTTCTTTATAGGTATTACCGGAGCCGGGACAAGGAAAAATCAGATCTGTACAAGCAGGTCCTTATTGATAATCAACAGCGTGAGCAACAGGGAGATGCGCAACAATCCTCCAACTGACGGGATCAGCAGAGTTTTCGACCTGTTACCCTTTATCAGTGAAAAATACAACCGGGAGATCGTTTTTGGATTCAGGCAGAACGCAGCATGGAAAACTGTTTCCACGGAAGAATACATCCGCAAGTCTGACCTGGTAAGTTATGTCTTGCTGTCCCTGGGTATTCGTAAAGGTGACAGGATCATCACAATAACCCATAACCGGCCGGAATTCAATTTTATCGATATGGGCGTCCTGCAGATTGGAGCAGTGCACGTTCCTTTGTATACAGGGCTTTCTGAGAAAAAGCTTATCGATATCCTGAAGGAGACCCAATGTAAGCTGGTGTTCCATACAAATAATTCAATTCGGACGATTATCCAGTCCCACCGGGATCTACTGACGGATTTGCTGCAGATTATCTCAATCGATGCAGGCAGTGAGGGTGTTTCTTTTGATGATTTCCTTGAAACAGGAAAGAAACATGCGAACAGGGATCTTCTGGACGAGGCGAAAGCATCCGTCGAGCCTGCCGATGTAGCCTCAATAACCTATATTTCAGGAGCTACCACCAGTTTGAAGGGAGTAGAACTCTCACACCGGAATCAGGTTTTCAACATACTTGCCTACGCCCGGGCATCCCATTTTGAAGAGGTCAGCAACGCAGTCAGCCTGTTACCCATGGCTCACAGCTATGAACGGACAATAAACTATTGCCTGCAGTATGCAGGTGTGGCTGTCTGGTACAACGAAAAGATCCCCGCAATGCTCAGGGATTTCCATGAAGTAAAGCCAGAAATGACCACTATGGTTCCGCTGCTGATAGAACGTCTTTTTGCAGGATTTGAGGAACGTTACCGCAGGAACGGGAACCTGAAAGGAAAAGTGAAAGAAAGGCTCATCTCCTCGCTGAAACAGATCCAACCCAACGGGAAATATAGTTTTACCCAAAAGCTCACGATCCGGCTTGCGCGAAGACTGATCTTACCTGAATGGAAGCAGGTACTAGGCGGCAGGTTCAGGTTCATCCTGTGTGGCGGTGCAGCTCTTGACCCGGCACTGCTGAACCTGTCATATGCAATCGGAATCCCGATTTATGAAGGTTATGGCATTACGGAAGCTGGACCGCTGATCTCTTACAATACAAGCCGGAATTTCAGTCCGTATTCTGTAGGGAAACCCATGGCAGGTGTTGAGGTGACCGTAGCATCCGACGGGGAAGTACTGGTGAAGAGCCCTGGTGTGATGTCGGGTTATCTGGGTAAACCCGAAGAAACAAGCCGGGCGTTCGATAATGATGGCTGGCTTCATACCGGTGATTTCGGAAGGGTTGACCGGAATGGATTTCTCACCCTTACAGGTATCAAAAAGGATATCTTCAAGTTATCTTCCGGACTTTACGTAGATCCCGCCCATATTGAAAGAATGCTTCTGACATCACCCTATATCCGCCATGCCTGGGTTTACGGGCACAATCATGATTATCTCATTGCAATCGTGGTGGCAGAAATGGAGATCATTCTTCAGGAGCATCCTGAACTGAAAGAACAAAGCCCTGCTGAAATACAGGATTCGCAAGCCTTACAACCCATTTTGGCAGGAGAGATCAAAAAGTACAATTCCGTAAGCCGAGGTCCGGACCAGATCAGTAAATTCCTGGCAGTAACGGATGAGTGGTCGCAACAGAACGGACTGCTGCGGGCTGACGGGCAACCTGCCCGGCAGGCCTTACTGGAGAATTACCGGTCGGCAATCCGGACGCTCTATAAATCCTAATACTATTAGTTCGAGAGCCTTTAACAAGTGCTTGATTTTCAGTGGTCAACTTCGGCTTCGCTCAGTCTGACCACTGAAAATCACTCTATCTGACCACTGAAAATGAATATTATATCAGATCGAACGGAATCGGGGTTGTGACATGGCTTGGTCAGCTTCGGCTTCGCTCAGTCTGACCACTGAAAATCGCTCAGTCTGACTATAGCGAATCTACATTTTGTCAG
>CAZJCG010000027.1:0-40380 GCA_964544545.1 uncultured Lentimicrobiaceae bacterium | reverse complement strand
AGTCTGACCACTGAAAATCGCTCAGTCTGACTATAGCGAATCTACATTTTGTCAGATCGAGTAAGAACGAGTTTGTGTCATGGCGTGGTCAGCTTCGACTTCGCTCAGTCTGACCACGGAAAATCACTCTATCTGACCACTGAAATTCAATATTTTGTCAAATCGAGTAAGAACGAGATTGTGTCATGGCGTGGTCAGCTTCGACTTCGCTCAGTCTGACCACGGAAAATCGCTCAGTCTGACCATTGCGAATCAACATTTTGTCATAATCTCGGCTTCGCTCGATATGACAAAATGTTGACATAGAGACCTCCCCTTCCGGCATTTTCGACTGGTCGTTCCCGGACAGCAGTGAATAGTTAATTATCTTCGCGGCAAATTTCCCGAATGCGCTCCACCCAACGCGACACCTACCTTTCCGGACTTTTTTATGCACTGGCCTGTTATGGCGCCTGGGGAATCTTCCCGCTTTACTGGAAAATGCTGGTGCATGTTCCTGCCGAACAGATCCTGGCCCATCGTATTGCCTTGTCGATGCTGTTCCTGGCCGGCATGCTGCTGGTGATCAGGAACCGCCATTTCCTGACTTATTTACGGAATCCCAAGACTCTCGGACTGTTATTATTAACCGCCATTCTGATCGGAGGGAACTGGTTCGTATACATTTATGCCGTGAACCATGAGCACATCGTGGAAGCCAGTCTGGGATATTACATCAATCCTTTGGTAAATGTATTGCTGGGAGTGATCTTCCTGCACGAACGGCTCAGAAAGATGCAGATGCTGGCCGTGTTACTGGCACTTGCAGGCGTCAGCTGGCTAACGTTTCATCTCGGAAAGATCCCCTGGATCTCACTGTTCCTGGCATTCTCCTTTGCCTTTTACGGATTGCTTCGCAAGAAAGCCAACCTGGAATCATTACCGGGATTGTTCATCGAAACCCTGCTCCTGTCGCCTGTTGCACTGATTTATCTCTGGATCATGGAAAGGCAGGGCGCAGGCATGATCTTTCATTATTCGCGCCTCACCGACCTGCTGCTGATACTCGGAGGGCCCGTTACGGCAATCCCGCTTTTCTGGTTCGGTAAGGCTGCCACACGCATTCCTCTTTCCACTATCGGATTTATTCAGTATCTCTCTCCCACCCTGCAGCTTTTGATCGGGCTGTTTGTATTCCACGAATCATTCAGCCCGGCCTATGTTATCAGTTTCTGTCTGGTTTGGGCCGCGCTCCTGCTGTTCAGTCTTAGCCTTGTAAGAGAATACCGGTTAAGGAAGGCCGTCTGAACCGACTGCAGCCATTGCTGGCCCGGGAGAATCATTACATCCTTTCCGTCGGTACTCAGATCTTTGATTTACCTGTTGAGATCAGGAAGGATCGATGAACAGCTCACGAGTGAATGAGCAAGGGACAGTTATCAAGCTTCACTGCCTGTTATCTGTTGAGGATGGAAAAGTTTAATTTATTCTGAAGATTCTCTTATCCCAGTGACTCCGGGACTATTTCACAATGATCTCGTCGGCAAAGATGAAAGAAGGATTTCCGGGCGCATGGTGCCAGGCAGGAAGCACCCCTGCATTCCGTGCGATCACTTTCAGGTAGCGGCAGTTCAGCTTATCAAATGAAGCTGTAAAGGTGTGGATCACCGTTTTCTGGTCCTGCTGCGGGACGTCATGGGTGATCGTAGTTTGCAGCTGATAGTTGACACCGTCGGAAGAAGTAAGCAACTCCACCTGCGACGGAAGGAGTATCCAGGAATAGGAATTCTGCAGGAATCCGGCCGACAGCGAGGTCACAGGAATTACCTTCCCGAAATCCAGTTCAATGTCCACATCCCGACCCTGAAATCCCTGCCAGTGACCGTCAGCAAAGTTCTCCGAGCCCTGTATCCCATCCACCAGCGCTTGTTCTCCTCCTCCGGCATACGCCGGATTGTAATCGCTGTACTTTGAATTCAGCTTGCGAAAATGTCCGATGCCCTTGTGCATCAGGATCGTTTTCTCAGAGATCGCACCCACGGATGTGCCATTCAAAATTGCGGCTTTGATCAGGACATTCCCCTCGATCATCAGCGTATCAGTGTACCTTTCGGAGCGAATGGTTGGCTCTGTCCCGTTAAGCGTGTAAATGATATTCCGGTCGTTGAATAGGGTACGCAGGATTACCGGTCGTTTATTGTTCACAACGGCAGGGACCGGTTCGATAAATACTTTATCCCCAACTTCCTGAAGCTGCAAAGCCTGCCGGTTATAGTCATTAAGGTTCTTGTCGAGCCACCACGGACGGTTTTCCAGATTCCAAAGGCGGATATACTCCTTCTTGATTTCGAACAATTCGTCAATGAGATCCGAGAGATGCTGCCCAGCCGACTGAATATCTGTTGGATCGCCCGACTGGTAAGCTTTATAGAGGATCGCCCTCGCAATGTTCTTATGGGCGGTAAAGCGGATACGTTTCAGCGCCAGCAATGCGCCATCCGGCATGGCTTTATTGGCAACTGAAGAGGCTGATTGCTGAAGCCGTTCCGTGATCTTCAGGGATTGATTTATTACTGCCTGGTTTTTCGCTATGACCGTCTCGTTGGTGTTATCCGGATAAAAGTCAAGGATGTTCTGCCAGAAGGCTCCTTCCCCCACGATTCCTTTCACGTTCATAAATCTCAGGCTGTCGATCAGGATAAGCTGTTCGGTTATCCCGGGAACCCGGAAGAATAACTCATCAAAAGCCGTGTTGAAGCGTTCCAGTCTGCTGGTCCGCTCTCTGTTTGCCTCATCGCCTATAAGCGGTGACGCCGGGTTCCAGGAGCATTCAGCTCCCCAGACGAGCCCATGCCAGTTGTAGTTGAAGAGGTTATGCCCGTTGTCGTCCCAGGCGGTGTTCATCATTCCCATGGCACCCAGTTTTGCCCCGTCGCGCACATAGTTGCTGATATTGACGACGGCATTGGTCATGGCAGGCCAGAGTTCACCCCAGCAACCGACACCCGGGGCAACCATGAAGTCGAAACCTGTTTCCTTAAATGGGATGATAGCCTCGTCGAAGCTTTCGGCAGCTCCATAGCCCCAGGAAAGGATCACCAGGTCACGGGGCAAGCGGCTGATGATCTTCTGGTTGTTCACTGCAATGTCGCCCCACATCATCAGTCTCTTGCCATAAGGCTTCATCAGATCGTTAATCCGGTTGATGTGATAGGCATAAATGCCATCGGTACCGATGCTGTCGGCCATAGCCCTGCTCTTACCTTCCCCCAGCCCCTGGGTTTCGTCGCAGTTGATATTGAAAAAAGGACTTTTGTATGCCGGAACGATCTCCGAATAGATATCGCCCAGGAACCGGTAGGTAGCTTCATCGGCCGGATTGAGGATGTTTCCGCTCTCCCGGAGACCGGCATAGAAGGGATTGGCAAGGATCTTCTCCATGTGGCCGAAGGATTGGAAATTCCCGATAATATCCATGTGATAAAGGGCAGCGTAATCGGTCAGTTCCTTGATTTCTGAAGCAGTGAAAGTGCCGGGAGGAGCGATATCGGGGTATTTTTCCAGCTTAAACGTATGTTCCGTATAAAGCGTAAAATAATTTAGTTTGTATTCCGATAACGTCCGGATGCACTGCTTTACGAAATCTACCGTTGGCACTGGTCCCCTGCTGATATCATCCATCCAGCCGCGGTAACGGAGTGCGGGCCAGTCGGTGATCGTGACACAGGGAATGCTGTTCCGGTTCGACCGGATAAGTTGCCTGAGTGTCTGGACTCCATAAAACAATCCGGCTTCGGTGTAGGCACCCAGCAGGATCCGCCCGGGTTCTACCTTCAGGAGATATCCTTCCTCCCTGCCAGATTCAGGCAGTTCCATCTTCAGCTCCCTGAGCCAAGCGGATATCTTATTCCCGGGACGGATCATCCCCAGGCATACCGTATGGCCCTTCGGCGAGGAAGACCGGTTTGCCTTGATACCTGCGCTCTCCCTGAGTTCGGTTTCAAGTTGCCGGATGGCGAAGTCCGATTCGCTGCTCACAGGTTTTTCGACGAACAGGGCCTGTCCCGGCTCCAGTTGGAAAGTTCCGGTCTGAAGGCTGATTTCCCGAGGGGTTGGGATCAGATCTAACGTCGGCTGGGCGATGGCTTCCAGGAATGGAAGGATCAGGCAAAGGAATGCTGTAATTTTTTTCATTTCAGAAGTTTACAAATCTTCATAACGGCTAAGATAAACTATAATTATGACGATTATCCGCATCGTTTAAAACGGCTGCCGAAAGTAACTATTGACTTTTAATACATTTGCATAGTTGGTATGACCCGTACCATTTGTATTCAGTGATATAAGCGTTTTATCCATACTCATTTATCCCGTCAATGCTTCCAAAAATATCCTTTAAAACAAGGCCGACGAAATTTGGAAATCAGCCATTAAACTGAGAGGCAAATTCTAAGCTTATGAATACCAAAATAGCTCCTGCCGAATAAATATTTCTTCCGTTACTCGCCACCTCCCTAGGCCAGGGAAGTGATCGCCGATTTCTGGAAACTGAAAGCCGAAGCCGAGGAGATACGCAAACAGCTTGAAGGGAACGGTGATGACTCTCATATTTATTAATATGCTTAGGAAAGCAAAAAACCTGTGTCTGTTGATCCAAAAAATAATCTGATGAAAAAGCCTATTGTTCGTCAGGTAAACGCCCCCCCGGAAGTGTTGGAAGATATCCGGCAACTGATCCTGCAGGCAAGGAACAGAATGGCCCGGGCAGTGAACAGCCAGATCGTGAATGCCTACTGGAATATCGGACGGCTGATCGTGGAAGAAGAACAAAAAGGATCTGCCACGGCATCCTATGGCGAACAATTGATCGAACGACTGGCAGAACGGCTTACAAAAGAGTTCGGGAACGGATTTTCCACCACCAACCTCATGTATTTCAGGCAGTTCTATTTGAAATTCCAAATTCCCCACGCAGTGCGTGAGGATTTTACCGAACCAATTCCCCACGCGCCGCGTGAGGTTTTTCCGGAACTGCTTCATACCGTGCGGGGAGAACTTACCTGGACCCACTATCGCCTTCTGCTCAAGGTGAAAGACCACGATGCCATCGAATTCTACATGGAGGAAGCCATAAGCCAGGACTGGAGCACCAGGGCGCTCGAACGGCAGATCAACAGCCTGTATTATGAACGTCTGCTCGGACAGGGTAATAAGAATGAAGTAAAAAATGAAGCTGTTCAAAAGACCCAGACATTGATGGACACTCCCGCCGGATTAATCAAAAATCCGTATGTGTTCGAATTTTTAGGCCTGGGAACTGATGGTGCCAACCTCGAAAAAGAGGTTGAAAATGCTCTCATCGGCAATCTATCCAAATTCCTCATCGAGCTCGGAAAAGGATTTGCTTTTGTAGCCCGGCAAAAACACCTGCGTACCGAAACCAAAGATTTCTTTATCGACCTTGTTTTTTATAACTATATTCTTAAATGCTTCGTATTGGTTGATCTTAAGATCGGTGAACTGAGCCACCAGGACATCGGTCAAATGGATATGTACGTTCGCCTGTATGAGGAAAAATACCGGGGTGAATCCGACAATCCAACTATCGGCATCATTCTTTGCACCGAAAAAGACGAAACCATCGTGAAATACTCCGTTCTGAAAGAGAATAAACGCCTGTTCGCATCTCGCTACCAACTCTACCTCCCTACCGAAGAAGAACTGAAACAGGAACTCTCCCGCTGGGAACAAACTAATCCGCTCCGATGAAACCCGAATACGACCACTATAAACCCAGCGGCATCGATTGGATAGGCGATGTTCCGGAACATTGGAAAGTGATGAGGTTGAAATACTTCTGTGAATTAATCCCAGTTTCAGATCAGAAGGATTACAATCCAAAGATCCAATTACTCTAGTCCCCATGGAGAATGTTAGTGAGTGGGGGCAAATTAAGTAACTGTCTAAATTCTTATAATTGAATTAGCAGTAGTAGAAAATGTTAATAAGAATGTGAAAAGAAATGCCCTATAACTTTGACTATCTGTTGGTTAAACAAATTATAATATGTAACTCTATGAAAACCTGCCACATAAAGGACTATGAAAACATACCCAAGCAACCTTATCGATAGTCAATGGAAAGCAATATTAACCACCTCTTTTGTGATGAATGAAGTGTCCTCATCTCAAAAAGCAATCCTGAATGAATACATCTCAACCGGTAAACTCCAGGTTATTAACATCTCATTTCAGGATGAAGAAAAAATAAAGGATAGCTCATTCCCCCGCTCATTATCAATTGCAGACAAATCTGTACTATACTTCGACTAGACAAGTTTGCCCTAGGGGGACCCTTGGGTCGATATTAGTTCTTCGGAACTTGCTCAGTATTACTGAATCTAATCAACTTTGCTACGACCTGAAGGGTCCCCTTTGGGGCAAACCTGTCAAGATTCAGTATACTTTCAAAGATCACTAGTAGAATTCCGCTTTGTACACTGCTCACTATCAATTTATTAAAATACTACAATCAATTCAATGTTTTGAGATGGGTTCTAATAAGATAATTGCTAAACCTGAATGGGACAGTAACCTTGCTTCACATCTGGATTATGTTAGATCTCATTAGAATGAAGCAGTAGCAGTTCGATAAGATATCATAAACTTTCAAACAAATATGTTGCAGCGGTAAAAAATCATATAAACGTTTTGTTCTGTGGAATCAATTTGGCAACCACAGTACAAAACAGTTAACTTATTTTGTAGGCATAAATTCAATCACTGCTTGCATCTTTTTATCCCCTTTGATTAGTTTTCGTCGGGATTTCGTGATGTAAACATTCTTTCCTTTTTTATTCACTCTCCCCTTTGCATACTTTAAATTTATTTCTTGATTAAAGTGTAACCAGAGATTTATTCTAATAATAGACTGGTAATCTAATGAAAAAGCATTCTCTGTGTTTCCATCCTCGATATTTAGCTCGTGATTATTCTTCTTGAATTGGATAAATCCAGGTTGGAGTAAAGGTAAATAATACCCTAACGAATCAATATTGCTAATTTTAAAATTAAGTTGAGCACAGTTGGTGTCGATATCGGATATTATGCTGGAGCGATAATATCTATTAATATCGTCTTCCGAAAATCTTCCCGTCTTTACAAATGCTGTTCCATCGTCATTTACTGCAATGTCATATAAAGAAATGCATGAGCTTAGCAACGTAAGAGCTATAACAAAGAATATCAATCGGATCATATCTGGTTAATAATGATTATTCTCTCCAGTAATTGGGGTTTAGAAAATCATAAGCAGATGGATAAGCAGATTCAACTTTTTTATTACTCCACCGAAATCTCATCTACAAACACCCAGGCTTTGCCTCCGGCCCCCGGGTGCCCTGCCGGACAGGTGCCGCGGTTCCGGGCAGTAAACCGGATGTAACGCGCACTTACTTCTGGGAAAACATCCGAATACCGCTTTACGGCATCGGCCGATTTCCAGAGAGACGGATTGACTTTTTTATTCAGCAGGGGTTTGAAGTCTTTGCCGTCGTTGGAATATTCAACCTTGATCTCCACGGGTTCGAATATCCAGGATTTGACATTCACCAGATAGCCGACAGAGGCAGAGTGAACAGCCGTTTTCTTGCCCAGGTCAAGAACAGCCTGAAAGTCCTTTTCTTCCGTACCTGTCCACTTCCCGTCGGTGAACTTCAGCGAACCGGTCTGCGCATCGGTGAGCGAGGCCGGGCCCGAAGCCTTGTACTTTTCGGAAGGCTCATTGGTAAGTGTGACTGATTTTCCAAACGAGACCGGAAGAGACAAAGTGATGATATCTCCCAGTTTGCGGTTATTGTAATAAAGGATAGCCTTGAACTGAACCGGCAGCCTGGCCACAACAGGTTTGGTATAGGCGGTAGACTTGTCGGACGGCGTATCCCCGTTGAGACTGTAGTACACAACGGCTTTGGGATCGGTGTAATCCACTGCCAGCCTGATCTCCACCTTATCTGTGACTGCATCGTACCGTGAAATGAATTCAGGATTCCGGAGGACCTGAGGGGTACCTTTGATATCCAGGACGATCACGGAATTTACAGAATCGGGTGCTGCAGAAGGAAGCATGATTTCCGTACTTCCCGATCGTTTCAGCAGGGCGAGCGGCGATTGTTGCTTGTCGCTGAGCAGCCAGGCCTTCACCGGTTCATTCACCAGGTTGGCGACAGTCAGTTTACCGTTAACAGGCCAGTCGAACACATGTAAATAAAGCCGTGTACCTTCGGGGATCTCCTTTCGGGTGCATTTACCCCATTTCAATTCAGTGAAAGGACTTGTCTGTGTTCCATAGATCGATTCGCCGTTTATTGAAAGCCACTGCCCCAGCAGGCGGAGACGATCGACACTTGGTTGCGGGATGAGGCCTTCGGGAGTGGGCCCGACGTTTAACAGGTAATTGCCTCCTTTGGATGCAATGTCCGTCAGGTTATAAAGCAGTTCCCGGTATGATTTCCAGTTCTGATCTGCCTTATTATATCCCCAATGATCATTCATCGTCATGCAGGATTCCCAGTCGCGGTTTGGCAGGCCTGTTTCGGGAATTTCCTGTTCCGGAGTTCCGAAATCGCCCAATGCTTCTGTATTGGTGCTGATCCCGGCCATGCCGTCGCGGTACACGTCAATCCTGTTGTTGATGATGATGTCCGGATCGATCTCCCGGATGAACTGGAACAACTTAAGCGCATACTCATGCGACCAGGTGCTTTCCCATTCCCCGTCGAACCAAAGAACTGAGATATCGCCATAGTTGGTGATGATCTCCTTTACCTGATTCTTCAGGTATCCGAAGTAGCGGTTAAAGTCGGTGCCTTCGGCAGAGCGGTCTTTCTCCCAGTCGCGCCGGGGCAGATAATCAGGGTGATGCCAGTCCATGATGGAATGATACCAGCATATCTTCATATCCTGCTTGCGGCAGGCATCGGCCAATTCTTTCAGTATATCACGACTGAAAGGAGTCGACATGATATCAAAGTCGGAATATTTTGAATCGAACAGGCAAAATCCGTCATGGTGCTTGGAGGTAAGCACGATATATTTCATCCCGGCATCCTTGGCGATTTTGACCCATTCATCGGCATTGAACCCGACCGGATTAAACTTCCCGGCCAGTTTATCATATTCTTCCAATGGGATTTGAGCCGTAGTGCGAATCCATTCACCATGATCCGTCTGGCCATTCCATTCCCCTGCAGGGATTGAGTAGAGTCCCCAGTGGATGAACATGCCGAACCGGGCATTCCTCCACCATTCCATTTGCTGGTTTTTACCTTTTCCCGGATTTTCTGCCGTTTGTCCGAAAAGGACATTGCTCAGAAGCAGCAATACAGCTGCCAACAGGCTCCTGAATCCATACATCTTCATCTCAAACAGGTTAGTGGGTAGTCTGACGTTCAGCAAAACTAATAAAAGCAGTCGCGTATTCGTCAGTCAAAGCGGAAAACAGCAGTCAGAACATTTTCATATAAGCACATTTATACTAATTTCACGGCATCAATCCACAAGCCTAGGGACAATGCACAGAATTTCACTTTTATTGTTACTCCTCATTTCGGGTATGACGACTCTTGTGGGCCAGTCGATCCCCGAACTCATCAAGTCTTCCGGAGGCAAAGCCGATTTCCCCGGATCAGGAGTGCTGGTCATTTTCGACAGCACACGGGTCATGGTAGAGGAAACGGGATTAAGTCATGTCTACACTCACCGCTTGTACAAGGTGCTGACCGCATCCGGGGCCAAAACGCTGAATGTCGTGAAATACGACTATGATCCGCTCTCAGCTTATATTGAAATCCGGAGCATCTCCATATATCGGAAGGACGGGACCCTGCAGCGGATTGATCCGACCAGGGTGCAGGACTACCCGGCACCTGCCCGTGCCATTTACTGGGGCGCACGCGAAAAGATGCTGGAGGTAGGCCGGCTGGAACCAGGTGATGCGGTAGAAGTGTCGCTTTACCGTAAAGGATTTACCTATGCCCTGTTGCAGGGAGGCGGTGATGATGACGAACGATACATTCCGCCGATGAAAGGTCAGTTCTATGACATCGTTCCTTTCTGGAGTTCCGACCCCATCGGGAACAAGGTCTACCAGGTGTCGGTACCGCTCAGCAAACCATTGCAGTATGAGTTTTATAACGGCGAGGCTACTTCGAAGGCAGAAATGAAAGATAACCGCATCCTGTACACTTTCTCGAAGAAAAATATATCTCCCTGGAAAGGAGAATCGCGTTCGGTGGATGCATCGGACATAGCGCCCAAGCTTCTGCTGTCAAGTACACCCGGATGGAAAGAAAAATCCCTCTGGTTCTATGGCGTTAATGAAGAGTACGGCAGTTTCAAATCCACACCGGCTATAGATGCCAAAGTTCGGGAATTGTTGCGCAAGGCGCGCACCGAGATTGATTCAGTAACTATTCTGACCCACTGGGCAGGGGACGAAATCCGATATTCGGGGATCTCCATGGGCAAGGGTGAAGGATATACGCTTCACAAGGGGGCAATGGACTTCACCGACCGTTGCGGAGTGTGCAAGGACAAGGCCGGCATGCTGATCACCCTGCTCAGGGCAGCGGGATTTGAAGCTTACCCGGCCATGACCATGGCAGGATCGCGTATTGATTACATCCCGGCCGACCAGTTCAACCACTGTGTCACCGTGGTGAAGAGCAGAAGAGACGGTAAGTACCACCTTCTGGACCCCACCTGGGTGCCCTTCACCAGAGAGCTCTGGTCGAGCGCCGAACAGCAGCAGAACTATCTGATGGGTGTTCCGGAAGGGGCTGATCTGGCTGAAACACCGGTCTCCAATCCGCAGAACCATTACCTCCGTATCTCAGGTATGTCGGTGATCCATCCCGACGGCACCCTGGAAGGAGAATATACCGTAACGGCCGAAGGTCAGACAGATGCCGCTATCCGTGGCATGTTCACACGTGCTTTCAAAGCCGACTGGCAATCCAATATTGAAAAGGAGATCCTCCGGATTTCACCCCAGGCGCAACTTGTGAAAGTGACATATGACGAACCTTACAATTACCTCGCTGGACCGATTAACATGCATTTCAGGATCCGTATTCCCGATTATGCAACCGTTACCCGCGACGAGCTGATCTTCACTCCTTTGACTGCAGCAGGATTTTTCAGGCGAGCCATGCCTCATCTCACTTTCGATACAGGAATGGAAAAACGTGAATTCCCTTTCCGCGACAGGACTTCGCATGCCGTTGAAATATCTGAAAAGATCAACGTGGAAAACGCAACCGAAACTGTCAGTATGCCTGAATCCGCAACCGGCGAAGGTTCAGGTGCTTTTTACAGGGGCTCTTACAAACAGGCAGGCGGAGAAGTATCCTTCAGCTTCACGGCAGAGTTTCCGAAGCGCATCTACCAGCCATCCGACTGGACTTCCTTCAAGGCTGCCGTAGCCTACCAGAATAAGCTGGCCAGCTCACCCATAATCATGAAGGTCAAATAGCTCAACCTCATCTGCACCATGTATCGAAACATACTATACATATCAATCTTAACGACAGCCCTGCTCACCACAGGTCTGGCTTTACAAGCCCAGGAACAGTCCACGGATGCTGTTTACACCTCACAGCTCAGGGAATATACGCTGAACAATGACGGAAGCTGGGACTACCATTACAGCCATAAACTCCGCCTGCTCACCCACTTCGCTTTCCACTCCCTGTATGGCGAAGACTTTATCGTTTACAACCCACAGTTCCAGAAACTGAAGATCAACCGGTCGGTTACTACCATGGCCGATGGCACCGTTGTTCCCGGGCCGCAGAACGCCTTTAACGAGCTACTGCCATCGTTTGCCGCCAATGCACCTGCATTCAATCACCTGCGGGAGATGGCCGTTACGCATACCGGACTGGAATGCGGTTCCGTTATCGATTTCGATTATTCTATCCGTTCCTCCAGGGATTATTCACCCGGCATGAGCGGGAACGAGGCCCTGTGGATGAATTCACCTGTTGAACAATCGACGTTTATCATTCACGTTCCGAAAGGTGCCACGCTGAACTATAAAACCTATAACCTGGAGCAGCAACCGCTGATTACCAAAGAAGCCGGCGGGACTACATACACCTGGAAGCTGACAAACCTTCCTGCTGCCACCCATGAAGACTTCCGGGCAAGGGAGCAACAAAACCGGCCGAGGATCGTGTTTTCCACGACAAGCAATTTCAGGAAACAGCTTCAGGGCTTCCTGAGCCAGCCTGCATTTACGCTTACAGCGGATCCCGCTCTGGCCGCGTATGTTTCTGAGATTACCTCCGGGGGGGACAAATCCCTTGCATTGGCCCTCCGGATCCAGGACAGGGTGGCCAACGATTTTAATTATTTCCCTGTTCCCCTGGCAACAACCGGATATCGCCTGCGAACAGTTTCGGAAGTGTTCAGCAGCAACGGCGGGAATGAACCTGAAAAGGCGATTCTGCTGGCAACCATTCTCAAAACCGCAGGCATCCCAGCCGTACCGGTTGCTGTTATGCCTGCCCGTTTTTATGATTCGCGCTCTTCAAACCTGCTCCAGGCAGAGAAATTCCTCGTGAAAGTCTCTGTCGATGGCGCCGATCCTGTTTACCTGTCACCGCTGGCAAATGACCAGTACGATCAGCGGCTAACCCTTTCGGGAAAGAAAATCATCATCCTGTCGCCAGGCAAAGGAATCGACATGGAAGAGGTTGCCCAGGAACCAAATGATGGGGAAATCACAGCCAACCTGAATCTCGATGAGAAGATGATACTGGATGGTAAAGTTTCCGTCGCATTATCAGGCAGATTGAATCCCTGGCTGAAACTCATTCAGGATTCGTCCTACAGCAACAGACTGATCCCCGGCCTTGCCGAGGGCGCAGAGATAAAATCGGCCAGGATCGGCCGGATGGACCGCAACAAAATAACCTGCGAGTATACCCTGAACCAGCCTGAAAAAGTGAAGGTTGTATCGCAGCATTACTTTTTGAAAATACCGGCCATATCAACAGGCATCGAAAGCTGGCACTGTACTGAATTGATCTCGGAACGAACAGAACCCCTTGAATTGCCTTACCCGTTGAATGAAAGTTATCGTTTTACGATTACCTTACCGGCAGGATATGAATTAATAACGGCTGAATCGCGGGTGAACATCCATAAGCCTTTCGGAAGTATCACGATTGAGATCAGTCAGGAAGGAAGAACCCTGCTGGTGAATCGCAGCATCAGCATTGGAAGAACCTGGATCACTCCTGCTGAATACGCTGAATTTAAGGACTTTATCAATACATGGAACAATAAAAAGTATCGGGAAACAGTACTCCGTATCGGTCCCAAATAATCGCCTCACTCATGAAACGCGCCTTACTGATTCTAATCCTTATATCTTCAGCATTCCTGAGGCTGACAGCTCAGACTTACACCGGTCAGAGTGGCGCTCTTTCGAATGACGGGACTGCCTGTTACTTCCCCGTGACTGTCAGCGGCCTTCCTCAAAGCATACTTGACAACGTGTTCGGGCTGGAGAAAGTGACCATTAAGATAACCCATCCTTATGATGCAGAGCTGGAGATCAAACTGATCGATCCACAGGGGAACGACATTCTGCTTTCGCATGCCAACGGAGGTTCGGGCGATAATTATTATACGACCTGCTTCCATGATTTTGCGACCATAGCTATCCAGAATGGCGCAGCCCCATTCAACGGATCTTATCGTCCGCAACAACCGCTGGGAAATGCCAACAACGGACAGGATGGCAATGGTTCCTGGCAGCTCTATGTCCGCGACCTGGTTCCCAATAACAACAATACCGGATATATGGCAGGATGGGAAATCACATTCGGTTATACCCCCGGTCCGGTATTCAATTTTATCTCTTCGAACCTCCCGATCGTGCTCATCAACACCCATGGGCAACCTATCCCGGATGATCCCAAGATCGCCGCCGATTTCAGCATCATCGACAACGGTGCAGGAGTAAGGAATTTTACCTATAGCCCTGCTGCTTACAGCGGCATCATCGGTATTGAATTGCGCGGATCGAGCAGTCAGTCGTTCCCGAAGAAAAGTTATGGTTTTGAGACCTGGGACGTTTTCGGACAGTCGATCGATACCATGTTGCTTGGTATGCCTTCCGAAAGTGACTGGATTCTCAATGCAAACTATACTGACAAGACATTTTGCCGCAACGTCCTGGCTTATCAGACCTGGATGGACATGAGCCATTATGCTACCCGTTACCGTTTCGTTGAAGTAGTGCTGAACGGAGATTATCAGGGAATCTACATTCTGTCAGAAAAAATAAAACGCGGTAAGGACCGGGTGGATATTGCCAAGCTTAAACCCGACGATAACAGCGGGGATAGACTTACAGGGGGATATATTCTCAAGGTTGATAAATCGACCGGTTCCGGAGGCGACGGATGGGTCTCGCCCTTCCCTCCTCCTGCAAATCCTTCGGGTCAGACTATCTTCATCATGTATGAGTACCCGAAGTCGGAAGATATCACGACGCAGCAAAAGGCTTATATCAAGGATTATGTAACTGATTTTGAAACAGCCCTTGAAGGCCCCCATTTTGCGGATACCCTGATTGGTTTCAGAAAATATGCCCAGGAGCTTACCTTCATTGACTACTTCCTGGTAAACGAGATCAGTAAAAATGTCGACGGTTACAGGCTCAGTACCTTTTTCCACAAGGAGAGGGACAGCAAGGGAGGGAAACTTCGGATGGGACCCGTATGGGATTATGATATTGCCTGGCACAATGCTGACTATTGCGGCGGCGATGTCCTTACAGGATGGGCCTACCAGTTCCCGTGCGAGTATGACTACTGGCAGGTGCCTTTCTGGTGGGCCAGGTTGTTACAGGACCCGCTGTATGCCAGTCACCTGAAATGCCGCTGGCTGGACCTCCGCTCCAATGTTTTAAGCAACAACCATTTCACAGCTTATATCGATTCGGTTGCCGCACAACTGGATGAAGCTCAATACCGCAACTTCATCACCTGGCCGATCCTGGGTGTTTATGTATGGCCGAATCCCTGGCCTTACCCGGCCACCTATGCCGAAGAAATCAGCAGTCTGAAAAGCTGGCTTATCAACCGGCTGGCCTGGCTCGATACCAACCTGCCCGGAACCTGTTACACGGTGGGAGACGGGGACCCGTCAACACCCCTCTCCGGGATCAGCTTATTCCCTAATCCGGCATCGGAACTGGTGACAGTCGGCTATGAACAATCTTCTGCCGGAAGTATGCTGACAGAGATACTCAGCCAGTCAGGCGCCGTGATCCGTTCGATGGAGAGCGGACACCGGGATGCCGGTTTCTATACCGATCACCTGAATGTGCGCGACCTGAAACCCGGGATCTACATTCTGCGGATGACCATCAACGGGGTGGTGGTGAACAGGAAGTTGGTAAAGATCTGACAAAAAGCAGAGAATCTGATTTATGTTCTTTTCCGGGAGGATGCCGGGATAAAAAAAGTTCGCGGGAAGGTCCTTCCCCGGGTAATTCGTTGTGTATTCTGATCCTCAGGGGCTTTGTTGAAAAGTGAATTTTCATTCAAGGCCGCGGGCCTTGTCTTTAAATGATCGTTCTCCCAAGCTTCCCGTTATCGATGAGATTTGCCACCTTCTGAACATTCCGGTAATGTTCCATCAACTCCAGTTGTTCTTCTACCGTTGCGGCGTCCCGTATCTTCTCTTCGATTTCACGCATGAGCTGACGTACGCGCTTGGCCTTGAATGAGAGAATGCAATGCGGCACATGCTGGTCGAGAATTTCGTTTTCAAGCGCAAGCCTGATCTTTCGCTTTTCCCAGTTCGGACTGAAGGTGTAACGGGTTGCGATCAGGTCGATTACGGCCTGGGTGATTTCGGGATCAGGATGTCCGGTCAGCTTGCGGTAGTCGAGTTCATGAGTTTCATCCAGGGCTTTGGACCCGGCATCGAAGATCTTCTGGTACAATGGATTCGAAAAAGATATCTCATCGTTATGGATATCCGATATAATGAACTGTGCAACCCTGGTTTCTACCTTCACCGGTTTTCCTGATTGTTCGTCAGGGTATTCCACGTTGATCGGCTCTTCTCCGAATAAAAGCAACTGCCGGATGATCTCCTTTTCCTGGTATTCGGTATCCAGTTTATCAAACATTTCGGTTGGTTCCGGCATATCCGGTTCCGGCACCGGCTCAATGATCTCTGCTTCCGCCTCGGTGCTGCCGGTTTTCTGGGCGAACTTCCTCCGCAGCACTTTATTCAGTTCGCTCAGGATGGCTTTTTCATCCATCTGCATCCGGTCGGCGCTCTCCTTCACATATGCAAGCCTTGTAAGCCGGTCGGGGATCAGGGAAATGCTTTCGATGAAATCCTTCAAAACTGCTACCTTCTTCAACGGATCGCGTCCGGTTTCCTTCAGCAGCAGGTCGATCTTGAAATGAATGAAATCCTTTGAATTGTCCCGGATGAAGTCGGACACCTCCGTGCTGCGCCGGGTCCGGGCAAAGGAGTCCGGATCTTCCCCGTCGGGAAAGAGTACCACTTTCACATTCATCCCCTGTTCCAGGATCATGTCGATGCCCCTGAAAGAGGCTTTGATCCCTGCAGGGTCTCCATCGTAAAGGATTGTAATATTCGGGGTGTACCGCTTGATCAGCCGGATCTGGTCGGTAGTGAGCGAAGTGCCGGAGGAGGCTACTACATTCTGGATACCGGCCTGGTGAAGGGAGATCACATCGGTGTATCCTTCTACAAGAAAGCACATGTCGTTGGCCGAGATGGCATTCTTGGCGAAAGCGATCCCGTAAAGGACCTTGCTCTTGTTATAGATCTCGCTTTCGGGTGAATTTACGTACTTGGGCTTGGTCTTGTCAGCCGTCATGATACGGCCTCCGAAACCTATGATCTTCCCCGCCTGGCTGTGGATCGGGAACATCACGCGTCCGCGGAACCGGTCATACTGCTTGCCTTCTTTCACAATGGAGAGACCGGTCTTTTCAAGCATCTCAAGGCTGTATCCCTGTTGAAGGGCATGCTTCGTGAAACTGTCCCACTCTTCGGGACTGTATCCCAGCTGGAATTTATGGATAGTATCGTCGCTGAAGCTTCTCTCATGAAAGTATGACAACCCTATCGAGCGGCCTTCATCCGAGTTGAAGAGCTGCTCAGCAAAAAACTTGCCGGCAAACTCCGACAGCAGCGAAAGGCCTTCCCGCATCGTCTTTTCAATCACCTGTTCGGGTGATTCCTCTTCCTCGCGGATATCGATGTGGTACTTCCTGGCAAGGTACCTCAATGCCTCCGGATAGGTAAACTTCTCATGTTCCATGATGAAATTCACCGAGTTCCCGGCCTTCCCGCATCCGAAACACTTGTATATCCCTTTCACGGGCGATACGTGGAACGAAGGCGTCCGCTCGTTGTGGAACGGGCAAAGTCCGACCATATTAGAGCCACGCCGCTTCAGGGAAACGAAATCCCCAACCACCTCCTCAATCCGGGCAGTGTCAAGAATGGCTGATATGGTTTCGTGAGGTATCAATGGTTTGTTTTGCAGGTTTTGAGAGCGCTATTCACGATGTTTTATCTGGCTTCGAAAATTGAATTGATTTGCTTACAATTCCTCTTTCAATGCTGCTTATCCGTCAGATTCCACTGTTTTGCGCTCACCAGCAGACAACAAAGGTAATAACCTGCCGGAATCATTTTATCAATTATGACCTTCCTCGTGCAAGAATTCCTGAATGCCTTCATATCACCAATTGTTCACGACCGGACGAAAAGGATGCCTCCTCCGTCGATCAAAGGCCCATTATAAAGTTCGGTTATAGAGAAACCAGAAGCTGCGACAAAACCGGACAACTGCCGGCCTTCCTGCAGCTGATCCAGGTTTCCCGCCACGAATACCTGCCGGTCCAGCACACCGCAGCAACCACCCCAAAAACCATGTTTGAATCCGGGGAGTTGGATGGTCACAGGAGAAATATAGAATACTTCCATACCGGCTTTTTTGAGCGCCTTTTCAATTCCCCTGTCGGATGTGATGAACTGTTTGCCCGCAAGGTGTATCAGATTGCACCGCACATAGCCCTGGGAGCAGGGAACCTGAATCAGCGGGGCTGGTTGATCCGGCAGGGACTCAGCCAGACTTCTGATCCGCGGATCGGTGATTGCAGGATTGTGGATCACGTATTCATCCGTTACCAGGGCATTGAAATGTGCTGTTTCCGGATATTTCGCGCCTACCGGCATGTCGCCACAGATAAAAGCGATATTATGTTCACTGAGTTTTTTCAGGAATTCTTCCGGAGTGTTCGGCGCCACAATAAGCCCGGCCGGGGTCGGACAGAAAAAAATATCCGGGTGACCGCTGATCGCATCATAGGTGATGCCTGAAGTTGAGAGCTCCAGAAGCTCTCCCTTCGTTGAAAGATTAGCCTTCACCTCTTCCGGCATCCGTTTATCGATAATAATCAGCATAAGTCTCTGCTTTTTATCCGCGCTTAGCGGTATTCATTGCCATCAAGAAAGAGTTTACAATCTCTGCTGTGTAGCGTCTGATTCTCCCGGTAAACAACCTCACGAAAAACCGACTTCAGGAAGTTCTTGTTTGAAGAGCGGTGGCCGACGGCAGCATTCAATTGTCCGGCAGCGACCTCCAGTAATAATTTCGGGTTTTTTGCAAGCTTATCCGGTAAGAATCCTGCCAGCTTATCCTGCAGGATATCCTTCCAGAGAGCGCTTTCGACCATTTCGCCAAAGGCCGGATGAAACGGACCGGCAACCAGACTTTCGCCTGATAACAGTCCTTCGGAAGGATGCAGCCCTACCCGGAGGATTTTAACATCAGCCTCTTCAAATACCTTCACGACTTCTTTGGTTTGAAAAACAGCTTCTTCCAGCGTCAGTGGAACATACAATCCTTTTCTGTACATGGTTTCCAGTTCCGTGTCACGGATTAGCAACGTCGGGTAGATGCGGGTGGAACCGGCGCCCAGTTCTACGATCCGGCGGGCTGTTGACAGCGATTTGTCAATAGTATCGCCGGGCAGACCGATCATCATCTGCAAACCCAGGCTGAAACCGTATTCGAGAATCAGTCCGGATGCAATCCTGACATCTTCAGCCTTATGTCCCCGCCCGGAAAGCTGCAGTACCTGATCGTCAAGTGACTGGGCTCCCAGCTCGATCGTTTTTACGCCTGCTGCTTTCAGGAATCTGAGGTTGGCACGGTGAATATAATCAGGTCTGGTGGAAAGACGGATACCCGAAACCAGTCCTTTTTGCAGGTAAGGCTTTGCAAGATCAAGGTAGAACTCCTGCATATCCTGGTCTATCCCGGTAAAATTGCCCCCAAAGAAGCCAATCTCCACAGAACTTCCGACAGGAATGGTAGCCAGCCGTTTCTCAATGGTGTCAACCACTTCTTTGGCATCCGGTTGATGCAGGGCCCCTGAGATGTTGCGCTGATTGCAGAAAATGCAGCGGTTCGGGCAGGCCAGCTCAGGAACGAAAACAGGGATGGTATAATGACGCATGTTGCAAAGTTAGCATAGCAGATCGTGTTATCCATCAATCTGCTGTTGGGTATGGTTTGCTGCAGGAGTTGCCTGAAAATGAAAAAACCGGGGAGAGATTGGCCCCGGTGCAAGTAGTTTAGAAGCTACATAAGGAGAAATCAGCCTTTTGTGGCCTTTTTCTCTTTCTTTTCAGCCCGTTTTTCCTTCAGCGACTTGGCGGCCTTCTTCTTGGGCTCTTTTTTCTCTTTATCCATCGACTTTGACATGGCGCTTACATTTAATTTTTGAAAAAACTAAATTACAACAGTTTTTAGTGTGAGGCAAGGAAAATTTTTCAGGAAAGCTGTCGAATACGGGATCTGTGCCAGGGTGTTTGGTCCTGCCCGGCTATTTTTTGCATTGTTACGAACTGAGCCCGGCAGGCAGGCCAACCTACGTACTCAGTCAGGAATATGCAGTTGATAAATCAGACGCTAAACCATAAGTTTTAATATTTACTTTCTTTTGTCTTGACATCCCGCCTTCGGCGGGACAGGCTACAGAAAGTAACAAAGAAAAAGTCAAGACTCTATAAAAATGTCTTGTTTTCTACGGTTTGGCTCTGCCACGCGACACAAGCCGCGCTAACGCATATACCTACGCTGGCTTCTGTGTCGCTTACTGAAGCCTTCGCGACGAGCCTTCCCTTGAAAACTTACGAAATTTTTATAATGTCGGTCCTTCCCTGAAAATCATCATATTGTTGCTGACCTCCAAAAAGATGACTCATTTATAACTTGACTGCAACCCGCATTTCCTGGATCATTAAATTCTTTCTTCCAATGTCAGAGCTATTTCATTTCACAAATTCGTAAGGTTGAATGTGATAGTATAACTGCATCTGTGAAAGAAGGGCTTAGAGTATCTGTTGTTATCCTGTACATAAAAGATGCATACTGATATCTGACAGGAAAACTTCACTTACCTATCTCGAGTTAATATAAAACAGTATAGTGAACAGGTATAGTTGGAAGAATTCCGAAACTACGGAACGTTGCTGCATATATGTTCCCTACTATATTCATAACAGCACATCAAACGCTGAAATAGCAGTGAAGGTCTTAAACTCCTCTATTTCCCGTTCATACACCAATACTTGACAGAATTATTCTTAACTTTGCAGACTTTTTAGGAACCTGCTCAATTTGCCTACGGATGGATAAGAAATATCCTGAATACAAACAACTTAGCCTTACCCGCATCGGGAATGAGATCCTCGACTTCTGGTCAGAGAAGCATATCTTCGAACAAAGTCTCACCAACCGTGAACATCATGCTCCTTTCGTTTTCTTCGAAGGACCGCCCTCGGCTAATGGTACTCCCGGCATCCACCACGTGATGGCCCGGGCAATCAAGGATATTTTCTGCCGCTATAAAACCCTGAAAGGATTCCACGTTGAGCGCAAGGCCGGATGGGACACCCACGGCCTGCCCATCGAGATCGCCGTTGAGAAAACCCTCGGCATCACCAAGGAAGACATTGGAAAAAAGATCAGCGTCGACGACTATAACAAAGCCTGCCGTAAGGAAGTGATGAAGTACAAGGATCTCTGGGACGAACTGACCCTGAAGATCGGCTACTGGGTTGACCTGAAAAATCCGTATATCACGTTCGATAACACCTATATCGAAACCTGCTGGTACCTGCTGTCACAACTCTATAAGAAAGGCTTACTCTACAAGGGGTACACCATCCAGCCTTACTCTCCGGCAGCCGGCACAGGCCTGAGCACTCACGAACTTAACCAGCCGGGTTGCTACCGCGACGTGAAAGACAACACCGTCGTTGCCCAGTTCAAACTCCGCACCGACATCGTCCATCCACTCCTGCCAACCCTCCTGGGTGATGATGGAGTTGAGACCTTCATCCTCGCCTGGACTACCACACCCTGGACCTTGCCTTCGAATACCGCCCTGGCTGTTGGGAAAGACATTGATTACGTGCTTGTCAGGACATTCAATCCTTACACATACCTGCCGGTCCGGCTGGTCCTTGCCAAACCGCTTTTTGGAAAGTACTTCCCTGAAAAGAACGCAGCACTCACCCTGGAAGAATATAATCCCGGAGATAAAAACATTCCATTTTCGGTCCTGGCAGAGTTCAAAGGATCGGATCTGGCCGGACTGCGTTATGAGCAATTGCTTCCTTACGCACAGCCGGAATCCGGTGACGCCTTCGTTGTGGTTACCGGCGATTTCGTAACTACCGAGGACGGTACCGGTATCGTGCATATTGCACCCAGCTTTGGCGCCGACGACTTCAAAGTGGCTAAGCAATACGGCCTCGGATCGCTGACGCTGGTTGACAAACAGGGCAGGTTCACTTCCGAAATGGGTGAGTTTGCCGGCCGTTATGTAAAACAGGAATACATGCGCGACGATGATCCTTTGCGCAATGAAAATGTCGATATCGACATCATCGTCAAACTCAAGAAAGAAAACCGGGCCTTCAAGACGGAAAAGTACGAACACTCCTATCCGCATTGCTGGCGTACCGATAAACCCATCCTCTACTACCCGCTCGACTCGTGGTTCATCCGCACTACGGCACTCAAAGACCGGATGATCGAACTGAACAAGACCATCAACTGGAAACCTGAATCCACCGGCACCGGAAGATTCGGAAACTGGCTCGAAAACCTCAACGACTGGAACCTCTCCCGTTCAAGGTACTGGGGCACTCCCCTGCCGATCTGGGTGACAGAAGACAGGGAGGAAGAGATCTGCATAGATTCGATAGAACAGCTCAAGGCAGAAATCGACAAATCGGTGAAAGCCGGATTCATGCAGTCCAACCCCTACGAAGGTTTTGTCCCCGGTGACAATTCACCTGAGAACTATGCCAAATTTGACCTGCATCGTCCTTATGTCGATGATGTGGTGCTGGTATCAGCGTCAGGCAGGAAGATGTTCCGCGAGCATGACCTGATCGACGTTTGGTTCGATTCGGGCGCCATGCCCTATGCCCAGTTCCATTACCCGTTCGAACGCGGAGAAGAGCTGGAAGAATATTTCCCCGCCGATTTTATCGCCGAAGGCGTCGACCAGACGCGAGGCTGGTTCTATACCCTGCATGCTATCGGCACCCTGGCGTTCGACAGCGTTGCATTCAGGACTGTCGTCTCCAACGGACTGGTCCTTGACAAAAACGGCAACAAGATGAGCAAACGTCTCGGCAATGCCGTCGATCCTTTCGAAACGATCGCCAAATACGGCCCGGACGCCACCCGCTGGTACCTGCTCACCAACTCCCAGCCCTGGGATAACCTGAAATTCGACCAGGAAGGGATCGCCGAAGTCCAGCGAAAGTTCTTCGGGACTCTTCACAATACATATAGTTTCTTCGCACTCTACGCAAACATCGACGGTTTCGAAAATAAAGAGGCTGAAGTACCTTTTGCAGAACGCCCGGAGATCGACCGCTGGATCCTGTCGGAGTTGAATTCCCTCATCATCAATGTGGATAAGGCTTATGCAGATTATGAGCCTACCTGGGCCGGCAGACAGATCTCTGATTTCGTAGATGCCCACCTGAGCAATTGGTACGTAAGGCTCTCCCGCAGGCGTTTCTGGAAAGGAGATTACACTCAGGACAAGATTTCTGCTTACCAGACGTTATACCGTTGCCTGGTTACCCTGGCAAAACTGGCATCACCCATTGCCCCTTTCTTCTCCGACCGCTTGTTCATCGACCTGAACAGTGTCACCAAACTGGAGAACCGGGAATCGGTTCACCTGACAGATTTCCCGGTAGCCGACGTGAGTATGATCGACAAGGAACTGGAAGAGCGCATGGAATATGCCCAGGATATCTCGAGCATGGTACTGAGCCTGCGCAAAAAGACCAACCTGCGTGTACGACAGCCGCTTAACAAGATCCTTATCCCGGTGGCATCTCCGGAATTTCAGGCACAGCTTGAAAAGGTAAGTAACCTGATTAAGTCAGAAGTGAATGTGAAAGAGATCGAGTACCTTTCAGAATCTGCCGGATTCCTGGTTAAAAAGATCAAGGCGAATTTTAAAACCCTCGGTCCCCGTTACGGAAAGCAGATGAAAGAGATCGCTGCTACCATTGCAGCTTTCACCCAGGAAGATATCAACCGGATCGAGAAAGAAGGTTCGTACCGGTTTATCCTGGATGAACAAGAAATATTGATTGAACTGTCTGATGTAGAGATCATAACCGAAGACATCCCCGGATGGGTTGTGGCAAACCAGGGCACGCTGACCGTAGCGCTTGACATCACCCTGACCCCCGGACTGGTAGAGGAAGGATTGGCCCGCGAGCTGGTCAACCGCATCCAGAACCTCCGGAAGGACAAAGGATTCGACGTAACAGATAAAATAAAGCTGACAATAGAAAAAATCGATTCACTGGAGTCGGCGATTGCAAACAATTATGGCTATATTTGTTCTGAGACCCTCTGTGAAAGCCTGAACTTTTTCGACTCCGGATTACATCCTGATAAAGAAATTGTAAGCCTGACAGATGACCTTTCAGTAGGTATAGTGATTAACAAAATGTAAGAAACCAGCAAGTTACACCGGCAAATTACCTTCCGGACAAATCAGTAATTTAACATAGCAGGCATATGAAAGAGGACGAAATTAAAGGGGAGAACGTATTTACACGGTACTCGGATGAAGAACTCGAAGAATTCCGCCAGATCATCCTGGAGAAACTGGAGAAAGCCCGCCGCGATCTTCAGTTGCTTACCGAAGCATATACCAACAGCAACGATCACGATATCATGGACACTTCTCCTACCTTCAAGGTGTTGGAAGAAGGTTATCAGGTGATGTCGAAAGAGGAAAACGCCCGTCTGGCAGCCCGCCAGGAGAAATTTATCCAGAACCTCGAAAATGCGCTTGTCAGGATCGAGAACAAGACCTATGGTATCTGCCGCGCCACCGGTAAACTGATATCCAAGGAAAGGCTGCGTTCTGTTCCTCATGCTACCCTTAGCATCGAAGCCAAGCTTAACCAGAAATAGGCCTGGCATTGAAAAAGTCGTTTCTAATTGTGTTCATTGTCCTGGTTATCGACCAGGTAGTGAAGATTTGGGTGAAAACCCATATGACTCTAGGTCAGGAGATCCACATGGCAGGGAACTGGGCTATCCTGCATTTTACCGAGAATAACGGAATGGCCTTCGGGATGCAGTTTGCAGGAGATTACGGCAAATTGTTCCTCAGCCTGTTCCGCATCCTTGCAGTGATTTTTCTGGTGTGGTACATTTATCATCTCACCCGGAAAAAGGAGAAATTCGGCCTCATTTTCTGCTTCTCGCTGATCCTGGCTGGAGCTGTAGGCAACATCATCGACAGTGCATTTTATGGGATGATATTCAGTGAAAGCACCTACTTCGACCTTGCCCGGCTGTTCCCGCCCGAAGGCGGCTACAGCAGCTTCCTCCATGGGAAAGTGGTCGACATGTTCTACTTCCCCATCCTTGAAGGGACTTACCCTTCGTGGGTGCCCTTCTGGGGAGGAGATGAATTCCAGTTCTTCCGCCCTGTTTTCAACGTGGCCGACTCCGCGATCACTACAGGCGTTTTAAGCCTCGTTATCTTCCAGCGGAGTTTCTTCCGTGGAACCAGTACTGAAGGCATCGGCGACGAAAGCAGCTCCTCCCTGCAAAGCGAACAGGATGCACCTCAGCAGGATCCGAAATAGGCCTGCCGAGCATTTTCATCCTTCTTAAAATCATTAACCGGAATTTTATACATTTGCCGCTCAAATTAAACTTCTATGTCAGAAAAGATTGTCGGAAAGATATCCCAGATTATCGGGCCGGTGATAGATGTCACTTTTGACGAAAATGTCCCTCTTCCTAATATCTACGACGCACTTGAGGTCATCAACGAGCATGGAAACACGATAGTTCTTGAATGTCAACAAGGTACGGGAGAGAACACCATCCGCACCGTGGCTATGGACTCCACCGACGGACTCAGCCGCGGTATGGAGGTGACGGCCACCGGTAAAACCATCTCCATGCCTATCGGTGATCATGTTAAAGGACGCCTTTTCAATGTAACGGGCGACACCATCGACGGGCTTAAAAAAGTAACACGCGAAAAAGAATATAGCATCCACCGCGAACCTCCCAAGTTCGAGAGCCTTTCCACTTCCAAAGAGGTACTGTTCACCGGCATCAAGGTGATCGATCTGATTGAACCCTACTCAAAGGGCGGGAAAATCGGCTTGTTTGGAGGTGCCGGCGTAGGAAAAACCGTCATCATCCAGGAACTGATCAACAACATTGCCAAGCATTACAGCGGATTTTCCGTATTCGCCGGAGTTGGCGAACGCACCCGTGAAGGGAATGACCTGTTGCGCGAAATGATCGAAGCCGGATTGGTGAACTATGGCGACGAATTCCTGAAGAGTATGGAAGCCGGAGGCTGGGATCTCTCCAAAGTCGATCTCAAAGAAATGGAGAAATCGCTGCTTACCATGGTGTTCGGACAGATGAATGAACCGCCCGGAGCTCGTGCCCGTGTAGCCTTGTCAGGACTTACCATGGCAGAATATTTCCGCGACGGCGACGAAAAAAGCAGCGGCAACGATATCCTCTTCTTTGTTGACAATATCTTCCGCTTTACCCAGGCCGGTTCGGAAGTGTCCGCATTGCTCGGACGTATGCCTTCGGCCGTGGGTTACCAGCCAACTCTCGCCACCGAAATGGGGCTTATGCAGGAACGTATCACCTCAACCAAACGGGGATCCATTACCTCGGTGCAGGCCATCTACGTGCCCGCCGACGACCTTACCGACCCTGCTCCTGCTACCACCTTCGCCCACCTCGATGCCACTACCGTATTGAGCCGTAAGATCTCCGAACTGGGAATCTATCCTGCGGTAGACCCGCTCGATTCAACCTCCCGCATCCTTACTCCGGATGTTGTCGGAGAAGATCATTATAACACCGCCCAGCGCGTTAAAGCTATTCTTCAGCGCTACAAAGAGCTCCAGGATATTATCGCTATCCTCGGTATGGATGAACTGTCGGACGAGGACAAACTCGTTGTTTCCCGCGCCCGCCGTGTTCAGCGTTTCCTGTCACAGCCCTTCCACGTAGCAACGGCATTTACCGGGATCCCCGGAACCTTCGTGGCTATTGAAGACACCATCAAGGGCTTCAAGATGATCATGGACGGCGAAGTGGACGAATACCCCGAATCTGCCTTCAACCTGGTGGGAACCATTGAGGAAGCTATCGAAAAAGGCAAAAAGATGCTCGCTACGCAGTAATCAGGGAAGTATACCCATACAAGCTGCTGAACATGACAATCGAAATAGTTACACCCGATACCACGATCTTCACCGGAGAAATCACCCTTGCCCAATTGCCGGGACTGAACGGCTCCTTTGAGATCATGCATAACCACGCTCCCCTGATATCAGTCCTGAAAAAAGGACGGATCAAACTTATCGATCCTCAAAAACAGGTAAAGTATTTTGATGTGAATGGCGGAGTTGTCGAGGTTCTTAAAAACAAGATCCTGGTATTGGCCGAATAAGATCACAACGATCCTTCCCAAACAACACCGCAATGGATAAGGTACTCATTATTGACGACGACGAGTGGAACCGTCAGATCATGAAGGAAACACTTCGCACGGAAGGGTATCAGCTCTTCGAAGCCATTGACGGAGAAAGTGGTATTACCGCTGTTCGCAAGGAAAATCCGGATGTTGTTATCACCGATTACCTGATGCCCGGTATCAACGGACTGGAAGTGCTGATCGAAACCCACAAGATCAAAAGCAGCCTTCCGGTAATACTGCTGACAGGTTTTGGCGACGTAGGCCTGACGATCAAGTCCATTCAGCTCGGCGCCTTCGATTACCTCGAAAAACCGGTCAAGTCTTCCCACCTGAAGACGGTGGTGCGTGAAGCCCTTAACTCTGTTAAAATCAGCAGCAGCCTCAATGAGGTGATCCCCAGCGACATCTCCACTGTACTGGTCGATAACCTGCTTGTCGGCAAAACCGCCCAGATGAAGGAGATCTTCAAGAATATCGGGCGCATTTCCATGAATAAGGTCAACGTCCTTATCCAGGGAGAAACCGGTACAGGAAAGGAACTCATTGCCCGCCTCATCCATTTTTCGGGGATCACCCGCGACAAACCGCTGGTCATCGTCAACTGCAGCGCTCTCACCGAGTCGCTGCTCGAAAGTGAACTGTTCGGGCATGTGAAAGGCTCTTTTACAGGATCGATACGGGATAAAAGCGGAAAATTCGAACTTGCCGGTGAAGGAACGATCTTCCTCGACGAGATCAGTGAAATATCCCTGAACACTCAGGTTAAACTGCTCCGGGTTATCCAGGAACTCGAATTTGAAAAAGTGGGGGGCGAAACCACCATCCCAATGAAGGCGCGTATCATCGCTGCCACCAATAAAGACCTGGAAGAACTGATCAAACAGGGGAAATTCCGGGAAGACCTGTATTACCGGCTCAAGGTATTCACTATCAATCTGCCGCCCCTCAGAGAGCGCAAGGATGATATCCGCGACCTGGTGATCCACTTCCTTCACAAGCTGAACAAACGTTTTAACAAAAACGTCGTGAAGATCGGCGATGGCGTCATTGAGCTGCTCTCAGACCACGACTGGCAGGGAAACGTCCGTGAATTGGAAAATACCATCCTGCAGGCTATTGTCATGTCGAAAACGGACGTACTTGAGAAGGAAAACATCACCCTGATATCACGTAAACCCGTCACAGCTGAAGCGGTTAACAACATGCAGTTCCGTACCCTGGCTGACCTGGAGAAATTCCACATCAAACGGGTGCTCGACGAACTCAAATGGAACAAGGTGGAAGCATCGCGTTATCTGGATATCACCCGGCCAACGCTTAATGCAAAAATCGAAAAGTATAATCTTACTCCGGATTGATAATCCCGTAAGCATTCCCGCTCAGTCCGCCTTCACGATCATATAGGAAACATACCCCCGGTTCCTCAACACGGGTAAAAATTCCATGGCGTCGGATTTTGAATGGAAGCCTTTAACGATCACGCAGCTAAACCCATTCATTTCCCGGATCACTACTTCTTTAGTGAGTGCATCAATAAGCCGTGCACGGCACGATTCCGCATTGCTCTTTACCTGGAACGCTCCAACCTGGATCCCGTATCCGCCCGAATACTCCCTATCCTTCATTGAGTCAGGATCATCAGAACCGGAAGCCGGCACTTCCATGCTTCTCGCCTCTGGCTTAGGTGTATTTACTGGTTCCGGTTCCTTTACCGGATTGTATCCGCCGACAGGCTGTTCATTGGTTTCGGGCTTATCTGTAATTTCCCCTGCGCCTGTTTTCCCGGAAGTCGCTATGGGAGTAACAGGCTCATGCAGCACATTTCCCTTTTCAGACGTAATCATTCCTCCTGATGAAGTTTGATTTCCTGATCCCGGAATGGCAATCTCCTCCGCAGAATTGTCACCTGTCGCAGGACCGGAGGGTTGCGCCATATCCAAAGATCCGGTAATAGTTGACTGCAGGATGAATTCAAGTCCGTCGATCACATCCCCGTCAATACTCTGGTTGATCTCGAACGGAATGAGCTGGGGCTGAGCCTGCATCCTGATTTTCTGAAGTTGTGCGGAATCAATACAGGCTACGTATTTCCCCGGTGGGAAGTTCAGCAGGCTGAAGTAACCGTCCTGCTCGGTGAGAGTCTTGCCTGCCAGCTTACCTTCGGGCATCCTGTAAAAGTCAACCAGTATCCTTCCCTGACCCTTTGTACCTTTGGGACCTTTCAGATAAACCATACCCGAAGCTTCACCCAGCACCGATATAGGGACTTCGATAAGCCGGAACTGGTTCGGGTCGATCGCCACACTTACGACCGAATGACGGATCCTCCAGGCAATATTGTCGAAGCTGTTGCGGTCGAACTCAATGAAATGCGTGGCATACGGTTCCAGATCAAAAATGCGGATGCTTGTATCCCGCTGATCTATCTCCATTCGGCCGCCATTCAGATGGACCTGTAATCCCGGAACCCGGGGTTCTCCCTTTTCATAAACGCCGTTGCAGTTCAGGTCAAGGAACGGGACCACGACGGCTCCGCCTTTCCCCACACTGTTGCGGTTTCCGGCATGAACATATGAGTTCTTTGCATCAACCATCAAACTGCCGCGTGCCGACTCTGTCAGCATGGTGGTTTTGTTCACCCTGCGTGCCGAAAAAGCAAGCTGAGCAAACGACAAGTCATATTTCAGACCGAATTCGATATTCTGTATGTTGCTCTTGAAATTCTTTTCGTAGGAAAGATTGAAAAAACCATTCCTGAAAATGTGCTTTTCAATCCCGCATTTCAGTGAAATGAGTTTATTGTGATTGTATTCGTATTGCAGTTGCGGGATCAGCAGGAACGATGCCGGAAGCCGGAATGACAACGACAGGTTGCTGTATGTGTAAGGATTAGCCGGATCGATGAACATGGCATAGGTGGTAAGGTTGGTACTTACCCCGTAAAATGCGCCCGATAACATGAGCTCGGTGGTGGTGTACTTCGATTCCGGCAGAATGATCTGGTTCAGGGTAAACCTTGAAAATGCTGAAAAATTCTTTGTGCGCAAGGGCATGGAGACCACGGCTTTGCGCTCTTCCAGATAATTGTAATTGATCGCCTTCTGACCTTTCTCATACTGGGTAAGGTAAACCTCAAACTGCAGATTTGAAGGGAAGCGGTAAGTGATGATCTGCCGCGATCTTACTCCGTAGGTATAGTCTCCTGTAAGCAAAAGGCTGGATGCCAAACGTACCGATCCGTTTACAAATGGCATCACTTCCCCCGAAGTCACCGAAGAAAGGTACTCTGTTCCGGCTCCGACAGTCAGCCGGTTGCCTAAACCATAGTTCATGTTCACCCGAGAGAAACGGCTGCCGAGGCTGTCTTCCACAATCCCGGCACCTGCAATATATTGAAGCTCTCCTTTGGGTAAGAAATTAAAGGGAATGCTTACATTTTGTTCTTTGGAATGCTCTTCTCCCCATGGGCCATAAAATTTCAGCGTAACGGATGAGTTTCCATAGACCAGTGGCACTTCGAAAGTAAAAAGTCCGGATGCATCGGCTTTTACGTAATCGACTAGCACATTATTCACATAAAGCTCAACGGTCCAGCCGGGTTCGGTCTTATCAGTGAGCGTATAGGATCCAAAAGATCGCCTAAAGGTAGTGGGGGTATTGGTGACCTGAACTCCAACCACCGGCGAATAGATGGAAGAGGTTGCCTGGGTGTTGATCTTTCCGGCCATCACCTGTTTCACAACCTTGAAGTCGTTGTTGGCAAACCGCCAGAGATACTGCTGTTGCTTCTCCCTGAACGGCTGGTTGTTGTAATAAATGAGGGATGCGTTGGCCTCACCTCCGGCAATGGTGGCTCCCAGAGCTAGATTCAGGCGGGTATCGCTCTTTCCAGTGGAATTCTGGCTTGAGATAACCGACCAGTCCGCCATCCCGAAATGAAAAGCAGGATAAGTCCGGTTAAAAACAGTATCGACCTTCTTCTCTCCTTTGAGTTTCCTCAGGTTATTGCGCATCTGCTCCAGGCGCATTTCCCGTATTACGGGCAGTTCAAGTTTGGTATCCAGCAACACGGCAAGACCCCTGTAACTGAAGTTACAATTCAGGCCAAATATCTGGCCGAAGTATTTTGAATGCAGATAGAGGTTGGTCTCCGTGCGGATCATTGACCCGGAAGGCAGGGGATAATTCTTTCCGTCCAGCATGATCCGGCTGTTGGGGTAATCTACCAGGAAGGCGGTCTGGGGATTGATAAAGGATCCTGTTACAGAATCCAGACCGGCCGAAACGATATTGCGTATCTTCAAAAAATCAAACACCTCCGAAACCGGCAAATAAGCCTGCTCATCACTGATCACGGCAGAAATTTCGGCACTTCCTACGCGCTGCACGATCAGAAAAACCGGAATCTCATCATATCCCTGATCTTCTTCCTGTGCTTGTGCTGTTTCGGTAGAAATAGCCAGCAGTAACAGTCCCATCAGGACAGGAAGCATCCGGACCCATGGCCTTCCCTTTGAAGGGAAGTCACAAATCGAAGCGGGTCTGTGAAAGATCCTGAGAGATTTCATCATTGTTCTTCTGCTATTCCTGGATAAATGTGACCTGGAAAGTACCGCTGTAAGATCCTGCCGGATTTGCCAGCGCATTTCCCACATAGAGCGTTCCGCCAATCCTGACCTGGGTTAGTCCCGGCGGCGTAAGTGTATTCACGAAAGGCGACGGAGGATCGGACTCCCCCAGGTGCATGGTCAGTGTTCCGCCGTTGCTGCCGGTAAGCACAACATCCGGTCCGTTGAGGACTGTAACCAGAGTGCCCAGGTTCGCTCCGACTTCAAAAATGGCAGGATAATAGGCATATCCCAGATTAGCCTGGATAATGTCGCCGGTTACCGAGCGGGATCCATTTGGATAGATGATCACACTTCCTCCGTTAAAGCCCTGGATTATTGCCCCAAAGCTAAGATTCTGGAAAGTGGTCACCTGCATTGGCCGGGGTGGCTCTTCCTGAGCATTCACCGTGAGAACAAAAAGTAACAAAAGGCTTAAAACGCCTATGAACCTGATAAGTCCCTTCCGTCCCCGTTTGTATGATTTGTCCTTCGTCATCAGTCCAGATAGATTTTTTGGTAATATACTCCCTGGGAAGTATATAGTGCTACCAGGTATACACCGGCAGGCAGGGTGCAAGGTAAATCAAAATCTCCGCTGCCATTCAGTTCCTTTACTTTTGCGGCCTGCCCCAGCATATTGCTGATGGTCAGCGTCGAGTTTCCGCTCAGGAAAGGTTCTATGCTGATGTGTACGCCGCTGGCAGTACCATAAGCCCTGAAAAGGTTTCCGTTTGCTGGTTTGCCTGAAAAGGGATATTTACTGAAAACGATGGTCAGGCGGTCATTCGTTTCACCTTTCGACAGGCTGAGCTCAGAATTGGCATCGGCAAGCAACTCACTCCAGTCGCCGGTTTGCCTGTCTTCGAGATACACTTTCCATCCCTGTGGAAGTTGCCCGCTTAAAGCTGTCGTCAGCCTTACATTTCCGTCAAGTTCCGTAAAGAGTCCCACCGGAATGCGCAGTAAACTGTCCATGGCACCCGGGATAGCATGGATGGAGAGTTCCCTCCCATCCACGATTGAATACAGGTTTGGCACGTTGTGGTCGGTATTCATAAGTTTCAGCGCATCCAACCCTGGATTGAAACCGGAACCGGCTGTTTCGTCCAGGTATATCACCATGTGATCTGCCTTCTCCGGTTTATCATTGTATGAAGCCGAAATCCTTAACAGCGGTTTGTCTTCATTGCTGACTGATTTATGATAAACCGGCGACAGGTTATTGATCCTCACCCGGTTATCCATTCCGAAAGAAGCGCTTACCGGGTAGCTGCCATCGCTTACATGGATGAAAAATCCCTGCATGGCTGGAATGATGCCGTTTGCAATGCCGTCGCTCGATACGCCGTTGATATAAGTGCTGTAAGTGCCTGTATACTGATCGGTGGTCCCGGCATTGAAATAATAAACGGCATTGTCGATGTTGGTTCGGGTCCAGCCGTTTGCCGCATCCCAGTTTATGGGTGAGGGATAAGGATTACCAACCAGATTGAATCCCCTTGTATAAACCTGATTGTTATTATACAAGTTTAGCGGGACTATGGCTCCGTTGTTTACAGTTCCGCTGGTCACAACGGTCACAGGTCCGGCTGAACTCCCGAAATTGGCTGCATATCCTGTCATAGGCGTAAGAGCTGACGCAGCATTCACATAGGCTGTCCAACCGGAAGAAATCTTGTTCTCATTATAATAATAAAATGACGGGAATCCGGCTGCAAGGTCAACGTAGGGCGCAAAAGCATTTACAGTTGCCGACTGAAAAGGAGTACTGATGTATTTATATCCGAATCCCGAAGCCAGGTAACGCTGCACCGTCACTAGGCCGGTTACATTACCCGTTCCTGTACCATCAATCAGCGCTGTTTGAGCAGCCGTCGATAAAAGGACCAGGTTCCCGTTCGTTTTAAGCGGACCGTTGCTGAGCAGGGTTCCTTCCAGACTCATAACCTGGTTATTCAGTGTCAGCTCATTGGTCCGGTTGATAGTAAGGTTATTGATATGGGGATCGGAGGTAAACAAGTTGTCGGGTAAAGTATAAGCCGCTCCCGAAGTATTGCCGGCGGTGCCGAACAACAGACCGGAAACAGGCGACACTTCAATCTTCCCTGCAACAGGATCAACCGGTATATCCGAATTCTGGAATCCCAGTGTACTGGCCCCGACTGTCAGGTTTCCCGGATTCAGGACCAGTTGCCCGTTCAGGGTGACAGATTGCGACAACGTAAGCCCTGCACTGTTATTCAGCGTAAGGTTACCTGTTGTTGCCGGAAACCGGTCACCGGTTACCTGAGCAGAAATGCCATTGAAGATAAAATTACCGTTCGCAGGGAAACTGACCGTAGCGGTCTGTACGTTACCCTGTCCCGCCATGGAGGTTATCCCCTGCGGAGAGCCCAAAATTAAAGTAGCAGCGTTGAGCATGCTGAAGGTTCCGGCTCCCGAAACGGATTTGCTGATTCCGCAATCGAGTATTCCGCCAAGGGTCAGGCTACGGCCTGCGCCAACCGGCAGGTCATTATTGAGAGTGAGAGATGCTCCCGAAGGAATGTTCCAGTCAATTCCGGCAGGCACAATCGAACCCGAAGAAGAGGTGAAGTATTTCCCTGAGCCCAGGAAATTTATTGTGGCTACGGTAGACCCGGAACTCTGTAATGTTCCTCCGGATTGATTGTAATTCCCGTTCAGGTTGATTACCCGTGTGGCAGCCGATCCGGAACCCAGGTCAAGCGTTCCGCTTTGCAGGATAAGATCCTTCCCGATATTCAGGGTATAGGAAGCTGCATTTGTCAGATCAAGTTGGCCGGAACCGGTAGAAAGTACGGAGAAATTGCCCCGTATGTTTGTCAGGCTCCCGCCCAGGTTCAGATTGGCGCTTTGGCCTGTGCAATTCCAGGTGAAATGACCGAATTCCTGACCAAGTCCGCCGGCAGGAGCCAGATTATTACTGGAAAGTACCTCACAGATGGAATTCTCGTCCCAGGTGGCAGTTGGCAGGGTAATCGTATAAGCGCCGCCAAGTGTCAGGTTATGCTGGTATGTGGCACCGGGGCCAACCGACAGGCTTGATCCTGCTTCCATGACGAACTGATCATCCTGGCATTCGAAAGTACCATTCACCTGAAGATCGGTGCCGGGACCATTGGTCAGGCTCAGCAGGCAACCGGTCGCAGAGGCATTAAGGACTAACTTGCCGCCTGCATCAATGGTGATTTCATCTGCGCTGATGTTTCCACCGGCTGTAGTGACGGTTACCGTATGCGGACTGCAAATGGTCACGGTACCATCCAAACTGGAAGGAGTGGCAGCCGCTGAAGCCCAGGCACCGGCCGAGTATACTTCCCAGGTGGTGGCCTGGTTCCAGTTGCCGGAGGCTTGGCTTCGGTAATTGGAGTAGACGGTAACTGTTGCGCTCAGGCAGCCGGAAACGCAGGTTGCGGTTTCCCAGCGGGCATAATAAGTTGTGGTAGAGGCTGGCGGACTGATCGTCAGCGGGCTTCCGGTACCAACCAAAGTCCCGCTGCCGCAACTGCCCGAATACCATTTAAGGGTTGCACCGCTGACGCCTCCGCCGGAAGCAGTCAGCGTTACCTGACCTGAATAGGAAGAGTAAAGAGTGGCAGGGTTTGCAGAGATGGCTAAAGGATCCGATGGCATTGGATTGACCGTCATCGTAATCTGGTTCGAACTGGCCGGATTCCCGCTGGTACAACCCAGGCTGGAGGTCAGGATACAGAGAACAACATCACCGGTATTCAACGAAACGTCCGAATAAGTGGGACTATTTGTACCTGCAACACTTCCGTTCTTTTTCCATTGATAGGATGGTGACGAACCGCCATTAACAGGAGTTGCAGTAAATGTTACACCCGTTCCGCTGCATATCGTATTCCCCGGACTGGCTGCAATTGAAACCGATACAGCATATACCGGGTTTATTGTCATCGTGACGGAGTTCGATGTGGCAGGACTACCGGTTACACATCCTTCGTTGGACGTCATCACGCACTTCACAACATCGTTGTTATTCAACGATGAAGAGTTATAGGTGCTGGAGTTGGTCCCTACATTCGAACCATTCAGCTTCCACTGATATGAAGGTGATGACCCGCCATTGACCGGAGTTGCCGTAAATATTACGTTGGTGCCGGCACAAACCGGATTTTCAGATGCCGAAATGGATACGCTGGCAACTACATTTGGATTCACGGTCATCGTGATGGAATTCGATGTAGCCGGATTCCCCGAAACACAACCTGCATTGGATGTCATTACGCAACTGACCACATCGTTATTGGCGAGCGAGGAGGTAATGAAGGTATTGCTGTTGGTCCCTGCATTGCTGCCATTCACTTTCCATTGATAGGTCGGATTGCTGCCACCATTTACGGGAGTTGCGGCAAAAGTGACGCTGCTGCCCGAGCAAACAGGATTTTCGGATGCCGTGATGCTGACGCCGGCCGGAGTACTCGGCGTGACTGTAACGCTTACTGAGCTTGAACCGCTGCATCCGCTTCCTGTTGAAGCATAAGCCGTGTATACCGTAGAAGCGGTGGGAGTTGCTACGATTGAACTATTTGAAGATGAATAGCTGCCGGCACCCGCAGGCAGACCTGCCGTACCGGAAGGACTGGCCGTCCAGGCATAAGTATAGTTGGCTGTTGAAGGCGTGCCGGTCAGGAGCACATTATCTACAGCCCAGTAATAACCCCAGACAGCGTGGTAATTAAACCGGATGAACAGGGTCGCATTCCCGACATAGGAAGTAAGATCAAAGACCGGATTGGCAAAATCCGTTTCACTACCCTGTGTAGTCGTATAGGAGGCCAGATCCGTCCAGGAAGATCCATCGGTCGACACCTGGACTTTCGCAGTTTCGCCGGATATATATCTTCGGTAATAATGATAAAAGCTGAGGGAGAGGCTCGAATAATTCTGTGTACAGATTGGCGGTGACTGAAGGATGACATCTGTAGTCGTTGAGGAGCCCTGCGCATCGCTATCCGTAAAATAAAACTGTGTGGCGTCATTCGAATGGATCTGACCGCTGTATGTGGATACATATCCATCGGGTCTCAAAGTCCAGGCAGAAGCAGCCACAGTCCCGCCCACTGAGTTGTTGAATGTTATCCAGTTGTTGCCGGCGGCATTGAAGCCTTCCGAAAGCAAGGTCGTGGAAAGTGAAGATGAAGCTGTTGCTGTAAGTGTTACCGGACTGCCTTCGCAGGTGGTTGTGGGAGTAGCCGTTGCCGTTACAACGGGAGTTGCCACAGCAACCACAGGCAGATAGCTTGACACCCCGGTACCGCAAGCGTTCGAGGGAACAACATAGATATAACCTGCGCCGGTTCCGGCTGTTACCTGTATTGAATTCCCTGTGCCACCGGATGTTTGCGGCCAACCGTTAGGAAGCTGCCAGGAATAATTCAGCCCGGCAACATTGGCTACCGAATAAACGAGCCCTGTCTGGCCTTCGCAAACGCTGGAATTCCCGCTGATGGAACCTGCTGAACCAGGCGCCGCCGTGATCGTAACGGCAAGCGTGCTGACACTTCCTCCACCACAACTGTTGTATGGGGCAACCGAAATGGTACCTCCGGCAGTGCCGGATGTCACCGTAATTGAATTCGTTCCCTGCCCTGCTGTAATTGCCCAGCCTGACGGCACTGTCCACGTATAGGTAATTCCGCCGGCGTTCGTCACACTATAGGTAAGCCCGGATGTCTCCTTGCAGGGTGAAGAATTCCCGGTAATAGCGCCTGCCGATGAAGGAACTGTACATTGTCCGATCTGGAAATCGCCGAAAGTCGTTATGCCTGTAGCTTGTGTGCTGGTTGAAGAACGGGTTCCTATAGCCGGTGCCGACCAACTGGAAGCCAGGTATTTCTTTACGAGAAAATAGTCATAGTCGGTACCCGCATCCAGGTCTTCCGAATTGAAATTGAAGGTCGCGCTGTAACTCGTGAAACCAGCCACGCCGTTGTTTGTCAGAGTCCAATAACGGTTAACCGAGTAAGATGGATCAATGCCTGATGTACTAATGTTCGGGTGATCGCCCGGAGTTGTGAAGGCAGTAATACTACCTGCCGTTGTTATTGAACCGGCAAAATCAATCCGGATCGGGGCATAAAGGGCTGCATCACCAACCTCGAAGTTCTTTGATGAGGAATAGGCCGCAATCCCTTTTTGGAGTTTACCATAAACATATTTACCAGTCCCGGCTCCGGTGACCGTCGCAGAACTTCCAAGCACAAGTGTATTTGAACCTGTACTGATGATCCCGTTGGTGAACGTCAGTGAACCATTTACTGTGGTATTATTGTTCAGCGAAACCCCTGAAGCATTGTTGATGGTGAGGCCTGTATAAGTAAAATAGTTATCGGTGGCCAGGATTACCTGGGGAGAAGTACCGTCATAGGTTATACTGGTTGCTGTAATCCCGCTCCCGCCGCTGAAGGTGGCCGTCCTGGTAAAGGCCCCGGCAATAGAGATATTACCGATGGTAATAGCATTGTATCCCCGGGCGGAACTCAGTTTCAGATTATAATAGCTGGTTGCTTTTACTGTTTGGGCACCGGTAGAACCATAATCTACGGTATTCCCTGTTGCCGTAGCAGTAAGTGTGGCGATCCCGACAGCTCCGCTGAAATCAATATTCAGGGTGCTGCCGGATCCATTGAGCATCTCGCCGGTACCGCCCAGTGCAGAATTAACAGTCAGGGTACCTGTGTTGGTCAGAGTTACTCCTGTGACTGTCACTCTCGGAATGGATAGAATACCGCTCAGTGATTGGTCGTTCGAAGTAAAGGTATATGTTCCCGTTCCTGCATTAAAGGTCCCTTGATTGGATAATCCTCCCTGAAAGGTGATTGATTCATTGGCCGGATTGTTCCAGGTCCCGGTTGAAGTGACTGTAACAGATCCTACGAATATCTTGGTCCCATTGGTATTGGTAAATTCTATAGTGCCTTCAATGGTGGAAGTACCATTAACGGTTAATGATCGGTTCGGGACAGTAAGTTTTGAACCACTGGTAATGTTAAGGTTAGCGCAGGAATAGTTATTGTTTACGTTGACATTATTGTTATTTTCTATATAGACATTATCTGTAGCCGTCGGAACCGGGGCACCAGCGGAGCCTCCCGAAGAATAAGACCAGGTAGACGTCGAACTCCAGTTGCCGGAGGCGACTGAATAGCGGTTGCCAGCTTCAACCCCGGAACATACGACAAACGTCAGTATTGAAAGTAAAAATAATTTTACCTGCCGGTTTGTTAAATGAGCAATACGAGACACTTGCAGCAGAGAAATCATAGAGGACCGGGATAGGCGATCAGTTTAATTTAAGCGTGTTCTCAGCCAGTTTTTCAGGTTTCAGGTCCGATTGAGTTGAATACACCAGCGACAGTGTTCCTTTCCGGTAGTCCACGCCGGGAATCCTTCGGAGATCAACCTGAAATTTCCTGACTGTATTGGGGGTATAGACGGCAATTCCTTTTACCAGTCCTACTTCTGTGATCCTCCCTTCCGGTGAAGTATGGGTCACGGAAATGTCGCCGTATACCGACATATTGCCGGCCCGGTTGAAAGAGAATCGCAGCCTGGGGATTGTATCACCGGCCATCTCGAAGGACATATCCGTAAGGGTTACCTTGGTGGTCGACTCTCCAACCCGGATGATCACGGGTATGGTGATACCGAATATCGGGACCAGCCGAACGGAGATACCGGTCGAATCCTGTTTCGTCTCTTCTTCTCCCAGCGCATTTTCTTTCGGGACAGCCCTGAAATAGACATGTGAACGATATTCACCCGGCTGGAGCAGGTTGGTCTTTGTCAACTGCATCTTAACCACCTGGGCTTCATTCGGTGCAAGGGTGACGGTGCGGGGAAAGAACCGGATGTACTTATCGGCAAAATTCTGCCCCGGATCAGGCTGGGTGATCTCTTCGAATGAGCCGTCCTCCTTCATCCGGTACTGAACGATGGAGACATTGTATCGGGCCGTATCCGATCCGGTATTGGCCAGGTTCAGCTCCTGGGTTTTTGTAGCTCCTTCAAAGACAACCCGGCGCGGTGTTATCAGCAGATTGCCCTGGGCCTGTAAAAAGACCGGTACGAATACCGCTATCGCAATGAGTGTGTTGGAAAGAAGTGTGAAAGGATTCCTCGGGGGAAAATGTGCAGATCTTTTGTTGTTGACATTCATAGGTATATTCTTATCAGTCGTTCTACGCCGGAATTCATTCCAAGCCTCATTGTTAATAGCGTTGAAAGGCTTTTGTAATAGAGAATAACGCAAAAAAACGCCACCCGACGGCAGCGTTTTTAAAAGTTATTCGTATACCTATTAATTATAGTTAACAGTAACGAACAGATCTGATGCGTTGGTATAGGTTCCGGCGGCCTGGGCTGCTGCAACATTGAGGGTTGCGCCGACCTTCACTTCCTGGGTGCCGCTGCTCAGCGTACCGGTTGATGAAGGAGTGCTGACAAAGTTATCAACGGTCATCGTGCCTGAAGGGCCGGTCAGCGTGATGGCTGAGGTGGGCAGGGTGATGGAGTAAGTGCTGCTGCCTTCTCCTGTAACGGTGAATGAAGCGGCTGTAACGGTTCCGGTTA
>CAZJCG010000026.1:0-48400 GCA_964544545.1 uncultured Lentimicrobiaceae bacterium | reverse complement strand
CTTATTCTCGGGCGCCTGCCGCGGGCTCCTTTACACAGTTAATTAAACACTACCAGAACCTGCTACGAATGGCTATTGAATGGCTATTGAATTACTATTGAATGACTAATCTTCGAACCTGCCCTTCGCTCATTTATTCTTTTCATACCGATCGCATATGAAGAAAATTCTGATCGTCCTGCTTGGCTTAATATTGTTGAACGGTTGCCCGTCAGGGAAACTATTGGCCCAAGTGTCAAATACCAGGGGATTCTATTACACAAACCAGCCTCCCTTAGAGCCTTTGAAATTCATCCCGCTACCTTTGGGATCTGTCCATCCGCAGGGTCATCTTAAAAAAATGCTGGAGTTGCAACGCGACGGGCTGACCGGCCATCTCGACAGTATTTACAGTCTGGTTTGCGGAAAGCAGAACGGCTGGCTGGGTGGTGCCGGCGATTGCTGGGAGCGCGGCCCTTACTGGATTGACGGATTGGTGCCGTTGGCCTACATTCTGAATGATTCCGGCCTCAAGACAAAAGCACAGCAATGGATTGAATGGTCCATTGAACACCAGCGTCCGGATGGTTATTTCGGGCCTTATCCGCTGAAAGAGGGATTTACAAAGATCAAAGGAACGCAACAGACCAACAGTGAGGATTGGTGGCCCAAAATGGTTATGCTGAAGGCATTGCAGCAATATTTCTCGGCTACAGGCGACCAGCGTGTCATCCGGCTTATGACGGAGTATTTCCGGTACGAGCTGAAGATGCTTCCTCAGTATCCGCTCAACCACTGGACCTTCTGGGCGGAACAACGAGGCGGTGACAACCTTCAGGTGGTGCTCTGGCTTTATTCCGTCACAAAAGAGAAATTCCTGCTGGAACTGGCCGAACTGATCCACAAACAGACTTTCGACTGGACCGGAACATTCACCAATAACAGCCTCCGGGTGGTAAATCCTTATCCAGACCTCCACTGTGTCAACATTGCCCAGGGATTGAAAGAACCAGTTATTTATTATCAGTTGCATCCGGAGGAGAAATACAGAAATGCCGTTCGGCAGGGCTTAGATGCATTGCACGATGTCCACGGATTTGTCAACGGCATGTATGGTGCAGATGAAATGCTGCACGGCAATGATCCAATCCAGGGATCGGAACTTTGCTCTGCCATTGAGTTTATGTTTTCGCTCGAAAGCATGATCCCCGTTACCGGTGACCTGTACTATGCCGACTACCTGGAAAAGATTGCCTACAATGTCCTTCCGACACAGGTTGACGATAAGTTCATGCGGAAACAATACTTCCAGCAGGTGAACCAGGTGTGCATCACCGATGAATGGAGGCATTTCGACTGTGATGATAATGGCAGGATCGTTTTCGGCACCACTACCGGCTACCCTTGTTGCCTGACCAATATGCACCAGGGCTGGCCCAAATTCGTGCAGAATCTGTGGTATGCAACTCCCGATAAAGGACTTGCTGCGCTCGTCTATGGTCCTTCCCGGGTCAGCGCAAAGGTCGCAGATGGCATGACCGTTGAGTTCACCGAGACCACCAATTATCCGTTTTCCGACAGGATAGTATTCACGCTCAGTGCACCCGGAAGCAGGTCTTTCCCTTTGTACCTGAGAGTCCCGGCCTGGTGCAGCCAGCCGGATGTAAAGGTGAATGGTGTCAGCCAGGGGAATTTCGGCCCCGGAGCATTGATCCGGCTGGATCGCACCTGGAATGACAAGGATCAGGTCGAACTCATCCTGCCGATGGAAGTCCGTTTCTCATACTGGTTTGAACAGTCGGTTGGCATCGAGCGGGGCCCGCTCGTTTACGCCCTCCGGATTGAAGAGCAATGGAAGGAGGTGAAATCGGATAACCGCGATGATACCTATTTTGAAGTATACCCAAAGACGCCCTGGAACTATGGCATACTCAGTAAAGCAATCAGGGAGAAAGACTTTGTCGTGAAAATGAACGACCAGGTCAGTGACATGCCATGGAACCTTGCCAGTGCACCGGTAAGTATTATCACCAAAGGGAAAAAGATCCCGTTCTGGACGTTATACGAAAATTCGGCGGGTAAGTTGCCATACCCGGCATGGCCTCACCGTGAGCTCAACACTCCTGTAGAAGAAATCACTCTCATACCTTATGGCTGCTCAACTCTCCGCATAGCGGAATTCCCGGAAGCAGATAAACATTAGGGTGTTTACGGTGCCTGTAAATGTTAAGAAAATTGTTCGTAATATTGTAAGCATATTAATATGTTTTATATGAAGAATATACGTTTCCTGGCACTTTTACTTTCCTTTTTGGCGCTGGAAGGGTTCGCGCAGGTTGGCCCCTCAACGGTCGACAATTATATCATAAGGCGCTTCCCCGACAAAAATGGACGGGAAATCACTGAAGTAGTTGTTCCAGGCCGGCCACCGCTGGATTACAGGGCACCTGTCGCTCCACCCACTGAGAGCTCGGTTATGCTGAGCAGCGTTCCCGCTTTCAGCTGGTCGTTTGGATGTTCTGCCACCTCGGCCGCCATGGCAGCGGGATTTTACGATAACCAGGGCTACCCCAATATGTACACCGGTCCGACCAACGGCGGAGTCATGCCGATGAATAACAGTTCCTGGGGATCGGTGGTCATCAATGGCGAGACCCGCGATTTATGCCCGCTCAGCGCTACAAAGCTGGGATTGGACGGACGAACTACCAACGGCCATGTGGATGATTACTGGATTCTTTATGGGAGCAGCGATCCCGACCCCTATATCACAAACGGATGGACACAGCATACACATGAACTTTGTACCGGCGACTACATGGGTACCAACCAATCGGTACTCGGCAACTCCGACGGCTCCACCTCATTTGTTTACTATACGGATGGGACTCCTTTATACGATTACACAGGCGGAGAACCAGGCTATCGCGATGGTTGCCATGGAATGAGGCTTTTCTTTGAGTCCAGAGGCTATACGGTTGTTCAGAATTATACCCAGTTGATCAATGGATACGATGGAAATACGCTTGGATTTACCTTTGAACAGTACAAAGCCGAGATCAACAGCGGCCGGCCTGTTCTGATCCAGGTAGCCGGACATACGATGCTTGGTTTCGGTTATGATGACACGGGTTCCACGGTTTATCTTCATGATACCTGGGATTACAGCAATCATAGTATGACCTGGGGCGGAAGTTATTCAGGAATGGAGCAATGGGGGGTTACAGTGGTCCAGCTGATGCCGGTCAATTCCGCGCCCATAGCCAATTTCAGCGGAAGTGCTACTTCCATCCTGACGGGAGCAAGCATCACCTTCACCGATCAATCCACCGGAAATCCCACCGGATGGCAATGGTCATTCCCCGGAGGGACTCCTTCTTCTTCCACATCGCAAAATCCGACGGTTCAGTATAATACCCCCGGGACCTATTCAGTTACGCTGGTCGCAACGAATGCTTATGGATCGGATACGGAACTTAAAACTGATTATATCACGATCAGCGATCCATCCTACTGCACTGCTTCAGGCTCCTGCGACGAGTATATTTCAAACGTCAGCGTAGGCAGCATTAACAATACTTCAGCATGCAGTACCAACGGATATTGCAACTATACTTCCATTTCAACTTCAATGCAGATCGGCCAGTCATATCCGATCACTATTCAAAACGGTAATCCTGTTTATCCCGATGACCAGTGCGGACTATGGATCGACTGGAACCACGACCTTGATTTCAGTGATGCGAATGAAAATATCGCAGTTAGTGGTACTCCGGGAAGCGGACCTTATACAGCGGTCATTACCCCTCCTGCTGATGCAGTTACCGGTATCGCCACCCGTATGAGGGTACGAATCCTGTACTCTGGTACTGTTGCACCTTGCGGACAGGCAGAGTGGGGCGAAACGGAAGATTATACGGTTACCGTAACATCAGGTGCTGTTAAAACATTGAATCTCACGCTATACCTGGAAGGCTTGTTCAACACATCTACCAGCCAGATGAATAAGGCCCAGGACGAGAATGGTAATCGCTACCCGGGTACGGTTGCTGATGAGATCGATATTGCTCTTGCACAATCTTCTGCGCCATACAGCATCGTTGCAACGGCCGCAAATGTGAGCCTGAACTGCAACGGTTCCTGTACCGCATCGTTTTCGTCGTCGCTCAGCGGCAACTATTATATTGTTGTCACCCACCGGAACAGTATCACGACCTGGTCAGCCAGTCCGGTTTCGTTTGCCGGCAGTACGATCAACTACAATTTCTCTGACCTCCAATCCCGGGCGTATGGTAATAACCTGATCCTGAACGGGAGCAAATATTGCCTGTATGGAGGAGATGTTAATCAGGACGGGCTGATCGATTCGGGGGACATGATCCCGCTCGATAACCTGTCGGCCGCATTTGGTACCGGTTATCTTCCGGAGGATGTGAATGGCGACGGACTGATCGATTCCGGGGATATGATCGTGGTGGATAACAATGCAGCTGCTTTCGTAGGCGGCATCACCCCATAGAGTCTGTTACTTATTTCATGTAAGGTAATTAACTGGCAGGGGAATCTCTGGTCAGCCTCTCAGAAGGAAGACGGATCAGGAATTCCGGGCAGGGTATGAGCCTTTGCGTAATTGCAATTTGCATCGTGCTGTTCTATACTGCGAATCCGGGAGGATTTACCCGTTTGAACTAATCAAATTACTGACCCGTCCCGTTATCACCGGGGAATATCCTGATCATTTAATCTATCGCTGTCATGAAACAGAATTGCAACTCCATCTTTTTTTACCTGACCCTTACCGGATTGATCCTGCTTGCCGGATGCAGGAAGGACGAAGACACCAGGACCAAGGAGTTTCGGGTCACCGGTTACAGTATGTATACAAATGGGACGCTGGAGGCCAGGTTGAGCATTGAGTATGCAAATGACCGGATTGTCGCCATGCATGAATCCTATCCGCTGTCGGGAAACACCTTGTTAGAACAGTACCGGACCCTGGTTGCTTATCCGGATGATTCCCACGGGATCATGGTCTGGTCGTATCTCGATTCCGAAAACAAATGGGTGGAAGAATCAAGAGATGAATTGACATTCTTGCAAGGATCATTGAGTGAATCCGTTAATTCCTTTCATAACGGAGTTACCTGGGTAAACAGTTCGAAATTCTCCCGTGAATTTGAAGGGGAGAAGTTAATTAGGAGTACGAATTACGATTATGATGACGGAAATTGGGTGCCTGAGGATAAAGCAGAGTTTCAGTACGATGGAGAAATTTTACAATCGGTAATGGAATATTCTTACGGATCAAATCAATGGATGCCCGGTTACAGAAGTGTGATCACGTATAAAGGTGACCTGTATGATTACATTACAGAATCATCGCTTGAGGGTTCCGCCTGGGCAGATGAGTACAGGATGATATTCCGGTACGAAGGCGACCAGGTTATCCGGATTGATGACTATGATTTCGTATCCGGCGAATGGATCCAGTCGGGTGGTAGCGTGACTTATACATATGATGACAATGGAAATGTGGCAACCTGGACCGAGGAATCGGAATCTGGTACCGACCGGATAGAGTTCACCTATGAAGAGGGTTCCGGTAATTGGCTTCAGCTTATAGAATCACAGGGCGGTGATTCAGACTGGTTATATCTGCATGCTACACCAATGCCTGCAAAGGCGAAACCCGGCCGCATCGAAGCCCTGAAACGGATGTTTGGAAGGCCGGCGGTGCGGTGAGAAGCCTATGATGAAGTGACTCTGTACGCGATATTACGTTGCTGTTGCCTTTTGCGATTCTTTCATGTCTGTACGCCACGGTTTAACAGAATCTGCTGATACAAAAGAATCGCAATTTCATAGCGATCCACAATACAAGAAGTCTGAACTGTGATTAGCTTGATTTTGGATTATAATTCCTCTTCACTTTTAGTAATCATACAAATCATCCGAATCACAAAAATCACAGTTCAGACTTCTTTTTATTCTCCAACCTCGAAAATTTCAAGCTCCGTTCGCCAAAATTGATCAGTAATCCCACTTCGAGATTGTAAGCTTCCAGATAATTTATCGCCTGGGCGTAATGTACATTCTCCAGTTTTGTCACAGCTTTTATTTCAACAGAAACTACGCCTGACACCAGAAAGTCGACTCTTCGTGATCCGATTAATGCCTTCCTGTAATAAATTGGCATTTTAAACTCCCGATCAAAGGATATCCCTGCTAATCTAAATTCGATCTCAAGGGCTCGCTGATATATAACTTCCTGAAATCCACTTCCTAATGTGCTGTGCACCGTCATAGCACAGCCGATTATTTTTGAAGTTAATTCTGAGTATTTGTATTCACATTTTATCATATAATCAATAGTGTATAAAAATTGAAAATCAATGAATTAAAATAAATTTTTAATTCTGCCTGATGACGAACAGGGAACATTGATTCAACAGAAAGGCTCCTTCCCGTGCAATAATCATACATATCTAATGAATCACAGTTCAGACTTGTACCCGCAGACATTGAGCTGCCATACCTGCAACCTCCGGGTTGATTTCTGGCAAATGAAGCAGGATGCTTTCATCCTGATTGAAACCCTATACCCCGGACAAATCAATCAGGAAACCATGCGTTCCGGAGCCTGCTTCCAGGAAAACTTGTCTTACATGTGCTGCCCCTGATACTGAACGGGGAGATCTCGACACAAAACTGCTCTTCAAATATTAAATACTGTCGATAAATGAAAATCAGCAGGAGTCAATCAGTTAATCTGATTAATGCCCGCGGTTTCGCCGGTTCTTAGGGCGCCTTTTCCTATTTATTATTAAACTCCGACATCGTCCTGTTCACCCCTTGCAGCACAAAGCTTTTTATCATTTCTACAGCAGTTTCAATACGGGGGATGAGGATTTTTTCTTCGGATGAGGACCAACGGCCCAGAACATAATCCACCTGGAATCCCCTGGCATAATCTTTCCCGATGCCAGTCCTTAACCTTGCCCAATCGGTGGTCTGCAGGGTTTCGATGATATGATTCAGCCCGTTGTGGCTGCCTCCGCTGCCTTTCGAACGCATACGCAGGGCTCCTAGATCAAGATCGACGTCATCGGTTACCACCAGCAGGTTTTCAAGGGGGATATTCTCTTTATCAAGCCAATACTTAACCGCCTTGCCCGACAGGTTCATGTAAGTGGTTGGCTTCAACAGGATCACTTCCCTGTTTTTAATTCTGCCTTCGGCAAGAAAGGCATGCCGGCCAATGCTGAATTTTACTCCCAGCGATTGGGCAAGGGCGTCCAGAACGATAAAGCCAATATTGTGACGTGTATTTGCATACTCATCACCAATATTTCCCAAACCGACAATCAGATATTTCATCTTTATATTACCCTGGTGTTCTCGGGGGCAGACTGAGCGCAGCCGAAGTCTGACCCCATCAGAAAAAGAAAGGTACAAAGTTAATAACCTTGTACCTTTCATATAAAGCAAAGAAATTTATTACTTTTTCCCGGGGACTTCCGATTCAACGGCGCGGGTTGAAATAACCGTCACCACTACGCTGTTCGCTGCATCAAGCAAAGTGACATGATCGAATTTAAGGTCACCGACTTTAATGATCCCATTGATATCAAGGTTGGTGATGTCGACCTTGATCTCTTCGGGCATGTGTTCAGGAAGGGCTTTCACCTGGAGTTTCCGGAACTTTTTAACCAGTTTCCCGCCGCGGAGTACACCTTCGGAGGTTCCTTCAATACGGATAGGAACGGAAACTGTAACGGGTTTACCGGGAAGCACTTCGAGGAAGTCAACGTGCAGGATCTTGTCGGTTACCGGATGGTATTGAACATCCTGGAGGATGGTCTGGTATTCCTTACCCTGAATGGTAAGATTGATAAGGTGTGCATACGGAGTAAAGATGACAGGTCCGAAATCTTTCTCGTTTACGGCAAAATGGACTTCTTCCTTTCCACCGTAAAGCACGCAGGGAACTTTCCCCTCGGCTCTGTTTTTCTTAGCATCTTTTTTCCCTACGTTCTCACGAAGAGAACCGCTCATAGATACTGATTTCATTTGTTAAACGATTAGGTGATTATTTATTTGAATTGAAACAATGACGAAATGGATTCATAGTTCTGTAACCGCCTGATCACATCAGCCAGCAGGTCGGCAGTTGAGAGAACTGTAATCTTGCTGCAGGGCGTTCGTAAGGGTATGGTATCGGTGACTACCACTTCCGTAAAAGCTGAACTCTCAATCTTTTGAATTGCATCTCCCGACAGGATCGGGTGGGTGCAAAATGCCCTGACACTGGCGGCGCCGTTGTCAAGCATGATTTGTGCAGCTTTCGTGATCGTTCCGGCGGTATCAATGATATCGTCAAGAAGGATCACATCTTTACCCCGCACATCCCCGATCAGCTGCATAGTTTCCACCATATTGGCTTTTGCCCGCTGCTTATAACAGATCACAAAACCTGTGTTGAGCGCTTTGGCATAAGCTGCTGCCCTCCTGGTCCCGCCGGTATCAGGAGAAGCCATCACCAGATTGGGAAGCTTCAGCTTCTTGATATACGGCAGAAAGATAGAGGAAGCATACAGGTGGTCGACCGGCAAATCGAAAAATCCCTGAATCTGGTCGGCATGAAGGTCAACAGTGATGATCCGTTGTACCCCTGCTTTGGAGATCAGGTTAGCAATAAGCTTAGCCGTGATCGGAACCCTGGGCTTGTCCTTACGATCCTGCCGGGCGAAACCGAAATACGGGATCACTGCAATGATATGCCTTGCAGAAGCCCTTTTTGCTGCATCGACCAGCATAAGCAGTTCGAGCAGATTCTCGGCCGGCGGGAAAGTGGACTGCACGATGAAAACATCGCTGCCCCGCAAATTCTCTTCAAAGGACGTGGTAAACTCTCCATCGCTGAATACCGTCACCTGAACTTCGCCCAACTTCTGCCCATAGGATTTCGCTATATTTTCTGCCAGGTATCTGGTCTGCCTGCCTGAAAAGATTTTAATGGGCTTATTCATGGCTCTGGATATTTCAAAAATCGGGTGCAAAGATAGAACCTTTTTCGGAAGCACCCAATTTAGAGCTCTCTTTATCATAGAACCGTGCGGACAGGATACGATGAACCCCGCCGGGAACCGATGACGTCAGACATCCGGAACGACAGTGATTCAGAAAAATAGCGAACAGGTGAGAGAGAGGAATGCCACTCTAATTTTTTTTAATTCACACTTTGCAGCTTAACATGACAAAGCCAATACCGGCTAAGCAGTTCAAAGTAATTTAACGGCCCTCCACGGAAAATCCGGGATCAAAGGGAAAGGGGACAAACTTCTGTTATTTACCTAAAAAGGAGCCGGAATAAAATCAGCTTTTCTCCTTCTTCAGCCTGAACAGGTTGTTGTTTAAAAGGAGATAAAGGGTGCAGCAAGTCAGAACCAGCCCGGCAATGAGCCAGAGGGGATTGCCCGACATCCCGAACTGGTCTGCGTTCACAGAGATAAGTCCTTTACGATAAAGGAACTCGATAAGGACAGAAAGGAAATTGTTGACAAAATGGGCAATAATGGGAACCCACAGGGTGCCGGTACGGAAAAAGAGGTAACCAAAAGCTATACCCAGCATGAAACGGGGCAGGAACCCGTAGAATTGTAAATGTATTCCCGCAAAAACCAGCGCCGACAGAATCACTCCTATATGAATATTCCGTGTCCAGTCGCGAAGTAATCTTGCTAAAATGCCTCTGAAGAGAAGTTCTTCACTGAAGGCAGGCAGCAGGGCAATCATGAACGTGTTGACGAGGAAACCACTCCAGGAGGAAGTGCTCAGGAAGGCTTCTGTGATCTTCTGGGCCTGGGTTTCACTGCTCTTCATCCAGTTTTCAAGTCCCGACAGGCTTTCAGGAAGGATCATCCGGCTGTTCCATTCATTCAACAGGCTGATAACAGGCTGGGCCGATAGCATGAACAGGGCTGTGATCAGGAGAATGGAAGCAGGACGGGAGAAGCGGTTACTCATCACATCCAGTGGCTTAGGCTGGGTCATGTAAAGATAAAGCAATGATGGGAGCAACAGTCCGAAAGCCATACTGATGATCTGGACGATCTTAAGTCCGCTCACTACAACCGGATCATTAAAGTCCGGGGAAATCATTATTTTCATAGCCCCGGGTCCGGCAAGAGGGACCAGAAGCAATACTCCAAGCAGGGTGGAGAATAGCAGGAACGATACCAGCAGGCCCAGCAATAACGCCATTTTTCCGGCAAACGACAAGTGAGAGAACATTCCTTTGACCATGCTTGTTAAATTTTGGCAAAAGTACGATAACCGTTCAATGTGTTCTGTGAAGCTGGTAGTTTTTACATTTGCAGGCAGTTTACCCTGTTTCCGGTTATCATCACCTGCTGCCCGGATGCCGGAAAAGATAAATGGAATTACATACTAAAGACTTGTCATGCAGATCGGTAAAACAGACCTGGGTAACTTTCCGGTGCTTCTTGCACCGCTGGAGGACATTACGGATTCATCCTTCCGGAGGATCTGCAAGTCATTCGGCGCTGACCTGGTATACACCGAGTTTGTTTCATCCGATGCCCTGGTGCGTGACGTGGTCAAATCGCAGAATAAAATGCTGTTTGATCCTTCGGAACGCCCACTGGGCATCCAGATATTCGGAAGTGATCCGGATGCCATGAAAAGGGCTGCACAGATGGCAGAAGAGTCTTCGCCCGAACTGATCGATCTGAATTTCGGATGCCCGGTACGGAAAATTGCGATGAAAGGGGCCGGAGCCGCTCTTCTCAACGATATCCCCAAAATGGTGAAGATAACGGAGGCGGTGGTAAAAAGCGTCAGCCTGCCTGTTACGGTCAAAACAAGACTGGGTTGGGATGATGCCCATAAGAATATTGTAGATATTGCTGAACGGTTGCAGGATGCAGGTATACAGGCCATCACCATTCATGGCAGGACCAGAGCGCAGATGTACAGTGGAACAGCCGACTGGACGCTTATCGGAGAGGTCAGGAACAATCCGAGGATGCATATTCCGGTGATCGGCAATGGAGATATCACCAGTGGGGAGAAAGCTTTACTTATGAAAAACACCTACGGTATCGATGGTATTATGGTAGGAAGAGCTGCTATCGGGAATCCCTGGATATTCAGGGAAATCAAACAATACTTCTCCGACAGGTCCTGTTCATTGTCGCCGACCATGGAAGAGCGGATTCAGGTGTGCCGCAACCATCTCAGAATGGCTGTTGAATGGAAACAGGAGCGGAGGGCTGTACTCGAAATGCGGAAACATTATTCCGGATATTTTCGGGGAATACCCAATTTCAAACCCAGGCGATTACGACTACTCACTGCGACAACCCAGGCAGAGATCGAAGACCTGCTGGATGAATTGAACGGACAAATTTGCCAGGAAACAATTTGAAAATATTGGTTCAAAATGGAAAAGATGGTTCATTTTAGTTCATTTCATTAATTTTTTCATATTTTTATTACCTTTTCGCAATTGGGAAATTAACGGGGAAAGAGACAACGTGGAAGCCTTTAAGATATTCATAGTCGAAGATGATCAGATGTATGCCAGAATTCTCTCGTATCATCTGTCACAAAATCCGGATTATGAAGTAACAATTTACGCGACCGGAAAAGAGTTGCTTGCAAACCTGCACAAGAATCCGTCGGCCATCTCCCTCGACTTCAATCTTCCTGACATGAGCGGTTTTGAAGTCCTGAAAAGGATCCGTGAATTCGATCCTGAATTGCCGGTGATTATCGTCTCGGGTCAGCAGGATATTTCCACGGCTGTTGAACTGCTGAAGAAGGGTGTTTACGATTACGTCCTGAAAGACGCCGATACCAAGGAAAGACTTTGGTCGGTGATGCGCAACATCAAGAGCAACTTCAACCTCAAGCAGCGTATCTCGCGTCTCGAAGAAGAGATCGGGAAGAAATACCAGTACAACAATCTGATCAAGGGCGACAGCCCGGTGATGCACAATGTATTCAGCCTGATTGAAAAGGCCACCAAGACCAATATTTCAGTCTCCATCCAGGGTGATACAGGTACGGGTAAAGAGCTTGTAGCTAAGGCTATACATTATAATTCAAAAAGGTATAACAAGCCTTTTGTTCCGGTGAATGTAACCGCTATTCCGCGTGAACTTATCGAGAGCGAAATGTTCGGGCACGAAAAGGGTTCGTTCACAGGTGCTCATTCACAACGAATCGGGCGTTTTGAGGAGGCTAACCACGGAACAATATTCCTTGATGAGATCGGCGACATGGACCTGAATATGCAGTCCAAGCTGCTTCGTGTCCTTCAGGAAGAGGAGTTGAGCAGGGTCGGCTCCAATAAAGCCATCAAACTGGATCTCAGAGTCATTGTTGCTACGCACAAGAACCTGCTGGAGGAAGTGAAAAAGGGGAATTTCCGTGAAGACCTCTATTACCGCCTGCTTGGACTTCCGATCGAATTGCCGCCATTACGGGAACGCGGGAACGATATATTCCTGCTCGCGCGCTACTTTGTGGATGAGTTCTGTCAGAAGAACTCACTGCCTAAGCTTACCATTTCAGCCGAAGCCCTTGAAAAACTGAGGAAGTATCCTTTCCCGGGTAATGTCCGTGAACTGAAAGCAATCATGGAACTATCCGCCGTGATGACCAACACAAATACCATCCATGCCGATGATATCAAGCTGACCAATTCCAGCACCATGATCGACTTCCAGTCGGGCGAGGCTACACTGGATGAATATATCCGCATGATCATCAAACATTACCTGCACAAGTACGATAACAAAGTCCGCCTCGTGGCCGACAAATTAAATATTGGTAAAACCACCATTTACCGGATGATGAAAGATGAGGATGGAGAGCTGAAATAGCTCCGGTTCTACTATGCCCTAGGATTGAAAAGCTCCGCCTCCGGGCGGAGTTTTCCATTTATAAACAGTCCGGTAACGTCTGTTCCATTGCCGAGATGGCATGCCTTTAAGCCTTCATTCACAGCAGCCTCCACATTCTCCGCCATATCATCGATAAAAAGCGTTTCTTCAGCTTTCAGGTTCGCTATTATCAATGCTTTGCGAAAAATAGCCCGATCGGGCTTGCTGCATCCCATTTCATATGAAAGAAACAGCTTTTCGAAAAGGGAAGGCATCTCCTCGCCGTGGACCTCCCTGAATTTCTGCGTGTAAGTCCGGTAATGGATGGAATTGGTGTTCGACAACAGGAACAACCTGTAATTTTCAGAAAGTTGATGCAGCATATTAACCCTTTCGTAAGGGAAATCCAGCAACAATGCATTCCAGGCCTCTTCAATCTGATTGTCAGTCAGGGATATTCCGCTTAACTCCCTGATTTCCTCGTAAAAGCGTTCCGGTGAACAGGCGCCTGAATCGAAACGTTTGTAAAGTCTGACATCCATGAGTTTGTGATGCAGCTCTTCCATGTTGACCACTCCGAATTCCTCGAGCCGCCGGCCGGTGATCCGGGGATCGATATTGAGCAGTACTCCTCCAAGGTCAAAAATGATATTCTTAATTTCCGGCTTAGCTGGATTCATAAGGTCACTCATTTATTAAACAACTCCTTGCCGGCTTTCACGATCCCCTCAACGTCGAAGCCGCATTCATGGTGCAGTTCTTCCAGCGTCCCCTGTTCAATGAAGCGGTCAGGCACGCCCAGGCGAACGATTTCTGCTTCATGGTTCCGGTCGTTGGCAAATTCTATCACGGCAGATCCAAGTCCTCCGACAATCGTTCCATCTTCAACCGTTATAATTTTTCCAAATTTCCGGAATACTTCTGACAACAGTTCTTCATCGAGTGGTTTCAGGAAGCGGAGATCATAAACGGCGGCATCAATGCCGTTATCCGAAAGGATACCAGCGGCTTCGATTGCGTAATTGCCTTCATGCCCGATCGAAAGAATGGCCAGGTCTTTCCCGTCGCGCACCATTCTGCCTTTGCCAACAGGGATGGCTTCGAACGGATGTTTCCATTCGATGTTCATTCCTCGGTTTCGGGGATAGCGTATCGCAAAGGGGCCCATATCAGGCAACTGGGCAGTATACATCAAATTTCTCAATTCCACCTCATTCATGGGCGAACAGATGGTCATATTCGGGATTGCCCGCAGGTAGGCCAGGTCGAACACTCCGTGATGGGTAGCGCCATCTTCTCCAACGAGGCCTCCACGGTCGAGGCAAAAGACGACATTCAGCTTCTGAAGGGCAACATCATGGATAACCTGGTCGTAAGCCCGTTGCATGAAGGTGGAGTATATGTTACAGAATGGAATGAGCCCATTGGTGGCCATGCCGGCAGAGAATGTCACAGCATGTTGTTCGGCAATGCCAACATCGAATGCCCTGTTTGGCATCTTAAACATCATCATGTTCAGCGAACAACCGGTAGGCATGGCAGGAGTTACCCCAACGATCTGAGGATTCATCTCCGCCAGTTCGATAATGGTCTTTCCGAATACAGTCTGATATTTTGGAGGCAGGTTCTGGCAGGGAGTATCTTTCAATTCGCCGGTCTCCTTATCAAATTTCCCCGGTGCATGGAAGAGAGTCTGTTCTTTTTCTGCTTTTTCAAAGCCTTTACCTTTAACCGTGATCACGTGGAGCAACTTGGGACCTGGAATGTTCTTCAGGTCATGCATCAGATGCACGAGCCTCACGACATCATGCCCGTCAACCGGCCCGAAATAGCGGAGCCCAAAGGCTTCAAAGAGATTGCTTTTTTTTAGCAACGTCAATTTCAGGGCATTCCCGAGTTGCTTTACAATGGCTCTCGAATTGGCCCCGTATTGTGTTTTGCCTCCCAGGAGAACCCATATCTTATCGCGAAGGCGGTTATAGGTTTTCGAAGTCGTGATATCGGTGAGATACCTTGAAAGCCCCCCGACATTTTTATCGATAGCAATTCCGTTATCGTTCAGGATCACGAGCAGGTTGGTCTTGGAAACGCCTGCATTGTTGAGGGCTTCCATTGCCATGCCACCAGTCATCGAGCCATCACCTATAACGGCAATATGTTGCTGGCTTCTGTTGCCTTCAATAGCTGCTGCTACAGCCATTCCGAGGGCAGCCGAGATACTCGTGGAGGAATGCCCTGTACCAAAGGCATCATATTCACTCTCATCCCTGCGCGGGAATCCGCTGATCCCTTTGTAGGTGCGGTTCGTGAAAAAAGTGTCTTTACGACCGGTCAATATTTTATGGGCATAGGCCTGATGCCCGACATCCCAGATAAGTTTGTCGTCGGGCGTGTTAAAGGCGTAATGAATGGCTGCCGTTAATTCCACCACTCCCAGGCTTGCACCCAAGTGGCCGGGATTGCGGGAGATGACATCCAGGATGAATTGCCGGATCTCCCCGCATAATTTGGGCAGGCTCTCAACCGGAAGTTTTCTGAGATCTTCAGGTGAATTGATTGTAGAGAGTATGGTGCCTTTAGGGGGGGTCATGAAGGTTGCTTTAAGGGCATAAAATTACATTTTTCCTTTGTATGCCGTTGCTTTTTGATCTTACAAACCTGTCGAAGATTTATGCAATGGCTTTACAGAATCAGCAATACGAATGCTTTGACCAATGGTGACTCCGAAGGAGTCTCCGAAGGAGCACTTTGTGCCTTCGGACCTTTCAGGCATCCCTTGCGCGACACGATATCAAAAAGAGGATGCCACACTTCAATAGCATCCTCTACTCAGAAAACTAAATCCGGTTTTGCCTTATTTACAATTTAAGAATTTCACTATCAGAATTATACAAGGCGCCGCACTTCCTAGTACTTAGCCTCCCTGGCTTTTGCCTGTCTGATCCATTCCGGAACAACAGTTTTACGAAAGACATCCTTCTCGGCATTCAGACTGGCCATGTCCAGGCCGATATATTGCTGGGCCTTGGCCTTGGTGGAAATATCGGGATAGGGAACCTCAGCCGTAAATCCTTTCAGAGCAAGTACCCTGGCAAGTTTAATTCTGGCTTCCTGTGCAAAGGTGATACCATTGGCGATCACGCGGCCGATCTCAACCGGGGCATGAAAGGAAGCTCCATGACTGGCAGCAGAGAAATCCCATCTCCACTGAGCTTTCCTGATGTCGTTGAGTATGTCTTTCATCTGAGCCTCTGTTGCTCCCAGGTCCCAGGCTTTTTTGGCTTCTACATGGGCTCTCACCAGCAGTTCTTCCAGTTTGTCGCGGTTCTCAATGATCTTATCCTGCCGGGAGTACACGTCAGCCATGAGGTTGGCAGTTTCTTCACGGTGACATACCTGGCATGAGTTGGAGATGTTGTTGAGCGGGCTTTGGATATGGTGATCGGTAAATTTTTGCCCGCCTTCACTCTTGTAAGGCATGTGACAATCGGCGCAGGCCAGGCCACGCTGCGCATGTACACCCATGCTAAAGGTTTCGTATTCCGGGTGCTGGGCTTTCAGCATGGGCGCCCTGCTAAGAGCATGGGTCCAGTCGCTGAACTGTGCCTTATCATAATACGCCTCTATGGCTTCGGCACTCATACCGTTATCCCAGGGGAAAGTCAAATAGGCAGTACCCTCAATCTTGTGTTTATCGAAATAGTATTCTACGTGGCATTGAGCGCAAACCAGCGTACGCATCTCCTGATGGGTTGCTTTGGTAACATCCTTTCCCTGTCGCTGGAAGGCTTCGATGAGGGCAGGGCGGGTGATGACCAGGTTCATGGTCTTCGGGTCGTGGCAGTCGGCACAGCCGATGGGATTCACTATTTCAGAGCCCCTGGTGTCCCAGCTTCCCTTGTAGAAGTCGGCCGGGCTCACAACGGTGAGCAGACGGGTGACATCAGGGCTTTTACAGCTCCAGCATGTGTTTGGCTGCGGGCTTGGCTTGCCTTGTGCCGGTGCACCGGTGCGTAGCGTGTTCACCACATCCTCTACCGCATAATAGTGACCTCTTCCTTGTTTATATTCTTTGGAGAAGGCATAGCCGGCCCACAGGACTACCAGCCTGGGATCCGTTTCCAGCATGTCGATCACGGCGTTACCATTGTATTTGCTCCGGAAACTGGTGTCGAGGGTCTGAATATACGACTGGTACTCACGGGGATAATTCTTGCCCCATTCGGCATTCCGGGGCTCACCTTGTTTGAGTTCCACCATGGGTTTGTATACAAACTCTTTCTCCGCCCTCCGGTTGGTAATGGAGGAAGCCAGCATTCCCAGAAGGAATACAATAATTGCTGTTGCTATAAACAGCATCCAGTAAAACCAGGGTTTACGTTTCGTGTTTTCCATTGTTGAACAGGTCTTATTTATTTACGGATTTGGTTGCTATGATCTTCTCCAGCCATTCAGGAACGGGATTCGGCAGGCCCGGCACCCTGGCATTCGGAGTGGCTGACAAGCTGTTGATCCTTCCATGTGGAGTTTCCCGATGGCAATCCCAGCAGGTACGTTCCGTCCGGGTAGTATAATAATCGGAATGAACATTTGCCTGCAGCAGAGGATCTTTGAGCAGCGGACTGTGACACCGGATACAATTCCTGCGGACCGCGTTGTGCCCGGCATCCTTGATACGGATCACCTGAGGCTCCATGCGGAGGGTGAACATGGTGGCATGCCGCATACCATCCTTTGCTTTGAAGAAATATTTGTTAATAAGGTTGTTATGCGGAACGTGACAATCGTTGCAATTGGCAACTTCCCTGTGGGAACTGTGTTCCCAGGAGGCATACTGCGGATTCATCACATGGCAGTTGATGCACGTTTCCGGTTCGTCCGACAGGTAAGAAGCCGCATTGGAGATAATAAAAACATATACGCCCAGACCTGTGAAAATTCCCAGCAGTATGATCACAGGTAACCGCCACTGACCGGGAGGCATAATCTTGTGCAGGAGATCTTTCATATACAGGATTATTTCTCCGTTTTAATAAATACAGGATTAAATGTAAGCATAAGCCATGACCAGTTTTGCATGATATCTTTATTTCCCCCTTTGAGTGCTTCAAGGGTCTTTGTGCCGAACATCTGCGAGTAACCGGCTGCAAATGTCAGCTCGGGAAAGAATGTATAAGTGATCATGATGCCGACTTCGGTTCCGAGATATGCATCCATTGATTCCGCAGATGAGGATGGATCTTTTACGTTAGCAGCAGCCCGGTAGTAATGGAGCTGGAAATCTGCCGAAAACTTCTCTCTTTTCATACCTGCCGGAATGTAAACATCCAGCAATCCTACCCCTTTGTGCGTGCTCCCGGCATAGAAGTAATCCATCCATCCGTTGAACTTGTGGCCGGTGCCGAAAAGTGTTGAGAATTCATGATCGTAGGCATCAGCATCAACCTGGTCATTCCCGCTGAGATACTGAAATCCTATCCCCAGGGTTTTGGCTTTCCGGACGGTGTAATTGAATTCACCACCCAGGAAATATGCCCTTTTTTCTATGTTTTTCTGGTTCTTCCCGGTTTGGCAATAGAAAGCCAGGTTCGATCTGATCTTTCCGCGGTTAAGATAGAAGATTGGTCCCAGGGTCTGCATGTTGCGGTTTACCTGACTGGTTACGGAGTCGATTGTCTTGCTGCCGGGCATCCCTACATTGGCGAGGAAGAAGCTCATGCCAAGTTTTCCTTCGTTTTCGGTATGGATATAAAGATACTGAAGTGTTTTGTAATTCTTTTCAAGAGAATAGAAAGTCCCGGTATCCTTATCGCTGCTCTGGTTATAGGCAAAACCAAACTGGATCGAATTTTTCGCTGTCGGGGCATACTTCAGCAACAGGGCGTCGTGGCTCCGTCCCTGCTGGTTCCAGTCGGAATTGCCAAAAAGGCGCTGATCATCATAAACAAGGGTTTGTCGGCCGGCCTTTACAGAGAAATTCTCATGAAGGAAAAATTCTCCCCAGGCCTGATGGATCATGATGCCGTTCAGGTCCGATTTGTTGGATGTTGCAACATCTCCCCAGATCCTCACATCCTGGACCGAAAGCATGGTTTTTACCCGGGAGGTGCCATAGGAAAAGTTGAGGCGTGTCCGCTGTGAAATGGCAAAGGCCGGGTCAACCCCGTCACCTATTAAGGACCTGTACCCATGTTTATACTCAGCCCGGGGCCTTAGTTGCCCCGACAACTCAAAAGTCTGGGGCAATGCCTGACCTGCCAGTAAAGCAAAAAATGCAATAATCAGGGTATTCTTTTTCATAAAACAGGATTACGGGTACTTAATTGCATCAAATATATAAAAATACATACTAATATAAGTAGAAGAAAGTATTTAATGTGATAAGACTATCTGCTATTTCTTACCGACTGAGTGTGTTTTCTGGAAACAGAACTATGTGAATCTTTTAGATTTAATGCATTGATTTCCGGAAGAAGCTGGCTTTAAGGCAACTTTTAAGTCATTGCGTACCAAAAGAGGGATAATGTGCAGGCAATGTGGGAGTTAATTAATTAGCTAATTAGTTAATTCGACAATTCAACGATTGAATTTCAATAGTACTCCTATGCTCAATGCCCTCAGCTGCAAAAAATGGTTCTCGCTGATAACGCTGATGAATGCGCAGATGAACGCAGATTGGTAAGTGCTTTCTGCGATGATCTGCGTTTTTTTCTGCGAAATCAGCGAGAAACAAGGCCTGACAATGAAAAGATAAATGATAAAAGGGAAAAGATAAAAGATGATGATGAATGACAAATGAATGACTATGAATGACGAGTGAATCCGTACAGGTAATGCTTCACACTCCGTCAGTAATGCAAAGATTACCTCCAGAGGTATTTGAATGAGTATTATTATCTATTGGATCGCTGATAATCTGGCCGGGGTATTTTTGGCAGACTGCTGATCGCTGAGGTTTCAGATTTGTAGTATGATGTAAAAGCTACATTGGTAGATCATCATAGATGGTCATATGCGATTAAATATCACTGTAATCAATAACCCCAGTAAAAATAGTATGCTAAACCTTCGGTTATAAACAAAAGCATAGCTGGCAAAATACAGGGGCCATGTAATATGATCGCCTGAATCTGGTTTCTCTGTGGGTTTAGGTTTTAAAAACGTCTTATAAGTTTTCACAAATTTTGGAAGAGCTAAAAATATAATTGCCAGGTAAATACTCAAAATTCCCTTGTAAATGAAAAATGCAATGACTACATATTGTAATATCCATGCAATAAGCGTTGTATAACGCGCGGCTTTTTCACCAATTAATACGGGCAAAGTGTAAACCTTTTTTTCTTGATCCTTATCCAATTTATCAATGTGTTTTCCGAATATGACGCTGGTTGGGCCAATTGCATAAACCAAGCTTAAAAGAATAATGTCCCAGTTCCAGGATCCGTTTGATGTCACATAATAGGCGCCTCCAATCATCAACGGTCCCCACACAAATACTACGGTAATTTCTCCTAAACCAATATATTTCAAAGGCCAGGTATAAAACAACAGAAAAATTATTCCTGCAATCATCAGGTAAAGGGTATTTATATCAGACCGGTAGACCAGGAACACCCCACATAATAATGCAATAACCAGTGTTGTTAAAATATAATAGATATATGATCTGATTGAAATATATAGTCTTTCTATTACCTGAGGCCCATAAAGTGTGCGGTAATAGTTACCCTGATCGATACCCTTTTTATAATCCACCAGGTCATTTAGCAGGTTATTTGAAGCGTGGGCAAGTACCAGTCCGATTAAACAAATGATAAAATTTAAAATATTGAAATTACCGGTATAATAGTAAGCCAGTATCCCACCTATTCCACACGAAATTGCCGTCATTATAAATACTGCCGAGCGCGATGCTACAAGCCATTTTGAGATAATGTCCAGGGTATCCCATTCTTCTTTCGAAACTTGCGGGATGACCTTTAATGATTTAATCCAGAATGATATTGTCGACATAGATTTATTTTTAGGTCAGGGGAAAATAATTAATCATTTACTGTCTTTCAGTATGGCACGATGATCTTGCCAGAGAGCCGCTTTCCACTAAGCGAAATCCTTTTTGAAGCCCTGTTTCTTTACATTTAACCGGGTATTTCCATCCGGATTAATGGTATTTAAGTGCTGCTGCTCTATCAGATTTACCCTCGAACAGACATTTCCTCAGGTGACGGTTCCTTCGTCCATCCTGGAAGATGAATAATATCAAGCTTAACACTCATAATTATTGTTTCACAAGAAATGAATAATTAACAAATTATTTTGGACATTGTTTGAATTTTTATTTGAAACTTTATTTTTTAGTAATTTAGAATTTTAAACCGATATATTCCATACAATTAAATTTGCTGTTATTTAAATAGGGTTTTTGTCTGAAAGAATTTTATAATAATACTGGTTTAAAACCGGAGAGGGCCTTCTATTTATGTGGCAATAGCAGTATGACTTATTATTTACTTAATATTTCCGGAGGAGATGGAGCAACATCGGATAAGATATATTCCGATGTTCATTATTAATGCCGGTAATATAAACTTGTTAATCAACAACAGGGGTTGGGAGCACTATTGATTTATCCAGAGACAAGGTCATGGTTTTAATGCATAGTTTAGTAGATCATTATCTAAAAAATATTATATTGTAACCATATGCTTTAAAATATGCTTCTGTTTTTAAAGTATCTCTGGTAAATCCTAAAAATAATCCTCCACCTCCCGAACCGCATAATTTTAAATAGAACAAGCTGGTTTCCAGACCGTATTCCATAACAGAAACCAGATTCTCAGGTATCATCTCCTTAAATAGATCCAGCTGGAGGTTGGTAAGGACCTTTATTTTTGAGAAGAAAATTTCAGGATGATTATTTGATATAAATTCCTGGACACATTCATTATTAACCGGTATGTAGTTTTTGTTTATTTTATCTAAATATTTAAGGTCCGTATTGCATTTATGTTTAAAATAATTTACCAAAGGGCCTGAATTCCTGGAGTACTGACTATTAACAAGGAATAAACCATATTTTTTAATTGAATAATTTACAGGAAAATTAAGCTTTTCGATTTTTTCTTTGCCTGTAATTAAAACCGGCGACTTCAAATAGCTTACCAAAGGGTCGATGCCGGAACTGTTCAGATGATAAAGTGACTCGAGCGAGGCTAAATAATTTTTCAGATTATAAATTTCACTATCTCCTGTCCCGGATTTGACATATCTGTCAAAAACAGCTGCAACTAAAGCTCCGGAACTTCCAAGGCCGATACCTTGTGGTATCAGTGATTTATAATACAGACCATTTTCCAGGTCTTTTTCAAGTGCTTTTACATCCAGGGAGAATCCCGCGTTTTGATATTTCTCCCCTGATTTAATATCAGCTAATAATTGCTTCAAATTTAAATTTGATTGATGTGCTTCTTCAGGGGCATTGTCTGTCTGGTTATCCATAAAAGCCCATTCACCGCCATATCTGTCATAAGGTATGGCAAGTGCATGCGAATTCAGGAGGATAGTATATTCGCCAAATATTAATATTTTTGATGGGTACATTTATACTGCGGCTGAACAGGTTTGCAAAAAAATTTATTGGAGAACACGCTCTGTATAACTGAATCTAAACAGCTCTGCTTCGAGCCGACAGGCTCCCTCCAAAGGAGCACTTCGTGCCTTTGGGGCAAACCTGTTAATATTCAGTATATTTGTGAATCAGTAGTTCTGGTCCTTTACCCATTTTATCGTCTATCCACTTGCCATTTTCGCAAAATGGCAGTAACTCCGATTTAATAAGGGCAAGCATTTCATTCCTGATTTTTCCGGGGTATAGTACATGAATGTTGGGCCCTGCATCTAATGTATAGCTGAATTCCAGTTGTGTTTCATTTCTTAGCTGTTGCAGCCTGTTTATGATCTGCAGAGTTTCCGGCTTAATCAGGATAAAATAAGGCTTGGAAGTAAGAAACATAGCATGAAGGTTTGCAGCTTCGTATTCAACAATGTTCTTAAATTCTTTTTCATCCCCGCTTCTCAATGCAGCTATCAGCTTTTGCGCATTTATTTGCCCTGTGTTTGCCCTGGTTTCTCTATATGGATTCGTGTCCATTAGTTTATGTCCGAGAGAACTGTTGACCATTTTCTGTCCGGAATTAACCACTAAAATGGCATCATAATAATTACGGAAATTTTCATGAACAAGATGATTGATAGGAAGGGCATATTCATTGGAAGAGTATTCGATTTCAGCAGTTTTCCCCCATAATACCCAGCCTCCGTATGCTGATCTGCAGGCGCTTCCCGATCCCAGCCTGGCCAGGTTCGATGCCTTCCTGAAGAAATCGTTATCACTTCTATCATTACCAATAATATTTTTTTCAATGCTGCAAATGCAAAGTGCCAGAGAGCTAAGTGCCGATGCCGATGAAGCTATTCCGGCCGAATGGGGGAATGAGTTTTTGGAGTTGATATCAAGGTGCAAGGAATTTAAACCGTTAAATTCTTTAGATGCAATCTCTAAGAACTGTTTGATTTTTTGTTCGAAGTGTTTGTTTTTTTTGCCCTCAAATAAGAAGCTAAATGAAGGACTGTCTTGTTTATTAGTCTTTGTGTAATCTACGGTTGTTTCGGTATAGCAATTGGACAGAGTCATACTGACAGAGGGATTATATGGCAATTGAAAGCCTTTTTTCCCCCAATATTTTACCAAGGCTATATTCGACGGACTCCTCCAGCTTATTGTTCCTGAATTCTTCATTTATACCGCGGCTGAACAGGTTTACAAAAAATATTATTGGGGAATACACTCAGTATAATTTCTGGTAATTTCATCAAATCTGAAAATTGTTTTCAACCCTTTATCGTAAAAGTATTGTCTTACTTTTTCCTCTTCAAGATGTGAGGCAGCCAGAACAAAATCTCCGCCCCATGAGCCTAACGATTTAATTTCCCCGTTAAAATCACTAAAAAATGAGTCTTTTATTCTGGTCATATTGAGTGCTTTTGAGACAATTTTCTCGTGTTCGGCAATATGTCTCATAAATTCATGTAGATTCTCCTCTTTTGCTATCTTTTCGGTTAATTCGCTGATAGCTGTGATTTCCTGTTTGTTTCTTAGGATCGATTTATAATTTGATTTTATACTTTTCTCTGTATTCTGCTTCATCCCTAAGTGGACAAAGTGAATGGAATCACGAAATGCAGGATTAAATCGTGCCTGTACAATTTCTGGTTGCTCTTCAATAATTTGAAAAAAAATGGGCGAGTTTGATAAAGAAGCCGCAATATCATATCCTGATCCCTTTGCAACAGTTTTATGTAAAGTAAATGGATCTGTGCCTGCCCATGATGCCAGATTGCAGATCAGGCTTGAGCTGCTTCCCCAGCCCCATTGCGTGTTAAATTGTATTTCACAAGTAACACGAAACGATTTATTGTTATTTATTGTTTCCGGATTATTCTTTTTAATTCGTTGCAATAAATTTTGCAGCCAGAAAGCTTTTTCCAGATCATTACTATAGAGAATTTCTAAATTATCAGAATTAAATTTTGCTTCAAACCAGCGATTATCCAATTCATAAGTTACCCAATGTATTGTTTTTTTATCATCGTCAACAGGCTCCACGCTCATTTGTTGCCCGTATTTCAACGGTATAGCCAAGGCTTTAGCACCGATTAAAACAAAGTATTCACCTGAGATCAGCAGGTTACCATTTGAATAATGTATATTTTTCCCGGCTAGTTGCATGCTATTTTCTTATGTTTTCGAGATAATCTGATACCGCTTTGAATGAAACCTGTTTATTTATAAAGAATTTTTTAATATCCGATTTTTCATTATCAGTAGTATTTAACTGATATAGAATATTATTCAAGTGCAATTTCATATGTCCTTTTTGTATTCCTTCGGTAATTAAGGAATGGATTGCCGCAAAATTGCTTGCCAGGCCCACTGCTGAAACAATTTGCATTAATTCTTCTGCGTTGGGATTCTGTAAAATTTGAAGTGCTGTTTTGGCCAAAGGATGCATGGAAATTGCTCCGCCAACAGTACCTACTGCTAAAGGCATTCTTAAAATATATTTGAATTTATTTTGGTCAATCTCTGTTTGTGTAAGTGCTTTATATGTGCCATCTTTTGCCGCATAAGCGTGTCCATTTGCTTCAGCAGCTCTTGTGTCATTTCCTGTTGCAGTTAACACAGCATCTATTCCATTAAAAATGCCTTTGTTGTGGGTGACAGCCCTGGATGTGTTTTCATTGGCAATTTGAACTGCTTTGGCAAACTTTTCGGTAAAATGTTTCGGTGACATAGTACCAGATAATGGCGACATTTTCAGGATATCACATTCTACATAACATTCAACAATACAATCGGTGGTATAATTAGAAAGGATCGCCATGATAATTTCCGATTTGTCATCCGGGTATTCATTGTCTAAAAATGATGTCAAAGTGGTTCCCATTATTTCTAAACAGGAATTAATGAAATTGGCACCCATTGAATCGACCGTTTCAAATCCCACATGAATTACATAATAATCATTTTTTACAGGATTACTCGGCGTTAAACTTATATCTGAAATACCACCGCCTCTTTTCTCCATATTTTTAAGCAATGGAATGGCGGCTGCTAATAATGCATCTTTTATTCTGGGGAAGTCAATTTGTAATTTTTTAACATCGCCGTTCCAATTAAAATAAATCTGTCCGTTTTTTTTTGTACCAATTACCCTGGATTTAAATCCGCCATTTGTTGCCCAAAATTTTGCCGCATTGGAAGTTGCTGCTACCACAGAACTTTCTTCCGTTACCATGGGAATAAAATAGAACTTATTGTTAATTCTGAAATTAGGAGCAATACTGAAGGGTAATGAATAATTTGAAATGATATTTTCACTCATTTCATCAATTACATTTTGAACTGACTTATTGGAGTGATGAAATGAATTGAGCATCAGCATCTGAGTTTCATTGAGAGGAATAGACTGCTTCAATATTTCAGTTTTTTCTTGCTTGCTGAGTTTTGAAAAACCAGAGATCATATGTCGTCTTATTATGCTGATAATAAACAATCTCGTATTTAAAAGGTTTACTGCATCAGCTTGGAAACACAATTGCTTTATTGATTAGGTTATGCCTCTGGAATGAAATGTATTATATTTATACGTCATTATTAGGAATATAAATTTCTGCATTTCTGATGAGAACAATATTGACAGAGTATCCTGAAGATTTTCGAATGAAGGGGATATCACAATAGTTGAATCAGATTTAGCTCTGCAGCGGGAAACAGAACAAAGCTTAATCTGGACAATGCCGGCGCATACCAGATTTAAGTCAGAAAGGAATACAAATCTTCATCTCAATCCCTGTGTGATATTCATTTTAAAAATATTTTCAGGAAAGACTGTTCATGAAGCATATTGAACTATAGATTGACAGAATGGCATCAACTTAGAAATTTGAATAATAGAACTATATAGTCTGTTCATTATTACTAACAAATCTTAGATAAGCCAGTAAAAAGACTCTGTCTTTGAGCGCGATATAAGATTTAGAATTTGCATTGAATTCAATTACACATAACTAATTTCCTGTTACAAATTTTAATATAGTATGTTTCATTTCCATGAATTTGGAAATGAAACAACCACCTGGGCGCATATTATTGCTATGAAACTGATCGGAGGATATAAAATTATGTTCTGATTTTTCTGCATTATCAACATTATATTGTGAAAGTTTTAATGCCATTTACAAAAAAGCAGAAAGGATAAAGTCTTTTCACAGACCCAGGTGCCTTGAAATAAGCAATTTTAGTATTTCTGATGTGCCTTCTCCTATTTGCAGTATTCGTTGGTCCCGGTAGAACCTTTCGATATCATTGTTTTTCATTAATCCATTTGCTCCATGTATCTGCACTGCCTCATCTGCTATTTCTTTAGCAATTTCCGAACAGTACAGTTTTGCAATAGCAGCCTCTTTAGCAAATGGCAGATTGGAATCTTTCTGCCAGCATGCTTTATATAAAGTATTCCTGGCTAATTCGAGTTTTACTTCCATTTCTGCTATTTTGAAAGCAATGGCCTGAAACTTTCCGATTGGCTGACCAAATTGTTGCCGGTTTTTTGCATAGTCAAGAGCCATTTCAAATGCACCCTGTGCAAGTCCTAATCCAATTGCAGCAATCGATAATCTACCAGCATCAAGAGTTTCCAACATAATGTGCGCACCTTCTCCCTGTTTCCCAAGCAAATTTTCTTCAGGGACAATGCAATTTGTCAGTGTTATTTTTCCTGTATCTACTGATCTCCAAAGCATCTTATTTTTTATTGGCTCAGCGTGCAATCCATCATTTGGTTTTTCTACAAGAATAGCAGACAATTCCTTTTTATTATTCCTGAATCCGGTAATAGTAAGCAGGGTAACCCCTGCAGAGCATTCTGATGCAGAATTTGTAATATATACTTTAGAGCCGTTAATAGTCCACTTATTATTTATTAGTTCAGCTCTGGTTTGAATACCGGTAGCATCTGATCCGGCTGTTGGTTCTGTTAAACCGAACGCCCATACGTTGTCGCCGGTGGTTAGTTTGGGTAAAAAGTTTAATTTTTGAGTCTTGGTTCCGCGATTAAATATCGGGGTTATCCCAAGGGAATTATGTGCTGCCACTGTAGCTGCCTGCGAGCTGTCTACTCTTGCCAGCTCCTCGACGGCGATTATATAAGAAAGGGTGTCGAGATTTTTACCACCATAATCTTCGGGTATAGTTATCCCAAACAGACCCATTTCTCCTAATCGTTTAGTCATTGACTTTGAAAATTCTGCCTCACTGTCCAGTTGTTGGGCAACTGGTTTTATTTCAGTCTCAGCAAAATTTCTGATCATTAACCGATACTCATTATGATGTTTCTTTAGTAAAGGATTTAAGTTCATTGTGTTATTCATTTTTTTTCTTTCCTGTTGAAAGGATGAATTCTGACATTCTTTTTTTTGCTTCTTCCGACATTTTCAGTTCTGTAATAATTCTTACAGTTTCCTTGCTATTTTGGGGATTAACAATATTATTGTTTAACTGCCTCATCAGTTTTTTGGCTTCTTTCAGAGCAGCAGGGGACACGGAACTTATCGATTCTATTAATTCGTTCGATTTAATTTCCATTTCATCAATCGTATTGAAGACGCCATCAATTAAGTCCATTTGCAAAGCTTCTTCCGACGAAAAGGATTTACCAGTATAGATCTTAAATTTTAATACAGTTTGTTTTACTCTGGTGAGTATATATGGTGCAATGACCGCTGGTACCAAACCAAGTTTCACTTCAGGTAAACCAAATACAGTGGTCTTTAATGCGAAAGTAAAATCCCCTGCCCCTATAAATCCTAAGGCGCCACCCAAGGCGTGTCCGTGGACCATGTTAATTACTACCTTGTTGGTTCGGTAAACAGCACTAAAACAGGCAGCTAGTTTTTTACTTTCCGAATAATTTTTTTTATAATCTGATGCCCCGGCATCATTCATCCAGTTGATATTTGCTCCGGAACAAAATGACGTACCTTTTCCTCGGATCACTATTACCATTATTTCATCATTATTATCGATCCATTTAATGCTTTTTATCAGGTCATCAATCATTAATGGACTTAGTGAATTCCGGTATTCAGGTTGGTTTAGCCAGATTGTTGCCTGCTTATCTTTCAGTTCAACCTCAATTGTTTTATAAGTCAACATATGGTAAACCATTACATTCGGTAAATTCCTGTATGTGGCAATGGAAATAGTTTATTTAACGACATGGAAATGCCTATAGCCAATACTTCACGGGTTTCTGCCGGATCAATAATACCATCATCCCACACCCTCGAGGTGCTGTAAAGAGCAGTGCTTTCTGTTTCAAAATCATTGACAATTTTCTGCTCAGATATTACATGCTCGGATTGGTTATGATTTGCTTCCTTATTTTTTGTAATATTTGAAAGTACTTCGGAGGCTTGCTCGCCACCCATAACCGATATTCTAGCATTGGGCCATAAAAACAGAAGGTTGGGCGAAAAGGCCCTTCCAGCCATAGCATAATTGCCTGCACCAAAAGATCCCCCAATAATGATCGTAAATTTGGGTACGTTGGCAGTAGCAACTGCCTGAATCATTTTAGCGCCGTGCTTGGCTATACCTTCATGTTCATATTTTTTGCCAACCATAAAACCGGGTACATTCTGGAGAAAGATGAGAGGAATATTTCTGAAATTGCACAATTCTATAAAATGAGTAGCCTTTAAGGCAGATTCGGAGAATAATATACCGTTATTGGCGATAATACCAACACTATATCCCATTATATGAGCAAAACCTGTAATGATTGTTTTTCCATAATTGGATTTAAATTCCTGAAAACGGCTGCCGTCGGTCAAACGGGCTATAATTTCGTACATGTTGATACCTCTTTTGAGGTTGGAAGGAATGAGGCCGTAAATTTCCTCTACAGGATACAGCGGTTCTTCAGCATCGTTTATTTGAATATTTTGTTTTTGTGTTTTTTTTAGGTGTTTGAATATATCTCTGCATATTTTGAGTGCATCTTCGTCGTTTTCCGCCACATGGTCAACCACTCCTGAAATTCCGGAATGTACCATTGCACCACCGAGGTCATCCACCGTAACAGTTTCTCCGGTTGCCGCTTTAACTAGTGGGGGACCTGCCAGAAATATCGATCCGGTATTCTTAACTATAATACTTTCGTCGCTCATCGAAGGTATATATGCTCCACCGGCAGTGCATGATCCCATAATCAATGCAATCTGCGGTATCCGTTCGGCAGATATTTTTGCCTGATTATAAAATATTCTTCCAAAGTGGTTTTTATCCGGATAAACATTTGCCTGCTCAGGCAGAAATATTCCGCCTGAATCTACCAGGTAAACTATCGGCAAATTATTTTGCAGTGCTATTTCCTGTGCACGCAAATGTTTCTTGATAGTTTCATGTATATAGGTACCTCCTTTAACAGTGGCATCGTTAGCAACTATAACCGTTTCGATACCGTTAATAACACCAATCCCTGTTATAATTCCTGCGCCGGGGAATTGGTCTTCATATTGCCCATATGCTGCAAGTGACGATAATTCGAGAAAAGGAGTGTTGTCATCAATTAAATGCATGATTCTTTCTTGAGCCAACAGCTTTCCTCTTTTTTTATGTTTATTTATAGACTCCCCATTCCTGTTATTTTTGATTGAATCTAAAGTATCCTGATATTTTTGAATCAGATCTTTATTATACTGGAAATTAGTTTTAAACTCCTCCGATTGAATATTGATCCGGCTATTTAGTATCGTCATGTTTATCCAAATTTGTGAACAGCTTATCCCTCTGTAAACACCTATAAATTTCAATTGTTTACAGGGGTGGCAGATTTTCAATAATAAATTCCGGAATAACATAATTAGCTTTATCAAACTGTAAGTTCATGATAAAGCTTATTCTGAACCTAATGTCACGACTGACAGATATAAGAGCTACTCAATTCTGAAAGAAGTTTTCGGCACACAAAATATGAGATTGTATAACCACCTGAAGTGAATTAAATATCGCTGTGGTCTGAGATACCTGGGATATAAAAAAATCTACAATGGGGAATGCTCAGCATAATATTTTGTTACCCCGTCCTGACTGCCGGCGATTAAGATTATACGGTTATCTCGAAGATAAACAAATAGATAGTATCATGACCGCTTAGTCACTACTTTCAGCAGAGTGACATGACAATTAATCTGCAATCCAATAGTATCGTTTCACGATACAGTATAATCGGAAGTTGCGCCGGGCCATCGGTTCTCTTCAAAGGAGCACTTCGTACCTTCTTTGCGGCAGTTTCACTAAAATGATGAAAAAATAGGGTCAGCAGGAGCCGGAGGCAATTACAGGAATCCAAGTTCCAGTAAACCTGCATCCGATATCATATTCCGGTCCCAGGGAGGATCAAATGTCAGGGTGACTTTAACGTCGCTGATACCTTCGGCATTTTTTACCTTTTCGTGCACTTCAACCGGAAGGTCTTCAGCCACCGGGCAGTTGGGAGAGGTGAGTGTCATCCGGATATGGGCAACCGAGTCGTTATCGATCGAGATATCATAGATCAGTCCGAGTTCATAGATGTTAACCGGGATCTCCGGATCGTAGATTGTTTTCAGGACCTGGACCACCCGCTCACTCAGCATGTTCTTGTACTCGATGTTTTCCATACGTTCAGAAATGGGTTATCAGCCTTTGAGTGCTGTATTTTCCTGTGCCTTATAAGCCAAAGCATACAGTTTGATCTGTTTGATCATTGATAGCAGGCCGTTACTGCGGGTGGGGGAGAGATGCTCTTTAAGTCCGATTTCATCCAGAAATTCGGTTTCTGCGGCCAGGATTTCGTCCGGGGTATGTTCTGAAAAGACGCGGATCAGCAGGTTAACGATCCCTTTGGTGATCACGGCATCGCTGTCGGCAGTAAACCGGATGATTCCGTCTTCGTAATCCGAGTGTAACCACACCCTGGACTGGCATCCGGTAATAAGATTCGAATCAATTTTATATTTATCGTCGATTACCGGGAGGGATTTTCCCATTTCGATCAGGTAATTGTATTTATCCATCCAATCGTCGAAACTGGCGAATTCCTCAATGATTTCGTTGATCGTATCTCGTATGCTCATATACGTATTGCCAGGTACTATGTAAATTTCTTTAAATCTAATCAAAAAGTTCTTTCACTTTGATAATGGCTTCAGCCAGCCGGTCGATTTCTTCCCTTGTATTGTAAAAAGAGAAGGAGGCCCGGATGGTGCCGATGATCCCCAGTCGTTCCATTAGAGGCTGCGTGCAGTGGTTCCCGGTTCTGACGGCAATTCCGAACTTATCGATGATGGTGCCGGCATCAAAGAAATGGATGGAATCGAAGATGAAGGAAATGATACTGGCCTTTTGAGGAGCCGTACCGATTATCCTGACGCCCCCGATTGCCGAGAGCAGTTCCGTACCGTATTTCAACAGGTCAGCTTCCTGTGTCCGGATGAAGTCCCAGCCGGTCTCCTGAAGGTACCCGATAGCGGCACTAAGGCCGATAGCATCCGCGACGTTGGGAGTACCTGCTTCGAATTTATAAGGAAGCTCGTTGAATGTTGTTTTTTCGAAGCTGACCTTCGAGATCATTTCTCCACCGCACTGATAGGGAACCATCTTTTCCAGCCATTCCTTCCTGCCATAAAGGCCTCCTATTCCCATCGGTCCGTACATCTTATGCCCTGAAAAAGCATAGAAGTCGCAGCCAAGTTCCTGAACGTCCACCGGTCCGTGCGATAATCCCTGAGCACCGTCGATCAGAACAGGTATATTCTTATCGTGCGCAAGCCGGATAATTTCCCTGACCGGGTTGATTGTACCGAGTGAATTGGATATATGGTTCACAGCAACCATACGGGTCCTGCTGTTCAGCAGGCGGCTGTATGCGTCTATGTCCAGTTCACCGTTGTCGAACATGGGGATCACTCTGAGTGTGGCTCCTTTGCGGAGGCATAGCTGCTGCCAGGGCACAATATTGGAGTGATGCTCCATGGTGGAGACAATAATCTCATCACCGGAGCCTACAAAAGTCTCCCCGTATGAAAAGGCAACCAGGTTTATGGATTCCGTAGTCCCGCGCGTGAAAAGGATTTCAGAAGAAGAAGGTGCATTGAGAAAGCCTGCCACGGTATTCCGTGCAGCTTCGTATGCCAGCGTTGCCTGCTGGCTCATGCGGTGTACTCCGCGGTGCACGTTGGAATTGGTTTCGGAATAGTACCGATGAATTGCATCAATCACAACAGCAGGCTTCTGCGTTGTAGCGGCATTGTCGAAATAGGCCAGCGGGTAACCGTAGGCTGTTTGTTTCAGTATCGGGAAGCCGAAGCGTATTTTTTCCAGTTGTGAATTCACCTGAATCCTGATATTTGCTGGTTTATTTGCCGGAGGCTGATACCAGCGGCTTATACTTTAGACATATCGATTTCAAAAGTAGTCTTTTTTTCCTGTGAACTACAGTGAAGGACACACTGGTCGCAGTAGGAAAGTTCCCCGCGCAGGCGCTTTTTCACCATATCGTCGATCCGCTGACGCAGTTCAGGAATAGAGATCTTATTGATCACTTCCGCGGCAAAGGCATACATCAGCAGGATCCTTGCATTGGCTTCGCTGATCCCGCGGCTGCGTATATAGAACATGGCGTCGGTATCCAGTTGCCCAACGGTGGCTCCATGGCTGCACTTCACATCATCAGCGTAGATCTCAAGGAAAGGCTTGGTATCAATGGTAGCCTTATCGGTAAGCAGGATGTTCTTATTGGATTGATATGCATTGGATTTTTGGGCATCCTTCCTAACGATCACATGGCCGTTAAATACTCCGCTGGCATGATCATCCAGGATACCCTTGAACATCTCGTTGCTCTGGCACCGGGGCACGGCATGATCAACAAACACCTGGTTATCAATATGCTGGTTCCGGTCCATCAGGTAGAGGCCGTAAAGATTGGCAGAGCTGTTCTCACCGGCAAGAATCACTTTGGCGGAGTTGCGGATGATGCCACCATTAAGGCTGACAGCATTGGAACTCAGGGTGCTGCCTTCTTCGAGGCGGAAATATACAGAGTTGATGAGCGTTGAGTGCTCATCCTTGTTCTGAAGTTTGTAATGATCAAGGGAAGCATTGCATCCCAGGCTGATCTCGGTAACGGAATTGATGAAGCTGACCTGGTGACTGATGGAATCATCGCAGTGAACCAGTTTCAGGTGGCTGTTTTTCCCGAGAATGATCAGGTTGCGCGACTGCAGCATAAGGTTCCGGTCACTGTCGACAATATTGACAGACTGGATCACATCCTCAACGGTGGTATTATCGGGAACATAAATGAAAATACCGTCTTTGGCAAAGGCCGTGTTTAGAGCGGTAAGTCCATCACTGTCAGTCAGGGCGTATTTGCCATAATGCTCTTCGATCAGTTCGGGGAATTGACGGAAGGCTGCAGCGAGACTGCCCACCACAACACCGTTTGGCAGGTATGTAAGCGGACTGTTGTTGTAAACATACCACCCGTTGAGTTGGGCCACCAGGTATGTTTCGAAGTGTGGTACGGTGCAATGAAATATAGTTTCAAGATCAACCGGGCTTGCAGGTGCTTCCATCCGGAGTTCGTATTCCTGCGAGAGTGCTTTGGATAAATCGGTGCCTCTCCATGACTCCATCTTGTTTGTTGGGAAGCCTGCCCTGACAAAGTCGTTGAACGCTTTCTCGCGCTTGTCCTGTAAATATGAAGAATCTGCCCCGAAGAGTTCATGCTTCTTTTCCAGGAACAGTGTCTCGAGACTCTTCTTCAGATCGGTCGTTATCAGGGTATTTTCCATGATTGTTTCGATATGGCAGGTCTAAACATGGCTTTTAATCCATTCATACCCTTTTTCTTCCAGTTCCAGGGCAAGTTCTTTCCCTCCGCTTTTCACTATCCGTCCGTCGAACAGGACGTGTACCACGTCGGGTACGATATATTCAAGCAGTCGCTGGTAGTGGGTGATCACCAATGTGGCATTGTCTTTCCGGCGGAGTTGGTTAACGCCGGTAGCTACAACCCGGAGAGCGTCGATGTCGAGTCCGGAGTCGGTTTCATCCAGGATTGCCAGCAAAGGTTCCAGCATGGCCATCTGGAATATTTCATTCTTCTTTTTCTCTCCGCCCGAAAAACCTTCGTTCACTGAGCGGTTTGCGAGTTTATCCTGAAGATCCAGCATCTTCTTCTTTTCTTCCATCTGGGCCAGGAACTCTTTGGCAGGAACCGGGTCAAGTCCCCGGTATTTCCGTTGCTCATTGATGGCGGTGCGAAGGAAGTTGGTGATCGACACACCCGGGATCTCTACAGGATACTGGAATCCCAGGAAAATACCCTCGCAGGCACGTTCTTCAGTCGAAAGTTCCAGCAGGTTCCGGCCTTTGAAAAGGATTTCCCCGCTTGTGACCTCATATCCCTGCCTGCCGGCAATAACATACGAAAGCGTACTCTTACCGGTTCCGTTGGGACCCATGATGGCATGCACTTCCCCGGCATTGATCTCCAGGTTTACCCCTTTCAGGATCTCTTTTCCGTTGATGGAAGCATAGAGGTTTTTGATACTTAGCATTTTGCAATTATTTATTCGTTGTCTTTTATCTCTCCTTTCTCCGACTTTATTTCTCGCAGATTTCGCAGAAAAAGTCCGCAGATCATCGCAGAAAGCAATTACCAATCTGCGTTCATCTGCGCAAACATCAGCGTAATCTGCGAGAACCCTTTTGTCTGAAAGCAGCTAAGGGTGAAGGGCAGATCATTTGTGAGTTGTCATTCATCGAAAGTTCTTTTATCTTTTTCCTTTTATCTTTTGTCTTTATTGAGCAAAGGGCAAAGGGCTTAGAGCAAGGAGTAAGTTGTCATTCGATAGTCATTCGATAGTCATTCGATAGTCATTCAACCTGTTCTTTTATCTTTTTCCTTTTATCTTTTATCTTTAATTTGCTAAGAGCTGAGAGCTTAGTGCATGGATGGTCAGCTACACTTTTATCTTTCGACTTTTATCATTTATCTTTTCTTTAACCTACGCTTCCCTCCAGGCTTATTGCCAACAGTTTCTGTGCTTCCACGGCAAATTCCATGGGAAGATGTTGAAGAACCTCTTTGGCATAACCATTTACGATAAGTCCTATTGCGCTCTCGGTACTGATGCCGCGCTGGTTGCAATAGAAGAGCTGGTCGTCGGAGATCTTGGAGGTAGTGGCTTCGTGTTCCACAATGGAACTTTGGTTTTCGGTGCGGATATAAGGAAAGGTGTGTGCCCCGCATTTATCGCCCAGCAGAAGGGAGTCGCACTGCGAGAAGTTCCGCGAGTTTTCGGCCCTCTTGATGATTTTGACCAGGCCTCGATAGCTGTTGCTGCTCATTCCTGCAGAAATGCCCTTTGAGATGATGGTGCTGCGGGTGTTCTTGCCCAGATGCATCATCTTGGTCCCGGTATCGGCCTGCTGGTAGTTGTTGGTTACTGCCACCGAGTAAAATTCCCCTACGGAATAATCGCCCATTAATACGACGCTGGGATATTTCCAGGTAATGGCTGATCCGGTTTCCACCTGAGTCCAGGAGATCTTGGAATGGCTTCCCTTGCAGATTCCGCGCTTGGTTACGAAGTTATAGATGCCGCCCTGGCCTTGTTTATTTCCGGGATACCAGTTCTGGACGGTGCTGTATTTTACTTCGGCATCCTTCATGGCAACTATTTCCACGATTGCCGCGTGCAGTTGATTCTCATCACGCATCGGTGCCGTGCATCCTTCCATATAGCTTACGTATGCGCCTTCATCGGCAACTATAAGCGTGCGCTCGAACTGTCCGGTATTTGCGGCATTGATCCGGAAGTAGGTAGATAGCTCGATCGGGCAGCGGATACCTTTCGGCACATAGCAAAACGAGCCGTCGCTGAAAACGGCCGAATTAAGCGCTGCAAAATAGTTATCTGTGTAAGGGACTACCGAGGCCAGATACTGTTTAACCAGATCAGGATGATTGCGCACCGCTTCGCTGAAGGAACAGAAGATGATCCCGAGTTTAGAGAGGGTTTCGCTGAAAGTTGTCTTTACCGAAACACTATCCATTACGGCATCAACGGCAACGCCGGCCAACCGCTTCTGCTCTTCGAGCGAGATCCCCAGTTTATTGAAGGTTTCAAGCAATTCAGGATCCACCTCCTCGAGGCTTGTCAGTTCCTTTTTCCGCTTTGGGGCCGCATAATAGATGATATCCTGGTAGTTGATGGGAGGATGCTGCAGGTGAGCCCAGGTAGGTTCGGTGAGTGTCACCCAGTGGCGGTATGCCTTGAGACGGAAGTCGAGCAACCAATCCGGTTCATCCTTTTTCGCAGAAATGAAACGGATCGTATCTTCCGACAGCCCCCTTGGAGCCGTCTCCATCTCGATATCGGTGTAAAACCCGTATTTGTACTCACCCTGGGTTACCTCATCAAGTATGTTGTTTTGTTCTTTTTCCATAGGACAGGATTCCAACGGAATTTCGTTATCTGTTTTTAGTTTAAATAAAAACTGCGGGCAAAATTAGCGATTAATATTGACGTTGTGTCGGGGAATGACAGAATATTTGGTGCCCCTTAAATAAAATAATACCGGAATGGCATGAACAGCACAATTCCGGTATAAAAGGATTTTTAGAGACGGAAGAAAGAAGAAGCGGGATCAGAACATGTGGGGTGGAGGTCCCATTGGGGGTCTTCCATCAAAATGGCCATCGAACCTGCGTTCGGGTTGTGCAGGGAGTTTACCGTTGAATTTCCGCAAGGTGTAAGTAAAGGTCAGCATAAAATACTGCTGCAAAACTTCGGTTTCGGAGTCTTCAATATATGTGTCGGTAACATTCCGGTTCAGGCTCTGGTTCTGGTTGAGGAGGTCGTAACAGGAAAGTTTGATTTCTGCAGCTTTGTTTTTGAGGAACTTTTTACCAAGGTTCAGATTCCACAGGGTGTACTGGTCGTTGATATCATTCGACAACCCGTTATAGCGCTGATAGGTCACACTGTTCTGGACAAAGAATCCTTTCCAGAACTCCCAGTTGAATTGAACCGAACCGATCTGAAAGAAGTAGTTGTTGTCCAGTTCCGGCTGCAGGGTGTTTTCCACCAGGTTGTAATTCAAATTATAGGTAAGGGTGAAATCCAGTTTCTCACTGATATTACTGCTGAGCACGGCTCCCAGATTCAGTCCGTAAGTATTGGATGTGTTGGTCTGCGAGTTTATCAGGCTGGGCAGGCTGTTATAGCTGAGGCCTGTATTGAAGTTCAGGTTGCATTTGATGGGTTTCACCGGGAAGCCTACTGTTACCAGTGCCCTTGTATTCCAGGCTCCATCAAGATTCTCGGGAATGGTAAGTTGAGCGCCTTTTCTGACAACCTCCCCGTTCACCATAGTGTCGTTTGCCGCAATAAGTGTTGAGTTCCCGATGTAATTCTGTGTTTTCTGGAAGAAAAGCATCGTGAACAAATTTGCTGTCTTGTCCTGATTGGAATGTGAGAACCGGGTCATGGCAAAATGGCGTATCTCCTGTTTCAGGTTGGGATTACCGGTGGAGAGCAGCAACGGATTGGAATTGTCGATCACCTTTTGAAGTTGGGAGGTGGATGGTGCATTGGTGCTGGCCCGGTAAACCACCCGGAGATTCGTCACCTTGGAAAACTTATAATTGAACATCAGGTTCGGAAGCACCGAGTTAAACGATTTCTCGGTGGAGTCGATGAACGGGAAGCTCGTGTTTCCCTGAAGGGTGGCATATTGATAGGAAATACCTGCATTCAGGTTCGCTTTTTCGGTCCGGTAGAGGTAACCCGTCCCGATCCTGTGCGTGATATAGTCGTTATCGTAAACATTGGACAGCAGCGTATCGAACAAGTTATATTCCAGCTGGTCGGAGACATAATCGTAGGTCTTTTTGTCGTTGTCATTCTGCGACCAGGATATGTTGTAGTTCAACTGTATCTGACCGTTCTCCGTAACAGGTTCGGTATACACAAAGTTGGATGACAGGTTCAGCCCGTTGGATTCGGTATTGCTTTTCTGATTCGTTGCAGAGGTGTCGGCTGAAGTGAAGAAGATACTGTTTGTATTCACGTATCCGTCGCGATAGCGGTATGTGATGCCGGTTCCAATATTGACAGATGCCGTCCGGCCTTTTTTCCTGAATTTGTGCCGGTACAGAAGATCATTATTGAAATTATATCCGTCGCTGTTGGTGCGGTTGTCATTATCCGACTGGTTTAACAGATCGGTAACCGAATAGTCGGGCAGCAGTGAGGTTATAGCTCCCGAATAGCTGTTAGCCTGGTTATCCTGGATGCTGAGGCGGGGCATCAGCATGATCGAGTTGTTGGTGTCGGGATTGTACTCGATCCGCATATTCAGCCGGTGGTTGGTATTGTCGGTCCGCGATGAGCTGGTTTCCTTGTAATACTGATTGTTTTCCCCGTTGAGGATATATTGCCGGTTAATGTTTTTATCCGTATTGTTTACCCCGTTATTCAGGAAGTAGGATGCGTTCAGGTTCAGCTTTTTACCCCATGAATCGGTATAGTTGAATCCGATAGCGTTGGTACTGAAAATGCCACCCTGAGGGCCCATCCATGAAGGCATGCCACCACCCATTCCGCCGCCACCGCGTCCGGATCCTCCTCCGCTGTTGCCGCCTATTACGTCTTCAGCGGAGAAATTTTGCTGGTTGACGTTATTACTCATGGCCAGAAGTGTGATCTTGCGGTCGCCGTTGAAGAAATTGACATTGGCACCCAGCATATAGCGTTCGTCTGATCCGTAACCGGCTGAGAACTTGCCGAACTGGCCGGTGCTTTTTGCGTTTTTGGTGACGATGTTCAGGGCTTTCTGTCCGCTTCCGTCGTCGAAACCGGTCCAGGCTGCCTGATCCGAGAGTTTATCAAATACCTGGATCTTATCCACCACCTCGGCAGGGAGATTCTTAAGCGTGACTGACGGATCATCTCCAAAAAACTGCTTGCCGTCGACAAGCACTTTCTTGATCTCCTCCCCGTGAGCTTTTACGGTACCGTTCTCGATGGTGATCCCCGGCATCTTCCGGATGAGGTCCTCGGTTGAGGCATCCTGGGTGACCTTGAAGGCTGCGGCATTGTACTGGGTGGTATCTCCCTTCTGTTCCGCCCTGATTGCTGTTCCGTTGATATCAACCTGTCCGAGGCTAGTGGATGAAGGTTTGACATTGATGTTACCCAGGTTTACCTTTTTCCCTGAATAGGAAACCTGTTTCACATATTTTTCAAAGCCAATATAGGTTACTTCGAGCCGGTAGGTGCCTTTATCAAGTTTATCAAAACTGAATTCCCCGACACGCCCGCTGCTCAGGTATTTTACTTTGAGTGTATCGCGGACGTTCACCAGCCGGATCGTGGCTCCAACAAGGGGTGAATTATCTTCCTGATTCAGGAGCGTTCCGGAAATGCCCGATTCCTGAGCCATAGCCGTATTAATGAGGAAGCAGACGAGGAGGGGTAACAGGTATTTGAGACGTAGCATGTGCATCGACATAATTCAACAGTACAAATTGTGCATTAGATGCCTGAAAACCGGAAAGGATTAATGCCATGAAAAAATAAATATAAATGCCGTTTGAGGGTGACGGCCTTCGGTTTTCGATGTGCAAAATTACTTCATTCCTGAATTCTGACTCCAATGTTCACTGAATAATTGAACAAGCGTAAAAGCCTTCAGGTCAATGCTGCATGCAGCAGATACTCTGTCCGATTAAATGGTTCATCTTTCTCAATAGATGGAAAATAGTAAATTTGCACCCCATTAGTGGCCAGGTCACTGAAGGTTTCAAATAACTGATGATGTATTCATTCATTGAAGGAAAAATTGCCGACATCAATCCGGCAGAGGTAATAATTGATTGTAACGGAATTGGTTACGAGATCAATATCTCGCTAAATACCTTCTCCAAATTATCGGGTAAGGATAGTTACCGGCTGTTCACACATTTGGTGGTGAGAGAGGATGCCATGGTGTTGTTTGGTTTTGCCGATGAGCAGGAGCGGACGGTATTTCAGCAATTGATCTCGGTATCAGGAGTCGGGCCCAACACAGCCAGGCTGATCCTTTCCTCCCTTACTCCCGACGAGGTTGCCGATGCTGTTATCAATGAAAAGGTGAAAGTGTTGCAATCCATCAAGGGCATTGGAGGGAAGTCGGCCCAGCGGATCATTATCGACCTGAAGGATAAAATGCAAAAGGAATCCCCGGCCCGTGAATTTTTAGGTTCTTCGCACAATACTGTTAAGCAGGAGGCGTTATCTGCACTGGTGATGCTCGGCTTTACGAAGTCATCGGCTGAGAAAGCCATCGAACAGGTTCTGAAGTCTGAAGGCACAGCTATACCTGTAGAGCATCTGGTAAAAAGCGCCCTCAAAATCCTTTAAATGAGACAGAGAAGGCATAATTTTTTATTTATCAAGACCGTCCAATAACCGAACGCCTCACTTGAAGAATCCCGTCAAATATACTTTCAGGTTTTCTGCTATCGTTGTGATCCTTTCCTTTGCCTGGGGTATTCAGTCTACTCTGGGTATATCGTCGGGACCCCAGGAGGAAGGCCGGTATATTACACCGCCGGATTCTACCGAAACCGACGATACTACACTGCTTTTTCCCCTGCGGCAAGAGCTCAATCCTTATGAATCCGCCCCCAGCGGAGGCCTTTACCTGAACGATCCGTCCAATATCAAGGAGGATCTCATTTTCGACCCTGCATCCAACGAATACACTGTCACCAGCAAGATCGGCGACCTGAACTACCGCAATCCCGCTTCTTTCACTTTCGATGAATACAAGAACTGGGACATGGAGAAAGCCGTGAACAAGTATTGGGTTGAAAAAGCAAAAACCTCTGGAGGCCCGGCCAGGCAGGGAATTCTGCCACAGATTCGACTGGGCGGAGAACTCTTCGACCGTGTGTTTGGCGGGAATACCATTGATATCCGCCCGCAGGGAAGTGCCGAACTTACCTTCGGGATCCTGTCGAACCGGCGTGACGACCCAGCTATCGACCAGCGGTTGCGCCGTACTACCAACTTCGATTTCCAGGAAAAGATCCAAATGAGCGTGCTGGCGAAGATTGGCGACAAGATTGAATTCAATACCAATTTCAATACGGAAGCCACCTTCGACTTCGAGAACAAGCTGAAGCTTAAATACGAAGGAAAGGAAGACGAGATCATCAAACTGGTGGAAGCCGGGAATGTGAACCTTCCGCTTAATTCGACCCTGATCACGGGAAGTCAGAGCCTCTTCGGTCTCAAAACTCAGCTGCAGTTTGGAAGGGCTACGGTGACCAGTGTGTTTTCGCAGCAACAGAGTCAGACAGAAAATATTTCCGTTCAGGGAGGAGCCCAAACATCTGAATTCTCGCTTCGCTCACTCGACTACGAAGAGAACAAACACTTCTTCATCGGGCAGTATTTCCGTGATCATTATGATGAAGCCCTGGCCAGTCTCCCCGTGGTAACCAGCAATATCAACATTACCAAGATCGAAGTCTGGGTAACCAATATTGGCGCAGCTGTTACAGAGAACCGTAACATTGTTGCCTTCCAGGACCTGGGAGAAGTGGATCCGTACAACCCGCAAATTCTTCCGGCTGCAGCCTATCCATATCCGGATGATAATTCCAATAACCTGCTGAACCAGCTTGATACTGCGCGGGTCCGGAATATCAACACGGTTACCGATTATCTTACCATCCAGAAAAACTTTGTTCCCGGAGTTGATTTTGAAAAGATTGAAAGTGCCAGGAAACTGAGTTCCACCGAATATACCTTCAACGGCAGGCTGGGATTTATCTCGCTCAACACTACGCTGAATTCGGATCAGACCCTGGCTGTTGCCTATCAGTACACGGTAATCGGAAGCGACAGTACCTATTATCAGGTAGGGGAGTTTTCCGACGGAGGGATCGGGACATCCAAATGCCTGATGGTAAAACTTCTCAAGAGTACTGCTGTCAACACACAGACGCCACTCTGGGACCTGATGATGAAGAACGTTTACAACATCCAGGCATATAACGTAAACCGCGACGATTTCATCCTGAACATCCTTTATTCCGGAGGCAGCAATGCCGTTCCAACCGGCTATTTCAACGACGGTCCCGAAGGTGTGAAAGGAGTTCCGCTCATCCAGCTGATGGGTTTCGACCGTTTGGATCCGCAAAACAATCCGCCTCATGACGGTATTTTCGACTTTATTGACAATGCTGCGAAAAACGGAGGTACTATCCAGTCGACGAACGGGCGTGTCTTTTTCACCAAACTGGAGCCTTTCGGCAGTTTTCTGAGGAATCTGCTTGGTGATAAGGCCCTGGCCGACAAGTACTGCTATGATTCGTTGTATACCATGACCAAAACGGGGGCGCAGCAGTTCCCCGACAAGAACAAGTTCCTGATCGAGGGGCAGTATAAGTCTGAGTCCGGTTCCGAGATATCGTTAAACGCGTTGAATGTGCCGCAGGGATCGGTGAAGGTAACTGCCGGCGGTGTTCAGCTTACCGAAAATGTCGATTATACCGTTGACTATACGCTGGGAAGGGTGAAGATCATCAACGAAGGCATCCTGAATTCCGGCACGCCCATCAATATATCGCTGGAGAACAATTCGATGTTCAACGTTTACAGCCAGACACTGATGGGGACCCACGTGGATTACCGTGTGAACAAGGATCTGCTGCTGGGTGGTACCATCATGAACCTTTACGAGCGCCCCATCACGCAAAAGACGAACTATGGCGATGAGCCCATTTCGAACACGATTTGGGGAATGAGCATCAACTACCAGAAGGAATCGGGTTTTATCACCAAGCTGGTTGACAAACTGCCCTTCTACAGTTCAAAGATGGCTTCGAAGATCAAGTTCGATGCTGAATTTGCACAGTTCATCCCGGGCCATTCCAAGGCTGTTGGCAAGACAGGGACTTCCTATATCGATGACTTTGAAGGGGCCAAATCCACCATTTCGCTTACAACCGTCGGTTCCTGGTTCCTGTCGAGCACGCCACAGGGCCAGACTACCCGTAACCTTTTCCCCGAAGGTGCACCCGGAACCGGGCTGGCCTATGGCTACAACCGTGCAAAGATCGCCTGGTACAGCGTGGATGCCACTGTATTTTATGATAAGGGTGGTACGCGCAGGCCCAAGAACATCACACGCGATGAACTTTCGAAGAACTCGGTTCGTGTAGTCTATCAAACCGAACTTTTCCCGAATGCAGAGACGGAGAACAACCAGCCGGCGTTCATACCAATGTTCAACGTTGCGTACTTCCCGGAAGAGCGCGGGCCTTACAATTTCGACGTGGAGGGTTCGCCTTATTCGAGCGGTATATCAGACCAGGGATTGCTTAAAGACCCGGACTCCCGCTGGGGCGGTATCATGAGCAAGGTGCAGACTTCTGACTTCGAATCGGCTAATGTGGAGTACATTACCTTCTGGCTGATGGATCCTTTTTCGGAAGACTCCTTGAGTCAGGGCGGTGAACTGTATTTTAACCTTGGTGATATCTCGGAAGATATCCTTCGCGACGGACGGAAATCCTATGAAAACGGACTTCCCACCTCTGCAGATGTTAAAAATGTGGATACCACCATCTGGGGCCGTGTTCCTACCATTCAGGCCATTACCGAATCGTTCGACAGCCAGGATGCTGCAAGACCATACCAGGATGTCGGATACGACGGACTGGGAGATGCGGATGAGAAGAATTTTTCATTCATCTATCCCAACTACCTCGACAGGATCAGGAACAAGTTCGGGACAGGATCGCAGGCTTATATCAGCGATACGACTGACCCTGCCGGCGACAATTACCATCACTTCCTGGGAGGTGATTATGATGATGATCCGCTCTATGCCAGTGTTGTGCAGCGTTACAAGAATTACAACGGCACCGAAGGGAATTCGCCGACAGGCAGCGGGGAAACCATTGCCACACGTTCGCCAAACGTGGAAGATATCAACCGCGACAATACGCTCAGCGATCAGGAACGATACTTCCAGTATGTTGTACATCTCCGGCCGGAACAGATGGTTGTCGGACAGAACTATATCACCGACATGTACCATGCGACTCCGTCGGCTACGCGGGCTTCGGGGCTTAGCCTTGAAAACGGCAAAGACATTGACGTAAAATGGTATCAGTTCAAGATCCCGCTTCAGCAGCCTGACCGGGTAGTGGGGAACATCCAGGATTTCAAATCCATCCGTTTCATCCGTATGTTCCTGAAAGGATTCGCCAGGCCGGTGGTTTGCCGTTTTGCATCCCTGGAACTGGAACGCGGCGAATGGAGAAAATACTATAACAGCCTTCTTTCGCCCGGCGAGTATATCCCGGACCCGAACCAGGATGCCACGACCTTCGATATTTCAACTGTCAGCGTTGAGGAGAACGGCGCTCGCATTCCTATTCCCTATGTGCTTCCGCCCGATATCGAGAGGGAAGTGAACGTAGCCACCACCAATTACCAGCAGCTCAACGAGCAGGCCATGGTGCTGAAGACCTGCGACCTGATGGACGGGGATGCCCGCGGCGCTTTCAAGACCACCGAATTCGATTTCAGGGATTACAAGCATCTTCAGATGTATATCCATGCTGAAAAGATGCGCCAGAATGAAGAACTGAAGACCGGCGACCTGACGGTATTCGTGCGCATCGGATCCGATTTCACCGACAACTATTACGAATACGAAATTCCGTTGGAATTCACTCCCTGGTATACACTTGCCAGCGACGAACATGGTATCTGGCCTTCTGCCAACGAGATGGATCTGGAACTTGATAAACTTGTTCAGGCCAAGAAACTTCGCAATGAAGCCCTCAACCAGGCCGGTTCAACCATGAGCATTACCACTCCCTACATGGTCCGCGACGGCAGCAACAAGATCACCGTGGTGGGTAGTCCCAGTCTGAGCGACGTCAGGGCTTTCATGATAGGTGTGAGGAATCCGAGGAAGAACGCTGCTGTGCTTAACGGTGATGATGGCCTGCCTAAATGTGCAGAGATCTGGGTAAATGAACTCCGCCTTACCGACTTCAATGAAAAATCCGGCTGGGCTGCCAATGCCCGCCTTGCTACTAATCTGGCCGACCTGGGTAATATTGTCGTATCTGGCGCATACAGTACACCGGGTTTTGGAAGCATCGAGAAGAAAGTGAATGAGCGGCAGAAAGAGTCAGTGCGCCAGATTGACTTTGCCACCAACCTGGAACTTGGGAAATTTCTTCCTGAAAAGTCGGGCGTGCGTATCCCGATGCACTACGACTATTCGCAGACTGTAAGCAACCCGCAGTACAATCCTCTTGATCCCGATATTGACTACAAGGAGATGGTGAAGGACATGAGTCGCAAGGAAAAAGACTCTGTCCGCAAGGTGACGGTCGACTTTACCGAACGTCAGAACCTGAACTTTATGAATATCCGGAAAGACCGGATTGGAGCCAAAGGCAAGCCTCAATTATGGGATATTGAGAACTTCGACCTTTCGTATGCCTATTCCGAGATCACCAAGCATAATGTCGATATAGAATCGGATGTCAAAAAGACTTACCGGGGAGGGCTGGGATATAATTTTTCGGTGAATCCCAAGATGGTGAAGCCATTCCAGAAGATTATCAAGAGCAAGTCGTTGCAGCTCCTCAGCGACCTGAATTTCTACTATCTTCCTAAAATGCTCTCCTTCAGGTCGGATATGAACCGGCAGTATGAACGCCGGCTTATCCGGAACAAGAGCAATGCGCTGATCATTATTGACCCGAGTTATACCAAGTCGTGGGACTGGATCAGGGTGTATGACCTGCGCTATGATCTTACACAGGCGTTAAAGATAGACTATTCGGCGAATGTCAACTCTTATATATATGAGCCCGCCGGAGGGTTTGAGAAAGGCAGTCCCAATTACGATGCTTACCGCGATACAGTGATGAATTCGCTGAAGAACTTCGGTTCTCTCAACAGTTTCAACCAGATCGCCAACGTGAATTATATGGTTCCCTTCAGTAAGATCAAGGCTTTGAACTGGGTGACTGCTTCAGCAAAATACGGCGTAAATTACCGTTGGGAAGCATCAGCCCGGAGCTTGCAGGCAAGGTTCGGGAACACGGTGGAGAATTCAAATAACCTGCAACTGAACGGTGGGATCCGGATGGCCACGCTTTACAACAAGGTCGGTTTCCTGAAGAAGGCTGCAGCTGATCTGCAGGCTCAGGGGCAACAGATAAAAGGCCCTGCCATGCCGGGGAAAGGCAAACCCGGAGGAGAAAAGGAGGATCTTAAGAAACCGAAAGAGGACAACAATCCGGCCGACACCACCGATGCCAAACCTAAGAAGGATTACCTGAAGCTTATAGGAACCCAGTTGCTGGGAGTGTTGATGTCGTTGAAGGATGCGAATCTTTCCTATTCCGAGACCAATGGAATTACCATGCCCGGATTCATGTCGGAGGTTGGTGTGATCGGGAACAACTGGAAGCTGAACGCCCCCGGTATGGGCTTCATTCTTGGAAGCCAGAAGGATATCAGGACGCTTGCATCAGCAAATGGCTGGCTGAGCACGGATACGCTGATGAACAATCCATACATCAACCGTCACACGAGCTCGCTCACGTTCAGGGCCAGCCTGGAGCCTGTCCGTAACCTGAAAGTGGAAATCAATGCCGACAGAAGTTATTCCACCACTTACCAGGATTACTATAAATGGAATGGCGTTACGCATGTTCCGACCTCCTCGCAGGAAAGGGGAACATTCAGCATTTCATATATCATCTGGCCGACGGCATTTAAACGCGATAACAAGGAAGATGTAAGTTCGGTATTTGAACAGATGCTGGCTGACCGGAAGATCGTGGCCAGCAGGCTTGCTGCTGATAATCCCAACTCCATCGGATACGACTCGCTTGGATATCCCAACGGGTACGGGCCCACCCAGCCACAGGTACTCCTGGGGGCATTCCTTTCGGCCTATGCCGGAAGGGATCCGGGTAAGATATCGCTGTCGCCGTTCCTGAAGATACCTATGCCCAACTGGCGCATAACCTATAATGCCAACCAGGGGATCAAAGCATTGAGAAATTACTTCCAGTCGTTCAATATTTCACATGCTTACCGGTCGACCTATTCGGTCGGAGGGTTCCAAAGCGATCTGAAGTATAAGGAGTCGGAAGACGGATTTGCTGCTGCTCTCGACGATGCTTACAACTTCATACCGAAGAACAGGATGGATGTGATCACCATCACCGAACAATTCGGTCCGTTCCTGGGCATTGATGCTACGATGAAGAACAGCTTCATGGCAAGGATCGAGTTCAAGAAAACCCGCAACCTTTCGCTCAGCTTCGTTAACAACCAGCTTACCGAAATGCGCAGCAATGAGCTCGTTACGGGAGTGGGGTATCGTTTTAAGAATGTCAAGTTCACGGTGAAATCGATCGGTACCGGTAAGAAAACACCGCTGAAGAGCGACCTTAACGTAAAGGCCGACATCTCGATCCGGGACAACAAGACCGTCCTTCGCCGGATTGAACAGAATGACAATCAGGTTTCCACCGGAACCAAGCAGATATCCATCACTACTTCCGCCGATTACATGGTAGGGCCCAAGCTGAATATCAGGGTGTTCTACGAACAGACTATCAGCAAACCGCACGTATCCGCACAGATCCCTACCTCCACCACCAATGCCGGTGTGACGATGCGGTTCACTTTGGCTCAGTAAAACTGAAAAACAGCGGGTTCGCTGAACAATGGGATAGATCTTTTACCTTTAAGAAGCTGAGGGCACAGGGCTAAGGGCAGGGAGGAGG
>CAZJCG010000025.1:0-49191 GCA_964544545.1 uncultured Lentimicrobiaceae bacterium | reverse complement strand
GTAAACAACATAGATTCATTGGTTTAGATTCGTGATATCAGATCGGCGCAGACTGATCACTTTGAGCGTTTTTTCCAGTTATAGCTGCCATGCTCAGGGATTTTACCCAAAAACGCTGGCTTAATATGCGGAATGACAGTCTCAAAGGCTGGGAACCTTCATGGGAACATCCCTGCGGAGTATAGAGTCAGGAGGCAGAGATTCTGAGATTAGCATAAAGTTACACGGGGACTATCTCACAATCCTATATCCCAAGAATTGAGGAGACATCCTTACTGATTTCAATTATTACATATCCTGAGAATATAAACAGCTTCACAAATTCCGGTGATCCAACAGAATTTCCCGTTATTTACGATCATTTGCACTATTGTCCGGGAGTTTCATACAAAGTTAAAATGCTGAAGTGCTGGAACTTATTCCTTGAACCGCAGGTTGCAAAAATGGATTGAACCTTCGCTGCAAAATCACACCATGATTCCGGAATGGGAGGCATACAGTCTGAAAGCCGGTATAAAGGAGGTGTTAATTGAAACTTCTCAATCGAGATGTTTTTCCGGGATACAGACTCGAGCTTATTGACTTTTATATGTTAATCTTAACATATTATCTAAAATCAAATAAGAAAGACAATTAAATACTATTATTTAAGATGAACGAATTTGTCTAAAAAAATTATTACTTCCTAATCATTTTAGCTATAGTGTTTGGCTGTAAGATTTAAAAAAGTTTAAATTCGCATGCGCACAATTATTTTACCTGACATTACCAATTAACCTCCCAATCAGCAGTATTGTATGGCATTGTTTTCTTCATTCCGGAACAACGGCGAAACCTTTGATGGCAAAGGTGAAGAACGTAAAGGCATCATCGACAGGATAAAGTACGACGGGTTACAGGAAGACCTGGTATGGAAATTCCCTTATGAGAACCTTACCATGGGAGCTCAGCTTATCGTCAATGAGAGCCAGGAAGCCCTTTTCTTTAAAGGAGGTAAGGCGCTTGATGTTTTCGGCCCGGGTACGCATACCCTGTCAAGCAGTAATGTCCCGATTCTCCAGAAACTGATCAATCTGCCTTTTGGCGGTCAGACCCCGTTTACCTCCGAAGTATGGTTTGTAAACAAAACGGTGAAACGTAACCTGAAATGGGGAACCAAAACACCCATGAACCTTCGCGATCCGCAGTGGGGTGTTATCATCCCCGTGAGGGCTTATGGGGAGTTCGGGATACAGATCCAGAATGCATCTGTTTTCATCAATCAGATCGTTGGCACACAACATATTACCGATACAGAAACCATCCTGGATCAATTTACCTCCCTGATCATTACCAAGACCAGTGATACCATTGCCAAGTTTATTGTTGAGCAAAAGGTTTCCGTTATTGATCTTCCCGCCCGGACGGATGAGATATCCCAGATATGCAGGCAACGGATAGCGGAGGAGTTTGACCGTTACGGTATTCAGGTGACCAACTTCTATGCTGAGTCCATCAACTACCCGGCCGATCATCCCCAGGTGGAGCAGATCAACCAGGCTATGGCCAACAAACTGCAAAGGGACATTGAAGGGTTCACCTATGCCCAGGAACGTTCGTTCGACGTTATGGAAACCGCAGCCGGCAATGAAGGGAATACAGGCAATCTCATGGGCGCCGGCATCGGCCTCGGCATGGGCGTCGGGATTGGCGGGGCTTTCGGGAACCAGATGGGCAATATCGGCAACCAGATGAATGTAAACCAGCCGGGAGGCCAGATGCCACCACCTCCTCCACCTCCTCCTGCCGGCTTTCATGTTCTGATCAACAATGTGCAACAAGGTCCTTTTGGATTGCAGCAACTGAAAACTGCGATCGAACAGGGACAGATGAACTTTGACACCCTTGTATGGAAGCCGGGAATGCAACAGTGGGCCAAAGCGGGTGAACAACCTGAGCTGGCCGGATTCTTTGCTCCCACGCCTCCACCACCTCCTCCTCCTCCCACCTTTTAACATTCCGGTACGATGAAAAAGCGATTTCCTTACATAACGCTTGGTCTGTGCCTCATCACCTGGGCCGTCACCATTTTTCTGTTTTTCTTCCTCCATCCCTCGGGTGAGAAATCCAACATCTTCTACTTCAATCTCGGATACTCGCTCGTTCTTGAATTTTTATTCTTTCTATACATCGGATTCCTGCGGACAGCCGGTCACGGCCTGACCCGGGCAGCATTTGCGCCGATTTACGGGACAATTAACCTCTCCTATATCATCACGGGAGCTCTCCTGATGATTGCATGGAACCTTTTTCTGTCCGAACTGGTCCCTTTCAGGTGGTTTATAGCGGCACTGATCATTATCACGCTGGTTTTTCTGGTTACGGGAGGACTGGTAGGCAAGGTGCAGCAGAATCATCATGAGAACCTGGAGACCGCTGATGGATCGGAAGATCTCAAGAATGCATTCATCCAGGCACAGATGCGTCTGGATGGAGTTTTAAAACAGAAAGGATTTCAGCCGACTTATCAAACTGCGTTGGAAAGCCTTGTAAATCCGGTGAAGTGTCTTCCGGTGAATGCCTTTCAGAACAACAGGGTGAATCGCGAATTGAATGAAGTTCTTCGTTCGGTCCATGAATGGACTGATCAGATGGCTTCCGGTGGATATTCCCGGGAAGAGGGAGAGAATCAGTTGGCTTCATTTCTGAGCGATACCGGGATCAGAATCGATTTTATTATCAAATCAGCACGCAGATAGATCGTATGGCAAAAGTTAACATCCTGCAATGCAGTGGTTGTGGCGCGAATCTCTTACCGGATAACAGCCGGTGTGCATATTGCGGCAGCGTCAATGTTGTTACCGCTGAGGTAAATCCTTTCAAGCTGGAACCTGAGCTGAAGTCGAAGTACACCTCCTATTTCCGTGAAAAAGCTGCAGCCAATCCCGGAGATACCTCGGCGCTTTATTCCGTCGGGCTTTTTTACCTTGAGTTAAAGAACTATGAGCTGGCATCCAGGAATTTTTCGGAAGCGATAAGCCACTCTCCTGATAATCCTGATGTTTATTATTACTACGCCCTTTCTCTTTTCGGAGGGAAAAAGCCCCGGAAGCTCATGCTCAAGGACATGAAAAAGATTGAGGAGTATCTGAACACTTCACTGCAACTGGAGAAGCAGGCTAAAACTTTGTACCTGCTGGCTTTAGCAAAAGATGACTTTTATAATGCAAACTGCCTGACCATGACGGGCCAGGATCCTTCATCCATGATCAGCGAGGCAAACAGCCTGTCTGTTTCCGATGAGGAAATCGACTTCATGCTTAATCATGTGGTCATCAAAGATGAAAACCTTCTTTCTTCAATCCATAATAATTAAGTTCTAAATCCATGGAAAACGAACAGCAGCTAACCAACTACTTTACCGTCGAGAAACCGGTCTTTAAAGTCAAAGGACTGATCTACTTTCTGATCACCTGGGCGGTCATCGTTTTTGTATTCTTCCTCATCGCCAAAGTCACCCTGGTGGGCAAGGTCGTCATTTTTGCGGGTATTTCAGTATGGGCATTCTTCAAGTATTTCAAGCCCTATTTCAGTCAATTATCGCTTTACAACAACCGGCTTACGGACAAGGAAGTTGATGATATGTTTGAGAAAACGATCAACGATACTATCAATCAGATCATTAAACGGGAAGGGATTGATGAAGAGGATGAAGATGAGTTGAAGGCTCCCACATTCATCAGTTGCCATCCGCATAACGGTTACATGCGCGTTGGCTTCGACGGGAAAGAGCGGTGGGCCGTATGGATGATCCAGATGCTATTCTTTAAAGAAGACAGCATACTTTACTACGAAGGACAATATGGTCATATCAGCAAAGAGCTGCTGAATGAAAACACCCATCGCGTTTTCTATAAGGATATCATCAGTCCGAAACTGTCGAGAGAGGGGAATAACAGCACACTTGAACTTACCGGGACCGACATTGTGATCCATCATTATCCGGGATATTTCCCTGTTCATGGAAAGAACAGGACGAGTGACCTGAATTTCCTTATCAAGGCGATGGAAAAACTGATGTACTCCACAAAATACAAAGTTGTGAACTAGTATACGTCGGCTGAACAGGTTTGAGAGATTTTTTTCGGAACTTGCTCTGTATTACTGAATCTAATCAGCTTTGCTACGAGCCGGCATGCTCCCTCCAAAGGAGCACTTCGTGCCTTTGTGGTAAACCTGTTAAGATTCAGTATAATTCTACATTTGCATTCCTGACTCAAACCCATGCGCGAAATTATCGTTGAAAACGCCAGCGAAAACAACCTTAAGAATGTATCGTTACGGATACCGCATTACCGCCTGATCGCGGTTACCGGCGTGTCGGGCAGTGGCAAGACCAGCCTGGTCTATGATGTGCTCTGTGCTGAAGGGAAGCGGCTTTTCTTCGAAAACTTCAGCGGTGCAAAGCACCAGTCTGCAAAGCTCACCCATCCCAAAGCATCCAGGATCGAAGGGCTGTTTCCGGTTGTAGCCATCAGTCAGAATAACCTGGTCCGGAGTCCGAGGTCCACTGTTGGCACTCTTACCGAACTTTACGACCTGTTACGCCTGCTGTTTGCCAGGCTTGGCACCTCAGAGATCCCGGGGCTTCATCTCAACCGCAGCCTGTTCTCCTTTAATCTGCCGGAAGGTTTTTGCCCGGCATGCAAAGGACTCGGGGTTCAGGACCATATCGACCCTGAACTTCTCATTGCCGATGCCAGCCTGACCATCCGGGAAGGAGCCTTTGCCCTGACTACTCCCAACAATTATATCGTCTATTCCCAGGTTACCATGGAGGTACTGGACCAGGTATGCCGGTCGGAAGGATTCTCGGTAGATATCCCCTGGAAGGACCTGACCCAGGAGCAACAGTATGTTGTGCTGAATGGTTCGACAAAGATTAAGGTGCTGTTTGGCAAGCATCCACTGGAATCGCGGCTGAAATGGACGGGGATCACGGCCAAACCCCGTGAAGAAGGCTATTATAAAGGCATCGTTCCCGTTATGGATGAGATTCTCCGACGCGACCGGAATCCAAATATTCTTCGTTTCGCACGCTCCCAGCCTTGTGATCTATGCCGGGGAAAGCGACTGAACGGGCAGGCATTGTCGGTAAAATTCCGGGGACTTGATATTGCCGGTTATTCCTCTATGACAATCCGCCAAATCCACCGGTTTTTTGATGGAATGGAAGTCCCTGCCAGTGAAGCGGTAGTGCTGGATCCTTTGCGGGATGCCCTGCTCAGGCGAACCTCACTGCTGATCAAACTTGGAGCCGGGCACCTCTCCCTCGACAGGGACTCGCTTTCGTTGAATGGCGGTGAAGCCCAGCGAATCCGCCTGGCAAACCAGATAACCGGTGGCATGCGTAACGTTCTCTACTTACTGGATGAGCCGAGCGCCGGCCTGCACCCATCCGAACAACGGGACCTGCTTGAAGTGCTCAGGGACCTGGTTAACGCCGGTAACACCGTGCTGATGGTGGATCACGACGAACAAAGCATCCGCGAAGCTGACTGGATCATAGATATTGGACCGGGAGCAGGCACTTCGGGAGGAAATGTGCTTTACAACGGCCCGGCAGAAGACTTTTTCGGGCAACCGCATCCCGACAGCATTACTTACAACTATCTGACGGGTAAAAAATCCAACAAGCTCCCATTAAAATCTTTTGAGAAAACCACATTTTTCAAGGTCGGAGACGCTGATAAAAACAACCTCAGGAAGATCAGTCCCCATTTCCTGCCGGGAGCCTTTAACGTGATCACCGGGGTATCAGGGAGCGGCAAGAGCAGCCTGGTCAGCTTTCTGCTGGAGAACACTCTTCTTCATAAAAAGGGAGGAACTGACGTCTTTCGCAAAGTAATTCACATCGACTCCTCGCCGATCGGGCGAACCCCGAAAAGCAATCCTGCCACGTATACCGGACTTTCGGATCACATCCGCGACCTGCTGGCTTCCCTTCCTGAATCCCGTGCCAGGGGATATAAAAAGGGACAGTTCTCCTTCGCGGTCAAGGGTGGCAGGTGTGAGGCCTGCGGGGGAGCAGGTGTTCAGCAGATCGGTATGCACTTCCTCGGGAATGCGGAGGTAGTGTGTGACGTATGCAACGGTAAGCGCTTTACAGATGAAACCCTGGAGATTCGGTACAATGGATTGTCGATCTCAGATATCCTGGAACTGACCGTAGATGAAGCGTATCATTTCTTTAAAGGGCAGCGGAAAATAACCGCGATCACGGAGATCCTCTCAGAACTGGGACTCGGGTACCTGAAACTCGGGCAGCCTTCCACTACCCTCTCTGGCGGGGAAGCGCAGCGGGTCAAGCTGGCTTATGAGTTGTCGCGCGGTTCCGGTGAGCAGGTGCTTTATATCCTGGATGAACCGACTACAGGGCTTCATATGGCCGACGTCGATATTCTCCTGAGTGCTTTGCGAAAGCTGATCAGCAAAGGGAATACCCTGCTTTGCATTGAGCACGATCCGTCATTTATCCTTCAGTCGGACTGGATGGTTGACCTGGGGCCCGGGAGTGCCGATGAGGGTGGGAGACTGATGGCCGAAGGCTATGTCGCTCACCTGCTGGATCATCCGGAGTCGACTACTGCAAAAGAACTCCGGCGATACCTTTCCGGGTATTCCTGGGATTACAGGAGCCCAAATAAATCCGCATCAAAAGAAGATCCCATTGAACTGAAAGGCATAGAAACCAATAACCTGAAGAACATCGACGTTTCTTTTCCCATGAATTCGATCACTACTGTAACCGGTGTATCAGGCAGCGGAAAATCATCGCTCGTATATGGGACACTGTTTGCCGAAAGTCAGCGCAGGTTTTTGGAGGGGATGCCCTCGTACGAAAGGCAGTTCACGGTAAAAGCAGGCATCCCATCCGTCAGGGAAGTCAGGGGACTGGTTCCTTCTATCTCGTTGCAGAAAAAGAACCCGGTAAAGAACCCGCGTTCCATTATTGCCACCTATACAGGCCTGTATGATCTTTACCGGCTGCTGTTCAGCAGGCTATCGATCCATGAGTCCGGGGAGCCGAGACCTCTTTCTACCGCATTTTCTTATAACACAGAAGAAGGAGCCTGTCCTGTTTGTAAAGGGATCGGAAGCCGCTGGATCTGTGATCCTGATAAACTGGTAACTCATCCCGGAAAGCCCCTGGTTTCAGGCGCCATGGACGGTACCAAAACAGGCCGGTTCTATGGAGATCCGTACGGACAATATGTAGCGACCCTGTTGACCGCAGGGGAAAGATACGGGATTGACTTTACCCGGCCTTATAAAGAACTGGACGAACGGTCGAGAAGCCTGGCGATGGAAGGTTGCGGGGACATGGATTTCGATGTGGAGTGGAGATACAAACGGGGCAATCATGAAGGCGTTCACCGTTTGAAGAGCCGGTGGCCCGGTTTTGCCGGTCTTGTTGAAGAAGAATACATCCGCAAGCATGGCGACGACCGTGGAGAGGCACTGCTGGGATTGATGAAAAGCATGGTCTGCAGCCATTGCCATGGCTACCGCCTGAAACCGGATATGCTGCGGTATAAAGTAAATGGCCTCCATATAGGGCAGGTCACGGAACTTACTACTGATGAAGCGATAGAATGGTTTGCAGGGGGATTTCCGGCTGGATTCCCCACGGAACTGGAGAGACAGGCCGCCTCTGTCCTGAGGGAAGACATCGTTGAAAGGCTTAATGCGCTTCAGAAAGCCGGACTCGGCTATATCTCAACGGCACGTATTATAGGAACGCTTTCCGGAGGGGAGTTCCAGCGATTGCAACTGGCAAAGCTTGTAAGGGCGCCGCTCAACGGGGTCGCCTACATCCTGGATGAACCCTCATTCGGGCTGCATCCCAGGGATATCCTGCGGATCAGGGACCTGGTACTGGAACTGAAGGAGCATGGAAATACGATCATCATGGTGGATCATTCGCCTCTGATGCATGAAATATCGGAATACGCCATCGAATTAGGCCCCGGTGCCGGGAATAAGGGTGGAGAGGTGATCTATGCAGGTGATTCAAAGCCGGTTCAGGAAGTGAACCCGCAGATCCCCGGATTCTCTTTGGTGACAGGCGCCCCAGGCCTCACCGTTCGAAAAGCCTGTACCAATAACCTGCGCCAGATCGATGTTGATATCCCTTCAGGCATTCTGACCGCGATTACCGGGGTAAGTGGCAGTGGTAAGACCAGCCTGCTTGATAGTGTTATTTACAGGAGCCTGATCGCCGGAAAGCCAATAAATTGTGAAGATTTGAGTGGAGCTGACCACTTTTCGGGACTGATCTATATCGGACAACCCGCGCCGGGAACAGGATACAGCGCCACTGTCGGCTCAAAGCTTAGTATTCACGAGGTAATTGCCGGCCTGTTTGCTGAAACTGACGAGAGCCGGAAAAGAAAGTTCAAACGCTCTCATTTTATTCCCGGATCACGGGAAGGTCGGTGCCCGGCCTGTGAAGGTTCCGGAAGCCTGCAGGTGAATATGGATTTCTTCAGCGATGTATTTTCTCCCTGCGAAAAATGCGGGGGTACCGGATTCAATGACGAAGTGATGGAAATCAGATTGTCAGGTAAAACGGTGTATGAAGTGCTGCAGGTCGCCATGGATGAACTCCCGGGTTTTCTTTCGGCCATTCATAACGAAAAGTCGGAGAAATTGCTGCACAACATACTTGAACTCGTTAATAAAACAGGGCTGGGCCATCTCTCGCCCGGGCGAATGCTGAATACACTCTCTTCCGGGGAACTCCAGCGGCTGAAACTTGTAAGCGGACTTGCCGAAGCTACCGTCACCAATATGCTTATCCTGATGGATGAACCTACGGGAGGGCTGCACCCGAGGGATATTGAAAAACTGCTGCAACTTTTCAATGAATTAGTCGGCCAGGGCCATACGCTGGTATGCGTAACTCATGAGCCCATGCTGATGGCGGCCGCTTCAAAAATGATTGTACTCGGTCCGGGAGGCGGAATGCAGGGAGGGTGGATCATTAATTAAGATCCTTGATTATTAACTTATAATCTGCGCTTTACTGTGTTACAACGGGTTTGATTTTTAGCGAAAATAGCTATTGTTTACCGAAAAGAGTGAATCGATAACAGGAATGAAAGTCTGAAAGTGATTTCGCCGGAAGAGAAAAGAAGCGGCTGGTTGTAGCTTTCAAGAGTAAGGGGAGCAGAAATAAAGAAGCTGTCTCAAAAGTACAAATTAAGCACAAATACTCTCTGTGGTCCTCTGTGAATCTCTGTGAATCTCTGTGTAACAACTATTTAAGAATTTCACAGTTCCGATGGTTATCGGAAGCACAGAGCAAATTAAGAGATACACAGAGACTTTTGAGACAGCCTCATTTTATATCGGTGTGTACCCCTTATACAGAGAGGTGTTTAATGCGCCACAATCCACTTTCGGGATGCTTGGATTTTGCTCCCGTTAACAAGCTGAACAAGGTACAAACCATTCTGATAGGCGGTGGCATTCAGTGTTATGCAATTATCGGATGAAGCCACCGGCATCCGGTCGATCATAATTCCTGTGACGCCGTAAATCCTGATCTCTAAAGGGCAGCCCTCCAGGTTTTGCGGAAACTGCACACTAGCAACGTTGTATGAAGGATTCGGAAGGATGGACAACGATTCCATAACTTTTATTGGATTTTCGGAAGAGGTGAGAAGACCGGTATATTTGTAAATCTCATTGGTCCCGGACTCGCCTCCCGACAGCCATCCGGTGGTTGCATTCAGGAAGCTCACTTCACCGGATGAGATAATGCTTTGGGCAAGAATTTGATAGGATTCAAACATGTTGGAGGTGAAATATACATCCGTATAGTTTTTGAATGCCGTCACCACGTATCCCTCGTCAAAGCCCCCAACCCTGCTCATATTCATGATCAGGCATCCGGGCAGGAAGGTTTTTGTCTGCCATGTGGCGCCGCCATCAGTGGTTACAGCAAAATAGTCTGAATACATGCACCAGTAAATTCCTTTCTCCCCGGTGGAGAAGCAGACATTGAACATATCGTCGTCGGCAACAAACACCTGCGTTACCGCCCAGTTCATTCCCCTGTCTGTTGATTTGTAACACCTTCCTTTATTGGTGGTGAACCAGACTGAATTCCCAACAGCGGAGAAACAGTCCATATATCCGTACTCTCCCGTCAGTGGGGGAGGAATTTGCGATTCGGGTACGCGTTGCCATGTAGCGCCTCCATTGCAGGTTATCTGGATTTCAAAATAGCCATCCACCGGATCACCCATAGCCACGCCTGTATCGGCAGTGAATGGATGGTAAAAATTGGCAAATCCGCCTGAAAACTGCGTGGTTGTGAGGTTTGTCCACGTTTCACCCTGATCGGTGGTCTTCCAGATGCTTCCCCCTCCCGTTGCTGCGTCGGCGAAAACATAAAAGCAGGTACCTGAATTCACGCTGGCTATTGAAGAACAAACCGGCATCCCTGGTACCGGGATGGTGTCCAATATCCAGGAGTTGCCTCCATCGGCTGTATGAACAGCCCATGAACAAGGGATGCCATCTTCATGGATGGTTCCCACCCATACATGTTCAGGATCGGCGATAGAAATATAGTACGGCCAGTATCCCGGACCGGGATAGTTCAACGGCTGTTCTACGAATTGCGCCCTGGCGAAAAGGGATGCCAAACAAATCAGCATGGTAAAGAACTTTTTCATGACCAAAGAAATTTACTCCGGCCAACCTGGTTCGGATATACTAAAGTTAGTGAAAATCAGGAAGTAAAACAAATGGTTGGTTCCGGTTCCGCCGCAAATCATTCCGAAATCTCACCGCAGGTTATATTTCCTCAACACTATGGTCTGAAAACCGATGAAATCCGGTACATCTTCAGCAACGCGTTGTTCCATACTTTCCCTGCCTATGGTACTTTCGATAAAGCCGTCCTGGTTCTATGAACATTTATGCTCCTGCCTGGTCTGGGCCATCTCTCACCCGGGCGAATGCTGAATACACTATCTTCCGAAGAACTCCAGCGGCTGAAACTTATAAGCGGGCTTACCGAGGCTACCGGCAGCAATATGCTTATATTGATGGATGAACCTACGGGAGGGCTGCACCTGAGGGATATTGAAAAACTGCTGCTACTTTTCAATGAATTAGTCGGCCAGGGCCATACCCTTGTTTGTGTAACCCATGAGCCCATGCTGATGGCGGCTGCCTCAAAAATGATTGAACTCGGTCCGGGGGGCAGGACCACAGGGGGGGGGGAGTGGTCAAAAGTACTCTCTAACTTAAGGTTCAACAAATTCTGCTATCATTCAAAAAGGAATCTGCCGGTTCAGCTGGTTCTCACTCTGACTTAAACCCAAAGTAGAAATCCTGAATTCCCAGGTCATCATCGTCTGCACTTTCATCGAACTTGATACGGCTCAACGGGATGGGTGAAAGAACTCCCACGAATCCATTCTCAATCGTCGGGAGGCTATAGTCCTTGCCCAGGTAGCAGTCGTTCTCTCCTATACTGGCGAGGGATTCATCTGCCGCGTCGGTATTGGAGATCATCATGAACCCAATCGCGTAAACCTTGTTGCCGGTAACCCCGATCTCAAAATCATCGTTATCGAATTGAGGGCCAGAGCTATTGTTGTAATTGCCGATACTAATCGTTGTGGTCGTAAATCCGTACGAATGTGCATCATCGTTAAGTACCAGGGCACGATAATCATTGGCAACAGCCGTATTTTCGAGGTAAAAGCTGAAAGGGAACCCGGTAGCTGCCTCCGAAAAAGTGATATGACTATACATGAAGGTCTGGTCGCTCCCTCCGGCCTGGAATTTTCCGGACTCGTCAGCCTTATAGATATTGCTCTTATTGGTCAGCCAGACGGTGTCGCTCATCCCTTTGCTTTTCAGGTCGCTTCGCCATTTGTCCTGATTGGTGTAAAGTTGCACGTGAATGGGCGCATTTTGTACCATGTCGTAACTCACGGTTTCGCTTACTTTAGCAATTTCGTTATCGCCCAGATTACGAAGGGTATAGGAGATCGGGACCGCCGTAGTCAGGGGAGAGTCGTTGGTGAAAAATTCACCCAGTTGTCCCGATCGGATCAGCGAGAGTGCCAGTTCAGCGTCACCCCCGATGGTAACCACCTGTATCTCCGAATTCTGCAGGATCGCAAGGTGCTCTGCGCTGACGCTTCCGCCAATCCCGTTATAGGATCCGTACAGTGCCGCTTTCATTTCCGTTTCGGAGTAGGAAGAGGTCATGGTAAGGGTCATCATCCTGCCATATACCACATTCGAAACATACACCGGCAGGTTATCAGGACCTATTCGATCCAGGCTGACCTGCTCATCCAGCACTTCCTTTGTGAACTCGGAACTGAACAGGTCACCAGGCCGCTGGGGAAGAACCATGGATACAGTGAACATCTTCTGGACAAAATAGGCGGAAACCGTTCGTTTTTCGACAGTGTGTTCCCACTCGAGCTGAGCCTGTGCACTGGCTTTCATGAATTTGGCCGAAAGCCCGAGCGACAGGGCTGTCTGCCCGACCGAATAGGAATTGCTCTCATTGTAGAAGATGCTGCTGCCTGAAACGTGACCTGCATTCTGTGCTGTTTCGACCAATTCGCCGATGGCTGATTTCACCGAGGCAAGGTTTGGATTCTGTATGACCCGGCTGTTGTCGGCCATCTGAAAACTGATAGAAATGGTAAGAGGGGCCCGCTGGTAAATGGGCAGTGCTTTAATTGAGCCCAGTCCGCCGATATACCCTTGCCCCTGAATGAGTGAACCTACATAGAGGATCTCCGAATTGGGATCATACGTAACGATCTCTTCAGGTGTGCGGGTGATGGAAGCAGGGGTAATTGTTGTTACTGTAAGATCCTCACAATTGACGTCAAGGCTGGGTTCAAGATACTCATCCAGGTCTGCTTTGGCAGGACTGAATGTTTCCCAGGAAGGAAGAGCAGAAATATACTGGTTGATCTCTTCCGCAGGCTGATCATCTTCTTCCTTTTTTGAGCAGGCGACTATCATCAATGCGATCAGGACTGCCAGGACAGAGGAAAGTCCGAATAAATGAAATGGCTGATTTTTCATGATATTACGGATTAGAAGGTTAGCTAAATGAAGATTTCAGGCCGATGCCGTCTTAGACCGTTGTCGTTTCATTTTAAGATCCGCTGGTGGACAGGTCTGTATGCCCCGGTATAACTGAGTATCCCTCCGGATATTCAGGATAGAACTAAAGAAATGGCTGAGAGCAATGAGTTGACCGGAGGAAGGTGGCTTCAGGGAGCGGAACAGATCGGGTCGAAAAATTTCAGTGGTTGTCCAGATGGATAGACAGTAACTCCGCCTTCATGGTAATTTCGGATAAATATAATGAATAAATACCTGAATTCCAAGTTGTTTTCAACAACAGTCAAGAAATGGTCCTGCAGAATTTTCTTTAAAAGCCGCTCAACGGGATGGTAATGGTTGGAATGAGAAGTATCCAGCCGAGGATCACCAGGATCAGGATCAGTTTCCAGGCCCAGCTGAACCATTTGTTGAAAGGAATTCTTGCTACTTCGAGCACCCCGATAAGAACCCCGGAGGTTGGGGTGATCATGTTGGTAAATCCGTCGCCGATATGAAAAGCAGTAACAGTAGCTTGTTTTGAAAGGCTGACCATATCCGAAATATCACGCAGCAGCGGCATGATCAGGGCGGCCTTGGCGGTCCCTGAGGTAATGATCATGTTGAGTCCCGACTGGAACACATACATCAGCGAGAGGGTGGTGAGCTTACCGGTTCCTTCGATGGATCGTGAAATGGCATACAGGATGGTATCGATGATCTTCCCGTCTTCCAGGATCACGATTATGCCTCCGGCCAGTCCTACTACCAGGGCCGCCGACATGATATCACGGGCTCCGGCGACGAAGGATTTTGTGATCTCATTGGCATCTTTCCCCATCGCCGCTCCGGCTGCAACAGCCATGGCGAAGAACAGGGCGGCAAGTTCCAGCAGCCCCCATTCAAATCCTGTTACCCCTACTACCAGGAAGAGGATGGTAAAGATGAGGATGTTAAGAACGAAGGCCTGAATGGATTTGCGCAAGGCGAGATAGCCGGTGAGTGCGAAGAGTACTGCCATAAACGGAAGAGCCGGGATCTGGAAAGCGTTGGCGCCCAGTTTGACCTGATTTTGCGGCCAATAGAAAGCGGCAATCGTGATCGCTGCCAGTATCATCAGATAAGTGATCCAGGTGGCGCGTACAGGCTTATCCGACACCTGCAGGCTGGTCCTGGCATGATGTTCCCGCCAGTATGCATCATCTGAGTGAACGATCGAACGGGTCGGATTTTTCCTGACCCGCGCGGCATACCAAAGTACATAGCCAATTCCGACCACATTGATCACCATCCAGATAACGAAACGGTATTCGAGTCCGGAAAAAAGCTGTAATCCGGAAATTTCCTGGGCAATACCCAGGGTGAAAGGATTCATTAAGCAACCCGCAAATCCCAATCCTGCCCCGACGAAGCACATGCAGACCCCGACGATGGAATCGTAGCCCATGGATATGGCCATAGGGACAAAGATGATGACAAAGGCAATGGTTTCTTCACTCATGCCGAAGATGGCACCAAAGAAGCTGAAGATCAGCATCACCATGGAAATGATGATATTGTTCACGCCTAGTGCCCTGAATATCCTGAATTTATTCAGCTTATCGCTTTTATTCAGGAAGGCATACACTCCCATGTCGATGGCCCGGCTTTCGTTCAGCAGCCAGAATGCGCCACCCAGGATCAGGATAAAAACGATGATCTTGGGAGACCGGACGAATCCCTTGTAAAACGCGGAAAAGATCTGCCAGGTCTGGGGGGCATTGTCAACGTAATGAAAGGAATTTGCGTTGATCACTTCGCTTTTCCCGGAGGAGGTCTGAATTACCTCCCGCTCAAATGCTCCGCCGGGAACGATCCAGGTGAACAGAGCTGCGAGGATAATGATGGAGAAAATTATGACGTAGGTATGCGGGACCTTTATTCTGAAAGCCATGTCTGCGGTTTTATAGATGCAAAAATAGGGCAGAACGCCAGAATTAGATGGAATGCAGAATGAAATATCCCCGGATGAAGGCAACCTCAAACTAACCGGAGTAAATACTTACTCCTGAATCTAAAAATCATTGATCTTTCATAACATTACTAATTCATATTAAAAGGATGAATATTTTATCATTTCTTCCATAAAATAAGTTTTCATAAGCTATTTATCTTATTTTTGGTTTTGAATTTTAGAAATACTGGTCAATGAAATCGAATCGAATCTGGCTCACGTATGCCATCATCACTACTGTTTTCTGGGGAGTTTGGGGCGCCCTGATAGAAGTACCCCAGAAAGCCGGTTTTCCTCCAACGCTTGGTTATATTGTATGGTCGTTGACGATGATCCCCTGTGCTCTGGTGGCTTTATACCTCATTGATTGGAAGGTAGAAACGGACAAGCGATCCATTCTCCTGGGGTCGGCTGTGGGATTATTGGGTGCCGGCGGACAACTTCTACTGTTTGAGGCCTTGCGGGAAGGGCCTGCCTATATCATTTTCCCGTTCATCTCGATGTATCCGGTGCTCACGATACTGCTATCAGTCGGATTTTTAAAGGAGAAGACGTCGGCTTTGAAATGGGCAGGGATTGTGATTGCTCTGGTGGCCATTTTCTTCCTGTCGTATCAGGAACCGGGTGCTTCCGATAAGCGGGGATTTCTCTGGCTTGCCTTGTCGCTGCTGGTGTTTGTCGCCTGGGGTTTACAGGCTTATGTGATGAAGTTCTCCAATGAGACCATGAAAGCGGAAAGCATCTTCTTCTATATGACCATAACGGCGTTGCTGGTAGCTCCGCTTGCTCTTTTCATGACCGATTTCAGTCAGCCGATCAACTGGGGATTCAAAGGGCCTTATCTGGCAGCCATTATTCAGGTATTGAATGCCATCGGGGCATTAACGCTGGTTTATGCCCTGCGCTATGGGAAGGCGATCATCGTTGTGCCCATGACAGGTCTCGCACCGGTTATCACCATTGTGCTTTCATTGATCCTTTATGCTGTTTTCCCGAGTACGATGCTGCTTATAGGGCTGGTGCTTGCCGTGATTGCAATGTTCATCCTTTCGCTGTAATATATTCAAAACTGTCCTTTTTCATTCGTTAATCGACATTCGTCATTCTTCAGCCACTGTTGTCCGGGAAACATCAGAAAGTAATTGATAATCAGTCCCTACCTCACCCCAACCCCTCTTCCCGATGAATCGGGACAGGCTCTGAAGGAGATGGGCTCAATCAGGTGACTATCTATGATTTATGCAGCCCGAGCCAGTATTAACCGGACAATAGTGATTCTTTATTCATTAGAGTAAAAATGCTGATCAGCGATTTCTGATTTCTGAAGTGATCCTTCAAGAAAGCCACTTCATCATTTTGCATTCGTTAATCGACATTCGATATTCAAAGTCTTTTACCCTCCCCCAAGAGGCTGTCTCAAAAGTTCGAATTAGGTGCAATTTCACTCTGTGAAACTCTGTGCCGCCTCTGTGAAACTCTGTGTAACAATAATTTAAAAATTTCACAGAGTTGCACGGAGTAAATTAAAGAGTTACACGGAGACTTTTGAGACAGCCTCAGCAGACTTCTGATAACAAATCCCCTGTCCGCCTCAGGCGGACACCCCCTTTAAGAAAGGGGGACAGTTGCACCGCCTCATTTTTTATTCACTAATCGAAATTCGGCATTCTCTAGCCATTAAAGTAAAAATGATGATCAGCGATTTCTGATTTCTGAAGTGAATTTTACAGAAAGCCACTTAGACTATTCAAGCCGGATGATTGCGCCCCTGCTGATTTCAGGCAGATGAACCACCAAATCCCCGTTTGACCATTCGGATTGGAGTTGTACCTCTGATCCCAAAAACGGAACCATCCTGGCTTTCATTTCAACAGGGAGATTATGGAAGGTGAGAGAAATATTTCCCGCCGGCTGCTGTCTGGCATTTTCCCTGCTTATCAGACCCGAGAAATTGCCGATGAATACCGCAGGTTTCCCTGCAATACGGCATATCTGGGCAATACAACCCTGCGCATTGTTGACAGTAACTGCGGGATGATAATTCCTGCTATTTCTGATTGAAGACAGGATTCTGCCGGCATCCGGGTTTACAGCATTGAAAGATGAATCGCTGGCCTCGTTGAGTGAACGCAAATAGTCTTTTTCGGGAGTACCTTCGATTTTATCCGTAATATAATTCCCGTCCAGAAGTTGTTGCAGATTGAGGGATTCTGCCATTTTATTGCCTTTGGGATCAAATTTTCCTGTTTCACCGGTGGCGATCAGTGTTCTTCCTTCCTTAACCCAGCGCTGCATCTGATCGAGTTCTTCGCTGCCAAGGCATTTGATATCCGGGAACAGGATGATCTTACTTTGAGCCTTGTGCATCGTTCGTGGAGTGATGATTTCAAATTCAAGATGCTGGTTAAGCATCAGGCTCATCATGCCCTGATAGGATTTCGTCCATTCTTCGGCAAAGTAGTTCCTGGTTTTCGGAGAGAAATAGATACCAACAGGAGAAAGGTTTTCGCGGGTTGCATAGATCAATTTCTCATTGGCTGCGATCCATTGAAAAATTCTCTTCCTGGCCTCGTAATCATTGGAGCCTGACATCACAAATCGCCTGGCGTCCCAGGAGTTCGTACCGGCAACCATCTGGCTCATCATCAGGTTTCCGATAGCGTCGGCCGGGGCAATTTTTTCTTCTCCATCCCAGCTATAGCTTAACATCCAGGAGGGCTTGCCTTCGGCAAAGGCCCTGAACGTGAACATGCCGGTCATGTACTCCATCCATTGAGCCCGGGTTCGTCTGGCGCTGTTTTCGCCAACGTTGAATTCATGGGCAACGGCATCAACAACCGGATACAGCTCGTAAACGTCAGATCCGACACGCGGGACCTCTTCTCCAAGACCCGGGTATATTTCGGCGATGGTCTTGCATGCGGGATTCACGGATTTAACATTCCGGTCGATTTCGGCCATAAATTCCGTCAGGCTGCTGATCCGAAAATCGATCCAGGTACGGAAGTCCGGATCATTCCAGTCGCCCGGAGCAAAGTCTTTCATGGCATCGATCCCTGTCCGGCGTTTAAATTCATTTACGGTATAAGTATCAAAACTCGCCCAGGTATCTTCCCATCCGGTAAAATGGGTCATCCAGTACGGGATATCGATATAAACGCCATCAATACCCGTTGCAGCGATCTTTCTGATCTGTTCCATATAGATCTTTCTCCATTCCGGAGCGAAGGGCGATATCCAGATATCTTCCGAGTTTTCCGGGATCCAGAAGGCGTTTCCGCTTCCAAACATGGCCGGATCACCCTTCCGGTTCCGCTGGACCCAATCGGGATGATCCCTGTAGAAGGATGAAGTACCGGGTGTCAGGTTTTCGGTAATGCATTCCAGCCCTGCATTATAGATAAAAGCGTAGTTACCTGCAGCATGCGCGCTGTCGGCCATGGCTTTGATCGCTTTCAGCTTCGGATCCGGGTCAAGGAAGCTGTTATACCTTCCGGAGATATCATTATCGACCTCAATACCGAAAAGACCGGTATTCCTGGCATCTTCCATTACTTCATGGAGAATGCTGATGTCACAGCCATGCCCGGAAGTACGGACATAGTGGGTCCAGTCCTGCGCCATACCCCGGAAACAGGGAAGTAAAGCAAGTGCTGCAATGAACAGCAGCGATGATCTGTAAGTTCGAGGTCTCATGGTTTTGCACTTATTGCTCGGGTGATGAAAATCGGTTGGGTATAAGTTCGGGCTTCATTCTTTTTGTCTCCGTCGAAGACGCCGATCTCGGCCCTGACGAAGGCCTCTGTTCCCAGAAGAGTGAGGTTGCTGTTGTATGCCTTTTCGGTCTTCAGAACGGTCATTCCTTCCTTGTACCAGGTTATGACCGGCACCTCATTCTTATACCGGTTCGTTATTACCAGATTGATTTTATTGTTTCCGACTGTGATCCTTACGCGCGGGGGCATCTCGCTGCCGTACTGATAGCAGGAAATGAAATTCCCTTTTCTCAGGTTGTTGATGATGCTGGTCTTTTGAAGATCCGGGCTATTGACCAACACATAGGTATGCCCGGCTTTTTCCGGCGAATGGGCATCGCTTCCGACCGTTCCCCATATCCTTTTGCCCTGTGAAAGCTGGCTGTCCCATAAGTCGAGGGCAAATCCCTTTCCACGCGGGATATAGCTGAAATTTACGATTTCAATCCCCCAGAGACCGTTCAGTGTGTTGAGAAAGGCTGAGTCGATGCCGTAGTAGGCCGGGTGGTTGATCTGCATGAAGCCGCCCTGCCCGTTGCATGCGTCCAGGGCATACTGACGGGTACGGCTGAAAACATCCTTCCATACGGCAGCCTTTTCCTCTTCGGAATAAGCCTGGGGAATAACATTTTCGCTGTATCCCGGTCCATCGGGAATATAGACCCTGTCGCCCCTGATGGTTTCATGGATATCAAAAGCATTCCCGTGCGAATAATAACCGCTGTCGTATGTTCCCACCTCTTCAGCACCTAAGGTCAGTATGCCTTTTACATCCGGCGGAGTGGTGAAATACTCGTGGTCTGTCACAAACACGAAATCATATCCCAATTCCCTGAATTTTTCAACCATACGGCGCGCTGACAGATTGGGTACTGAAGGATCAATAACGCCCCCGGTTCCGGCGCCACCGTTCTCATACCGGTCGCTGTGGCAATGCAGCTCACCCTTGTACCAGTTATCGAATGAGCGATAGGGCGAAACAAGAAGTGCTTTTTCTGTATTCCCGGGGATGGTACAGCCATGTATCAGCAGCAGGCAGACAAAAAGCAGAAAACATGTTGCCGGCAACGAATCGGCCGATTTTCTCGTTTTCGTGCGGTAGAGCAGGCATTGAGACTGGTTCACACCTTCAGAAACTTTGAGAATTCTCATTGCTCTGCTTTTATTATTCCATTATCCGGATAACCCTGGTCCTTCCGGCGGGAACATCCACCACCAGTTTGTTGCCGTCAGATTTCAACTGATTTCCTGTTACCAGTTCAGAGGCCCCTTTGAGACCAGTCAGACCCAGTTTATCCGGTTCCAGTTGAATCATGCATTTCGCGTCAGTGGTTCCGTTGTTTCGCAGGGTAAAATACAGGTTTGCCCGGCTGCCGAACCTTTCCACACGGATATCGGCATTGCTGCATTTTGCATAAGTCACAGGCTGCCAACCTGCTGCAGCGATTTCACGGATGATCGGAATGTACTTTTTAAAGAACGGCCGCCCGTTTTCGATCTTCTTTTTATCCTGCCAGTAGGGATCGTTGGAGGCATCGACACTGAAGAATGAAGGGAAGAATCCGTATGCCATGAGCTTCTCGAAATAGACCTCATATCCTTTATAGGGAGCCTCCGTGAAGGCAGGGTCATTCAGGCCTTCGTTCAACAGGAAGACAATTGGTTTCTGGCAGGATATGGCTCTTTTAAAATCCAGCGCTTTCGTATTGTGGTCGCCCGAATAGTACCAGCTAAGTTCAGCGCCGAAAAGATCGAGGTTTGAGGCTGCAAACGGGTTCCAGCCATGACCGTTTCCCATGGCCAGTTTACCCTGTACGTGCATTTCGTCGGCAATCTTCTTCATCATCTCGAACTCTGACACAAAATTCCAGATAGCAGGCTTCAAGGCATTCGCCGAGAAGGTCAGGGGATAATCGGTGTATTTGAAATGGTCGCTTCTATAGTTCAGGTCATGATGCCAGTTCCATTCCATGGAGTCGAAATAGATACCATCCACATTCATTTTTGTTGCCGGTGTGATCTCATCCTTCAGAACGTATTGATACCGGTTGAATCCAGGGATATCAGGATCGCAGTTGGTGGTAATACTCACGGCCCATCCCGATTCAAACCAGGGCGTTTCAAGGCGGCGGGCCTGATTCTGTCCGTTTTTATCGAGAGTGGCGCTGGTGTTCAGGTATTCACGGTGTTCTTCGGGGATCAGATTCCCGGAGGTCACGGCTTCGTAAGGAAGATTCTTTTCCCGGATCGGAATCTGTATATCCCAGGGTTCCGTGTACTGGAAGCTGAGCACCCCGGTTCCTTTATCCGAAATGATCGTGGGGATTCTGTCTGAATCTTTGACATCATTGCTGTTCCAGGCGGTTTCATGGAATGCAAATCCAAAATCCTCCCAGCCGGCGATGGAACGTAAGGGGGTGAAGGGTAACCATATACCTTCCACCGGCACTCTCTTTTTAAAGGATTCGGGATAGATGGCATAGTAGTGTTCCAGGGCTGCCCTCATGCCCCAGTCCCCGTCAAAGCAGAAGGTACACAGTTTGAAGAAAGCCCGGTTCGGAAACTTATCTGTCAAAGAGCTGGTTGCAACATCGAATTCAGCCAGGAGTCCCTTGTTGACTTCGGCGCCGAGGCGATATACAAGCGGGACGGACATGTCAATACCCAGACCTTGCCCCTGCCCGTCGACGGAGATGGCGCACAGCGGGTAAAACGACATGGTTCCGCGACCTACGGCATTCCCATAGCCGCCGTTTGCCAGATCCGATCCGTTGAATGCTCCGTCGGGAGGCCAGGCTGTGGCTACAGCCACTGTATCGTAGCAGATCACATCCGGGGTCATGTTCCTGGAATGGTCAAGGCCTTCATACCACAGGTACTTTTTACCCTGTTGCGGAAAACAAATCCTCAGGGTAACACAGGCGTCTTTTCCTGACAGGCTTTCGAGTTCTCCATTCACTTCGACAAAATCATCTCTTACGATCTGCCGGATCACTACCTGCCAGAGTTCATTCCTGAAGGTCAGGGTGCAGGAGTTTTTTGTTTCGGATCTTCCTGCTGACGGGATTTCCGTAAATGAATTTCCTGAACCTCCAGCCTGCAGGTACTCAACAACCACTTTATCGAATTTTTGATCGATGTAGGTTGTTCCCGCATTCGTCGAAGTTGCCCCGAAGGCAAGGAGCATTATCAGGAGGCATGCAATTGTATATTTACCGTTCATACTGTTTACTATTAAGGTTATCAGGGTGATTTGGACCATTCTCAGACATTTGCCTGAAGTCCGGATATGTTGGCTCACTTCGGGTGAAGTGATAACGGATGAAAAAAGAGGGTACCTTATCTCCAGTACCCTCTCATTCAACCAAGAATAAACAAACCCCAGTCAAAGAGGGCTTTACTTTTACGCCGGCGTTTACCGGTTTTGTTGCATTTCGTTACAATTTGAAAGAAATTAATTTCGACTCAGGAGTCTGGTCTAACGGCATAGCACCAATTTCAGCCCAGCCTGAGTTGCTTTCGATGATGGCAAAGTTGACATACCCCTGCATGGTACTCAGCATGCTTCTCTTGATAGCGAATTCAACGACCTGTTTTCCACTTACGGTTTTCATCTCCGAGAATTGGATTACGTCACTGAATGAGTAAATAGTGTTCCAGTTCCAGTCGTTGCCCGGTCCAACATGCTGGTAAACATCTCCCCAGGCTCCGGGAACAGATCCCTCAAAGAGATAATCAGCTCCTGATCCGGCGGGGAACATCCAGGTTATCAGACCGGTCTGAGGATTGTTGTCGGCATCAAGATAAAGGTCGAGAACGGTCAGGCTGCAGTCTGCATTTCCTTCAAGGTAAAAGTTCAGGTAACCGGCCGAAGCGAAGGTTTTCACAGCCAACAATGATCCGCCGGTACCTTCTGCATTGGTATGGGTATAATCCACATAGGCCCAGTCGGTAAAATCACCGTCAATCTTGATATTCGGGCCGATAATGAGAACTGTATCGGTGAAAGTGCTCACTTTATCATCCTTGGTTGCGGTGAGTGTCACCAGGTACTGTCCTTTTTGCGGAAATACATGGGTAGGATTTGAGAGTGTAGAGGGTTCTGTCTGATCGCCAAAATCCCAGGAATAGGTGGTTGCATTGGTGGAGAAATTTGTAAAATTCACCTTGAAACCGTCGGCTATATAGCTGAATACCGCTTTGGTATCGTTGGAAGAATCATCTTTCTCGCACGATGAAATGACAAGCATTGTCAGGGCAACGCTCATCAGGATCCAGAGACTTTTTTTCATATTGTTTATGGTTTTGTTTTCTTAATGTGTTTTAATTCGAAGTGATCGTAACCCGGTGGAGCAGGTCGTTGATGCCCTGATCCTCAATCCAGGTATTGTCGTTGGCAAAGCGTATGCAGTATTCCTTCCTGTCTTTCAGGCTTTCAGATTTGTCGCTGGCTTTCAGATAAAGGTGATAATTACCTTCAGGAATACCGGTTGTCGGCAACGATTCGCTTATGGTAAGAATTCCGTTGGGTTTGCATTTCCGAAGATCGACCTGCATGTCCAGGATGTAATCCTGACCGGTAATGGTATTCCTAAGTATCAGGCTTGCTGGTTTGAAGTTGTAAATGGGTGCAAATCCTCTGTTGATCATTTTTATCTCGACCTGCAGATCCGAACCCGATTTTACTGATTCTTGCAATCTGGCGGTCATTAATACCAAACGATAGCCCAGATTCCGCCGGAAATTATCGAAGCAACCTGACCTTCTCCACAGATCGAGAACCGGCTGGTACCAGTCGAGGTTCAGGTAGGTCCATCTGAGCAAAGCCATTTCTGCTTCGGCGGTTGTACAACCGGGGAATTCTCCTTCGGGGGGACAGGTTTCGCCTCCTGTTGGAACGAACAGGGCTTCCTGGCTGATATATTTCTTATCAGCTTCAACGTTCTCATAGGTCCCGTAATCAGTTCCTCCTGCGAGGAAACAGTCGTTATGGTGGCCGATACGTGCCCTCGGATCGTCGCTATATGCAAGGCTGGCGTCCAGCGGCAAGGTAGTACCTACTACATCCCTTTTAGCCCTTGGTGTGCGGACCTGTACCATGATTCCGGAAGGCAGGACGCTCAACCATTTGTTGATGACTTCCTTCTCGTTTTCGACGGTTGCCAGACCGTTGCTTGAGCTGTGCCATTCGCCCCAGGCGCCGATAAGACCGGCCTGGACAAAGGCGATCACATCCTGATTTTGTTCAATCACAGGCTTTAGCTGATCCAGATGCTGCTTAACTATTTGCAGCGGGGCATCGGTACCATTGATCGAGTCGGTGTATGCAAAGCGAAGAACGCATTTCAAACCGGCATCGCGGAGCAACTGCATATCGTTACTGATCAGATCAAGTTCCAGGGCACTTAAAGGTATATCCTTGAATTTTTCAAGGTAGTACATCCTCTGGATCAGTGAGATACCTTCATCCCTGAGCATTGCCAAGGTGGAAGGATTCAGGGATTGCCCTTCCGAAACAGCGATCATGTTATGCATAAAGCCACGTTCCGGATTGGGAAAGATCGCGGACGATTGCTGGTATTGGATCGTCGTCAGATCGTCATCCTTGCCGTCATCCGTTTTCTTGCATCCATCCGATGTTATGAGGATGATCATGCATACAAGTGCCGCTGAAACAAATTTGATCATTCTTTAGAGCTTGTCGGTTTTCCTTTACAAAGTTACATCGTCGGGCAGTATTCCGGGAAGCAGGATACTAACCTCAAATCCTGCTTCCCGGCTATCTGCTAATTGTATCCGGGATTCTGGAGGAAGAGTCCTTTCCCTTCGCTCACGGCTCTGCGCGAGAAGGGGAAAACAACTTTGGTATCGTTTGCGTAGGTTGAGCCGGTGAGCTCGATGCAGCGCGAAACAAATTTACCATGCCTGATGAGGTCGGAACGATACTGTCCGTTTTCGCACCAGTATTCATGGCTGCGTTCGAGCAATATCAGGTCGTTGAATTTATCGAGCGTGCTGTAATCTTCCAGGTTTTTATCGGGAATACCTGCGCGTTGACGAATCTGGTTCACCAAATCCATGGCTTCCTGGCTTGGACCGTTGAGGTTAGCAAGGGCTTCAGCTTTTGACAGGATCACATCGGCATAGCGGTAAACAATGATATCAACTGTTGTCAGCGAAGTACTGCGCTGGTCATCAGGATTGATCTTCAGCGGAATAGGGCCAAGGTCCATTACGTCGCCGGGGTTGCTGCGATTGTAAACATTGCCGTCGGTGCCGGTATATTCCGAGATGAGCATGGTTTTTCTCACGTCGTTTTCTTCGAAACTATCATAGAAATACCATGTGCTTTGCACGGTTGCCCAGCCGCCGAGAGGAGGATAGTTGGAAGGCAGTGCCATAAGCTGCCATTGGTTTTCGCTGGTTCCTTCATAATCGCAGGGAATAGCCCATATTACTTCGGGACTGTTTATAGCGCCATCCAGGTCCCACATACCCACATAATCAGGATCAAGGGAATAATGGTGGTATCCGATGATTTCATTGCAGGCTGCCAGGACTTTATCCCATTGTTTTTCGTGCAGGTAAAGGCGGATCAGAAGCATGTTGGCAACGCCCTTATCGAACTTGCCATATTCTGTTTCGCCGGGCATAGGCAGTACTTCTGCTGCAGCCTTCAGGTCATCTTCAATAAATTTTACCATTTCCTCCTGTGAGAGCCTTGCCAGCGGTTTTTCGACCATAGGCTCTTTCAGTACTTCGAGCGGGGCGATAACAATAGGTCCAAACATATCGTACAGGTCATAGGCCAGCATACCACGTGCGCAGCGGATTTCGGCGATGGCTCTCTTTTTGATCACCTCGCTTACTTTCGATTCCTCAATGAGGCTTATAGCCAGCGTCATACGGCTGATCTTATTGTAAAATCCTGATCCGGGTGTTGAAGCATTCCCATCATAGAAATAGGTAATGTCTTCGTCTTCAGGACCATAGTTGAGCAAATGGCCGTACTCCTGAACGCTGAATTTGCCCGAAAGAATCTCGGTAGTAGCATCGAGCACGAACATAATGCCCCGTTCAGAGGTTGAATTTAATCCATCCCACCACGATCCTCTGAGCGGGTAATAACAAGCATAAACCATTGCCTCAACATCAGCTTCCGATTGCGGGAAAATGCTTGGATTTATATCGGTGTAGTCAACAGGATTAAGATCCTTGGTGCAACTGCCGAAGAAGATAACAATCAACAAGAATGCTAATATCTTTTTCATTTTCATGGCTTTACATTTTACAGGTTAGAAGATAACATTAAGACCAACAGTGATGGTTCTAATGTTCGGATAGGCTGCTGTATAGGAATCGGTTTCGGGGTCAATACCGGTGTACGGAGTGATCACGAAGAGGTTCTGGGCATCAAGATGAACCCTGGCTTCCTGCAGTACTTTTCCAACCCAACTCGAAGGAAGCTTGTACCCGATTGAGATGTTCTGCAGCCTGAGGAACCATGCTTTCTGGTAAAAGAAATCGCCGGCTCCGTCGTCTGACCATCCGTAATATGATGAAGGATGCGTGGTGGAGGGGTTTGTAGGTGTCCAGCGGTCTTTAACCGTTCTCAGGGCATTGTATCCGTAAGTATAAATTCCTTCGGCGCTTACACCGTATTCCGTATAGTTCGGGTCAACCATCTGCCGTCCCAACATGCCATTGATGTCGAAATTCAGAGTGAAGTTCTTGTATGTAAGCATGTTCGACATACCGACAATGACTTTAGGGTCGCTGGTACCCAGGAGTCTTGTATCGGCATCGTCAATGATACCATCGGGTTCGCCTGTCCGGAGGAAGCGGCCGTTTTCGTCAACTACCGGATTACCTGAGTCATCCCTTACATAGCCGTCCAGGTCCTTAATTTTTATCATACCGGGTAATAATTCCGGCTGGGCAGGAACCACATCGCCAACCTGCATAATGCCATCAGAGATATATGAATAAACGGCATTAATAGGATCATCGTCACTCTGATAAACACTAGGTTTCCAGTCGTCGGCACGTTTACGCCAGGTGTCGTTATACCTTGAAAACGAAAACATGGTCTTCCATTGGAAGTCGTTGCGGGTAATGTTGTTCGAAACAAGAGTGAGTTCGAAACCTTTGCTTTGGGTTTCACCCACATTGGCCATCACGTAGTTAACGTCGTGATAGGAGTTGATGGGTTTTAAGTAGAGCAGGTCTGAAATTACGCGGTTGAACAGTTCCAGTGAACCGCTCACCCTGTCGTTGAAAATGCTGAAATCGAGGCCAAAGTTTGCTTCGGTGGTGGTTTCCCATTTCAGGTCAGGGTTTTCGAGTCTCGACAGAGAAACGCCTATATGTTTTACTTCGTCGGCAGTAAGATAAGCCGGATAGGCGCCATAAGCGGCAAAAGCGTTGTTGCCGATGGAGGCATTACCTGTTTGGCCGTAGCTAACCCTGAGTTTGAGTTGCGAAACTTTATCCTTGACGCCGTCAAAGAATGGCTCTTCGGCAATATTCCAGCCAACAGCTACCGAGGGGAAGGTTGCCCATTTGTTGTTGCGGGCAAACACGCTGGCGCCGTCGGTACGCAGGGTCATGGTGATCAGGTACCTGTCCATGAAGGTATAATTGAGTCGTCCGAAATAGGAAGCCATCAGGTTGTCGCTGCCGCCCGATTTCACTGTTTTGGTTCCCGTACCGGCATTGAGGTTGTTCCAGAGGAAGGCGTCGGTAAGGAAACCGGTATTTCCTTCTTCGTTGTAGCGGTCGATGAATTTCTCTTCGGAAACGCCGGCCAGTGCAACAAACCTGTTATTGCTGCCGGCATTGAATGAATAGTTAACAGTACCTTCGATGAGGTATGAGTTTTTGTCCTGGGTAGTGATGTTTGCTTTTCCGTTTTCGAGTGCGCCGTGAAGGGTTGTATGCGGGAGGTATGTCCAGCGGCCTGTCATACCACGGTCAATACCGGCTTTGAATTTCACCAGCAGGTTTTTCGCCGGGGTGATATCAACATACGAATTAATGGTGGTACGTTCGATACGGCCCAGGTCGGAAATGTTAAGCAATGAGTAGGGGTTGGGCTGCAGCGATAACTGCGGGTTAAGCGGATAATTGCCGTCTTCGTCAATGGCTCTGATGTGCGGGCCTTGTTGCAAAGCGGCGCGGATCAATCCTGAATTTTCCCACCTGTCGCCACCAAGACTACTGTTTTGGTTGTTGATACGGCTGGCGGCAATGTTCATCCCTACCTTGATGAATTTATTGATTTCCTGGTCAAGGTTAGCCCTTACCGAATACCGTTTGAAATCGGCATTGGCAATGATGCCTTTGTAGTTGTAATAGTTGCCCGAGAGGAGATATTTGGTGGCTTTTGTGCCTCCGGTAATGGTTACATTGTGCTGGGCAATGCTACCCTCGCGGGTAACAAGGCTAAGCCAGTCGGTTCCCTTGCCTACATTGTTGATGGCATTCTGTGTATAGAGCTTGTGATACGGAACAACATTGGGATCGGCCAGCACTTCATCCATTGTTTTTGTACCCCAGGGAATAACATGATTATTAAACATCCAGTCTTCCATACCTGCCTCATTGCGTACCTGCATCCATTCGTTCAGTGGCAGTATATCGAAGGAATTCTGATATTTCTGGTATGCATACGAAGTTGAATACTGCACAACCGGTCGGCCTTCCTTACCTCTCTTGGTAGTGATGAGAATAACCCCGTGAGCAGCCCTTGATCCGTAGATTGCTGTGGCGCTGGCATCTTTCAATACTTCTATTGATTCGATATCGTTGGGGTTGAAGGTGTTGAGTACGCTCTGGGTCCCAGGCACATAGCGAATTTCACTGCTTTCGGGCAACTGAAGTTCGGTAATGGGGAAACCGTCAACAACAATCAATGGTGCGTTGCTGGCAAGCTGTGAACCGGCGCCACGGATGAGGATATCCAGACCTCCGCCCGGCTGAGCGCTGTTCTCGCGTATCATCAGACCTGCGGCCTTGCCTTTCAATGCATGGCCGATATCGGCATTGGATGAAACAAGAATATCGCTTGACTTAACCGAAGCGATAGCTCCTGTAAGGTCCCTCTTTTTCTGGGTTCCATAGCCAACGACCACAACCTCATCGAGAGAGGTGACATCTGCTTCCAGCGTGACATCGATAACTTTTTTCGGGCCGATCTCAATTTCAATCGTTTTCATCCCGATATAAGAAAACTTCAGTGCTTTGGCATCGGCCGGTACTTTGAGGCTGTAGTTCCCGGATATATCGGTAGTGGTTCCGACACTGGTCCCGGAAACGACCACCGTTACACCAGGTATACCGCTGCCGTCATCCTGGACAACTTTGCCCGTTATGGTCTTTTGTGCTAGTACGGCCTGCATTCCTCCCATAAGGAGCAATACAAACAGAATCAATTGTTTTCTCATAATGGTGAATTTTGGTTAGTTGATTTATTGTTCATTGCTATGCTTTTTATTGTGGGTAAACAGGAATCTTTACCGGGATCAGACAGGCAGATTTCTATACCATTTTTCTGGAGGAGGTTTCCCCCGCCGGAAATAATACTTTGGATTAAGATGCCTGGTTTTCAACATTATCAGCTGTATTTTTCTTCGGTTACGGGTTTTCTGTTACCTCATCCAAAGGATCATTGGTGTTATTCCTTCTTTTCCCCTACCGGATAAGCCATGAGCAACAGGTATTTCCTGAAAGTGGCATCAATTACCGGTTTATCTTTATTCACTGTCACGTTCACCTCATGGTTCACGTAGTCCACCACCTGATAATTATCTTTTTCAAGGCCTTTAAGTTTTATTTCGCCTTTCCATTCACTGGCGTAAAAAGCAAAGAATAAGGTGTCGGCTTTCCGGATCACATGGGTTTCCGGCAAATCGTAACCGATATCGTACAATCCGCCGAGATAATCACCTTTGGAGAGCATGTGAGTCTTGTAAATGCTGATCCACTTCGCCCATTCCTTTTCCCTTTCAGGCTTCAGGAGATTCTTTTCCGATGAGGTAGGATTATCCTTCGGCCAGGTAAATTTGGTGCCCGGAACGCCGCCAACACCGATAGTGCTGGCAAAATCATCGCGGTTGTCGCTGAGTTCCACATGATCACCGAAATAGGCGGTATTCGGAGCCAGCGCCTTGTATGTCTTCCCTTTCGATCGTACCTGGGTGCTTCCTACAGGATCGGAGGCAACGAACTGATTGGTGTATGGTATATTGTAGAAGGACATGGCACAGCCACAGGGGCATAACTGAACCACTGCATCCGGTTTTATCTTCCTGGCAGTTTCATAGATCAGTCTGAAAACATCCGGCATGTGCTTCGGGACTTCATAAGGACTGACGGATTTATGTTCCGGATTGAAGTCAGGAGGACAGGCATTCAGATGCTGACCATCGAGTTTGAGCCCGTCGTATCCCCAATCCCGGATGAACATCTCAACCATTGCTTGGGTATGATCAAGCGTGGGCTGATAGGCCGGCGACATATAGTAGCTGTCCCACCAGGTGATGATCTGAGGGCTTCCGTCGCTGTTTTTTGAAATCAGATCCGGGTGTTGGGCAAGCAGTTTTGTGCCAGGGTCAACAGCAATGGGCGCCCACCAGAGCTGAGCTTTAAAACCGGCATTGTGAATGGCATCCACGAGTTTCTTCATGTCGGCATCCCCGTTTGGAAATTTCGCCGGATTGGGCTGCCAGTCTCCTTCAGCTTGCTGGAATCCGTCGTCGACGGTTACCCAGGTAAACCCAAGTTCCTTCACTTTCGGCAATGAGCCAATGATCTCATCAACCGTACAACCACGCATGTATCCCCAGGCACACCACATGGGTTCAAAAGCAAGTGGTTCGGAAGCCGGCAGTACCATTCCCTGTTTTTGCATGAAAAGGCTGAAGCTTTTCAGCGTATTGAAATAATCACTGCGATGGACTGTCACGAAAGTGCGGATTGTCCTGAGGGTATCACCGGGGTGAAGGGTATCGGCCTGAGGCAACTGATAATTTATCCCAATCTGTGCTGTTGACTTGTCTTTCGGCATGTTTACAGGCATCGAGACGGTTTCCGGGTACATGGAAGTGTGGCCGATAGCGATACCGCCGTCTTTACGCCAGATATCCAGCACCGGCATTCCGCCCCCGTAATCGGGATCATTCATCCCCAGGAAGTTCTTCTGGTAAAACCCGGTGTCGACCGGAAGCACCCAGCTTTTCCGGTTACCGGTTGAACTGGGCTGGAACGACCAGAAATCGGGCTTGTCGTTGTTGCTTTCGATTTGGTAGTTGTGGTTTGTCCAGGCATTCACAATGATGTCGTTCTTGCCGGTGTTGATGTAACTCACATCCAGAAATGCCCAGCCCGGGAAATCGTTATATGTATTTACCGATAGTACTTTTGACAATGCAATGCCTGAATTTGCAGCAGTTCCGGTATAGGTCCAGGACCTGCCCTTCCCGGCAAAATCATCCACTTTACCTGTCTTAGTGGATTCAAGCCTGAAATCGAAAAGGGTATCGGCTCCGGCTACAACATACTCTGATGCCTGAAAACCCTGCATCAGTTTTTTTGAAGCGGAGTCATCGGTAATGAGGGTATGCATCATCCCGTCAACCTCCAGTCTGAGGCTTCCGCTTTCGACGGATTTTTTTGTACCTGAACACGAAAATGCCAGGAAAGCAGCCATGAATGCTGCAGACAGGATGAGTGGACTACTGCCGGTTGATCTCATATCGTTGTATTTTTTTCGCATTCTCGGAATAGAGTTTTTTCAGGATCCTGTCAGGAAGGGCAAAGCCATTTAAGGCCCAGTGATATCCAAACATCTGGGATTCATAGAAATGTTCATCGGCCGTTTCCAAAACCCTGAAAGTGACCTGATACATGTGCTGATCCATTCCCATATCAGTTCCATAGATAAGCCTGTCCTGGTACTTTTCATAAAATGAAGCCATGTACCGGGGGATATTAGCTGTTTCGGCATACCGGGCCGAGATATCCAGGTAAAGGTTCGGATATTTTTCAAGCATTTTTGCCGGCTTGGAAAGGTCATACTCACAGTTGGCAAAATGGCAGGCTATAAATAAGGTGTTGGGATTATCGCGAACGGCATTTTCGAGTGACCGGATCAGTTGTTCATGGTTAAGCATTCCCGGTTTCAGATTTACATGCCAGTTGGCGCCATTCATCAGTCCGTCGTTGGTGCTGTCGGTTGGCAGATACATCCAGTAAGGCTCGGCTACGTGAACATTGATGGGCATGTGCAACTCGGCACATTTCTGATATAGCGGTTTCATGCGTGGGTCATCGAGGTGCAGTCCGTATCCCGGTACCGGCTTTGAATAGATTTCCCCTTCGCCTTTGTCGCCCAGTTCACCTACTCCTTTAGCTCCTTTTTTAAAGCAACGTTCCAGTTCTTTAACGGCAGCAGGGCCGAAACCCGGTTTGTCATAACCGGTGTAGTCGAAACCGCACCAGAGTTCGAACCGGTCAGGATATTTCCCGTAAACTTCAACCAGTGAATCGAACCGGGCACCCGTAGCCATGGTATGGACAATGGTCTTCGTAATTCCCATCCTGTCCATAGTCTCAACCCATTTATCAAGGTCGGAAACACTGGTGGCATAGTCATGCGAATGCATGTCGATCAGCGGAAACTTAGCCTTTGCAGGAATATTGACCGGAACAGCATATATGGAAACCGGATTGTAGTTGCGGAGTAAAATCTGGTTAGCCTGTTTGCTCTGACCAAGGGATGTGCTGATCAGAAAGAGTGTGAAGGAGAAGAAGAGTAGCGTTTTTTTCATGGTGTTGTGTTTTCGATCATTGCATTATTTCATGCTTACGATCCGTATTTTTTTGGTAATGATCTCTTTTACAGCGTTAATGGCCGGCGGAAATGTCTTTCGCAGGTCGATTTCGTCGCTGGAGGCAAGTATGGCTTTGAGTTCCTTCATGAAAGCATTTTTTGATTCGGTGGCCAGGTTCACCTTGGCGATTCCCCTTTGAATGGCATTTCTAAGCATCTCATCCGGGATTCCGGAGGCTCCGTGCAGCACAAGAGGAATAGGAACGCTGCTCCTGATTTCCGAAAGCCGTTCAAGGTCCAGTTTCGGTTCCTGTTTATAAAAGCCATGAGCGGAGCCAATGGCCACTGCGAGTGCATTCACGCCGGTGCGTTCAACAAATTCGCGGGCCTGGGATGCTTTCGTGAAACCGTCGGCATCATTTTCCTGTCCCAGTTTTGCGATGAATCCCAGCTCTGCTTCCACGTTGGCGCCATACGATTTTGCCATTTCAACCACCTGGCTGGTCATCCGGATATTTTCCTCATAAGCTTTTTCACTGCCGTCGATCATAACACTGTCGAAGCCTGCATCGAGGCAACGTTTTGCCAGTTCCGGCGTAGCTCCGTGGTCGAGGTGCAGCCATCCTTCGACGCCGAACTGCGACAGACCTGCTCTGGCCAGTTTTGCGGCAATCTCAAGCCCGAGATAGTTTATGGAACTCTCGGAGAGTTGCAGGATCACCGGTTCATTTTCGGCCTTTGCTGCCTTCAGGATTCCTGCCAGGGTTTCATAATTGTAGAAGTTGGCGGCAAGGATTGCACGCCCGCTGCTCTGATATTGTGATAATTTCTCCTGCAGTTTCATGATCGGTCCTTTCAGAGTTTTTTGTTAAAAGTGCCGGCTGCAATTTCACCAGCCTTCTTCATGTCGGCGAATGCGCCGGTACCCCCGGCACAGGTCGTTGAGACCGCTCCGGTAAGAGAGCCATATTCGAGGCATGCTTCCAGAGAAGCCCCGGAGGTGAATTTCCTTATGAATCCGGAGTTGAAGCTGTCGCCGGCCCCGATGCAATCTACAGGATTCTCATTCAGGAAGGCCGGCTGGTGGATGATCTTTCCCCCGTTCCAGGCATAGGCGCCATTGGTTCCGTCCTTGATCACCAGGATCAGTTCCGGAGCCAGTTTCCTTACTTTCTCTATTCCTTTCTCAATGGAATCAGACGCCAGGAGGTTGAGGAATTCAGCCCGGTTGGGCATGAAAACGTTCAGGTGAGGCAACAGTTGCTCCGGATCAATTTCCCATTTTTCGGCAGGGTCCCACTGGGGGTCCAGCGAAGTGGTCAATCCCAGGTTCCTGGCCTGCCTGAAAAGCCAGGGAAGAGAAGCTTTTATTCCCGGCTGAAGAAAGATGGACGAAAAGTGGAGGTGCTTTGCGGTTTTGAGAAAAGCAATATCGATGTCCTCCATTATCAGGTCTTCCATGGCGCCGGGATAGGTGACCATAGCCCTGTCGTTCCCGAAGTTGAGCACTATGGTAGCCCCGGTATTGAGATTGCCCGAGCGGATGATATGTGAGGTGTCGACGCCCATCGACTGCAGACTGCCGATCACGGTGGATGCAAATCCGTCATTCCCGATCTTTCCGATAAAAGCAACCTTGCTGCCCAATGAACTCAGGTTCCCGGCAAAAATGGCCGATGAGCTGCCCAGGGTCATATCAAGATCGCCGGCCAGGATTTCTTTGCCCATTTCCGGAAACCTGTCGATCCTGTTGAGGATGATATCCACATTGAGTTCACCGATAACAATAACATCAACAGTCTTCATATCCTGTCAGATTAGGTCGTTCAGATCTCTGAGGTTAAAAGCGGCAAAATACCGGTCCATGGAATGTTCTATGGCTGAGAGAACGATCTCTCCGGCCGGGATCCCGTTATTTTCAAGGTTGTTATAGAGCTTAGCCCTCGAAGCAACTACACTATCGTTTTGCCAGATATACCGGCATCCCGTACTGATAAGCCACTGACGACGGCCGGCAGGAATGAGTTCAAAATTCCCGGCATCTTCGCCGGGCAGAAGCCATTTCTTCCATCTTCCTGAAGCAATCACCGCTTCCTGTAAATATAATCCTATCCTGGAACAGGAAGCCACTTTTGCCTGAGCAAAAAACTCTTTTTCAAGTTTTTCAAGTTCCATCAGGCCTTCGTATTCGGCTATCGTAAATTCAGGACCGACATTGGCTGCACCCATGCCCGAGGCGGGATAATCTCCGGGATTTGTTACATTATCCGTATAGTGACCTTTTATAACGCTCCCGTATTCACGGGCAATGGAAGACAATTCCTTTGCTGTTTCCGGATCGAAGGTGGAAGTGTGTAAGTCGGTGCCGACCTTGCCAACTATAAAACAAGGCCACACATCATCCAGTCCCTGTTCATGAAGGCCTGACTTCAGAAGGTCGAGGAACTTGCGGAAAGTTGAGATATCAGCAAGTCCCCCGTGCACTTCTTCCGTCCCCACCTCGTAGGCAATGCGTTTAAAGCCTCTTTCCCGCCTGAAGGATTCCACATGGACAATCAGCCGGATCGTTCGTTCGGCAACGGTTTCGATGGATATCCGTTCGCCGGCATGCAGGGTGATATCTACGGTAGGATCGACGTGAATAAGATCGTAACCTGCTTCAACCGAAGCCTCAAACGATTTTTTCACGGCATCGAATGTCTGATAAAAGGACATACCTGTCCGGGCATGGGCATCTTTCAGCCAGGGGCCTCCATGGTCGACGGCAATTATCACAGGAACCTCCAGGTTTAGCCGTTGGGCTTCGATCCGGATCGTGTTGACGAATTCCTGCTGCGTAAGACCGGTATAGCCACCATCGGTGTCAACCTGGTTAAGGGTTGCAGCAAATTTAACCGGGCTGTTCCAGCGCTTAGCCGCACGCAGGGACGCCCTGATGACAGAGATGGAGTTGGGGCAGGCGGCAAATATGGTACGGCTGATCCCATCCGCTTCTTTAACCTTATCCATCCTCTTCAGGATGAAATCCATAAGCGGAAGACCCTCTCTGTCGGCTCTCTGTCGGATCTCCCTGTTCATCGTACCTGTTCTTTAAAAGGATATATGATCACTCCTTTAACAACCCGGGAGATGGCACCGCTTATTGAAGGCAGGTCGGGACTTAATCCCAACTGCAGCGATTTGAAAAAGCCCAGCATCTGTGCAGGCAATACGCTGATCACCGGAAGGAAATCTTCTTCAAGCCGGCTTTCACCATCCGAAAGGATAAATAACTTATCGAGTTTCGTGTCCTTGCCTGATTCAATCAGACCAATCTGGCACAAAGGCTTATGTCCGTTAATCATCGAATCCATCAGGTCGCGTTCATATTGCCAGACATAATCCTGATTGGATATGAGAAAAAATATGAGTGTTTTTTCATCGATCACTGCTTTGGGACCGTGCCGGAAACCAAGAAATGAATCATTTTTACAGATGACTTTCCCATCGGTAAGTTCCTGGAGTTTCAGTTGCGATTCGATGGCAGTGCCGTACAAAGGCCCGGAACCGAGGAAAACAGCCCGTTGAAAATCAATTTCAGCCAGTTTTTTGAAGTCTTCCGAATACTGATTCAACAGCTTGCCTGCGTATTGTTGCAGCAGGGTGATTTGTTCTTCAAACTTCTCAATATCATTGAGCCGGGCGATAAGCAAGCCGGCCAGCAGCATACCTGAGTAACTTCCGGTCATGGCCAGGCTCTGGTCGTTAGCTGTTTCGGGAAGTACAAAAACATATTTCTCCGACCGGGTTTCAAACCTGGCCAGAGCACCGGAAACGTCACACGTAATAATAAGGTGGAAAACACTCCTGCAATAGTTGTCAACGACCTTTGCCGCAGCAACACTTTCGGGACTGTTTCCCGAACGGGCGAAACTGATCAGCAAAACCGGCGTCTCCTTTTCAAGGAAATCACAGGGGTGTGTCACAAGATCGGTCGTCGCTATGGCAGAGGTAATATGTTTAAGGTTGCGGAGAAATGCTCCCTGTAATGATATTCCGATAAAGGCACTTGATCCTGCCCCCGTGAGAATTATCCTGGCACAGCCCTGTTTCTCCGCCTTGCCAAGAAAACTCCTGATCATCGGTTTTTCAGCAATTACCTTATCATAGACCTTCCTCCACAGACCAGGCTGACCGTAAATCTCTGTTGCAGTTTTCAGAGCTCCGAACTCCTCAAGCTTCCCTGTCGGAATATTCCATATATTCATTTCGGAACGCATTAATATAATCTTTCGTTTACTTTCGCTACAAATATATATAGTTTTTTATCATTTCGTTTAGGCTTTGAATAATTTTCTTTAGCTTTGTATAAGAAGGTTGAAAAGTTTCGTTATCTTTAAAGCCAGTATTCGCATGCGGTGGATCTGGCAAAATGGGAACATTGGAAATATCTTATCTTTGGTATGTCGGGATTTGAGATATGATCCCATCAACACGGTTGAACTATGGTAAAAGCTAACAAACAAAGCACGGTTGAACGAAGGATGAATATCCTGAAAATGCTTTCGGCGAATAATCAGGTATTTGTTCAGGATCTGAGTAAAGAGTTCGGAGTGAGTGAGGTGACAATCAGAAACGACCTGGAGCAGCTTGAAGTTAAAAAATTGCTGATCCGTGCCCGGGGCGGTGCAATGAGTCTGGAGCATGTAGTGAGTTACGATCAGCAGCTGGGAGAAAAACACAAACTGAACATGGCTGAAAAAAGCCGTATCGGGAAAGCTGCTGCCAAACTCATCAAAGACTCCGATACCATTATTGTTGATTCAGGAACCACAACGCTAGAAGTGGTCAAGAATATACAGGATTCGATGTCAAATCTTACGGTTATCACGAACGCATTGAACATTGCGAACCAGTTGATTGGCAACCAGAATATAAGTCTGATCATCCCCGGAGGGGTGCTTCGTAAGAACTCGCTCTCACTGATTGGCCCACTGGCCGAGCGGAATTTTAAAAATTTCTATGTTGACAAGGTGTTTTTAGGAGTTGACGGCTTCGATACGCGGACCGGTATCTCGACCCCTAATATGGAAGAAGCTTACCTGAACCAGATCATGATTGATATTGCCAGGGAAGTGATCGTAGTGACCGATTCCTCAAAATTCCGCCGGAAAAGCCTGGCTTTTATATGTCCGAATAACAGGATTGATACGGTAGTAACCGATAGCGGCATCTCTGAAGAGGATAAAAAGAGGATGGAAGATGCCGGCATCCAGGTGATTGTCGCCTGAAGTTTTTCAATTCACTGAATTATTGCTTCTGTCAGCCGGTCAGGCTGAAACCTTGCTCATTCCTGCATTTACAGTAAGCGGATTCGTATCTGTTACCCGATGATCTTTTCATTCCCCGGCCAGAAATACCGGGACTATTTCCTTTTTTCCGGAATCAATAAGGAGAAAAGCACTGCCATAAGGAAAGAAAAGACAAAGCTGGCGAGCCTTTCCGATACCCCGGTAGATACCTCAAAGAAGTTTTTCCAGATCACAGTTGAAACGGTGCCGGAAATCAGGGAGGCAAAGATCCCTGCGCGGGAGAAGCGTTTCCAGAAAAGAAGCAGCAGCAGGGCCGGGCCGAAGGAAGAACCTATCCCGGACCAGGCATAGGATACCAGCCCGTATACTGTATCCTGCATAGTCAGAGCCATTACGATAGCAACTGCTCCTACGGCAAGGGTCATTCCCTGGTTCAGATAAAGCATCTTTTTCGGGGAGGTCTTTTTCTTCGTGAGGTTGGAGTAAATATCTTCGGTGATGGAGGCGGAAGATACCGTTAACTCCGATGAAGCCGTCGACATCATGGCTGAGATTACACCCGAGAGGAGAATACCGGCAAGGATCGGGTTGACAAGTGCGACCACCATCACCGGGAGGATCTTTTCGGCGTCTTCCGATAGTTTAAAAGCCTCCTGTCCGAGCATTCCGCCCTGGACAAATGCGATGCCGAACAGTCCGATCAGGATCGCCCCGACATAGGCCAGGAGTGTCCAGGATGAAGCCACCCACCTTGCCGTTTTCACGCCTTTCTGATCCCTGATAGCCATCATGCGTGTGAGCAATTGCGGCTGACCGGTATATCCCAACGCCCAGCTCAGACCGCTCAGCACGAGGATGAAGGCAGAGGAGCCGGTCAGTCCGTGCGTTAACGAAAGATATTCCGGTCCGGCCTGAGAGATGGCCTGAACCAGTTCAACATTATGTCCTGCCGCAACCAGAAAAGCAATTACCGGGAACACAACCAGTGTAAAGATCATCAATATCGACTGGAACACATCCGTAACCACCACAGCGATGAAACCACCCATAACACAGTAGAAGGTCACTACTATGGAGCCAATGATGATTCCCCAGAAAGGATCCAGTCCGAAAGTCTTGTTAAGGACTTTCCCTGATCCGCTGAACTGTGCAGCGATATAGAAAACGAAGAAAAATACGACGATCAGGGCGGAAAGCATTGCTATGGAACGCTCCGAACCGGGAATTTTCCGGGCGATCAGGCTTGACACGGTCATCGATCCGGTCCTGTCGGTTTCGTTACGCAATCGTCCCGCCATAACGAACCAGATAAAAAGGATGCCGATCACACAACCCAGGGCGACCCATATCGCGCTCAGTCCGTCGGAATAGGCATAACCGGTCAGCCCAAGCAACAGCCAGGCTGATTCTCCTGTTGCCCGCTCCGAAAGCGCCAGGGCTGTTCCCGAAAATCTCTTTCCTCCGAGGACAAATCCTTCATGAGTCCTGTTACCGCGCGAATACCACCATGCGATGCCCATGGTGATGACCAGGTATGCAATGAAAACAGCTAGCATAAAAGTTGTCGGGTTTTATTGATCTACTAAGATGCTTCAATTTTTTAAATCCGCGAAAGAATTTACGACTCTTTCCGGATTGTAGTTTTTAATCAGGGCTCCGGCTCCTGAAAATTCTCCACACATACAGATGGATCGTATTTGAAAAGGCAATGCAGACAAGGCATTGCCATCCTCCACGACAAATTCCAGACACCATTATTCCGGCAAATATGCCGGTTTATTGAATAATGATCTTTGATCGGGCTGACTCAATTTCAATCACATAGATGCCTTTTTCCAGGTCGTCGAGGTCCAGCTCCTGTTCAGCAGAGGTCAGAGGTTCCTGGTGAATCAGTATTCCGCGGATATCGTAGATATTAACAGGGCTTCCGATAGGAGACTCACTCTTTATCATGATCCTGCCATTACTGGGATTCGGGTCCGTCTGCAATGCCTGATGTGCAGGAAGTTCCCGGAGGCTGGTATAGAGGCTGCAACTTGCCGGAACGCTGTCGGTATAGATTACCGAAGAGCAATTGTTGCAGAACAGGCTTTTGAAGAAACATGAAGCTTTAGCTACCCGGAACACTCCCTGTTCATAGGTGTCGTTATATACTCCATGCCCTCCGTTGACCTTAATATTCATCTCGGAACAGGAGCCATAATCTGTAAGCCGGTCACAGATCGCTCTTGATCCGAACATCAGGTCATAATGGCTACAGCCCAGAAAGAATCCTGAATCAATCGGTGAAAGTTTGTCCTCATCTCCTGCAAAACTGATGACCGGAATTACATTGGAAGGCTGGATATAGTTGATGTCCACAATGCTTCCCCAGTTGTGGAATAAGCCTTTGATGGTGAAGCTGTCTGTAAGGTCATTGCCCGAGGCATTCAAATAACCCAGTGGCGGACCAAATTTAGGATCGTTACAGTATGGCCAGCGGTTGTAAAGTTGTTCCGGCTTGATAAAGGCCATGTCGACCGCAGCAAAAGCACCGGCGCTTACTCCTCCGCAAAAAACCCAGGCCGTATCAATCTTATACTCTCCGGCATTGTGTACCAGATATCGCATGGACGCGTGAAGATCCTGAATGCCCCTGTAAATTGCACGGTCGGCGGAGATGACTGTTGGCACTGTAACTGCCTGACAATTATCAACATATTCCCATCCCTGACGATATTCAATAGTTGCCGCAACGAAACCTCTCTTTGCAAACTCCTGGCAGGTGGAATCGAGATGGGTCAAACTGCCGGAAAGGAACATACCTCCGTGCATCAATACAATTAGTGGACGTTTCGGCAGCGTATCGTACGTTTCACAAGGGTAATATATGTTCAGGATGAGATCCTGCATCTGCCCCGTAACTGCCGGGGCAGAACCATAAATAACCCCAGGTTCTGAACAGATTTGCTCGTCAGTAAATACTGCTGTCTCAGTGAAACGATTGTCATTCGTACAATACTGCGCATTCCCCAACATGTATAAAAAGACCAGCGCAGCCAGGAAAACTATCCTTTTCATTCTTTAATAAGTATGAAGTACTTTTCGGAAAGTAATCTCAAACAGGAAGTATGGCAACAAACAAAATAAAATTTATTAAGGATGCTAAAGTAAATATTATCAGTACATAATCAAATTCATTTTATATGATTTTTATTAAAGTGGCACACTGACCTTGCTAACTTTTCTCATCAGGCCATCTGACAGGATGCAATAAGTCATTTTCCTTGCAACCGGAATAACAGAATATCGTTCATCCGGTTATGACCGGATGGGTGAACGGATTGAAATACAACTCTCACTTCAATCGGTTATCCATATCTTCCCTGAGCTTTGCGAAGCCGGTTGGCAGTGACAGGATCTCTTTTGTTTTCGCATTCAGAAGGATCATTACCGGAGTGGCCAGCACGAAATAATCTGCAGCTACCTTGCTGTTTACCCCGCCGGGAGCCCTAAGGTGTTTCCAGCCTTCCAGAGCCCTGATCTTCTGTTCCCAGGCTTTGACCTCCGTTTCGGAATCATCAAGGCTGATTGCCAGGACCGACAATTTCTTCCGGATTGTTTCAGTATGATGCCAGGGGTACAATGCTTCAACGGTTTCCGTGCAATGGCTGCAGTCGGCCGACCAGAAGAAGAGCAACAGATAATCCGTTTCAGGCTGATAGTTGCTAAGGGTAAAAAGACCTCCCTGAAGATCTTTCAGTTCAATTTCGGGCGCACGGCTTCCGGCTGTTAGTGTTTCCATTCCCTTTATCCTTCGTCCGATCTCCATTCGTTTGGATGTGAGGCAGGCTGGGTCATCCAGGTAGGGTTGCAGTGTTTTCATGCCAGCAGGAATATTATTGGCCTCGAAACCTCTGTAGAAATAGTCCACCATCCATCCATAAACGGCAGGATCTCCCTGTCGGGCTTTTTCGATGGCGGACTTTGCGGCAGCCGGTATGATCGAGTCACGCAAAGCCAGGCTCGTAGCCATTTGTCCGTGCAGGTTCACATAGTTGTTCATCCACTCGTTCATCTGGGACGTCCGTATGATCTTTGGATCATTGAAATCCACCCCGTCGAAGTAGTGCGTGATGACACTTATAAGCCGGTCCTTTTCAGTACCTTCCCACGGTATTTCGGGTACAAACTGGAACCTGTAAAGGCTGGCAGCGAACAGGGCCTGATCTTCCCGGGCTTTCCCGTTGAGCCATCCGTTGTATTCCGTCCTTCTCTTTTCAAATTCTTTTACTCCCTGCCGATAAAAGCCGGAACCCGTATCGTCATAATTCATCAGGAACTGTTGCAACAAAGCCAGTTTTTCTTTCCGATTGCTGTTCTCCTTTGAAAAAGCGGTCCATGCCGCATTTTCGCGCTCGTCGTTCTGAAACCACGTACTGTCGGGATTATTGCTATACATAGGATGCGCCCACAGTTCGATATCCTGGTCGTTCAACAGAATACTCTTTTCACCGGGGTAAGGGTTACTCTCCTGTTTCTCCCTGTAATCGAAGCGGAGAACGAACATGCCGGGCAGTTTGTCTGCCGGCACTCTGAGCGTCGCGGTTTCTCCGTTCTTCAACCCTTTCAGGGAAGTAAAAGGTTTGAAAGTGCCATTTGCAGTGAGGGCCAGTATGCTGACGTCCGTTTCATATACTCCGCGGACATGAATAATCACATTATGATCCTGTGCCCACAGGCAGGAAGCCGGGATGAGAATGATCACCAACGGCAGGAGAAATGCACGTATAACCAATGATTTTAACATAACAGGAAATTACTCTGCGGGAGCTCTTAAAATTCCCGGAGTTCTTCCGGTCAATCAAATATACGATATAGTGATGTGCTTCACATCATGGAGGCGCAGCAATTCATGCAGGCGATGTCAGGCAGTCGGATCCGGGCCGGTCCCGGAATGCATTATTTCACGCAGCGGACGGAGAATCCGGTTGATTTTGCCCATATCTCGTTATAGCAAAACGTTGCAGATAACCAGAGGGCATATCCTTCAGTTGTACCATACTGGGTGGTACTCCAGTAACCGCCATTGATCCCTCTGTTTTCGAGGTTTCCGGTGCCGGTGCCAAGCAATCCAGCTGCATGTATCTTAAGTGCTGAATTCCAGGGACCGTTCCAGTCAGTCCAGCCGCCTGCCCCGTTAACGTTGCCCCATTCGGAAATTGTCGGAAGCCGCCACCCCGCACCCAGCAAAGAACTGCATGGATCATAAGTGCTTTGCCAGTCAGAATTCTGGTTTATATTAGTTACCCAGGTGGTGTTTGGGGTCCGTGTCGTTCCATCATGTTTATATCCTTGTAAACGGTTAAACTGCCAGTACCAGCCGGCTGACGCTTCTGTCGTATCATCAGCTGCATTTGCCTGGTGGCTGGCACCCAGGTTCTGTGTGATCCAGCATTTTGATAATTCTCCCGGTATATTGGTCACCGTGTTGTAAGTTGTTGTTTTAGCCAACGGAGCACCTCCATAAAAATGTTCCTTTGTTAATGTATCGCCGCAAGTCCACTCCGGCATTGTGGTAAAGCAAACTTCATTTCCGTATGCAGTACCGAGGCTATTCACCGCGAATGCCCTGACATAGTAAAGAGTATTGGCCGACAAGCCGGTGAGGTTACATGAAAACACGGCTGATGTCCCATAACAATATTGATGACTACTGCTGATGGTAGGATTAGGGGTGGTACTCCAGCAAAAGCCCTTTTGTGTAACGAAAATCCCTCCATCCGATGTGACCTCTCCATTCCCGGTAGCCGCATAACGTGATACATTCGTGACGGCTGCTGTTGTCACCGTAGGAATTGATGTTGGGGTCCACTCCCTGATGCAACGTACAGGCTTGGCTGAGCTTTTTATATTTGCCTGGTTTATATCGCTGAAATTGCTGCCGAAAAACAGAAACCAGCCCAAAGTCCCCGTTGTTGTGCTGCTTTGATATATTCCATAGGTACCCCTGTTATACAATGCACCGTCACTATATCCAAGTGATCCTGCTGCATGCATTTTCATGGTCGAATTCCATGGACCGTTCCAGTTATTCCAGCTTCCTGCCATATCAACGTCATACCATTCGGAATATGTCGGGATGTGCCAGCCGGTGGCAAGCAGCAATGCACATGGATCATTGGCAGGGAGCCAATCGGACTCATCACCTGCAGCCGAATTCCAGGTTGTATTGGGAGTCCTGGTTGTACCGTCGTGCTTATAACCCTGTGGTTTGTTGAACTGCCAGTACCAGCCTGCTGAGGGCTCCGTGGCATCGCTCACTGCAGTTGCCTGGTGGTCGGATCCCAGATTCTGTGTGATCCAGCACTTGGCTGATTCTCCCGGAATCCCCGTAACCGTGTGGTAGGTAACGGTTTTATTTACCGGGGCAACACTTCCTGAAATGTGGTTCACAGTGATTGGGTTTCCGCAGTAATAAGGCGGATTCACCGCGCCGGTACCAAGTGATAACTCTTTCCACTGTCCGAGCGGCCCATAATAGAAATACAACTTATAATCAGTGGTACAAAATACCATCAATCCGTCGGCAGGGTGAACGATAGCTGCTATCTGTGCCTGCGTCATTCGTGGAATAAGCAATCCTTTACTGGTAGATTTTACATCCAGCATTGCTGTACTGTCGGGGAGTGAGCCGTCGGCATTGATGGCAACCTGCGATAAAACTGTCATGGAAGTAATTGAGAATACCAATAATAGCATACTCCTCAAAACATGTGTTTTCATGGTCTGGCGTTTAAAAGAATAGAAGTCGTTTGTGGAGTATCCCGGAGATACCAACGGATAATGAAGATCCCGTTGTACGAGTCCGGCGGATAGGCATGTTTTAACGCATGCTGCCTGTTGTGGAGGTAATTACAGGTTGCCGGCAGAGAGAATTATTGATTGCAATATACGAAAAAGAGGCGAATAATGAACGGCTATCTGGATGGGAATCCATCCGGGATGGAGTTAGCTGAAGCTATAGGGATTACAAAACCTGAGAGGATTATCACACCTTATCTCACTACGAATCTATTCCGTAACTCCCGGTTCAGTGGTGTATAACTTTTTTAAATATACGAAAAGATGTGTTGTATTATGTCCGTTTACGAGGCTCTATTACAATCCGTTCAGTTCAATCTTTAAGACACCTCAATGTAAAACCGGTTGACTTGGCCCATATCTCGTTATAGGAAAATGTCGCCGATAGCCAGAGGGCATATCCTTCGGTCGTTCCATACTGGGTGGTACTCCAGTAACCTCCATTGATCCCTCTGTTTTCGAGGTTTCCGGTGCCGGTGCCTAGCAAACCCGCTGCATGTATCTTCAGTGCTGAATTCCAGGGACCGTTCCAGTTGGCCCAGCCACCAGCGCCATTAATGTTGCCCCATTCGGAAATTGTCGGAATCCGCCAACCGGTACCCAGTAAATAACTGCATGGATCATAAGCGCTTTGCCAGTCAGAATTCTGGTCGATGCCTGCTACCCATGTTGTATTCGGGGTCCGTGTCGATCCGTCGTGTTTGAACCCCTGTAAACGGTTAAACTGCCAGTACCAGCCAGCCGATGCTTCAGTGGCATCGTTAACAGCAGTTGCCTGGTGGCTGGCACCAAGATTTTGAGTAATCCAGCATTTTGAAGTTTCACCGGGCACATTGGTCACAGTTTGATAGGTCGTTGTTTTGCTTACAGGTGCCGCCGTCCCGGCAACATGATTCTTAACGATCGTATCACCACAGGCCCATGCCAGGGTTGTAAAGCTCACTTCATTTCCATAGACGGTCCCGATCCTGTTGGTGGCATAAGCCCTCACGTAATAAAGGGTGGTGCCGGCCAGGCCTGTAAGGGTACTGGTGAAAACTCCGGTACCGGTGCCATCGGTTGTGTGGCTGCCGGCAATTGTGGGATTCGGGGTAACCGCCCAGCAGACACCCCTGGCGCTAACATTTGCCCCTCCGTCGGAAGTCACTTCTCCCCCACAGGTGGCTCCAAACCGCGTAATGTTCGTAACAGATGAGGTTGTGACTGTCGGCGTGACAGGCGGCAACAATGGTCTGATACAACGAACAGGCTGGCCGTTGCATTTGAATATCGAGCCCCAAGTCATGACCCTATCCCAGAGTTGAAAACCCCAACCTGAATAATTATTGGTAACCATGGTGCTGCTCCAGTAAAAACCGGAAACTCCGCGATATTCCAATTCACCTGACGTACAATCCAGTCTCCCCGCAGTATGCATCTTCATAGGGGAATTATATGGCACTCCGGGAGTCACCCACGATCCGGCATTGAACACATTCAGCCATTCAGTCATGGTCGGGACCCGCCAGTTGATGTCCAGCAACAAGGTACAGGGATCATTCTCTCCAAGCCAGTCAGTGGCTTCAGTGATGCTGGTTATCCATGTCGTATTGGGTGTTCTCACAGAACCGGTATGCTTATATCCCTGTTTCCTGTTGAACTGCCAGTACCAGCCGGCCGATTCTTCCGTGTCGTCGTATATGCCCGTAGCCTGATGGTCTGCTCCCAGGTTTTTGGTGATCCAGCATTTATCAGGTTCCCCCGGCAGGCTGGCGACTGTACCGTAAGTCACCGTCTTATTCACCGGTGCGATGGCCCCGGCTACATGGCTGAAGGTCATCGGATTGCCACAATAATAGGGCGGATTGACAGTAGCAGCCCCGAGTGCCAGTTCATTCCAAAGCCCGAGGGCGCCAAGGAATACATAGACTTTATTGTTGGTGGTACAGAAGACCAGCAGGCCATTGGCAGGGTTCGCGATCGCAGAGATCTGTGCCAGCGTCATCCGGGGGATAAGCACTCCTTTACTGGTCGATTTTACGTCCAGCATTGATGTACTGTCAGGGAGAGAGCCGTCGGTATTGATGGCAACCTGCGACATCACTGTTAAGGAAGCAAATGAGAATACCATTAACAGCAGAATACTCAAAACATGTGTTTTCATGGTTTGGCATTTAAAAGATTCGAAATCGTTTATGGAGGTTCCCGGAGATACCACCGGATCATAAAGATCCTGGTGTACGAGTCCGGCAAATAGGCATGTTTAAACGCATGCTGCCTGTTGCGGAGAGAAATGCAGGCTGCCGGCTGACAGAATTATTAGTTGCAATATACGAAAAAGAGGTGAATAATGAACGTTGTCCGGATGGAATTCCATCCGGGATGAAGTTAGCTTGCCTGCCTGACCTAAAGACGCGGCTTTATTTATCATCCGCCAACCGGCATATCACCAACCGAGGAGCACCGGCTATACTCTTCACTATTACCGGAGGTTCAGATAAATAAGCTAAAAAGGTTCTGGTTTATAACACACAATTTTCTACTAAGGTTAACGAAAAAATAAGGTTCTTTTACCCAACGACATTATGCATGCTCAAATCCTAAACCTTATTTCTTCATCAAACCTTAGTAACAGAAAGATAACCCCCCACAGGAACCTTATTACCTTATCTGGACTTCAATGCCTGAGATGTTCGGCTTACAGCAACGAAATGATCCTATGCGGATTTCCGGCATCCGGCCTGTCCGTCCCAAAGTCTTACTGCTTCATTTAACCTTAGTGATCCTGAAATGTAAATCAAGGTTTGAACGTTCTCTGCCAAACTCCGTGGATTCTCTGCGGCTCTGTTTGTTATTGTTTCTTGTTACACAAAGATCTTACGGAGAACCACAGAAAATATATCTCTGCCGGTTTATACCTTCTTTAAAAGAAGTATCATTACAAAGAATCTGCTTTGTTGCAGCCAGGCAGGGCCATTGTCGGGATAAAAGCAGTAACTTTGATCCGGTATTGGCTCAGTTATGAAAAAGATCCTCTCAACAGCCGGCCTGCTCTTCTTGCTGGTCTTCAGGTATCCGCCGCTGCCGCGGTACAGCCTGTTCCATAAAATAGAGATTGTTCAGGTGTGCAGCCTGTCGATCAGGCAATTAGCGCTGCAATTCCATCTGAATTAGGATCCCGGAAACCGTTATGGACATCGAAAACCACAAATCAATCCGGCTTTCCAAAGACCGGCAGATGATTGTTAATTCAGATAACAATTAAATTTATCAGTTTTTGATAATCTTATTTACCGATACGCCTGATTTTGAATAAATTTCAAGCATATACAATCCCGGGGGCAAGCAACTGAGATCCATACAGTTTATATTCTCTCCCTCCGATACGATACTACCTTGAATATCCCTGACTTTCAGCCTGAGTGGTTTTTCGTCGCAGTGGATGGTTATCCATCCGGATGTCGGATTTGGATAGATGCTAATTTCGGTGAGCTTTGAAGGCTCTTCCATGCCAACCAGTGTCGAGGATTTAAAAAAGGTAAATCCGACGCTTTTCCCATTTTCGGAGCATGAACCTACTTCGAAATAGTTGTTTGCATACCATCTGTATTCTGTTTCAGCAGGGTCAATACTTTCATCATCAAGCTCCCATCCGCTTCCCGTCCAGATATATTGATAATGATGGGTCACCTTGACTTCCTTCAACCGAAGAACCGAAAACGTGTTGAAGGGGGTGATCATAGTTCCGCTGGCATCAACGGTGGTGGTAATGGTATTATCGTTGATGATTTTCATAGAATCTACCATAACTCCCTGGTATTTAATGCTGGTGTATCCTTCTTCCGCAGCATTCTGGACCAGGTTGTCACCATAATTCAGTGGCAGCGGAACATGCAGATAGAGCGGGTTGTATTTCCAATGCATTGTATATGAATAGATCCCGGCAAGTATGAAATTATGCTCGGCCCCGACAAATCTCATCCCGCTGTCATCATGTTTGACATACCAATAATTATAAACCGGTTCCATGCCTGTTTCATCCACGGTGGTTAAAGCATTGTAAACAATATTCGCTTCGGGATAAGCCTGGCAGTTAGGATGCCCCGAAGTCGGCTCATACAGCATGGTATCGATCCGGGAGGGAATCAGGTTGCGGAGGTCCCAGGTTTGATCCGTCCCCGTATCGCCGGGAGAAACAGCTGTAACCGTATCCGTAGCAAAAATGATCATGGAATTAACGACGGACAGGTCAGCGGAGGTGATTGTAATCTGTGCATTCCCAACGAAAGCGTATAAAGCGAAAACACACGAAAGAAATAGAAATCGTTTCATTATGCGATATTTTAAAAGTTTGACGTT
>CAZJCG010000024.1:3071-49882 GCA_964544545.1 uncultured Lentimicrobiaceae bacterium | reverse complement strand
GCGCACCGGCTTTGCCGGTGCGCGCTTTTTATCAACTTCCCGGAAATGCAGGCACTCATGCCTTACCTGCCTTATATTCATCCTGCTGACAGAAATCGCACCTACTTAATACTTAACCGTTGAGAAGCGCCCGCCAGTTATATGCCGGTAGAATCAATGAGAAGTAAATGAAGATAGACAGACAGATTATTCCAAGATGAAGGAAACAGAGCAGAGCTTGCTGTGATCAATTGATTTCTTTATTGATCGCATTGCAGTAAGGCGGAGGATGTAATGCCGGGAAAGAGCATTCTTTGTGTCAGTGAAGTACGAATTGGCATTCCCCGTTCAGGCAAAACTGATCATATGTCAGCTTCCCCGAGTCTTTTGTATTAATAATTCTGTTCCTTCCGAAACAGTGACGCAATGGGGCCCGGGCAATTTCAGGCATAGGAGAATCTTATCTCAATCCGGAACGTTAATCGGCAGAATGATGACGGGAAGCCCACGTTTGAAAAGTTTCCGTTGTACCATGAATATGGTGTGATTATGCAGCAGTCCCTCCAGACTGTATCGCACTGAGAAGACCAACTGCCCGCCAAAGAAAGTAGGTTTCTTGATGTGCCTGATAAGTCTGGGGATCATCCGGTCGATTTCAAGTACAGGATCAGTCCCGATTGTCCAGAAATGCCGGGCGTAATATCCAAGTTCATTTGCATAACGGATATACTTCTGTCCATCGCTGATCACTGATTCCTTGAACTGTTCCATCTCCTTCGATCCTCTGAAGTTCTTCGAATTAATCAGTCCAACCCGCAGGAATATTATATTGGTGCAGGTCCCCGGGAACTTCTCAATCACCTGGAAAAGCGCAGTAAGTCCTGTGCCGCCAAAACCGCTTACCAGGATGATGGCCGTCGGCGCATCAGATTGATATCGCAAAGGATGATTTCGCTGTTTCTTATGCGCACTTTTTTTACTCAGTTCTTCGAATTTCTGCATAGCCGAGATGCGAAGTTTTTGCAAACGGCATTTCACACGGAAATAATGTTCCCGTATCTTGAATGCAACGATGGCAAGTGTTCCCGTTATCAACAGTGTAGCCCATCCCCCTTCGCCGAATTTGATTACGGTAACGCTTATCAGGATAAACGAGGTCATGATAAGGCCAATGCCATTGACGATCATTCCTTTCAGCCAGTGTTTGTCGGTTTTTCGCGTAAGCCACCAATGGCGCACCATGCCGGTTTGCGAAAGGGTGAAGGTGATAAAAACGTTGATGCTGTATAGTACCACCAGCAGCGATACTTTACCCCGTGTCACGATCATCAGGACAATTGCGGCTGCGCCCATCATCAGCACACCCCGCTGGTTTACCAGCCGGTCGCTCAGAGAAGCGAACCGTTTGGGCAACCATTGATCCGCAGCCATATTGGCCATGATCCTGGGACCATCCAGAAAGCCTGTCTGCGCAGCCACAAATAACAAGGCGGCCTCCGAAAAAAGAGTGACTGTAACAAAAGGATAACCGATCAGCCCATTCCATCCCGACGTTGTCGTTTCAAGCAAAACCGCATTCAGCGTCTTAAGCGGATTCACCTGCACTTTGTAGAGCGAATACCCCATAAGCAGTCCAAATACCAGGAACGAGAGGGATATAGCCATCAGGTTCATCGTTTTGCGGGCAGTTACCGGTTTCGGATCCCGGAGAATGGGCAGTCCGTTGCTTACCGCCTCAATACCGGTAAAGGTGCCGGCCCCCATACTGTATGCCTTCAGGATTATGAGCAGAGTGGAAAATACTCCCATCTGGCTCACCGACGCACCGAAATCGTCGGAACTCTGCACAACCAGATTGGATATATCATTCGAGCGGGAAAAGAAAATATAGAAGATGATGAACACATGCGTGGAGATAAAGAGTATGAAGATCGGCGTAAGCGACAGTACTGATTCTTTAACACCCCTCAGATTGATAATAATAAGCAGGATCAGGGCTGATACGGCTACCAGTAACCTGAGGTCGTGAAAACGGGATGGAAGAAAACTGAAAATGGCATCGGCTCCGCTGGAAATCGACAATGTAATAGTGAGCAGATAATCAATAAGCAAAGCACTGCCTGATATCATTCCGATGGTTGGTGACAACAACTTGCTGGCTACCAGATAACCTCCGCCGCCATGCGGGAAAAGCCGGATGATTTGCTTGTAGCTGGTGCTGATCATGAGTATTGTAAAGATGGTCCCCAGAGCCACGAACAAAGCCAGGCTGTGATGCTGCCCGAGATAGCGGAATGCTTCTTCGGGGCCGTAGGCCGACGATGATATCCCATCGGTACCAAGTCCGATCCAGGCCAGAAATGCAATCAGTGATATCTTATGAAATGTGGCACTGTCGGAAAGACTCCTTGCCCTGCCAATCAGAAATTGCTTGGCGGCCTGGTCAAGAGGAAGCCTAGTATGATGTTTTGCCTTTCCTTTCAATGGATGAACGTGGTTAAGCATCTTTACCGTATATAATCGCATCTGCCATCCGCTGAGCCGGTCTGAACATTAAATGGCAGCTGAAGGCCCTGGTACGGATTGTTTACAGGCGACAAAATTATCCTTCATGATATAAGGCTTCTGTTAAATTCAGTCCCTCCTGAATAAAGATTTTATAAACCTCTTACAGAACCGGGAGTATTTTGCCGGAAGATGCCCAGATGGGAAAATCAAAGAAAGAGCCTGATCTGCTTAACAAAATCTTTATGCCGATCCCCGGAATCTTGATCTGCAATTAATAAAATCTCAGCTATCCTTGCATCGTGAATAATAATGGTCCATACACGGCTGACAGCCTCTCACATGACCGCATCATGGCAGTGATAGGCGCTGAATCTTCGGCAGGTTCCCTGATCCAGAAGATCAAGCAGGGCAGGCATGGCAGCCAGATCCCCTGGTTCATCGTCTGTGTGGAACCCCGGCAGCGGAAGAATGCCTTTTATAAAAAGCAATTCAACGAAAACCTGACGTATGCCCTGCTCAGCGGGGCCAAAGTCATCCATCTGCTTGAAAACAGCCTCTCTGATGACATTTCCGGCCTCATTAACAGATATCAGATTAGTCATCTGATTATTGGCAATTTTAATCCGGCTAAACTATCTTTACAAATGAGTACAGCGAAACTGATAAAACGGATCCAAAAACAACATCCCGGAATGGAAATTAGCGAAGTCAAGATGAAGGACAAGACAATTCCTGTTGATACCAGCTTTCGGAATGTATCCGGTTATATAAAGGAATACATGCTTGCCATCCTGGCTGTTACGGTTACAGCGGCTATCTGTTTTCTGGTGAATGATTTCATTGGCTATCAGACGGTTGGGCTGATCTTTCTGATCCTAACAGCCCTGCTTTCACTCTTCCTGGGAAGGGGGCCGGTTCTGCTGACGGCACTGCTGAATTTTATGGTATGGAATTTCTTTTTTATTCCGCCTATACTTACGTTTCATATCGACAACCTGCATGATATTATCGTTCTTTTTGCCAACCTGGCAGTAGCAGTGACCGGTGGCACGCTTATCAACCGTCTCCGGAAAAACCAGGCAGATCTGGAAATGAGTAAAAAAAATATAACATTACTCTATTCTCTGCTTGAATCGCTTAACAATGCCAGTTCGATCAGGGATCTGGTATCGAAAGTCCGGGATGAACTCAAACGGCATTTTAATGCAGACGCGATCCTGTATCTTAAGGAGAAAAATGGAGCGATCCTTGAAAAACGTGTTTTCGGGAACCCGGAACTGTTTAATGATGAGGAATTTGAATATGCCGGTCGTATGTTTGAGTTAAAAGAACCCCAGGTAGTGCGTTCATTCAATGATCATACAGATATCCAGTACTACCCGCTTATTTCCCAAAGCGGGGCGCTGGGTGTCATCGGTATATCAACAGAATCAGGGACAGCCATCACCGACCAGAAACTGATCTTTCTGAAATCATTTATCACCCAGATCTCATCAGCGTTGGAACGGGAGATTGCGATTGATAAAGCCAAAGAGACCCAGGTATATGAGGAATCGCAGAAGCTTTTTCAAACGGTGCTGAATAGTGTGTCGCATGAACTGCGGACGCCCGTTTCTGTGATCAGCAGTGCCGCAGCAAACCTGATGGATGAAAAGACCTCTTCCGATCCTGAAAACAGGAGGAATATCTGCCGCGAACTGGAGTCATCCGCAACCCGGTTGAACCAGATCACAGAGAACATCCTGGACATGTCGAAGATCGAATCAGGATACCTGAGTCTTGATCTCCAATCGTATGATGTTTCGGACCTTATCGGTGTCGTAGCTCATCAGATGAAAGAGGATCTGACACATCATGTGCTCAGGCTCATGCTGTCGGAACCGCTGCCATCCATACGGATTGACATAAACTGGATGAAGCAGGCAATCCAGAATATCCTGCGCAACGCTATCTATTACACACCTGCCGGAAGCGAGATCATCATATCGGCCAGTGCTTCCGGTAACAGTGTATCCCTTCATATCGATGATAACGGTCCGGGGGTTCCCAAATACGCTCTCCCCTATTTATTTGATAAATTCTACAGGGTTCCGGGATCCAGGAGCGGAGGCACCGGACTCGGTCTGACCATCTCCAAAGCACTGATCGAAGCCCACGGGGGAACAATCAATGCAGTCAATCGTCCGGGCAAAGGGCTGTCTGTCATTATTAACATTCCAATAGCGGGATAAATGGAGAAACTGGCTACAAAATCCAAGATCTTAATCGTTGATGATGAGGTACAGATCCGGCGATTGCTTCGAATTTCCCTTGAAGCCAACGACTATATTGTTATTGAGACCGAGAACGGGAAGAACGGATTGCTGATGGCAGCCATGGAGCACCCGGATGTCATTCTGCTCGATCTGGGTCTTCCTGATATGGAAGGTCTGCAGGTGCTGGAAAGATTAAGAGAATGGTCATCCACACCCATCATTGTCCTGACAGTAAGGGATGACGAAAAGATCATGATCCGGGCGCTCGATTCAGGGGCCGATGACTATATCACCAAGCCCTTTAATACCGGTGAATTGCTGGCCCGGGTAAGGGTGGCCATCCGCCATTCCCTGCATATCGACGAGTCTCCACTCTTCACTACCGGCAGACTCTCGGTCGACCTGATCAGCAGGGTCGTGAAAGTCAACAATGAAGATATACGCCTCACGGCTCTCGAATACAACCTGTTGAGCCTGTTGATCCGGAATGCCGGGAAAGTGCTCACTCATTCATTCATCATGAAGGAACTCTGGGGAAATGCCTATGCCGATAATGCCCAAACCCTTAGGGTCCATGTAGCCCAGCTCAGGAGAAAGATAGAGGCAAACCCGTCGATTCCCGAAATTCTGATCACCGAACCGGGTGTTGGCTACAGACTGGTTTAATCTGAATGTTCTAACCATAAGTAATAACGCGCTCTGACACCATTCGCAGCACCACTAATAATCCTCATGTGCTGAAGGTCTGAGCGTCGGAATGATAATTATTGCGCAGGTGAACATGATTTAGTTGCACAATAACAACATCAGTATAGTAGCAATTTATACTGAGCAAGTCACGAAAAACAAATTTCGACCCGAAGGGTCCCCCCAAAGGAGTCTCCGAAGGAGCACTTTGTGCCTTTGGCCCCTTGGGGCAAACCTGTTCAGCCGAAGTATATCAGCTTTGAATTGATATTTAATATTTCCTACATTTACGGTTAGCTTTTCGTAATTATTTGAATGTATTACCTGTTCATTCCCATATTTTATAAGTATCAAATAGTATCCTGTCATGTCGATAAACCTAAAAACAGTGTTTTGCATATTCACTGTACTTGGCACAGCGATTCTATCAGCACCTTATGCTTGTAGCCAAATCAGCGTCAACAGCACGATTAGTCCTGAACAACTTGTTCAATCACTCGTTGGGGAAGGCATTTCATTCAGTAATGTTACCTATAACGGAGGTACCAACTCCAGGGGAACCTTTTCGGGATTGAGTTCCATCGGAATGGGATCCGGTATTGTGCTTTCGACCGGTAATATAAACTCCATCCCTAATCCGCCCTCAGCCGGCATGGGAGGCTCTGGATCCTTAGTCGTTCAGAACGACCCTGACATGAATGCCATTTGCGGAACCTATACCAACAACGGGAGCATTCTTGAATTTGATTTCATTGCACAGAGCAATCAGATCACGCTTAGTTACCTGATGGCATCCGAAGAATATGCAGCCTATGCGCCTCCCTGTAATTCACCCTATAACGACGGCAATGGGATATTCCTGAGCGGCCCGGGAATTGCGGGGCCCTATTCCAACAATTCCATGAACATAGCGCTGATCCCTTCCACCAGTCTTCCTGTCTCAATCAGCAATATCAACTGCCAGTCGAATTCGGATTATTATGTTACCAATTATGTCGGTTCGGGGGGATGCTCCGGTTGCGGCAACTCAGGACAAATACATGCGCCGGGTTTTGTTTTCAACGGCTACACAACTGTTATCCAACTAACTGCAGCAATTACCCCCTGTACCACATATCATATAAAACTGGCGGTGGCCAATGCAGCAGACCAGTCGATGCAAACAGGCATTTTCTTCTTGGCTAACAGTTTGTCAGGTACCCCTCTTGCAGTAACTGCCAGCTATTCCAATCCGCAACTGGGATCGAACACCGTCGAAGGTTGCAGTACAGGCACAGTGACCTTTGAAATAGATCATGTGGCCACTTCCCAGGTGACAATACCTCTTACGTATAGTGGAACGGCAAACAGTATTACTGACTTTTCACCATCGCTGCCCTCCGGCGTAACCATTCCGGCCGGAAGCCGGAGTACATCTTTTGTAGTAGCTCCGGTTGAGGATGGCATCACTGAAAGCAATGAATCCCTTCATATTATTTACTCCACGAATACATGCTCAGGCAGTCAGACGGATTCTGCAACCTTTCAGGTAAGCGACCACACGATGCTGTCGATGCAGGTAACAGACGATCAAACCATCCAGTATGGCCAATCCGTAAGCCTGACTGTTACTCCGGATGGCGGGGTGTTGCCTTATCAGTACCTATGGAGCAACGGCGGACATACACAAACGATTACGGTCAGTCCGACCAGTTTTACCTCGTATACTGCGTGTGTCACTGATGGCTGCCTTCAAACACTCTGTGATATGGTTCTTGTGAATGTAATTGTTTATCCTCAGGCAAACTTTTCATATTCCAATGGTTGTTCAGGAAGCCCGATTCAGTTTACGGACCTTTCACAACCGGGAACCGGTATCATTACCTCATGGTTTTGGGATTTCGGAGACTCAATTTCCGGATCAACGAACAACTCAACAATACAAAATCCCGTACATCATTTTTCATCTGCCGGAGTTTTCTCTGTCATGCTGATAGTCGGCAACTCTGCCGGTGGGATTGATACTGTGATACAAAATGTCAATGTATTGCCAAATCCTTCGGCTCAATTTACCTTCTGTCCGCTTGAATGTCAGGGATCTCCGGTGCATTTTAATGATCTCTCCAGCACGGTTTCCGGTTATATTACAACCTGGATATGGGACCTGGGAGATGGCACCCAACAGACGGTTACTTTCCCCAACAACCCGTGTATTGAGCATGAATACCAAACATCGGGTACCTACCTCGTTTCCCTTACAGTAATTACTTCCGATAGTTGTACGGATACATTCACCACACCTGTTACCCTCTCCCCTGTCGTCTCTCCAACCCTGTCAGGACCGACTCAGGTCGGAGCCGGCACAACACAGGTATATAGCACTGAGATGGGTATGAGTTCCTATCAGTGGTCGGTATCGTCCGGCGGAACAATATCGTCGGGAGGGAGCAGTACGGATCACACTGTTTCTGTAGCGTGGAATACAGCAGGATCACAGTCGGTGAGTGTTAGTTACACCAGTACAAACGTTTGCAACACAGGAGTTGTGACTATGCTGCCGGTCGATGTGCAAGAAACCAGATCGTTAACACTCACCGTTTTCCTGGAGAGCCTGTATGATGGGGGATCAACCATGCGAAAGGCGCAAAACGCGGGTGGTGATCAGTACAGCGGCGCTATTGCCGACAAGGTGACTGTCGAACTTCACAGTGCATCTGATTATGCCGTCATCCTTTATTCGGACAGCACCGCGGCTATAAGTACTTCTGGTACAATTTCAATGATGGTCCCTGCAATTTATGACGGAACATATTACATCACCGTAAAACACCGCAACAGTATCGAAACCACCTCAGCAATGCCGGTTTCCTTTGCCGTGGGCTCTGTTACATACGATTTTGACGCTGCCGCGAAGGCGTTCGGCGGCAATCTCCGGCTGATCGGTGAGAAGTACTGCATTTATGGAGGCGATGTCAATCAGGATGGGCTGGTGGATTCAGGTGATATGGTTGAAGCTGACAACGGAGTCATCAATTGGCTGACCGGCTATCTTACTGTCGATGTAAATGGAGACGGGCTGATAGATTCAGGTGATATGATTATTATTGATAACAATGCAACGGCATTTGTGAACAGGATCATTCCCTAAGCAGAAGATATATACTGAGAAAATCAACATTTTGTCTAAATCTCGGCTTCGCTCGATTTGACAAAATGTTGGTTCAGAAGCATACTCATCGATTTAAAAACAGGAGTTTTCGCTTCGCGAAAGAGACCGCTTCGCTCGATTTGACAAAATGTTGGTTCAGAAGCATCCTCTTCAAACGGAAAACGGGATTTATCGCTCTGAGAAAGAGACCGCTTCGCTCGATTTGACAAAATGTTGGTTCAGAAGCATACCCATCGATTTGAAAACAGGAGTTTTCGCTTCGCGAAAGAGACCGCTTCGCTCGATTTGAACCCGCGACCCGCAACTTGGGATCCAACGGCTGGCGAATTAAAATTTGTTATAACTAATTGATACGATTAATGTTATGTAGTTAAAGACAAGCTTTTATAAATGAAGGGGTAATTTCTAGGTTACAAGAATGTACCAAGTGCTTGACAATGAAGGTCTCTTAGTTAATTCTTAATCCCACTTAGATCACAAAAGAAATAAACTATATTGTAGCTTCTGGTTAATGTCAAACATCAAAAAATAATGAATTTACTGGTAAACTATGGATTGATGATTTAGAAATTACGAAATTTATTGAGCATTACATTCTTGATTAGTTATAATTTACCAGATTAAAGTTGATTGTAAAAAATTTAGAATCAGCACCATTCTTAATTTAATAGAAATAGATGACTTGCTGTGACAAATAATTATAAAAAATTCATTATATTTGATTAATCAATCACTTGGTCTCTTAGTCTCTAGAGAGAAAATCTTGTATATCGTCATAATCAAGTTGCGATAGAACATTCTCCCATCTCTTTCATTGCAAGAAATATTTCAAAGAATTCTTATAATTATGAGAGCTCAGAGAATAATCCTAGCATTTTTTGTTGCATCTACATTGCACCTATCTGGATTTGCTCAAACATTTAAGAATATTGTGCCAGATGGTGGCTTAAAACATTTTCATGCGATTACAATTACAGGTCAGATTAGTGTAGAAATCAAACAAGACACAATGCTTGCTATTATTGCTGTTTCTAATGATTCCAGCTTTTCAGGTTTGCACATGAATATTGATGGGAGAGGGGTGCTGTATTTAAGTGGTTATTTTGATGGTTTCATAAATATAACAGATACTGGTATTATCAATAAAGCAATTTTGAAAAATGGCGCTAAACTCAAGTATATCTCCACATTGAAAGCTCCAACACTTAAAATCACTTTGGAGGACACATCATATGCTGAATTTGATGTAGATGTTGGGACTTTAGATGTTGGAGCTGATAAAGAATCAAAACTATTCATTACTGGAAAGGCTACCTTCGCAACTGTAAAAATCGCCGGACATTCCTTCTATGGCGGATCTCTTCTCAATACTACAAAAACCATCATTAATATTGATACCTCTTATGCCGAGGTAGATGTTAGTGATTCTCTTATGATAAATAGATCTAAAAGTAATTATATCTTAAATGTTTCTGGAACTCCCAAATACAAACATGAAAATGATATTGGACCTTCACCTCACCTATATAAAATTATTAGTGAAGGTCACAATATGCCAAATTTTCCCTTTCCGCCACCAGAAACTTCTGATGATATTGAAATCCCCCGATCTGTGTTCAATAATTGTCATAGTCTTAGAGATGTTGATCGTATATTGTCCAAAGCACTCATAAAATGCAACTATAATAATAGAAGGTACTTTAGTATTCCCAATGGATTTGTTCTAATGACACAACTCGAACAAATCCATTCGGACGCCAGCGGAACGACTGCTAGATTCAGGTATGATACTTCCAACGTTGCAAAATTTGAATATGGGTGGAATCCAATAGAGCACTTAAAACTTATGTTCAGAGCTGACCCTTCATTTTACAGATGCTTTGCGTTTATGGTGACTGATTCTCCAACTTCATTTGACGGTAAAAAGTTCACCTTAAGTGGAGTTTCTGCTTTCAGATGTCATGGCATCAATGTTCTGCCAAACAGGATAGGCAACATCAGATTTAGTGATTCACATTCTTGTTATGTACTTATATACGAATATGAGAAAAAGCAACATACGAAAATAGCAAGTTTAAAAGAAAAAAATTCAGCATTAACTCATTTAATAAGATCAGGTATATGGAGAGCTCTCGGACTTCAGCAATAATAAGACCTTCAATTGCATTTAAGCAAGCGCAGGCAAAGATCACAATGGTTTGGCTGGTATCTGTCATAGCTATTGCGTTGTTACTTATAGTTCAAACCTTAGGGGGTGAACATGAGGAAATTGAGAATGAACTATGGAATTGGTTTTATAAATTTAATATACCAACATTTACGATTATACTTGGTGGTTTCTTTGGCGGAATGAATAAACCAAATGATGAAAACAAGTATATAGATAGTATTTATTATAGGATTGTCTTAATTCTTTCAGTTTTTTATCTTTTAATAATTCTTTTAGTGATTATTTCGTTGCCAGCAATCACTGATCGCTCGTATTTGGAAACTTTAAAAGTATCTGAATTGCCCCTAGGCATCTTACAAGGACTTGTCGGGCTTGCTTTAGGTTTCTTTTTTATAAAAACTGACTCTGTAGCACAAAAAGAATAGGTTCGGGATTTTTAGAATGGATGTAAAATAATCAGCAATAGTTAATCTAATTGGAATATTTCACTCATTTATATGATTATTAGGCTATTACCAAAATCTCTGCAATAGGCTTGACACCTTTTTCTGCTATAGTATGGAGTGGAATCAAAAAGGGACTTCAGAAGTAGTATTTCTATAGCAATTTCCATGTCAGTATTCTATACTAGCCGAACCCGCGACCTTCAGCCTGGGATCCGCCTGAGGCGGACTACCAGCTGAGCTGCTTCCGCCGGAAACAAAAAAAACGAAGCCTTTCGGCTTCGTTTCGAGCGGAAAACGGGATTCGAACCCGCGACCCTCAGCTTGGGAAGCTGATGCTCTACCAACTGAGCTACTTCCGCTTATTTACTTTCTTCAGCCTGGGATCCGCCTGAGGCGGACTACCGACTGAGCTACTTCCGCATATTTACTTTCCTCAGCTTGGGATCCGCCTGAGGCGGACTACCAACTGAGCTACTTCCGCTTATTTACTTTCCTCAGCTTGGGATCCGCCTGAGGCGGACTACCGACTGAGCTACTTCCGCATATTTACTTTCCTCAGCTTGGGATCCGCCTGAGGCGGACTACCAACTGAGCTACTTCCGCTTATTTACTTTCCTCAGCTTGGGATCCGCCTGAGGCGGACTACCAGCTGAGCTACTTCCGCTTATTCTGGTGATGCAAATTTAAAACTTATGCCCCAACATGCAACAGCAATCAACAAAAATCACTTATTTTAATGACTGAAGACCCTGTAGGAGAATGGAGCCATTTCGAAACAGGGCTGCACGCCGATCCTTACCTCCATCATCCCGTTGAAGACATCGGAATACTCTCCAAAGGAGGGTGTCCCTTCCAGCGTGAAACGAACCGTATCAAATCCCAGGTTGAGGACTACCAGCACCCCCTGTTCTCCGTTCACCCTTTCGAAAGCCATCACCTGCCTGGTATCGCTGCCGGCGAGAAACCGGAAGGTGCTTTCAGGCATAGCCGACCATAATGCGGAATTTCTCTTCCTCAGTTCACTCAGTTGCCTGTAAAGCACGCTCATTTTATCCTGCTTCCACTCAATACAATCTTTATCAAAGAACGAAAGCCGGCGATAATTCCCGGCTTCCTGTCCGGAATAGATCAGAGGAATACCAGGTAAAGTAAAATAGAGAACTGCCAATGGTTCAAGATAATAAGCCAGACGCTCCAGCTCCGATCCCTGCCAGGAGTTCTCATCATGATTGCTGATGAACCTCATAAGAGATGCTTGCTGGGGATAACCCTTCAACTGCTCTTCAATCGTGAGGGTCAGGTCATGGAGGCTTATCTTCCCCTGTGCCAGTTCATTCATGGCATGAAACACTTTCCAGTCGTAGCTCGAATGGAATGCCTGATTCAGGAGATCATACTGGTCGGTCTCAGCCAGCATATACAATCCGGGGCGGGTTCGTTCCAGTTCGGGTTTTGCTTGTTCCCAGAAGAATGTCGGCACCAGATGCGCCATATCGCAACGAAAACCGTCGATTCCGGTTGTCCTGAGCCAGAATTGCATGGCTTCGATCATGGCTTCCCGTAAACTGGCATTTGAATAATCCAGCCCGACCACGTCCGACCATTCCGGAAAAGGAGGAAATACTTCTCCTGATTCGTTCCGGCGGTAATAATCCGGATGTTCCGAAACCCATCGATGATCCCATGCAGTGTGATTGGCAACCCAGTCCAGAATAACGAACATTCCCATGGAATGAATCTCCTTCACCGTATCCCTGAACTCTTCCATGCTTCCATAGCTCTCATCAATGGCACAATAGTCCCGGATGGAATAATTGCTGCCCAGGCTGCCCTTCCGGTTCCGTATTCCAATCGGCTGCACCGGCATGAACCAGATAATTCCCACCCCCAGTTCTTTGAGACGTGGCAGGTGTTCCCGGAATTCTTTCAATGTACCTCCCGGCGTGTACTGCCTGAGGTTTACTTCATAAATCGTAAGATTTCCGGCCCATTGCGGGAATATATGCGAAGAATACCGAGTCATCCTGTCTTTTCGTTTATTCAGGTTTTGTAATGTGTATGCGATGCAGGTAAATGAAGGCTTTGACATGGCGCCCCGACACGGGCAGAAAGCCTGTTGAATCAGTTGTTAAGAAACGTATAGCAACCGGAATTCACCGGCACTATGAGTTTATACCTCGGCTGAACAGGTTTGCCCCTAAGGGGACCCTTCGGGTCGAAATTCATTTTCGGAACTTGCTCAGTATATAATGAATTCCTCCTCAACAGGCACAGACGTTATCTTGATCCTCTGCCTACAGGTGGAATGCCTCAATGGAATTATCGAAATCCACGTAATAGTCTGCCAGCGGCTTAAGGGATTGCACCACCTTGTGCTCCTGCTCAAGTACTTTCATACGGAAATCGTCGAGTTCTTCCTTCCGTTCAGCTATCTGGTCCTTAAAAGTTTCCTTGTAAGTGGGCTCCACAAATACCCGCAGGTTTGCCTCTTCGAGCATGATGGAATAAAGCCCGTTGATAATAAGGATATCAATTCCAGAAAAGTCAGTGATCAGTTCATCAACCTGCAGCGTAATCAGGTCGACACTCGGCAGGGATGATTTCTGGTTTTGTTTGAAATCCGTCACGTTACGGTTGATCCGTTCCCAGTCGTATTCATCATAACCTATCTTATCAACTCCATGCTTTTTTCGCCAGGCCGTGCGTTCTTCCGGAAGAATGATGTAATAATCATCCATGTGCAGGATCTTGGTTTTCAGCCCATCGGCCTTATAACTCCTTGCCAGCACCTGTGCAATTTCACATTTTCCGGAAGCCACCTCGCCCGAGATGGTGATGATATATTTAGCGGTCAGATCCTGCGCCACACGGTCGTAAATGGATGCGGCCGCTTTTTCGTGTTTCGGATTGATATTGATGATGTCGTTGAGCATAATTCCCCCTCGTCTTTAACAACAAGCTGCAAAAATACTCACAATTCCCGTTCATTCTATTTCTTCAATCTTCCGCATGATCCTTGAGAGCGCATCGCTGATCCTGGCTTCAGGCACAATAATGTTGTAATCGCCCCAGAATGAGACATCGTACACGTAAGGAGTATCCGAAAAAACAACATCCGGTTTGAGGGACTCCTGCCGGTCGAAACGGGTCACATTTAAAGTATCAACATGACATGTTGCGACTTCCATGAACGCTGCGAAATGATCAAACAACAACCTGTTCTTTAAACGGGTGCGTATCTGTAAATCGCTGCGGGCATGATTCAGGTAATAGGTGCCATTATAATTTACGTAGCTGATCGTGTAACGGATCTGATCGAATTTAACCACCAGCCGCCTGCTTTTTTTCTGAACCAGGTCGCCGGCTGCCTTCTCCAGGAAATCGGGATTGATCTGGAATTCAGCCCCAAGTATGGCATAGCTTTCCTTATCGATATACAGGGTTCCGGTATACATTGCATCTCCCATACCTTCTTTCCGCGTAAAACTGATCGCATAAGCATCCTGACGGTCGAACGAAACCAGATCGGTGTAGTTGTAGGTGTAGAGTTCCATTTGCTCCGGATCCAGAAAATCAGGCAGGCATTTGGCAATATCAAGCTGAAGCCCAGCAAGAATACCGGCCTTCAGTTTCAGCATGACCGTATCACTTGATTGGACGTTTTGTACCTTTCTGGACTTCAGCTGTTTGACCTGGTCGAACTTCTCGTTCAGGTCGACCGGTGACTTATAAACTTTAAAGACGGCTTCGGAATAACTGAGGATGCGGTCGTTCTTGCTTACCCCTTCCCGGTAAAATGTGGTAATGTAAGCCGGATCCCTGTTATAATTTTCATTTCGCTTTTCAATCGACTTCCGGATGATCACTTCAGGATCAATGTAACGGATGATCACCTCCTGTATGGAAATCACCCTGCGGGTCAGGAAAATATCGACCTGTTGCCTGTCGAGCAACTGAATGGGAATGCTTTGTCCCATATAACCCAGGTGCGATATAGTGAGTGAGGATCCGGAATATTCGGGCGGGACCTTCAGCACGAAGTACCCGTCGTTATTGGTAATGGTTCCAAAGGTCATTCCCTCGATGCCTATGCTAACGTAGGGGACGGCAGTCTTATTCTGTTCGTCGTAAACATATCCTCTGAGAACAATCTGCCGGGTGGTATCCACTTTGGGCAAAGCGGCAGCCGGGATGAGCCTGTTGTTGTTTTTTGCCGGACGATAAATCAGCACATGGGTACCAATCACTTTGTAATCCAGTTCCGGATTTGCAAGCACCCGATCCAGGACTTCCCTGAGCGGCAGCTGATCAGCCGACAGACGGACCCGTTTATCATTTTCAACGAGGCGGCTGTCATAAACAAATGAGCAACCAGCCTTCTCAGCAATCCGGTTCAGAGCTTCATACACGGTTGAATTCTGACGGCTAAGGCTGATCTTGCGATTCAGGAGTTCATCCTGCCCTGATACATCGGAAATAGTCAAAATGAAAAGCCCGGCCAGCAAAGCCAGGCTCTTCATAAAGAATGAACATACGGTTCCGTGCGGGAGGTCAGTTCCGGCCGGTCTCAGTCCTGTGGTCCAAAAACAGGATGGTATCATTGCTTACTTGACTGTTCAGGTTTAGCGATAAGCAGATCAGCTCGGTCATGGTTTGCACCGATTCGTTCTCGAAAGTCACGGTCAACCGTTGCTGCCCGATTTGCTTGTTCGCAGGCACAAAGGTAACATTGTAATTCCGATTCAGCACGTTCAGGATGGTTTGCAGGGACTCATCCTTGAAGTGCATCCTTTGTGTATACCAAAGACTGTGTTTCCCTGGACCGCTTTTAGAGACAACGAGTTGTTTCCCGCTTTCTGTAACGACCTCCCCGGCTTTCACGATCCGGGGGGAATCCGGCTGGTCTTTCAGGGTCACCTTCACTTTTCCCCTTTCTACCTGGAGCCTGAAGTGTTCACCATTCTCCGTCTTCACATTGAAAGCTGTACCAAGCACCTCAATCCAGGCCTCGGAAGTCCCAATAACAAATGGCTTTGCCGGATCAGGGGCAATATCGAAGAAGGCTTCACCTTTCAGTTCTACAGACCTTTTCTGGGAGGAGAATGTTTCCGGAAAGGAGAATATCGAGTTCCCGGCGATGTAGATGACAGATCCGTCTGGCAGGGTCTTGACTGTAGTGGCGGATTCGTTGGCGGTATTCACACTCAGCATTTCAGTGCGATCCGGTTTCTTTTCAGCCAGCTGGAAAAACAGCATGCCTGAAGCAATGAGCAGCAGGACAGCGGCAGCAATACGCATGAACTTTCCGTTCCATTGCGGCTGCAACCGGCTTTGCCTTGCCGGGATCAGCCCGTCGGCGTTGAGGCGGGCATGCAACTGTTGCCAGGCCACCTTTTCATTCGTTATATCGGTTTTGTGAATGCTATCCATGGTTTTCCAATGCTTCATGATCATTTCATCCAGCGGCTCGCCCGCCTTCATCCCTGAATAGGTTTTCTCAAATGCCATCCGTTCATCATCCCCCATCTCACCGCTCAGGTATCTGGCAAACATTCCGTCGTTATATAGATCATTGTTCTCACTGTTCATATCGCAATCCTCCCTTTTCAGTGTAAAGCATTCCTGTATTCCCCGAGTGATTCCCGGAATTGCTGAAGGGCTTTCCCCATATCGGCCTCCACGGTTTTCACCGAAATAGCCAGCATCTCGGCGATCTCCCTATACTTCTTCCCTTCGAAACGGTTTAGCCGGAAGATCATGGAACAGCGTTCCGGCAGCTTCTTCAGTGTCGATTCGATCACGCCGTTCAGCTCCTTCAGTCCCAGTTCCTGGTTAACACCTCCGGTTCCGGCCAGGGTCCCGGTATTCAGCTGCTCGGTGTATTCCCTTTTCAGCGCCTGTTGTTCAAGGCAGCGAATTGCGTTGTTGCGTATCGACTGGAAAAGGTATGCATTCAAGGAACTGTTTATGATGATCTCTTCTCTGTTCTTCCAGAAGTTGTAAAAGAACTCTTGTACGATATCCTCGGCCTGATCCATGTCGCCCAGCAGCAGGTATGCTTGTCTGCATAAGGGCTTGAAGTACTCCAGGAAAAGATGTTCAAATTCGTGGATGTCTCCACCCTGTATCTTTTTCCGGATCTGGTAATCGGCGAGGTTCATAGGATTCGGGATCTGTGATCCTTATTTATTCTTCATTCCCCTGGTAAACTTTTTAATGGCAGTCTGGATCGCCTCTTCCGGCTCTATGATGTTGTATGCTCCCCAAAAGTCGGTATCGGTGAAGGATTCAATCTCGTTGGCAAGTATCATGTTCTGCCTGAATACGTCCTGATGGGCGAACCGTACCGGGTTGCTTTCAGAGCGATCGGTGATTGCAACCTCCGAAACGATGGAATAGGTATCCTTGAACCAGCGCTTCTTCCAGTCGCATTTGAACTTCAGCTCAATCCGCACATAATTAAGATAATACCGGCCGTTCTGTTCCTTATAAGTAACCAGGTAAGTGGTGGATGTCGGCTGAAATATCAGTCCCAGCGGCTTTTTCTGCACAAACTGCCTGGCTGCTTTCTCGGCATCGCTGATATCGAGGCTGAATTCGGCCATGGTGATAGCCAGGTTATCCTGCCTGATATAGAGCTTGCCAAAATAGAGCGGCTCTGGTTTCTCCACGTTCGGCGTAAAGCTGATCACATAATTGAGCTTATCATCCACCGTGACGAAAGAGACCAGTTCAAAGTTATAATTATTCAGGTCATCGAGGCCGATGCTGAGGTCGGTATTTTTAACAATATCGAGCAGCAGGGCCACATTCGGACCTCCCTGCAGCTGCACCATCAGCGTATCGGCTTTTTTCACATTGCTGCCATTCCTGCCCCGGATGATCTTTACCTGGTCGCTCTGTATCCCGTGATAAGGAGCTTTGTAGATATCGATCAGCGCCTCTGATATCGAAAGATAGTCTCTGCGCTGCCGGATGGTTTCCCTGTAAAAACCGGTCATCTTATTGGGGATATCCGGATAATTCCTGTTGATCTTGTTCAAGGCAAGCATGACGATGCTCCTTGGATCATCAGGCAGAATGGATATCTCGCTCAGCTGAAACACATGCGGATCCAGGTAAAAGTTCCTTTTCTCTTTGGAATCCTCAATAGGGAAACTGGCAGTGGTGTAACTGATGTGAGATATCTCCAGACTTTTTACATCCAGCGATTTAGCAATCTTAAGCGTAAATTCCCCTTCCGAATTGGTAACAGTGCCGATCTCCGTTCCCGGGACCGAAACAGTAGCAAATACAATCGCTTCATGCGATTTGGAGTCCTTGGCAATCCCTGAGATGGTTATGTAATCGCCGTTTTGGGCACTCACCGTGCTGCAGGCAAGCAGCAACAGGAAGAAGGCGATCACACGGATTAACGATTCGGATGCTGTTTTCATGGCTTCTCAGATTAAGGTTCAATTTCATTGGTTCAATGATAAGAGACCCGGGAAGCTTTTTACCCTATGAAAAACTGAACTTTTTTTCCTGACGCTAAAACCGATATCGCTTCTTATGCCAGCAAACTGCTAATTTTGGCGCTCAAAGAAGCCTGAATGAAGAAAAAGCAATCCACCCTGCTGCTCCGCATGACCCTGATCCTTGGGATACTGGGTATGACATTCTGGGGGATCATCAGGATTTCAGGCTATTTCCGGCAGGAAACAAAGCCGGCACTCAAACGCCAGACGGGCTTTGGGATCAGACTGCCTTCAGGCTACAGCGTTCATGGCATTGACGTTTCAAAACACCAGGAAACGATCGACTGGCAGCGGGTCGACAGTATGAGAAGTGCGGGAGTTGAGATAAGGTTTGCCTTCATCAAAGCATCGGAAGGCATCACCCGTCAGGATGAAGCATTCCGGAAGAACTGGAAAGCCGTAAGGGAAACCGGTATTATCCGGGGAGCATATCATTTTTACTATCCATCGCGAGATGCAAAGAAACAGGCAAATAACTTCATTGCCCAGGTGAAACTGAGCAAGGGTGATCTTCCACCTGTGGTCGATATTGAACATTCGAACGGGAAGAGTAAAAAGCACATCTGCCAGAACCTCTCCGTCTATCTGAAAGAAATTGAAAAACATTACGGCGTCCGGCCTATCCTCTATACAAACCTCACCTTTTACAATACCTACCTGGCAGGCGAATTCGATGAGTATCCTCTCTGGGTGTCATACTATACTACCAAAGAACGTTTCACGGAGAACTGCAGCCACGACTGGTCATTCTGGCAGCATAGCGAAACCGGACAGGTGGACGGGATCAAAGGGAAGGTCGACTTTAATGTTTTCAACGGATCAATCTCCGAGTTGAAGGACATGTGCGTCAGGTAAACCAGGATTTATACTGCGCGGAACAGGTTTGCAAAAAAGTATTTGGGAGAACACCCTCAGTATAACTGCGCCGATTGTTTCAAACCTATAAAGTAAAAATGTCGATCAGCGATTTTTGATTTTTAAAGTGAATCTTTAAGAAAATTAACTTCGCTATTCTTATCATTCAAAGTCTTATACCCTCCCCAACCCTCCCTGCTCGCAGGGAGGAAGCATACTTACGAATATTCGGATTTCCGAAAAACTGATAACAAATCCCCCGTCCGCCTCAGGCGGACACCCCCTTTAAGAAAGGGGGACAGTTGCACCGACATTCGAAATTCGCTAATCGAGATTCATCATTCCTTAGCTATTTAAGGAATTCTCTTTAAACTGCTGTTGTACCGGTTCACTTTAAATCGTCAACGGTGAAGGTTCCCGCACTGTTGCCGAAGTGGTTCATCACATAACTGATAACAGCAACAGCGGAATCGACAGAGGCTACCTGAGGATGCATCCTCCCTTTGAATTTGACGTTATTGACCATGATCACTTTATTAGAGCCGCGCTGAACCAGCTCAACCGCACGCTTTTTATCCGAAAGAAGGTAATCGGAAGAAGCCAATGGTGGATATGCCGGTAAAATGCCTTTGCCATCCGGCTGATGACAGGATCGGCACTTTGCATCGTAAATATTTTTACCCAGAGCCAGCTGATCATCATTCAGGACGGTCTTTACATCGGCCGGGACAGTGTAAGTTGATTGCCGGTTTGCCTGCCGCCTGTTTTTTCCATCCCCGCAGGAATAAAAAACAGTGATACCTAGCAGTCCAAATAATACAAGGGTGAAAGGATGAACGGTCTTCATACAGTAATTTATTGCGATCGCAAAAGTATCAAATTGAACAGTCCGCCCCCTGCTTTTTCTCTCCGTCATGTACTTCCAGTCCCGACGTTCATCCGGAAGTCACAGGTTTGATCGCGCGGATAATCCTGTAAGAGGCACTGTTGGTCCTGAACCTGGCAGCAGGGAAGCATCCCTCTGATCAGCCGTATGAAAGGATATCCGGAAAGGTTCCACAACGCTGTATCCAGAGTGAACGATCTGACACAATAGTGTTTTTTTGAAGAAACAGCCTGAATTATCAACTGCAATCGTTCGGTAAATTTTTACTTTGTTATTGAACTTTCCGGAAGGAAAGTCTGTTGATCAGTTGAACTAAAACTAAAACCCAACGATGAAAAGATTAATTGTATTCACATTCCTGATGGTGACATTTTGCATTGCAGAAGTTTCAGCACAAAAGACCGGAAAACTCACGGTGAATGCCAGCTACACCGGGATAGTGGCAGGGTATGATCATGTAAACAAGAATCAGCTTTATGTGGACGGCGTTCTCGTAGCCGAATCGGAGCCCGGGCTGCAATCCGTACCGCAGGTTATGACGGTAAGCATACCGCGGGGCAGCCATACCATCCGGGTTGTCAACCTGGCCCAGTATGAAGGCAACTGGGAGGAGCACACAAAAGCAAATGACTATTCGGTAGATGCCACTCTGGAGACAACGGTCACGATAAAGAAACGCTTAAGCGTCGACCTGGTCTATGACATTGAGAAGGAAGAAACGAGATTTAGCGTAAAATAGGCTTATCACTTATTCCTCCAGGGCCTCCGGATCTTCGCCGAAGCAGATACCCACTCCCCTGGCAGTTTTGATCAGGGCAGTATCGAGGGTCACCAGGTTTGGCTTCTGGATGGCATCCTTAAGGGTAACGCTGGTGATATAGGGGTGGTTATATGAAACCATCCTGCCATATTCTCCGTTCAGCACCATTTCCATGGCCTTTACCCCAAACTGGGTAGCCAGGACGCGGTCGTAGGCAATGGGAACGCCCCCCCGCTGAAGGTGGCCGAGTACGGTTACCCGGATATCATGTTCACAGCCGGCTTTTTTCAGGTCATCTTCCAGTTTGAAGCCCAATCCACCAAGGCGCAGGTTTTCGTAACCTACTTCCTGACTGGCATGCCCCACAACGGTTCCTTCTTTGGGATGAGCGCCTTCGGCAGCAACAATAATGGCAAATCCGCGTCCACGATGGAAACGGGAGTTGATCTTTGAAAGCACTACGTTCAGGTCATAGGGGATTTCAGGGATCAGGCAGATCTCTGCTCCACCGGCAACAGCAGCATTCAGCGCGATCCAGCCGGCATCACGTCCCATCACTTCGAGGATAAACACCCGGTTGTGGCTGGCAGCTGTGGTTACCAGTTTATCAACGGCTTCAGTCCCGATCTGGATAGCGGTCTGGAACCCGAAAGTAGAATCGGTCGCCGAAAGGTCATTGTCAATGGTCTTGGGAACACCGATGATATTGAGCCCTTTTTCAAAAAGTTTCTGGGAAATCCGCTGAGAGCCGTCGCCGCCAATGCTGATCACGGCATCAATCCCCAGGTACTGAATCTTACGGATCATCTCATCCGAACGATCCACGTATTCATAACTTCCGTCTTTCTTCTTCACCGGCCATGCAAAAGGGCCTCCTTTATTGGTTGTCTGGATAATGGTGCCTCCCTGGTAATGGATTCCTGCTACCTTCTCTTCATCCAGGATCATCAGTTCCGACGGCTCATTCAGGATACCGTCGAAAGCCTTGATGCTGCCAAGTACTTCCCAATCTTTTTCCTGTGCTGCACGTTTGACAACGGCACGGATCACCGCATTCAGTCCGGGGCAGTCACCGCCGCCGGTCACGATCATTACTCTGCGCATATTTTCTATATAATTGACTGTCTGATTATTACGAATTCTTTCCGTTTTTGGCAAAACGAGTGCAAAAGTAAATGAATTCTCTATCCGAATGCGAATTAACCTCAATTTAAAATCAATCCACCGGAACTAGAAATTCGTCCGGGTGATAAAATCGAAATATTCGGAGGCGTCTTTACCAAATATCTCCATATTTTGTCCGATGATCTTGTAGGTGCAATGCTGCCCTGCTACACGCGAGAAATGCACCTCCCCCATACGTCCCTGTTCATCCCGGATCAGCACCCGGGCAAGGTTCTCATGTTTGTCCGACTGGAAGAGTTCACCACAATAAGGACAACGGAATTCAAGTATCTCGCCGTCCTCAATCGGAAACGAAGGATGTTTGATCAGGGCATAGTTACCCATTTCGGGATGCAACAGAATCAGTCCTTCTTTTTTCCAGCGGTTCCTGGTGGAGAACACAACATTTTCGCCAACATTCAGCAGGTTGGAACATTTCGGGCAAAGGAAATCGGTGCGCATAGCCTTATGCTTTAATGGTTTACCATAGATTAAAGATACGAAATCCCGGGGACAATTCCCATACATCTCCGGCTTTCTGTGAGGATTTGGTAATTTTGCCACCTCGTAAACCAATCGTATGGTCAAAGAAATCCAAAAACATATTGCATTCATATTTGATATGGACGGGGTGCTGGTCGATAACCTCAGGTTTCATCTGCAGGCATGGACGGAGTTCTGCAAAAAGTACGGCATCCACCTTACGCCCGAAGAATTTCATACCAAAATGTTTGGCGGCAGTAACCGGGATCTGCTCGAACGTGTCTTCGGGAAGAAACTTCAGGATTCCGAGATCAGGCAACTGTCGGAAGAAAAGGAACAACTCTACCGGGACCTGCATGCTCCTGAAATTAAACCATACGGCGGAGTAAAGGAGTTTCTCCGCTCACTGAAAGCAAATGGTTTTCGCACAGCGCTGGCAACTGCTGCACCCAGGACGAATGTCGATTTTGTGATGTCCGCCACCGGAATGAGAGACCTCTTTGACGTTATTCTCGATGAGTCAAACGTAACCAGGGGCAAGCCTGATCCGGAAGTCTACCTGCAGACTGCCCGCATGCTGGATATGCATCCTTCCTGTTGTATTGTTTTTGAAGACTCCCTGACCGGTATCAAGGCTGCAAAAGCTGCCGGAATGAGAGTGATCGGTGTCGCATCTTCCCTGCCGCCGGAAAAACTCGACCACACCTGGAAGGTGATCAGAGAGTTCACTGAGATCGATGTGGAAAAGCTGAAGGAAGAACTGAAAGAGATCTGACACAGCAAGCAAATAGGGTGATTCTGTAGTCATACCATTGTCATTCGGTAGCAATTCGGTAGTAATTCAATAGTCATTCGGTTGTAATTCGATTGTCATTCAATGGTAATTCGATTGTTATTCGATTGTCATTCTATAGCTTAGGGCTTAGAGCATAGGGCCTGGAGATTCACAGCTACCGAATGACTAAGTATGGCTACTAAATAACAATGTATGACTAGGAATGACTACGAATGACTACGAATGACTACGAATGACTACGAATGACTATGAATGGCTATGAATTACTATGAATGATCCGCCATCCGGCGGAAATGACTCTTGATTCCCTCTCCCGCCCTCATCATTTAAACGAAATGACATCTTAAAATCCGGACGAGCAGCAGAATTTCGTTACTTAGCGGTCAATTTCGGAAACGCCATTTACCAATCAATGTAAACCATAACACCAACATCAATGAAAATCAAATTCTTAACTATGCTCCTCCTCCTGACCTCCTTTGGGATGGTGCGGGCACAGGAGGGCAGGATCAAATTCACGGAATATGATCTGCCAAACGGATTGCATGTTATTCTGCATCAGGATAACTCGACCCCGATCGTAGCTGTCACGATCCTGTATCATGTCGGTTCGAAAAATGAAGTGGTCGGTCGTACCGGTTTTGCTCATTTCTTTGAACACCTGATGTTTGAAGGCTCCGACAATATTCCGCGCGGTGAGTACGACAAGATCACCCTCAGTGCCGGAGGAACGTTGAATGCCAATACGTCGCAGGATCGTACTTTCTATTATGAACTTTTACCTTCGAACCAGCTTGAACTGGGCCTCTGGCTTGAATCAGAACGCCTGCTCCACCTGCGCATCGACAGTATCGGGGTTGAAACCCAGCGTGCCGTTGTAAAGGAAGAACGGAAACAATCGTACGACAACCGTCCGTACGGCTCCATCATCGAGGAAACCATGTCGCATGCATACAAGGTTCATCCTTACCGCTGGACGCCCATCGGTTTCCCGGAAGACATCAACCGCGCCACGTTGCAGGAGTTCATGGACTTCCACAGCACCTATTATGTACCCAACAATGCAACCCTTTCCATTGCCGGCGATATTGACATTGAGCAATGCAAGAAACTGGTGGAAAAATACTTTGGCGAGATACCCCGGGGTACCAAAGAGTTGAAACGCCCCAAGGAGGTTGAACCCGTGAAAACGGCCGAAGTTAGGGATACGGTTTACGACAACATCCAGTTACCAGCCGTCATCCTGGCGTACCACATGCCTGCACAGGGCACCGACGATGCCTATGCACTCTCCATGCTGACCACCCTGCTGTCGGATGGTGAAAGCTCAAGGCTTTCCAAATCCATCGTCGACAAACAGCAGAAAGCATTGCAGGTAATGGCATTCCCCTTTGCACTTGAAGATCCGGGATTGGTCCTGACATTCGGACTGGTGAACATGGGAGTCTCTTTATCCGACCTGGAAGCTGCCATTGAAACTGAGATTGACAAGGTAAAGACCGAAGAAGTGGGTGAAGCAGAATTCAAGAAGTTGCAGAACAAGGTCGAGAACGACTTTGTAACCGGTAACAGCACCATGGCAGGCATTGCCGAGAATCTGGCCAACTACCATGTGTATTTCGGAAATGCCAATCTGATCAACACCGAGATCGATCGTTATCTGAAAGTTACTCCCGCAGACCTGAAGAGGGTTGCCAACAAGTACCTCAATAAGGAAAACCGGGTTGTGCTTTACTATCTGCCCAAAACCGCTCAAAACTAAAGGAGGAAACGAACCATGAAAACAACCTATCTGAGTATACTGTTTGCCGTACTGATTTCGTTGCCTCTTGCTGCCCAGGTGAAATCCACCAAGACAAAGAAGGCTGAAGCCAAACCGGTTGTAAAGGAAGTACTTGACCGCAGCGTACAGCCTAAACCAGCGCCCGCTCCGGTTATCAAAATCGGGGATTACCAGTCGTTTGAACTGGCCAACGGGCTTAAAGTGTTTGTTGTTGAGAATCATAAGATCCCGCGTATCTCTTACTCGCTTGTGCTTGATTATTCACCTGTTATTGAAGGTGACCAGGCCGGTTATGTTGAAACTATGGGGCAGCTTATGCGCACCGGGACCACGACACGCACTAAAGACCAGATCGATGAAGCCATCGATTTTCTGGGTGCTTCGCTCAGGACCAATGCCGGCGGGCTTTATGCTTCCTGCCTTACAAAGCACAATGAAGCTTTGCTTAATATTATGTCCGACATCATTCTCAATGCTTCCTTCAAGACGGAAGAGCTGGAGAAGATCCGCACCCAGACCCTTTCCGCTCTCGAAGCCGACAAAAACGATCCGGGCTCCATTGCCCAGCGCGTCGGCAGCAAGCTCCTGTATGGCATGAACCATCCTTACGGTGAAATCGTTTCGGAAGAAACCGTGAAAAATATCACCCTGGATAAATGCAACGAATTCTACAAGACCTATTTCAGGCCTAACATCGGTTACCTGGCTATCGTCGGTGATATCACCCTGGCAGATGCCAAACCTCTGGTTGAAAAATACCTGGGCAACTGGCAGAAGGCTGATGTGCCGGTCGTAAACTATCCCACACCCAAGGCTCCTTCCAAAACCGTTGTTGATATCGTTGACCGTACCAACTCCGTCCAGTCGACATTGAATGTCGGATACCCCGTTGACCTGAAACCCGGAGCACCTGATGCCATTAAGGCCAGGGTTACCAACACCATCCTCGGCGGCGGTTCCTTCCGTCTTTTCAACAACCTGCGCGAAAAACACGGCTGGACCTACGGCGCCTATTCACAGCTCACCGCCGACAGGCTGATCGGTAAATTCCTGGCTTCGGCAGAGGTTAGGAATCCCGTTACAGATAGCGCTGTGGAGCAGATCCTTTCCGAAATGAACCGCATCCGCACCGAACCGGTCGAAGACAATGAACTGAGTATGGTGAAGAACTACCTTATGGGCAACTTCGGTCGCAGCCTTGAAAATCCGTCGACGATAGCCGATTTCGCTATCAATACGGCCAGGTATAAACTTCCGCAGGATTACTATGCCAATTATCTTACCAACCTCGCTGCTGTCTCGGCAACCGACGTTCAGACAATGGCACAGAAGTACATCCGCCCCGACAACACCCACATCCTGGTGGTTGGCAAGGCCGAAGAGATTGCCCCGAAACTGAAGAAGTTCGCCAAATCAGGCGAGATCCAGTATTATGACATCCAGGGCAAATGGTACGATCCTTCAATCAGATTAAAACCTGCACCCGAAGGAGTTACCGTTGAGACTGTGTTGAACAAGTACATCGATGCCATCGGCGGAGTGAAAAAGATCAAGAAAATCAAGGACATTACCATCCAGGCATCTGCCACCATGCAGGGCATGACCCTCAATCTTGACCAGTATATCATCCTTCCCGACAAGTTCATGATGCAGATCGGTTCCGGTGCCATGGTATTCGGCAAACAGATCTACAATGCAGGCAAAGGCGCCAACGTATCCCCGATGCAGGGCGAAACCAAGCCTATGGAAGCCGCAGAACTTGAAACGGGTAAAGAACAGGCCCTCTTCTTCTCTGAAATGCATTATGGAGAGCTTGGATATAAAACCCAATTGCTGGGCATTGAAGAACAGTCAGGCGGCGCATCCTGCTATAAAATTGAGGTCACCCGTCCGAGCGGCGAAAAAAGCACGGATTATTATGATCTCAATTCCGGCTTGAAGGTGAAGACTGAAACCAAGGACAACACCGTTGAGCTCGGCGATTACCGCGATGCCGGCGGCGTCCTTTTCCCGTTTGCAATCAGCCAGTCGATGCAGGGACAAACCATGAAGTTTGTCGTGTCGAACATTTCTGTCAATTCAAAACTGAAGAAAGACCTCTTCGAGATTAAATAATCAGCAACCGGCAGTGATACTGCCTGTTGAGATCGTCAAAGGCGCAATGATCCTTCCTGATCGTTGCGCCTTTGGCATTTCTGAGGATTTTAGGACCTTCACGGCACAATGCTGCCGCATTTGAATTATCCGCCTGGTGCGTGCTTCTCACCCATTTTGTTTTAAATTTGATCACGAAAACCCGAACACACTAATTGCCTACCCTTGTCCGATACGTTTACACCTATTCCTCTTGAAAGGCTGGTCAGCCTCACCCTCTCCGAAATCCGCAGCAATAGATTTTTAGGGATTCCCGGAAGTCTGTTTTTCACTCCGCTTGCTTCAGACCCTTTCAGGATGGAGCGATACAGTCAGATGTTGGAATCTCCGATCGGTGTTGCAGCCGGGCCCCATACCCAGCTCGCCGTCAATATCATCGCTGCCTGGCTCTGCGGCGCCCGCTATATCGAACTAAAAACCATCCAGACCCTGGATGAGCTTGAGGTGTCGAAACCATGCATCGACATGCAGGATGAGGGCTACAACTGCGAGTGGTCGCAGGAACTCCGCATTCAACAGTCGTTTCAGGAATACCTGAACGCCTGGATCATGATCCACATCCTCCGGAAGGAGCTTGACTTCCCAGGACCTGTCGGCACATTGTTCAACATGAGCGTGGGCTATAATCTGGAAGGCATCCTGAAGGACAATGTACAGTGGTTCCTCGGCAAGATGCAGAATTGCGAAAGCGAACTGCAGGAGGCCCTGAACAGGATCAGGCCCTTCTATCCCGGAATTGACCAGATCAGTATCCCGGCCTGTATCTCCAACAACATCACCCTGAGCACCATGCATGGCTGTCCGCCGGATGAGATCGGAAAGATCGGGCTTTACCTGATCAGGGAAAAGAAGCTGCACACCACCATTAAGCTTAATCCGACGCTGCTGGGAAAGGAGGAACTGAGAAGCCTTTTAAACGATGAACTCAGATTCACTACCGACATTCCCGACCTCGCCTTTGAGCATGACCTGAAATACAATGATGCCTTGAACATCATCAGGATGTTAACTGAAGCCTCCCGTGAACAGGGACTTCAGTTCAGCATCAAGCTCACCAACACGCTCGAAAGCCGGAATATCAGGCGGGTGTTCAGTGAGAAGGAGACGATGATGTACATGAGCGGCAGGGCGCTGCACCCAATCAGCATCCGGCTGGCGCGCAAGCTGCAAAACGACTTCGGTGGAAAGCTGGATATCACTTTTTCGGCTGGCATCGACTGTTTCAACGTGACTGATGCGTTGTCGTGCGGACTGAAACCTCTTACCGTCTGCAGCGATCTGTTGAAGCCTGGCGGCTATGGCCGGCTGTGGCAATATATCGATAACCTCCGGAAAGAGTTTAATGACTTTGGGGCCTTAAGCATCGATGAACTGATCCTGCAGAAGTCAGGGAAGCCTGGTTTGTCCCTGCGGGAAGCGTCGCTGGGCAACCTGAATGCTTATGCAGGCTTTGTTTCAGACAATCCGGCATACCGGAAGAACTCGATCGTGGAACCTGACATCAAGACATCCCGGGAACTGGACTGGTTCGACTGCATCGAAGCACCCTGTAAGGATACCTGCCCTACCCATCAGGACATACCGGAATACATGTATCACGCAGCCCATGGTAATTCGGATGCTGCGCTGGATGCGATTTTCCGTACCAACCCCTTTCCATCGGTCACCGGCATGATCTGCGACCATCCCTGCCAGCTAAAATGCACCCGGATTAATTATGACGAATCTCTGCATATCCGGGAGATCAAGCGTTTTCAGGCTGAACACGGAGAGGTGGAGCAACACTCGCTGCAGAATCCTTCGGGCAGGAGTGTCGCAGTTATAGGCGCCGGTCCTGCCGGACTTTCAAATGCCTGGTTTATGCGGAAAGCGGGATTTGAAGTAGATGTCTACGAATCCAAAGATATTAACGGAGGGATGGTTTCCGCAGCCATACCCGAATTCCGGCTCAGCCCCGAGGCCATCCGGAAGGATATTCAAAGAATTCTCGATTCCGGGATACGGCTTCATGAACATTTCAAAGTAACTCCGGAGAACTTCCGGACGATCCGCGAAAGTCACGATGCCGTCTTTATTGCCGTTGGCGCCCAGGATTCCGTCAAACTCAGGCTGGATGGCATGGACGCGGAAGGTGTCCTCGATCCGCTGGATTTTCTTTTTAATCTGAGAAGCCATACACCCCTATCGATCGGGAACAAAGTTGTGATCATCGGCGGCGGCAATACGGCGATGGATGCTGCAAGGTCGGCCTACCGTATCGTTGGCAAAGATGGGTCGGTAACGATTGTTTACCGTCGCACGGTCAAAGAGATGCCTGCCGACAAAGGCGAGATCAAAGCCGTAATGGATGAAGGCATCCGGATTATTGAACTTGCCAATCCCGAACGGGTTGAAGTCGTTGATGGAAAAGTAGCCTCGCTGGTCTGCTCAAGGAACATCCTGGCCATGAAAGACCGCGACGGCAGGCCGGCCCCGGTGAAAGTGCCGGATTCGGAATTCGTCATCGCATGCGATACCCTTATTCCGGCCATCGGACAAGCGCCTGCCATCGACTTTCTGGAGAAGGAAGAACTCATCACCCGGCCCGCATCCTTCAGGACCCAATCCGGAACGGTTTATATCGGCGGCGACGCTTTGCGGGGAGCTGCAACTGCCATCCATGCCATCGGCGACGGCAGGCTGGCTGCCATGGAGATGCTCGACGACCTCGGTTTCCGGATAGCTGAAACAGGCAATTCCTATTACAGGAAACTGGATATCCGGGAACTGATGCACAAGAAGTCGATCCGGCAATACGGCGTCAAACCGGCAGAATCGCCTCTTACCGACCGTAGAAATTTCAATCTTGTAATGGATACCCTGTCGGCCGAGGAAGCAAAACTGGAAGCCTCCCGCTGCCTGCACTGCGACGTGATCTGCAACGTCTGCGTCGGCGTCTGCCCCAACCTGGCCAACTTTGCTTATACGCTGGAGCCGGTTTCATGGCAGTTGTTGAAGGCTGTGCGACAGGAAGACGGAAGCATAACATTTGAAAATGATCAGGATTTTGAAGTCACGCAAGCCTTCCAGGTATTGAATATCCGCGATCTATGCAACGAATGTGGCAACTGTACCACTTTCTGCCCCTCAGCCGGTAAACCTTTCGCCGACAAACCAGGCCTTTGCCTGTCGATTGATGCATTCAACCGGGAGCAGGAGGCTTTTTACCTCAGCCGGCTGCCAGGGAAAGACATTCTCATCTTCAAACATCATGAAGCAATCCATACGCTGACCTTGTCGGATGGCACGTTCACCTATGAAACCGATCAGGTGAGAGCCGTTATCCGTCCTCAGGATTTTATGCTGCAGTCGGTAGAATTCCTTACACCCTGCGTTAAAGAATGCAGTTTCGGATTTGCAGCCGAAATGAGCCTTATCATGGAAGGCGCATTGCAATTGAATTCCTGATAATCCCTGCCTGACATGAAAATCAATATTCAACTTCATAATTTCCAGTTTTCCGGAGCCACTGAACTCACACATACCGGCTTCAATTATCCTTACTGAAAAAGACCTAACGTTAAGAAAAATGATACAGATATCCGATGAAGTGATCAACCACGAAATTTTGCAGAAAGCCGTTGAGCGCTACCGCGAAAAGGGCGTGATCCTTCCCACCTTTGCCCAGATGCAGAATCCCGAACTTATCCCTGACAAGATCAGGGAGCGGCTGCGGAATATCGGCCTGTGGGATCTCCATCCGCTGAACCTCTTCAGGATCACCTGGAAAAACGAGCCTAAGGCAACGGGAGGCTTATACGGCAATCCCAATTATCTTGTTCTGCCTAAGTCAGTAACGGGCGTGGATGCACGCATCATCGTCATGCTGGGGAAATGGTTCCCTACAGGAGCGCATAAGGTGGGCGCTGCTTACGGATGCCTGGCTCCGCGCATCATCACCGGGCAGTTCGATCCCACCTACCACAAGGCTGTCTGGCCTTCGACCGGCAACTATTGCCGTGGCGGGGCTTTCGATTCTTACCTGATGGATGTTACGGCTGTGGCCATCCTTCCGGAGGAGATGAGCGCTGAACGATTTGCCTGGCTTCACGACATCGGCGCCGAAGTTATAGCCACGCCTGGCTGCGAATCCAATGTTAAAGAGATCTACGACAAGTGCTGGGAGATTCGCCGTACCCGAAAGGACTGCATCATCTTCAACCAGTTTGAGGAGTTCGGCAACAGTTGCTGGCATTATGAAGTTACCGGCCATGCCATCGAAGAAGCAGTTAAGCTGGTTGCAGGCGAAAATGCAACTCTCTCGGCCTATATCTCCGCCACAGGCAGTGCAGGAACCATTGCAGCCGGCGATTATCTCCGCACCCGTTTCCCTCACCTGAAAGTGGTTGCATCCGAAGCATTGCAATGCCCTACCCTGCTGATGAACGGCTTCGGCGGACACCGCATCGAGGGCATTGGCGACAAGCATGTTCCCTGGATTCACAATGTGAAGAACACCGATGTGGTGACAGCTATCGATGACGAGGATTGCATGCGGCTGCTGCGGCTGTTCAATGAAGAAACCGGTAAAGAATTCCTTGCAGGTAACGGAACAGAAAAAGAACTGGTCAGTAAGCTTGAAATGATCGGTATTTCCGGTATCGGGAACATACTTTCGGCTATCAAGACCGCCCGGTACTTTGAAATGACATCGGAAGATACACTGGTAACCATAGCCACTGATTCCGCCGAAATGTACAAATCGCGTGTCCAGGAACTCTCCGCTGAACGCGGGAGCTATTCGACCTTACAGGCTGCACGTGATTATGAAAAGTGTCTGCTCGGCACTACCTCCGATCACATGAAAGAACTGACTTACAACGACCGCAAGGCCATCCATAACCTGAAGTATTTCACCTGGGTAGAACAACAGGGTAAGGATGTGGAAGAACTGCGCCAGCTTTGGTACGACCGTAACCTCTGGCCTTCCCTCTTCAGCCAGCCGGCCCGGTGGGATGCACTCATCAACCGGTTTAACGAAGAAACCGGTCTGCTGAAAAAGTTGTAATTTTCATATCCCGAAACCGGAATCATGGCTGATACCTATCGATACAGGTGCAACGACTGCGGCCGTGAATACGCGGCCGGAGGGATTCACTACCTCTGCCCGGAATGCAGCCGGAGCAATACCGCCGATCGCCCTCCCAGGGGTGTCCTCAGAGTCCTGTATGACTATAACTCAATCCGGCAGCGTAATACAGCAAGAGACCTTTTCAAAAGCCTGCAGTCGGAAGGATTTCTTTCACTGCTTCCACTGAAAAGCCTCGACAGTCTTCCTCCCCTGAGGGTGGGAAACACGCCGCTGTACAAATCCATCGACGCTGCTGCATCAGGACTGACTCATGAAGTATATCTGAAAGACGACTCCCAGAATCCTACCTTTTCGTTCAAGGACCGCGCCTCGGCGCTGGTGTCAGCCTGGGCAAAGGAAAACGGCATCGGAACGATTGTAGCCGCCTCCACCGGCAATGCCGGCTCATCACTTGCCGGGATATGCGCTTCCCAGAAACAGAAAGCGATGATCTTTGTTCCGGCTGCCGCACCAATGGCCAAGCTGACGCAGATCATGATGTACGGAGCCCGCATCATTCCCGTGAACGGCACTTACGACCAGGCATTTGACCTGAGCGTGGAAGCCTCGCGACAATTCGGGTTTTACAACCGCAATACAGCCTTTAACCCGTTTACCATCGAAGGGAAGAAAACCGTCGCGTTCGAGATCTATAGCCAACTCTCGCAACAGCTGCCCGACAGGATATTTATCCCCGTTGGCGACGGAGTCATACTGTCGGGGGTGTTCAAAGGATTTGAAGATTTACTGGAACTCGGTATCATCGATCGTATGCCTGTGATCGTTGCCGTTCAGGCGAAAGGAAGCAACAACCTGGTATCCAACCTGGGATCGGCTGAATTCCGCATCAAGCCCTCAACGACGATCGCTGATTCCATCTCGGTCGACATCCCGCGCAACTTTTATATGGCTAATGCTTACCTGCAGCAATACCAGGGTGAATGGACGGAGGTTGACGACGATGAGATCATCCGGGCTTCCAGGCTGCTTTCTGCAAAGACGGGAATATTCACAGAACCTGCTGCTGCCGCTGCTTATGCAGGCTGGCTGAAATATCTTCAAAACAACCTGCCGGAACCGGATTCCAGGAATGTCGTTCTCCTGACCGGATCAGGGCTTAAAGACCTGAAGCCTTTGCAGTCGGTACTGCACCTGCCCGAACCGGTCGATCCTGATCCCTCCGTCATTGGTCATTTGTTCCACCCTGTTGCCTGATCATCCGCCATGACTGCATTCTTCCTGAATAACAAGCCCATAGAATATACCGGCGATCCCGAACGAAGCCTGCTGGATTACCTCCGGCTGACCGCCGGGATCACCTCCACGAAAGATGGTTGTTCGGGACAGGCCGCCTGTGGAGCATGCACCGTGGAGATCAACGGGAAAGCAAGGCTGGCCTGTACCCAAAAGATGAAGTTCCTCGAGGGGGCAAAGGTCATCACCATGGAAGGAATTCCGGAGAACGTTCGCAATGCCATTGCTTCGGCTTATGTGAGCAAAGGAGCCGTCCAGTGCGGATTCTGCACGCCGGGACTGATCATGCGCACCAAGGTGCTGTTTGCCGAAAATCCGCTGGCAAACCGTCAGGAGATCACGAAAGCCATTAACCAGAACATGTGCCGTTGCACCGGTTATGTGAAGATCATCGAAGCTATCGAAGAGGCTCTGGCTATCCTCAGGGAGGATAAAACCGTTCAGGCAGAGGCTGTCGACGGTGGTATCGGGAAACCACTGGCAAAATATGAGGCTTTCGCAACAGCCATTGGCCGAAGAAAATTCGTGAACGACATGGAGTTTGATGGAATGCTGCACGCAGCCCTGCGCTTCAGCGACCATCCCAGGGCAAGGATCATTCATATAGATGTTACTGAAGCGCTCCGGCTCGAAGGAGTTGTAAGGATTTTCACTGCAGGCGATGTTCCAGGCGACCGCTATACCGGACTGATCGTGAACGACTGGCCGCTGATGATCGCCGAAGGCGAAATTACCAGGTATATCGGCGATGTAATTGCCGGAGTGGTAGCAGTGGATGAGAAGACAGCCCGTAAAGCCGCCGGACTCATCCATGTTGAATATGAGGTTCTGGAACCGGTTTCCGATCCTTGGCAGGCACTCCGGCCCGGATCGCCGCCCGTTCACCCCGACAGGCCCAACCTGATGGAGAACTGCGTGGTACGCCGGGGAGAGTCAATTGAGAACATAATCGCCGGCGAAGGATTTGTCACCTCTGGCGTTTACACCACTCAGCGCATTGAACATGCCTTCCTCGAACCGGAAGCAGGCATCGCCCTTCCCGCTGAAGGAGGCATCCATCTTTACAGCCAGGGACAGGGCATCTATGTTGATCAGAAACAGGTTGCCTCACTGCTTGGCCTCGATGAAGACAAGGTACGGGTCACTCTTGTTCCCTGTGGCGGAGGTTTCGGCGGCAGGGAGGATATGACCGTCCAGGGACATGTTTCCCTTTTTGCCTGGTTGTTAAAGAAGCCTGTAAAACTCCGCCTTTCGCGCGAAGAATCCATCCGGATGCACCCCAAGCGTCATCCGGTACAAATGGACATCACCCTGATGTGCGACCGCAAGGGCATGCTTACAGGACTTAAACTGAGAGCAACCGGCGATACCGGCGCCTATGCATCCGTCGGAAATAAAGTGATGGAGAGGGTTGCAGGTCATGCCTGCGGCGGATACCATATTCCCAATGTCGACATTGAATCACTCACCGTCTATACGAACAATATCCCATCCGGAGCCATGCGTGGCTTCGGGGTCAACCAGGTAGTCTTCGCCCTGGAGAGTTGCATCGACGAACTCTGCAAAATGGGCGGCTTCGACCGCTGGAAATTTCGCTTCGATAACGCCCTGGATGCCGGCAAGATGACCGCCACCGGACAGGTGCTGGATGAAGGTGTAGGGATCAGGGCCTGTCTGCTTGCGCTGAAAGATGCATTCTATGCATCAAAATATGCCGGGCTGGCAACAGGGATCAAAAACTCAGGTGTCGGCAACGGTATGACCGACTTCAGCGAGGTGATCCTGCGGGTCATGGAAGACGGAAAGATAAGGATTGAGCATGGGTGGACCGAGATGGGACAGGGTGTACAGAACATGGCCATCCAGACGCTTCACGAGGAAACCGGCATCGATGTCCGAAACATGGAAGTGTTGATCGATACGCAGACCGGAATTCCAACGGGTATGACGACCTCATCCAGGGCCACAGCTCTCCTCTGCAATGCCGTAATCGACGCTTCGGTGTCGCTCCGGAATGACCTGAAAACAAACAGCCTGAAAGAGCTTGCCGACCGTGCATACCACGGAAGTTATTACTGCAACTGGACCACCAGGCCCGGTTCAGAGGTTGAACGCATCATCACCCATTACTCATACGGTTACGCTGCCCAGCTAGTGATCCTGGATGAAAAGGGAGAGATTGACAAGGTGATCGCTGCACACGACGCAGGCAAAATCATGAACCCGATGCTTTTCGAAGGACAGATCCAGGGAGCCGTTCACATGGGACTCGGTTACGCTCTCACCGAAGATCTGCCGATGGAAGGAAGCAGGCTGCTCAGCACACGCCTGCGCGACTGTGGTGTTCTCACAGCCATGCAAACACCGGCCATCGAAGTGATTGGCGTTGAGGAGGCCGATCCGGTCGGTCCTTATGGTGCCAAAGGCATCGGCGAAATCGGTCTGGTACCCACCGCTGCCGCTGTCGCCAATGCCCTCTGCGCTTACGACGGGATCAGAAGATATAAATTGCCGATGAGGAGAAAGGAATGATTTAAAATTTAGAAATTGAGGAATTTAGAAATTTAGAAATTAGCTGATTAGACAATTAGCTAATTAGCTAATTAGCTAATTGGTTAATGAAATATAAATAGTAGCAGGTTTTGTATTACTTTTCGCTATTTGGGTTCTCGCAGATGACGCTAATGAATGCGCAGATGAACGCAGATTGATCGATACTTTCTGCGAAAATCTGCGGTTCTTTTCTGCGAGATCAGCGAGAAACAGACTTGAAGAAAGACAAAAGATAAAAGGAAAAAGATAAAAGAGCATACTAAGAATGACCATGAATGATCCGCCAGCCGGCGGAAATAACTATGAATGACAACTCACAAATGCTCATCCCTCTGCCCTTCTCGCTCTGCTCTCTGCCCTTCGCCCTCAGCATTTACAAGATAAAAGATAAAAGGAAAAAGATAAAAGATAAAAAAGGTGATATGTCTGTTCTTCCCCTGCCCTAAGCCCTACGCCCTCAGCATTTACAAGACAAAAGATAAAAGGAAAAAGATAAAAGAGCATACTAAGAATGACCATGAATGACCATGAATTACTATGAATGACAACTCCCAACTGCTCATCCCTCTGCCCTTCTCTCTCCGCTCTTCGCCCTTCGCCCTCTGCACTTTTTACCACCCCAAACAACCCATTATATGGCAACAATCAATCAAATCAACCAGTTCGTTAACCAGAAACACATCGCAGTCGTCGGGATTTCACGGACACCGCAGAAATTTGGCAACAGCGCATTCAAAGAACTGAAGAAAAAAGGATATTCACTTTATCCTGTCAGCCTTCATATGGAAGAGTTCGAAGGCATAAAATGTTACCGCGACATTGCTTCGCTTCCTGCCGAGGTTACCGCAATCCTGATCAGTACGAAATCCGATCAAACCAGGATATTGCTGTCAGAAGCCCGTGATAAAGGAATCCGCCACATCTGGCTCCAGAAAGGGGCAGCAGACAAAGGACTGATCGAACAGGAGAAAGGTGCATCCGATAACGTGATTACCGGACATTGTGTTCTGATGTTCTCGCAACCGGATTCCATTCATCGTTTCCACGGCTTCCTGAAGAAACTGTTCCGCTCATATCCCAATTAGCATGTTGGAAAAGGTCAGCATCGATCAGGTAACCTGCCGGAAAACTGCAGCAAAACTTCGCGACGTTTCACTGCGGAAATCGTTCTATGAGAGACCATTCCTGAAGATCGCCGCCCCGGTGGAAGTCCGGCTGAGAGGATATACCTATGCGGTTGCAATCTGCCACCAGACCTATAACCTCAAGCATCGCGGTTTGAACCTGTTCGGCTGGGATTACCTCGAACATGTATTCAGCCGTTTGATGAAGGAACGGCATGAAGTGCTGCAACCCGGTTTCCTGGCACAAAAAAGCAATCCCGAAGTACAGAATATCCTGGCAACCTTGTTTTCGGAAGATCAGGAACCTGCCAACACCACCCTCGACCGGCTGGAAGAACGGAGCGCCATGCTGATAGAACTTGACGCCTTCCTGGATGCCGGATTCAACTCATCGCTGAGGGAATGGATAAGGAAAGCCAACGGCTGCCTGATCCTCCGGGGAAGAGGCTTCTATGAATCCATGTCCGGACTGGCTGCTTTCGCCGATCCCCGTAAGAAAAAGATCACTTTCCTGCTGAAACTGCTGGAAGAAGCCGGGATGATCCAGGTGAAGGATACCTGCAATTTTATTCCCATCATGGATTACCACATGCAAAGGGTACTGATGCGGCTGGGCTGCGTGGAGATCAACGATCCGGAACTTTATGATCATCTTGCGAACCGTCGCCAGCAACCCGACGACGTTGAAATCCGGAATACCTGCATCAAGGCTTTCCGCCTGATCGCTCTGGAATCCGGTCACCCGGTGACCAAACTCAACGACTTCTTCTGGTCGCTGGGACGTAGCTGCTGCAACGAACAGCCATTATGCAATACCGGTCATTGCGAAAAAACGCCTTGCACCTTTTTTGAAATAGTTGACATTAAAGAACATACACAATGCTTTTTCAAGGAAACCTGCAAAGGGTATGGAGATGAGAAATACCGGAAACTCTGGCAACCTGTGGTTGAGACCAATTTCTATTGATGAACCAATACATCACCGATTACAGAGTTTTGACCAGCCGCCTCAGTGAATTTCAAAATGCACGTACCTCCTGACTTAGCTGAACTCGCCATCAGCACTTACTGAAGATATCCGCTCAGCTCTTTACATTTCATAATCAATCTTACTAAATACGATGCTCTTACTTAAAAATGGCACTCATATAAACTGGAAAACCCTGGAGTTCAGCCGATGTGACCTGCTGGTTAAAGAAGGGCCTGCGGGTGACCTGATCGTTGATCCGGATCCGTCCGAAACCGCTGGCGCCAAGGTGATCGACTGCAAAGGGAAGTATATAACCCGGTCATTCGCCTGCGGGCACCACCATGTATATTCAGCCTTGTCGCGCGGAATGGGAGCTCCGAAGAAAAATCCCGAAAACTTCAACGAGATCCTTCAATACATCTGGTGGACCCTCGACAAATCGCTGGATACCCGGATGATTTACTCCAGCGCGCTGGTAACGGCCATGGCCTGCGCCAGGAATGGCCTCACCTTCGTGATCGACCACCACGCCTCCCCTTTCGCCATCAAACAAAGCCTTGAAACCATCGCCCGGGCTTTCGATGAGGTAGGAGTCGGACACCTGCTTTGCTATGAGATCAGCGACCGTGACGGCTCAGCAATCGCATCCGAAGGATTGGATGAAACCCTGGGCTATCTCTCACAAAACCAGGGTCTTGTAGGACTGCACGCCTCGTTCACCGTGGGGAACGAAACCCTCCGGCAGGCCGTAAGTCTGGCCGGTGAAACCGGCACAGGATTGCATGTACATGTAGCAGAAGCAGCTACTGACCAGGACCATTGCGTAAAAACCTATGGTAAAAGGGTGATTGAGAGATTTGCTGATGCTGGCGTGCTGGCATCCCCAAAAACCATTCTGGTTCATTGCCTGCACCTGAATGAAACAGAACGGAAGCTCGTAGCGGGATCCCCAGCCTGGGTGGCAATGAATATGGACAGCAACCTGAATAATCGGGTAGGCTTTTTCAATTCCGAGGGACTCGGCAACCGCATTATGCTCGGTACCGACGGCATGCACAGCGATATGCTGCAAAGTGCCCGCTCGGCATTCTTTGCCGGACAGAATTTCGATACGATAGATTATGCAGAAACCTACCGGCGCTTTCGAAATGTGCACAACTACCTGGCGGAAAATAATTTCACCGGCGACGGGGATAACAACCTCGTGGTGCTCGATTACGATCCCCCGACACCATTTCATTCCGGTAACTTCCTGGGGCATTTCCTTTTCGGCATATCATCAGCACATGTACAACACTTAATCTCCCGCGGAAAACTGATCGTTCACGACCGCAAGATCATCACCGTGGATGAGGAGAAAATCCTGAGCGAAGCCAGGAATCAGGCTGCCAGGCTATGGGAGAAAATGAGAAGCTAAAAAATCCTTTCTGCTACCTGCTTGTCTTATAATTATCAGAAAAAAGTGCAGACGGAAAACATTGAAAAGAATCCGGATCTCCCATTTACCTGTACGACAAACTCATAATCAAATCCATGCAACCCTCCGGCAACCATCTCATTCTTAACGGAACGTTAATCAATGCTGATTCAACTCAACAGGCTGATGTAGCCATTTCGGGTGGCAGGATACAGGCTGTCGGCAAACTGGATCCTGCAGGTTTTGGCGGGTATGAAATCATCGATGCCACCGGACAATATGTGTTACCCGGTGGCATTGATCCTCATGTGCATCTAGCCTTGCCAACACCGGCAGGCTGTTCATCTGATGATTTTATCAGCGGAAGCCGTGCCGCGCTCTCCGGCGGGACCACTTCCTTCATCGACTTCGTTACCCCCGATAAGGGACAATCGCTACTGGAAGCCCTGGAACTCAGGCAGCATGAAGCAGCAGCATCGCTTTGCAACTGGAAACTCCACATGGGGATCAGCGAATGGAATGATCGGGTTGCCGGTGAAGTGCGTCGCTGCATGCACGAAGACGGGATCACTTCGTTCAAAGCCTATCTTGCCTATCGCGAAACCATTGGCATCAGCTATGAAGAACTGGAAAAGCTGATGCAGATCGCAGGTCCGGAAGGCGGAATGGTGCTGGTACATTGCGAAGAGGGTGAAATGATCAGCCGGCTGCAGCAACAATTCATCCGCGAAGGAAAAACACATGCCGCATTCCATGCCCTTTCCCGTCCGCCGGAAGCCGAGATCCGTGCTATCAGGGAAGTGATCCGCATTTCTGAACGCACAGACTGCCCGGTTTATATCGTTCACGTCTCCACGGGCGAAGGCGCCCGGATCATCCGCGAAGCGAAGGAAAAAGGATTGAAAGTTTATGGCGAAACCTGCATCCAGTACCTGGTACTGAACGACGATGTATACAATGCATCCCTGCCTGCAGAAGAAGTCCTGCCTTTCGTGATCTCCCCTCCCCTTCGACCGGAACCGGACCGGCTTCTGTTGTGGGATGAACTGGCCAATGGCACATTCGACACCGTTTCAAGCGATCACTGTCCGTTCAATCTCCACGGACAAAAAGACCGGGGTATCCATGACTTCACGAAGATCCCCAATGGAGCAGGAGGCATCGAATTCCGCATGAGCCTGCTTTACACCTTCGGCGTTGTTACCGGCAGAATCAGTCTGAATCAGTTTGTTGACCTGACCGCTGCCCGCGCTGCCGGACTGTTCGGATGGGGGAAGTCGAAAGGACGGATCGCGCCGGGATTTGATGCTGATATCGTCATCTGGGATCCCCTTGCAAGCCGGACACTGACTGCAAGTGAGCAGGTGCAGCGATGCGATTCCAATATCTACGAAGGCATCAGGGTTCAGGGACAGGCTGTCAAGGTCTTCACCTCCTGAAATATCCAACAGCCAGCCTTATCCCGGTCAGGAGGTTCGTACTGAATTTCTATAATTTTGAACAGTTCAGCTATTCATTCCGGAACTATCCCGAACTTTGGACAGTACCCAGAAAAATGAAGACGCATTCATCAGGCAACAGCACTTTTCACAGGACAATGTCCGTCAGTCTGCCGGAGCCTGGTAACCAGTAATTGACAAACCCATTACAGTCACTGAAATGACGAGTCGAAAATTTCGGAAGTCCTGAATTTTGGAAATTTATGAAGCTGCATCAAACATCGGTTTATAACCTTTTTCTCTGTGAAACTCTGTGTATCCTCCGTGAAACTCTGTGTAACAATAAATTAAAAAATTACGCACAGAACACGTGAGAGAAACAAAGTCACACTGAGGACCTTTGAGAAAGCCTCCTGGGATCAGAAGAAAGAAGATTGATCAGACAATAGTATATTAAATCTAACATAAAACAGCTTAACAGGGAGTGAACATCCCCTCTATCCCGAAAAGGCTCAAGCAAAGGTACCATGCAAATTAAAAAAGCTTTAATCACTGCTGCAGGCCCCGACCAGCGCCAGCTCGCCATGCAAACACTGGTCGACCGTGACGGCAACCGCAAAACAGTCCTCGAGATCCTGATAGAAGAAGCACTTCAGGCAGGCATTGACGAAATAGCCGTGGTCATTCATCCCGGCGACCTCACTGTTTACAAGGAACTGGTACAGGGCAACCAGCAAATCCGTTTCATCGAACAGGATCGTCCCCTGGGATACGGTTATGCCGTATGGTGCGGTGCATCCTTTGTCGGGAACGACTTCTTCCTCCACCTGGTCGGGGACCACCTGTACGTAAACCGTTCAGGAGTGCCTTGCGCGAAACAACTGGTGGAGATTGCACGCCAGAACAGCTGCTCCGTTTCGGCCGTCACTCCTACGCGCGAGAACATGATCCCCAATTACGGAACCATCGGAGGAAAAAGGGTACATCCTACCACCGACCTCTACCAAATCGACAAGGTGATTGAAAAGCCCACTCCCACCCTGGCCGAACAAAAGCTGATCATCCCCGGACTGCGTGCAGGGCACTACCTCTGCTTTTTCGGGATGCACGTCTTGTCGCCTGCCGTCATGGATATCCTCGGCAACAGGATCAAGAATCTCAACGGGAACAGGATCGGACTGAGCGAAGCCCTCAATGAACTTGCGTCGAAAGAACAGTACCTGGCACTCGAGAAAAACGACCTGCGCTTCGACATCGGCTCCCGGTACGGTTTGCTGAAGGCTCAACTGGCACTGGCCCTCAGCGGCAACGACCGCGACCAGGTAATGGCCGAATTGCTTGAATTTTTCACAATGAAGAACATGAATTCGGTCGGGAGGTAGGCTATGAGCAGGTTGACCGAGATTATTTGCGCCACCGACCCGGCGATCAAGAACCGTTCGCTGGATGAGATATGCCGTGATGCTTCGCTGAATACCTTACTGGACGAAGCCAATGCACTGGAAATCTACCGGAAAGAAGAAACAAATCTTTACAACCGGGTCAGGGCTTTGTTTTTCCTGTACGCCATCCACCGGTTCTACATCCCCCTTCGTCCCGGCATCGGCACCGAAGGGCGCATTCCCTATGAGGCATACGAGCATCTCCTCAAACGCAGATTCGAAGAGGCGATTGCCCTGTTCCTCCGGATACAGCAATCAACCGGTCCTAACGACGGCCTGTCGAGCGGGTTGGCCGACGCATACCACCAGCTTGCCTTCCAGACCCTCGCCGACCAGGTGAAGATCAGCGTGCGCTCTACCGCAGGCAACAAATGGATGTTCCGGATCGGGCACCCCTTCGATCAGCCCTTAAGGATCAGGCCCGAATTGATGTCAAAAGACGATAATGCCGGCCTCTACCCCTGCCTGCACGAATCCACTCCGGTAAGGATGGACATCAGCCACAGCGGCTGGAGCGACATCTTCTTCCTCGGCATGGACTATCCCGAAGGAGCCAGGGTGCTGAATATCTCCATCGACCTTTGCATCCGGAATACGGCAGCCGGATCAAAACCAAAGCCGCCCATCGAGACCTGGTTCCGGTTGATAGATGAACCGGTGATACGGCTCACCAGTATCGACCTGGCTGCATCCGCCGATATCAGCAGCCTGGCAGAGATCTATGACTTCGCCAAAGACTACCTCGGACTTCTCAAAGCCGCGGTAATCGCATCGGGGATTGTCCCTCCGGGCATGGAAGGCGCCGGACTGCCGTTGGGCAGCCTGCTCGAAAGGCTGGCTGGCAAAGGAAAGGGGATCGAAATTGCCAGCAAGGTGAATAACATTCCGAAAGGATCACGCCTGGCGGTTTCAACGAACCTCCTCGCCTCGCTGATAGCCCTCTGCATGCGGGCAACCGGACAGACTGAAAATCTTACCGGCATTCTGAAAGAAGAAGAACGCAGGCTGGTGGCTGCGAAAGCTATCCTTGGCGAATGGCTCGGCGGCTCCGGTGGCGGCTGGCAGGACTCAGGCGGCGTATGGCCGGGCATGAAACTGATACAGGGAGTGGAAGCCGGCCCTGACGACCCGGAATTCGGCGTCAGCAAAGGCCGGCTGCTGCCTCAGCATACCATTCTGGATGGCACTGATGTAAGTGCCGAAACCAGACAGAAACTTCAGGACAGCCTCGTGATCGTCCATGGAGGCATGGCCCAGGATGTCGGGCCTATCCTCGAGATGGTCACAGAAAAATACCTGCTGCGTTCCAAAAAGGAATGGGAAGCACGGCAAAACGCCATTGCTTACTTCGACGAAGTGGTCAGCAAGCTGAAAGACGGCGACATAAAAGGCATCGCGGACTTCACGCACAAGAACTTCGAAGGGCCGATCCAGACGATCATACCATGGGCTACCAACCCCTACACCGAAACCATCATTAACCGGATCAGGGAGGAATTCCGGGAACATTTCTGGGGCTTCTGGATGATGGGAGGAATGTCAGGCGGAGGAATGGGTTTCATCTTCGACCCGGCATACAAACTGAAGGCCCAGGAACGACTGCTTCAGGTTATGCTGGATACCAAGAAGCAACTGGAAAATGCCGTTCCGTATGCCATGGAACCGGTAGTGTATGATTTCCGGATCAACGAGAACGGCACGATCGCTCACCTTTCCACAGGCACCTCAGCACTGCTGCCGGAAGAATACTACACCCTGCTGCTTCCGAAGTCATTAAAAAAGGATCTACAGGAGCTAACACCCTGCCAGCGGAATGAACTGGCCGTGCTGAGCCAGAGCTATAAATCAGGACTTCACTACACGGGTTTCATCAGCAACCTGTTCGACCGCATGATCCCGCAGGGACAGGAAGAAGATTCACATCAGAAGCCACTGGATAGGCTGCTGGAAGAACTCGGATTTAATCCGGAACAGCATGAGTTGATCCGTAACGACCTGAAATCGGGACGGATAAGCCTCTCGAAGAACCGTCTGCCGGTAAGCACAACCGTGGAAGACCCGCGCCCTGAAGATCTTGCCAGCCAGGCGGATCTGCAGGAGGACGGTCTTGAGATCATCGGTAGGAAAGCACTTCAAAGAGGTGAAGTAGCCATCGTCACGCTGGCCGGAGGCGTCGGCAGCCGCTGGACCAAGGGCGCCGGCGTGGTCAAGTCGCTGAATCCCTTTGCCAAAATATCGGGGAGCCACAGGAACTTCATCGAAATACACCTGGCCAAAACCCGGAAAACGAATGCTGACTTCGGCACGAAACTGCAGCACGTGTTCACCACCAGCTATCTTACCCACGCTCCGATCGCATCCTTCGTCCAGGCTTATGAGTCCAGGCAGAACGGGAACAGGAGCAGCATCAGCGTCTCACCCGGCAGGGTGATCGGTCTGCGTTCCATACCTACCGAGCGCGACCTGAGATTCCTGTGGGAAGAGATGCCGCAGCAGCAACTGGATGAACAGTCGCAGAAGGTACAGCAAAGCCTCCGTGCAGCGCTCATCAGCTGGGCAAAAGCCATGGGCGAAGCCGAAGACTACCGCGACAACCTTCCCTCCCAGTGTATCCATCCGGTGGGACACTGGTACGAGATACCAAACCTTTTCTTAAACGGAACCCTGCATAGTCTGATCCTTGCCAATCCCAACCTGAAGCATCTGATGGTCCACAACATCGACACGCTGGGCGCCAATGCCGACCCGGTGCTGCTGGGCTACCATATCAGGCAGCAAAGCGGAATGACGGCCGAAGTGATCACCCGCCGGCTGGATGACCGCGGCGGCGGACTCGCCAGGATCAACGGACAGTTGCGGCTGGTGGAAGGAATGGCCTTGCCGGACGAGAAGATCGAATTCAACCTGAGCTATTACAGCACCAACACCTTCTGGATCGATATCGACAAATTGCTTACGGCCTTCGGACTGAGCCGCAGCGACCTCGGAAACCCAAAGAAGGTGGAAACACAGGTCTTCCGGCTGGCGGCACGCATCCCCACCTACGTGATCATCAAGGAGGTGAAAAAACGCTGGGGTAAGGGACAGGAAGACGTGTTCCCGGTAACGCAGTTCGAGAAACTCTGGGGCGACATGACGGCCATCCCCGAATTAAACTGCTCCTATGTGAATGTGGATCGCATGCGCGGACAACAACTCAAGGAAGTCTCACAGCTCGACGGCTGGTCAAGGGACGGATCAAGGGAATACATAGAATCAATCTGCAACTGGGAGACGAGATAAGCTGGCAGAATTTGGGAATTTAGAAATTTAAGAATTTAAAAATTAGTTAACTAGCTGATTAGCCAATTAGCTGATTGAGCTATGAGAGAATTGGGGAATTTATGAATTTAAAAATTTAAGAATTTAAAAATTAGCCAATTAGCTGATTAGCTGATTAAGGATTACCACTGTTCTTGTCTTGCGGGTGGAAATGATGATCCAGCATGTGAAATCTGGTAGCCAGGCTAGTTATCAGTAGATTATCGCAGAAAGTATAATATTATCAGCGTTAATCTGCGCATTAATCTGCGTAATCTGCGAGAAACTTTTATTCTCAAGCCGCAAAGAGCGCAGAGCATAGAGCATGGGTTGTACAATGTAATCACCGAATTAACTAATCAGCTAATCAGCTAATCGCCGAATTAACTAATTATCACATTCTCAGCCTATCTTTTATCTTTTTACTTTTATCTTTTATCTTTAATCAGCAGAGAGCGCAGGGCTTAGGGCTGGGGGAATGCAGGCTTATCGTCTTTTATCTTTTTCCTTTTATCTTTTATCTTTAATCAGCAGAGATATAACTTTTATCTTTTAATAGATTACAGGGAATAGCTGTTATAATATTTTCTAATTATCATTTACAGTATATA
>CAZJCG010000024.1:0-3061 GCA_964544545.1 uncultured Lentimicrobiaceae bacterium | reverse complement strand
AGAATGATAGATCTCAGGGATTATAGCACGGCTAAAGCTGTCTCACATTCTTTTATCTTTTTCCTTTTATCTTTTTCCTTTTATCTTTTTCCTTTTATCTTTTATCTTTAAATAGCTGAGGGCGCAGAGCTGATAGCATAGGGTGTACAATTCAATCACCGAATTGCCAAATCAGCTAATTCCTACATTTCTAAATTTCTCAATTCTCAAATTTTTAAATTGTCTAATTGCCGAATTGCCGAATTATCAAATCATTCCCTCCTTCTCCCCGGCGCTTTATATCTTCTCCAGAATTTCCAATAGGTAAAGGATGTATAAGTGATCAGCTTGCTGAACGCCCTGTACCTTGCCAGGTAATGGATCAGCCGGTAGCCGGCGATATAAACGATTAAATAACTGCCCCATTGAAGGATCATATAGATCACCTCACTGGCAAATCCCGAACCGGCTATATACTTGTCTGTCACCGTCCCTACAAGCTGCGAAAGCAAAGGATTCAGCAGGTATATCATTGCAAACAGCAGGATGAAGAAAAACGAATGCGCCGTCTCGATGGCCCGCTGCGGACAATAGTTCATGCACTTCATGCAGCTTTCGCAGCTGATCTTCCAAAACGGACGGTCGTTGTTCAGCACGATCGAATGGGTGGGACATTGTTTCTAGCAAAGTCCGCAGTTATCGCATTTCTCATTGGTAATGAAGGTCTTTGCTATGATAAACCTACCTATAAAATAGTAAGCCAGCGATATCGGTGCAACAAGAATGTCGAGTGGCAGCAGCATGAACGATTTCAGGAAGACCCGTTTGCCGGCAAGGATCTTTTCGGCATATCGCCGCGTGAGGGCCCGGTAATGATCGAACATCGAATCAATCACTCTGGGCTTAAGTCCCGGGTGCAGACTGATCCAGTTAGAGGGAAGGTCCACGGGATACATCGACCGTATCTTATAGCCTTTCAGCAGCATGATGATTGCCGGAAAATACATGGCAAGGCCACTCAGACCCGGCATGAAAAGCTTCGACAACTTCATTCCCGCCCTCGTATTGCCGATAAAAATATCAGAGCCCTTCAGTTCTTTAAAACGGAAAAGAAAACGCAGCATGGAGTGCGGCATGTTGAAGCCATGTGTGGCTGAGAAAAAACCGATCAGGGTTCTGCCTGTAAAACCCTGAATCAATTCCGGACTGTAATCGCTGAATGAAGTCAACACTGTCTTCAACCCTGCTCCTGCGGCCGTTTCGGCGATCCATTCCGACACGCGCTTCGAGTTGCCTGTCCCGGAGTAGTAGATCATGAGCAGATTGTCGTATCGGTTATTCTTTACCATTTATAGCTTTATGTGGTTGTGAATCATAAGATAAATCGCCTTAAAAGTTGATGTCAGCCGGGATGCGATGACAGGAACGTATCTTTTGCGTTGTATCACTCCTTACGGATCATTTGCACAAATGTCTTCTTCAATGCCGTTATGACGATTTCCGGATCAAACGCTTCGCTGAGCATGCAATAAGCCAGTGCGCCGTCGATGGCTGACAGGAAGGTTACGGAGAGAGGGTGCGGATCGAAGGGCTTGAACTCTCCGGCTTCCAGCCCGCGTTGATAGACCGACTCAATGAAAGTCAGCATCTGTCCGGCATAATCGCCAAAGGCCGCCAGCAGTCCCGGATTGCGGAACGCCTTGTCCATTACCAGGAAGTAGAACTCCAGTTCTTTCCGGTGGCTCATCCAGTGCCGCACATACTTTTCGATGTAGTTTTCCAGTCCTTCGGCGACGCTAATACTTCCGGCAAGTTCTCTCATCAGTTCTTCCACCGGTTCCATGAACACCTGGTTGGCAAAGGCCAGCACCTCATCCTTGTTGCGGAAATGGTGGTACAGTCCGCCCTTGCTGATGCCGGCCCGTCTGGCGATAGCCTCCATGGAAGCGCCTTCGTATCCTTTTTCCAGGAACTCGGCTACGGCAGCCTCCACAATGTGCTGAACACGCGTTGCTTTGGGTAATTTTTCAGTCATCTCGATCGTATTTTAACAAACATACCGACGGTCGGTTTGCAAATATAGTGCATTCTGTAAGCTTTTGGCTATAAATGCAAAAAATTATTGGAAATACTCTGATTTCTTCGTAATATTCGCACGATTTAAACAGCTGATAAATTATTGGAATTATTGTGTTTGAGGTATTGGCGGTTTAATGGACCGGTTTTGACAGGCAGGCGAGGCTTACCATCACAGATTTAATTATGCCGTCACCTGCTTCTTTGAGGACTTGTAAAATGAAACAGCGTTGGTATAGTTGGCAAAAATGGCAGAATTAAAATGTACCATACGATCATTACGCAATAAATAAAGTTGTTGAATGTGGCCTGACATTTTGAGCGGATAAGGCTTATTATCTGAATCTAAACACGAGTTGACGCGCAATGCAAAAAACTATAAAGCAGACATTCTGTACAATTTTAATCTGGATTATATTTATGAATTTATCTTGTCAATCGAATCACATTGATCCGACAGGAACTTATGAGCTTGAAAGCAAAACAGAGAAAAAAGGTGATGATATATATGGTTATTTTGGGCAAATCCAAGTAAAAAAAATAAACAAAGGCAAAATCATAATGACATTTATGATTTGCATAGGTGCTCCAAGTTATAATTCAGGCTCATTTGTTGACACTTTAGATTATTATAATAATTCTGTAATTTATACCGCACAAGATATTGACCCATCATGTCAGATTAGATTTGATTTTTCAGAAAAAGGAATTGTCGTTAAGGAAAAAACAGATGATTTTAACTCAGGTTGTGGTTTTGGACACGCAGTAGTTGCAGATGGATTTTTTAAAAAAATATCAAATTCAGAACCAATACTTAAAGAACCAATGACTGATGAAGAAATAAAGTAATAAATAAACGAATAATTTAAATGATTATTTGGGGCATTTCATTTATTTGAATTGCTTTAATTCTAATATTTAGAGAAAAATGGATTATTCAATTAAATCGAATATGACTATCCGTTACATTGTACCAATTGATTATCTTTACTGAAAACGAGATTTT
>CAZJCG010000023.1:32094-55811 GCA_964544545.1 uncultured Lentimicrobiaceae bacterium | reverse complement strand
CAGGATCTGATGTATCTACAATCAACTTTTTTCAGGATTCCACATTGTTTTTGGGTGGAGCTTATGCAATAGGGCAAATTGGCTATTCCATGGTGATCAAATCTGATACTGCGGGTAATGTGATCAAATCGAAACCTGTGCCATCACTTTACGGGATGCCCGTTGGTTATTCAGCCATGACGCCCGATAATAAAGTATTAGGAATAGGTGAGCGAGTCCTGCCTGGGGGAGACAGCTGGGAAGTATGCCTGTTCAGGTTCAACAGCGAACTGGAATATGACAGCCTCTGTACTATTCCATTGACGTATGACAGTTTGTGCCCGAACCCGGTCATACCCCAACTGGATTTCACGCTGGACTGTCCGATGGTTAGTGTCCCGGAACCCGAAGAAGTAAAAAAGAACCTCTCCATGAAGGTTTATCCCAACCCCGCTGATGAATGGATCACCATTGAACTCCCTGAGTATTACCTGGATGAAAGCAGTACCGGTTACGTCAAAATAACCACTACCTATCACAAACTGCCCGGGAAAAAGAGCATCGAAGCGCTGAACCTCAAAGGGCAGATTGTCTATTCCGAAGAGTTTGAGGATGACCGAGCTAGCATCACCATCAACTCCGGTTCCTGGCCATCGGGTATGTACCTCATCCGACTGATAAACCATGGCAAAGTCCGTGCTCAGGGAAAGGTAATCAGGAGGTAAGAAAGGATTCAGGGATAAACAGGTAAAAGTGAAGCTTTCACGGTCTGCTCATTCAGCAGAAACTGCGAAGTTTTTATAATGTCGGCCTGCTATTAACACAGTTGCATATCACTCAATTCCGGTTGAGGACCGACCTAATAAAAATTCCGTCAGTTTTGTTCAAACTTTTTGCGGGAATGGCCTTGCGTTAAGCGATACAGAAGCATGCGAAGGTCTGGGCGCAGGCGCGGCTTGTATCGCGGGGAAGAAAAAGTTTGTTACAAAACCAGGAATTTTTAGTCAGTCTTGACTTTTGCTCCACTTTGTGTCAAGACAAAGTGGAAAAAAACAGAATTCTTCTGGACATTAAACTATTGGTCACCTCTCTTCCTGAAATGATATTTATTCCGATTGAAGACTTGACTTTTGCTCCATTTTGTGTCATGACGAAGTGGAAAGAGGGAATTCTGCTTGATATCAGTCTATTTCTTACTTTTCTTTTACTTGATTAAAAGAAAAGTAAGCAAAAGAATCCGTCAGCTGACGGAAAGACTTTATAAAAACTTCTTGTTTTCTACGGATCAGCTCTGCTGCGCGATACAAGCCGCACCAACCCACCAGCCTGCGCTGGCTTCTGTATCGCTTTTTAAAGCCCACCGCAATGAGCTTTTCCTTGAAAACTACGAAGTTTTTATAATGTCGGACTGCTAACAACACTTTTGTATATCGCTCAACTCCGGTTGAAGACCGACCTGATAAAAATTCCGACAGGCCAGGATGCTGATTAATCCACTTCCTAAACAAAGTGAATTAATCAGCATCTGACCTGCTATCGAAATCTTGATATCTCAGGAGGCCGGTGGCCTATCCATGCAGACTTCTTTTACATGATGACCAGTTTCCTGCTCTCTGTCCATTTAGAGGTCACAATCTTCAGGAGGTACAGTCCGTTCGGGTACCCTCTCAGGTCCAGGTTGCGGGTTTCACCATTCCAGGGCAACTCATTGATCAGTTTGCCGGTGTTGTCGAAAACCAACAGGACTGAATTTTCAAAAGGTGCCTTTACCGAGGCTGACACTTCGAATAATCCTGACGAGGGATTCGGAGCCACGGTGATCAGTCCGTACGGGTGTTTCACCGGTTCTTCTGAACCAACAATCACAAAGGGACTGTCGGAAAATGAAACCAGGTTGCAGGCTACATCCAGGGTGGGATTAAAGCCGTCGTTGCAGTCAGAACAGGTCACTCCTGTTACACAGTTTGGATTGTGCGGATGACAAAGGTCAACATATTGGCTGTAGAATTTATACATCAGTTCCAGGTCAGTTCCGATGTAGGATGTCATATCAAAGTCGAACCATTTGGCAATGGAGCCCGGGCACCAGCCGGCACGGTTGTAATACCAGGTTCCGTTCTGAGGCTGGCAGCCATCCGGATTCGGATTGCAGTCGACCCAGTTCACCTGGTTGAAGGTCTTGCTTCCGTTCACCCAGATATTATGGGTTGCATTGTAAAACTCTGCGGCATTATTTGTATTCAGGTCACCCCAACCGTGACCCGTGGAGATAAGTTTCAGTTTTGAAGCGACGGTATTCGGAGGATAGGAATAATAGAAGGTATCCACCGGCTGCATGTTGGAGTAATCCCCGAACGGGAATATTTCATTCCATGCTTCGGTAATGTAACTGTATTTATGATCAGGTACCCCAGCCCTGTAATTCAGTTTCAGCGTGTAGAGATAACCGTTGTCGAGTGTGGCGCAGTTCAGGCGGAAACTGATCTTGCCCTGCAGGATCGACATGTAATCAGTAAGATCGATGGAATGGGAACAGGCTACACCGTAAGGTGTTATGTACCGGATTATTTCGAACCATCTTCCGTCGTGCCCCTTGGCTTCAACACTTGCTACACGGTCCCATTCGCCACATCCCCCGGAAGGACAACTCACCTGCAGTGTTGCGGTAATCTTATCGAATGCGCCCAGGTATGATGGCAGTTCGGCTTCCACAACCTTTGACTGAATGTTGGTATTCAGCCAGACATCGCTGGCCGCAACCACCTCCTTATCGGTAACATCCTGAACAATGTTGATCGTGATCGATTTCGAAGCAGAAGCACCGAAGTTGTTGGTTGATACCACCTGCAGATCATAAGAGCCATAGGCCGGGGGTGTCCACCATGCAGCGTAGTGTGTGTTATAAAAATCCTGGGCCGGAATGACTTCTCCATTGATCATGAACTGTACTCCGGAAACATGGAACAACTCAGGATAGGTTATTTTACTGATGCAGGCCAGCTGGATTGGTGATAATGACGGAACGTAGACATCTCCTGCCAGCGGGTTGCGGAATTCAATTTCGGGAACATGCAGGTTCGGATCCAGTACCATAAAGGAATTTACTACAGGATCGGCTGGATCATATTGAGCGTTACCAGGCTGGCTTGCTTCAATATAAACCATACCGGTATCACCTGTAAGGGTCACAACATTGCCGCTTATGGTAGCCGGACCCGAGAGCACGGAAAATTCGACATCCAGTCCTGAAGTAGTCGTAGCTTCGATCGAAAATGGAGGATCACTTACAAATTTATCGGATATCTGGGGAAAAGAGATAGCCTGATAAGTTGAATCGAGTGTGCCGTTGAAATTGGAAGTCTGACCAATCATGGCAAAATTCATCAGGTCACCGTTGCGCTCCGGTTCATTAATTTCCGTGATCAACTGAGTGATAGAGGTATTATCTCCTCCGGGCACCCCCTGATTGAATTTGTAATACATCTGCAGGTCAGGTTCATTACCGGTAAGCTCATTATTCATCATGTTCTGAATCTCAGCCTGTGTAAGTCCCCGTTTCCATACCGACACTTCATCAGCCCTTCCCCCGAATACGAAGTTGTATCCTCCCAGAATACTTTTACCGATACCGAAGGGAACTGTTGCGTCTGTCATTACCCCAGATGCGGCCTTGCTTCCCTTCAGGTTGCCATTGATGTATAATTTCACTGCGGAACCATCGAATACCCATGCCAGATGCTGCCATACCTGAGGAATGATCGAATTGGCAGGTGCAACATATTCATAAAAACCTGTGGAACTTTTATACCTGCTTTCCAGTTTTCCATCTCCGATCTGTATCAGGTAGAATTCTGTAGCGCCGCCCCTGAAACCCATCATTCCTTGTCCGTACGACAGGTCATCGGAGTAAAACCAGCCAGCCATGGTAATACCCTGGGTGGAATTGGTAATGTATGATGCCCCGTTATTGACGATAACATAGTCGTCGATCCTGTCGAAATGAAGGTACTGGTTCGACTGGGAAAATGCGGTTATTGCCAGTGCAAAGAAAGCAGGCAAAAGAATCAGGCGGAGGTTGTTGATCAGGATTTTCATGGTTATGTTTATTGGTTCTGTTAATCTGTTTTTTTACACCAAACTTACTGCTGCACCCACCATATCCTGGTCTGGGGAGAGTCACCTCCCTGATTGGAAATGGCTTCATTGCAATTATTTATATTGTATTGAAGTTCGGTAGGCGGGTATGGCATGCGGAAATGGTTCAGCGGATCACCTTCGCGCGGTGTCATGCCCGTCCTCCTGGCAAGGGCATAAGCCTCCCAGGGCTGACGGAATGAATCGATCCAGCATTGTGTATAGATAAATTGCAGCATCTGATCATCGTCGGTCGCATTCCATGAGCCAAATTGCGTTAATACGGAAGCTGCATTCAGCCATGACGGGATAGTGACCATATCGCTGAATTTCAATCCTGACAAAGGAAGACTTGATGATTTAGCCACTTTCGCCCACCATTCCACGGAGGCGTTAATGCCATTCATGTATTCTATATCGGCCATTTCATTATCCTTTGCAACGCCGATACCCCGGAGATAAGCCTCGGCTTTTAAGAAATGCACCTCCGCGCCTGTCATCAGGATGATTGGGATAAAGTCCTCATCGCGGATAAGGAAGTAATTAAAAGGTGAGTAGTTACAGTTCTCCCCCTTGATCCCGAAGTTCCCGGCATCGTCGCGATGGGCGCCATAAGGTACCCCGCCGGATGACGGTGTCGACAGATCCGGAACCTGAGGGTAAGGCGTCCAGGCATTATTCCCATCGGTTTCAAAGAAGATATAGGCTCTGGGATCGAATATTCCGCTCCCGTCCGGACTATCATTCACCGACATCTGATGCCAGATGTTTGATCCCATTCTGAGATTATTATGCTCCCTGAAGGACCAGTTGACGCTCTCATTTTTAAATCCGGTAGCAGCGGGCCAAAGGCAGGCGCTTTCCAGGACAGCGCTGGTAAAGTCGTACCCGAGCAATACAGGACGATTCTCATCAATGATCTCTTTGATGATTGAACCCGCAGTAGCAGGTTCACGGTTTACCATGCGCATTGCGTAACGGAGCCTCAGCGAATTGGCAAATTTCTGCCACTGAAGCATGTCGCCGTTGAATAACTTGTCAAATCCTTTAAAGGTGAGAAATGGTTCGACCAATACCGCAGTATCACTGATGAGTGAATCGGCCACCCTGAGTTTTTCCAGCATTGTCAGGTAAATATCACGTTGCCGGTCGTAAGCGGGATGGATAAAGGCAAGGTCCTGGAAGCCATAACCTGCTTCGGAAACAGGCATATCGCCGAACAAATCGGTCATTTTAAAGGTCTTATATGCAAACACTATGTCCACCATGGCTTTCATGTTGTTCACCGCTGCCGATGGCTCCATAAGATTCAACCTCTTCTCCAGTTCCCGGATAGTCGGCAAAGTGCGGTAATAATCCGACCACAGCTGTTCAGTCCCGATTGTGTAGTTTCCCCACGCTTCTTTTGTCAGCGCAGCCAGCTGTGACTGCTTATACAAGATCTCGTTGTTGATATAGAACTGTTCATTCCCGGTAAGCACAAGCGACTGAATGACTGAATTAAAAAGCGATCCGTCGCTGGCTGTCGTGAAACCATGCGGATTGGTGTTGATTTCTTCAAAGTCCTTGGTGCAGGAATTGGAAAGAGCAATAACAAGAAGCAATCCGATGGCTGACAACCATTTATACTTCGGCTGAACAGGTTTGCCCCTGGTGGGATCCTTCGGGTCAATATGTTTTTTGTTGAACACGCTCAGTATAAATCCCATCCGGGCCTGTTCAGTATTTAGTGACTTGAGCATTCGGCTATTCATAATTGACTTGGTTAAAATGATGCATTCAATCCGAAGGTTACGGAACGGGTTCCTGGATAGGATGCCCATTCAAATCCCTGTGCATTTCCGGAGCCCATGATTCCTTCGGGATTGATTTTATCGGGCAGGGTAGTGTATATATAAAACAGATCCCTGCCGGTTATTGACAGCGTAAGGCCCTGGAAGATTTTTATTTTCTCCAGGAAACCGGATGGCATCGTATAGGTGAGTGATAATTCCCTCATTTTCACCCAGGTATTTTCAAGGATTCCCGGAGTAGAAAGGAATTTACCCCAGCCTCCGGCGTTGGGCAGATATTTATAGTAATAATGTACCACCTTGTCATTCGGTGTACCATCGGCATAAACCCCATCGAGGATCACTCCCACATTCCTTACATTGCCTTCAGGATCGGTATACGGAAGTCCTCCCCCATCCCTTTCGAGCAGGGTGGAAGGACTTTGTCCGGTCTGGAGTGAGATCACATAAGAACCGCAATAGATATCGCCACCCCATTTTGTATCGGCCAGCGCATACAGCCTGAATCCCCTGAAATTTACTTCTGCCTGCACTCCTCCGGTAAAATCAGGTGAAGCATTGCCAATCGGAACGCGGGTGTCGGTGATCAGGTATTTGGTGCCTTCGTCGTTCAGAATTCTTTCGCCCTTATCGTTGTATACGTAGTCATAGCCGGAGATCGTTCCGTATTCGTCGCCTTCGCGAAGAACCATGGCAGGGCCGTTCAACCCCCAGATATCAGCCAGCAGATAGGTATCGGAATAATCGCCCAGACTGATGATCCGGTTCCTGTTGTGCGAAAAGTTCAGTCCGGCTTTGACGATCAGATCACTGGTCTGTACAGGCACCGTATTGATTATGAGTTCGACGCCACGGTTCGACAGTATCCCCTCGTTGATCCGGATACCCGGAGCGCCTGAACTGGTTGGCAACGGGAGGTCCAGGATCTGGTCGAAAGAGTATTTGTAATACCAGGTAAAATCAAGGTCAATCCTGTTATCGAAGAAACCTGCATTGATACCCGCTTCATAGGAATTTACGCGTTGAGGCTTTAGTTGGTAAGGGGGAATCAAAGACGGGAAAGTAGAAGTCTGATCGCCGCCAAACAGTCCGGTAGCATAATAAAATGCCGTCTGATACGGGTCAGCGGCAGAAGCAGTCTGTGCGGCCCCTCCCCTGATCTTCAGGAAGTTGAACCAAGGCAACTTCTTCGAAAAGTCAAGCAGTTCCGAAAGGATCAAACTGGCCGAGACCGATGGGTAGAAATAAGAGTTACTGTTGGATGGCAACGTTGACGACCAGTCGTTTCGGCCGGTGAATTCCAGGAACAAATAGTCCTTAAAGCTCAGGTCGAGGAACGAATAAACCGAGTTATTCCTGATTTTGCTGATAGTTTCCTGGGCTGCAACAGCAGATAAAGCATCGCCGGTTTCCTCAACCAGTATCTCTCCGTTCTCATCTTTTATATAGGTTGCTTCCGTATAATTAAAGAACGTGTACATATTGGGGTAATACCAGGTTCCGGAATGCCCGTAAATGCTGTAATAATTTTTATCCCACCGGTTAGCGCCCACGGTCAGCTTGGCATCAATTGGCAGATTGAAGAGCTTTTTCCGCTCAGCAGTGGCGACCAGCTCGAAGTTATCACTATAATTTTTGGAAAGGTCACTGGAGTAAGAACCGTTTTGAAGTCCAAGAACATCAATAGGTTTTGCCTTTGCGACCATCTGTTCAACCGTATAGTCGCGGCCTGCTCTTCCAGTGATGTTGAACCAGGAGGTTACGGCGTAAGTAAGCGCCAGAGAACCGGTGTATTTATCCCTTTCAAGCTGCGTATTGTTATTGTAATAGTTCCACCACAGGTAGTTGTCAACATACTGGAATGGATAACCTTCGAGGCTGTTGCGCGATCCATCCGCATTCGCATAATTCTGCATGTCGATCCCCTTATAGCTCCGCGGCCAGGAATAAAGATATCCTTTGCTGAAGGAGTTCCAGTCCTCCCCGATGACGGGGCTGTTCAGCCTGTTAAATTTCACATAAGTTAGGGCAGCATCCGCTTTGACCTTATCCGATACATTCAGCGTCGTCCCGACATTGATCGTTGTGCGGTTGTAATTGCTGTTCTGAATGATCGGTCTGTGGTCCTGCCTCGTCAGCGAAATGCGGATCGTCCCCTTATCGCTGCCACCGGTAGCCGCCAGATTATGCGTCTGGGTATATCCGTCGCGGAAGGGCATTTTAAGATTATCGGGCTGTGGACTGTAATCTCTCATTTCTCCGTCCCACCACTTTATTGACTGCCCTTTCATTTCAGGTCCCCAGGAAACAGCCGAGCCATAATAGCCAAATTCTTCCGCTGTTGAACGGGTTTCACCCGCCTGGTTGATCACGAGTTTATCTGTACCATAAATTCCAGGATACTGAAGGATTCCGTTATCATCTACCGGAAAATCCGGTTCCGTGAAAGAAATCGGGCCTCCATGCCCGTATTTATTCTGAACCTCGCGGTAGCGATAGGGATGCGTGATCTTATGATCGACACTGTAAGTAATGCCGATCCCTTTTTGTTTTTTCCCACGTTTGGTGGTGATCAGGATCACGCCGTTAGCCCCTCTTGCTCCATACAGGGCTGAGGCTGCTCCTCCTTTTAAAACAGAGTATTCTTCTATGTCAAGAGCATTCAGGTCTGAAATTCCGTTACCCCAGTCAACACCACGGCCGATATTCTCCAGTCCGGGAACGTTGTCCATGGGGACATTATCTACCACGATAAGTGGTTGGTTGTTTCCATTCAGGTTATTATTTCCGCGGATGGTGATGCGGGTGGTCCCTCCTTCAACACCATCACCCTGTGATACAAGCACTCCGGCAGAGCGTCCGGTGATTGCACTGATAACATTCGGGCTGCTTGCCCTGCTGATCTCCCCCGTTTCTATTTTTTCCGTGGAATATCCGATCTCCCGCTTTTGCCGTTTGACGCCGAGCGCTGTTACAACGAACTCGTCAAGACTGGTAACTGAAGGCACCATTACCACATCCACAACGCTCCGGTTGCCGACCGTGACCGTTTGTGACTGATATCCCAGGAAACTGAACAACAAAACCGTTTGTGGAGTAACACCCGAAATGGAATAAACGCCATCCAGGTCGGTGGTAGTTCCCGTCTGGCTTCCTTTGATCAGTATCGCCACCCCCGGCAGGGATGAGCCATCTTCGGATGAAGTAACTTTACCGGAAATTTTGAGTTGTTGGGCTTGTGCAACAGAGAAAGAAAACAGAATGAATAGAAAAGCGTAACAATATTTCATAGATCAGGATTATACCGCTGAACATTCAGGGTTGAGCTCCTGTAAAGTTAGAAATCTTTTCTTTAAAGAAACCAGACTTTTTAAGAAATTTTATTATCACTGATAATGAGGTTCTTCAACAGAGAATCAGGAGTTCATCCCTGAGAAAGAACCTTGTTAACCAGGTCGGCAGCTTCCTGTAAGGCGACGGCGGAATAGACAGCCAGGCCGGATTGAGCAATGAGTTCTTTTGCTTCTTCGGCGTTGGTGCCCTGCAACCGGACAATGATGGGCACATGAATATCACCTATATTTTTATAAGCGTCGACAATCCCTTGTGCAACCCGGTCGCAACGGACAATTCCGCCAAAGATGTTTACAAGGATCGCTTTTACGCTATGGTCTTTCAGGATGATGCGGAAGGCTTTTTCAACACGTTCGGCATTTGCCGTTCCGCCGACATCCAGGAAATTGGCCGGTTCGCCCCCGCTCTGTTTAATGATATCCATTGTTGCCATGGCCAGTCCTGCTCCATTGACCATGCATCCCACATTGCCTGAAAGTTTCACGTAATTCAGGTTGTATTGTCCGGCTTCCACTTCAGCAAAGTCTTCCTCGTATATATCACGCATTGCGGCATAATCCGGGTGACGGAACAAGGCATTCTGGTCAAGACGCATCTTGCAATCAACAGCAAGAATTTTATCATCACTGGTTTTAAGAACCGGGTTTATTTCGAGAAGGGTCAGATCTGCTCCCATGTAGGTGTCATACAGGCCTTTCACGAAATGAAGCATATTCTTGTGTGCTTCGCCGGTCAAGCCCAGGTTGAAGGCAATATTTCTGCATTGGAAAGGCTGCAATCCAGCGTTGCGGTCAATTATCTCGGTAAAGATCTTATCCGGCTTTTTCTCCGCTACTTCTTCGATATCCATTCCGCCTTCCGGAGAGTACATGATCATCACCTTTCCTTCAGCCCGGTTGAGGAGCAGGCTGATATAATATTCCCGCGTTTCCGAAGGGCCCGGATAATAGACATCCTGTTGAATCAACACTTTCCGCACCAGCTTCCCGTCTTTTCCTGTCTGGGGTGTTACAAGCATCATTCCCAGAATATTGGATGCCTTTTCCCTGACATCCTCGATTGATTTCGCGAGTTTTACGCCGCCGCCTTTACCCCTGCCGCCGGCATGGATCTGGGCCTTGACAACACAAAAACCGGAACCTGTCTGATCCTGGATTTTCCTGGCAGCTTCGAGTGCCTGTTCGACGGTTTCGGCCATTATTCCGGCCGGGACCGGAACCCCAAAAGAAGCTAAAATTTGTTTTGCTTGGTATTCGTGAAGGTTCATGTGAGGCAGAAATGATAAATATTGATTAATTGCACTAATTAAATATTTTCAAAAATAGCGAATAATACATATATAACTGCCGGGAGTTAGATATATTTGCATTCGAAAAACCTTCCCAGCTACTTCTTTTGCCTACTTTTTCATTATAATGCGGAACTATATCCTCCTATTCCTCTTATTCTCAGTTTTTTCTGTTGAATCCCAAATTGTCCGGAAGCAGATGAATGCAACCAGGGTAGATATTCCACCCAGGATTGACGGAAGTTTGTCGGATGCCTCCTGGGCTAAAGCGGAACCAATAAGTGACTTTAATCAATACCTGCCGAAACACGGAGCATCTCCCAGTTTCCCTACAGAAGTCAGGATCGTTTATGATGATCAGGCAATCTATGTTGCCGCGGTTATGAAGGATCCAAATCCGGATAGCATTCCCATGCAGCTTGGCAACCGGGATGATGAGAACATGAATGTCGATTATTTCGGGGTAGGAATTGACACTTATAATAATCAGCTGGATGCCTATACTTTCATCGTGACGGCGGCCGGGGTTCAGATAGACGAACGCGAAACGGACGAAACGTATGATGGGGTATGGCTGAGTGAAGCACGCAAAACCGACAGCGGGTGGATAGCCGAAATGAAGATCCCCTATTCGGCAATACGGTTTCCTGCTGTTGAACGGCAAGAGTGGGGCCTGCAGATCGTCCGCTACATTCGTCGATATCGGGAAACAGACTATTGGGCACAGGAAACGCAGGGGGTTGAAAACAATCTCATCTTCTGGGGCAAACTGCTCAATATCCAAAATATAGAACCACCCGTAAGACTGTCGATGACGCCTTACCTCGCTGTTGCAGCGGAACATTATCCTGACGCTGACAGGAAGAATATTTCAACTTCATTCAGCGGCGGGTTGGATCTGAAATACGGGCTGAATGAAAGTTTTACGCTGGACATGACCCTATTGCCCGATTTCAGCCAGGTACAGTCAGATGATAAAGTCAAGAACCTGACAGCATACGAAACTATCTATTCGGAACAACGGCCTTTTTTCAAAGAGGCCATTGATCTTTTTGAGAAAGGAGATCTGTTTTACTCCAGAAGGATCGGACAGACCCCTGTTCATTTCAGTGATGTTGAGAACAATCTCAATCCCGGAGAACGCATCGTTAAGAATCCTGTGCAGCAAAAACTTCTCAATGCCTCCAAACTCTCGGGGCGGGGAAAGTCGGGATTGGCGATCGGCATTTTAAATGCAGTTACAGCCAACACTTATGCTATAGCAGAAAATGAGTCAGGCATTCAGCGGAAAATTCTGACCGATCCGGCTACCAATTATAATATGGTTGTGTTAGCCCAGGCTTTGAAAAACAATTCGGAAGTATTCATTTCCAACACCAATCTGATCCGGGCAAAAGGATACAACGATGCAAATGTTACAGCCGGAGGGATTAAGATGTATAACCGGAATAACAGCTATGTGATGGATATTAACGGCGGAGTGAGCCAAAACTATTCTTCCTCCGATTCTGTTACTTCGAAACAAGAGCTTGAACTGGGATATAAGGTTTTTGCCGGGATCGGGAAGACCAGCGGGAATTTTCTTTTCACTGCAGTTAAAGGAATGATGAGCCCTGCTTACGATGCCAACGGAATGGGCATTACGCTTTATAACAACTATCATTACAATTATCTCAGTCTGGCATATAACATTTATCAGCCCTGGTGGATTATCAGGGATATGAATAACAACCTGGTCCTTCAAAACGAAAACAATTTTGAAACTGGGAAAGTAGAGAAAGCCTTATTGAAATACCAGACTTTCCTGACCACCCTTGATTACCTGTCGGCCTGGATTAATGCAGACTACAGTTTCCTAACCGTTTACGATTATCATGAGCCAAGAATTGATGGTAAGTACTACCTGGCGCCACGGTCATTTTACGGAAATATCGGCATATCCAGTGACTACCGGAAAAAATTTGCACTCGATCTGGTTGTATCCATGAACAGAGCCGGCAGAGACAATACAACGGAGTGGGGTATAGATATTCACCCGATTTTTCGTGTCAGTGACCACCTGATTTTAAATTATCAGCTAAGCTGCGAAAAATCGATGCGGCAGATCGGATTTGCAGATACTGAGACGTCGGGAGGTGAACAAAATTCGATTTTCGGCAAGCGTGATGTCACTACTGTAATCAACACTGTTTCGGGAAAATACATGTTCAGGAATAACCTTTCACTTAACCTGAACGCAAGACATTACTGGGCCAGAGGTAGTTATCAGGCCTATTATACATTACTGCCTGATGGAACCCTGGAATCCAATCAGGAATACGATGGTAATGCAGACTTCAATTTTAATGTGTTTACAGTTGATATGGTCTTCTCCTGGATTTTTGCCCCGGGAAGCAGCATGAACCTGGTCTGGAAGAATAACATCACCCCTGAAGATGAGAACCATCTTATTGATGATTACTTCTCCAACCTGCGTTATACCCTTAATTCGACCCAGCGGAATACAGTATCCCTTAAAGTTCTATACTATCTTGACTACCAGCAATTACGAATAAAAAAATCCCATTCAGTCCGGTAGTCACTACATCTTATTAAATGAAAAAGAATAGATTTACTTGCTACTTTTGCCGGGCAATCCAAAAAGCATGATATCCGGAGTTAACATTCGAAGAGCATTCAACGGCCTGGAGGTATTGAAAGGCATCAATCTCGAAATCCAGAAGGGTGAAATTGTTTCAATTGTAGGCGCCTCAGGGGCCGGGAAAACGACATTGCTTCAGATCCTTGGCACTCTTGACAGACCGAGCAGCGGCCAGATCATGTTCAATGGAGCAGAAGTATTTAAAATGGGAGAAAGGAAATTATCAGCTTTCAGAAATAAAAATATAGGATTTGTATTTCAGTTTCATCAGTTATTCCCGGAGTTCACGGCTCTCGAAAACCTGTGTATTCCGGCATATATTGCCGGTACCGGCAAACAGGCAGCTGAAAAGCGGGCATCTGAATTACTCGAATTCCTTCATCTCTCCGACAGAAGCCATCATAAGCCATCTGAATTATCGGGTGGAGAACAGCAGCGAATAGCCGTTGCACGAGCTTTAATGAACCACCCGGCCGTTGTCCTGGCTGACGAACCATCCGGAAATCTGGATTCAGTGAATGCGCGGGAGTTGCATGAGCTGTTCTTCTCCTTGCGGAAAGAGTTTGATCAAACCTTCGTTATCGTCACACATAATGAAGATTTTGCCAACGGGTCGGACCGGAAACTTACGATTGCCGATGGAGTGATCGCTTATTGATCGCGTGTTTCAGGATAAGCAAATAAATTTCTTCCCCAAGCGTTAGTAAGGTACAAACAAGGAATTACCGGTATGAAATGTCGATTGCAAGCTGAGTTTACTCTCCATAAGTTTCCGCTCCTTTTATTCATCCTTTTCAGCACGGCCCTGTGGATGCCATCTTCGTATGCGCAAACAGGGACCAACGAAGCGGAAAAGAACCGGAATCTCTCTTTTGAGGAGGTAATTCTGAAAGGTGAAGAGTCTTATAAATTAAAGGATTACCCGGTAGCCAAGCGCTATTTTGAAAAGGCCCTTGAAATTGATCCTTCATCCAGGTATGCAAAGGATCGTTTGACTGCAATCCGCGGCTTTTATACTGATCCGGAGGACGTGGCGAAATATAATGCAGCCATGGAGAAAGGCAACCGTGAGCTCAGCCTTGAACACTTTGACCAGGCCCGAAACTGGTTTGAGATCGCTCTTGCAGCACAACCAGATTCCAGGGCAGCGAAGGATAAACTGGCGGAAACAGACCGAAGCAAAGCCGATAAGCTTGTAAAGAGACAACAATATGATAAACTGGTGGCAGATGCTGACAAGCTATTCCAGGCTGAAAAAAGAACGGAAGCCAGAGAAATTTACCAGAAAGCGGCCGGTCTGCTCCCTGATGAACCTGTTGCAAAACAAAAAATCAACGAAATTGACAGTTGGTTCAGTGCTAAAAAGGCAATCCAGGATGCTTACGATAAAGCTGTTGAGCAAGCCGACCAGTTCTATATCAACCGTGATTTCACCAATGCAAGGCTGAAATACCAGGAGGCGCTGAAAGCAAAGCCGGAAGCCCGATACCCGAAGGAGATGCTTGAAAAGTCAGGCCAGGGTGAGCAGCAGGCACAATCGGACCAGGAAAAGTACGATGCTGCAATAGCATCAGCCGATGCTTTCTTTAAATCAGGTGATATGGAGGCTGCTCTCACAGGCTACCAGACAGGTTTGTCGATACAGCCCGGGTCGCAGTATGCCAAAGATAAAATCAGGGAAATTGAAACCAGTCAAAAGGAAAGGAGCAGCCGCAAGGAAGCTTATGATATCGCCATTAAAAACGGTGATCAGGCTTTTTCGGAATCCAGGTATGACGTTGCGACGGGCCATTACAAGAACGCTTTGACCCTGTTCCCGGACGAGAATTATCCAAAGGAACAACTGGCTTCCATAAACCGTATGATCGACAAACGAAAAACGGATGACAAGCAGTATAACATCCTTGTCGCTGCCGGTGACAAATATGCTGCAGAAAAAAATTATGATCTGGCGCTTTCGAAATATCAGGAGGCCTCCACCCTTAAACCCGATGAAAAATACCCTCCTGAAAGGATATCGGCAATAAATCAACTGTTGCTGGATAAAAAGGATCTGAATGAAAGGTATGCGAAAGCAATAGCAACGGGCGACAGCCTGTTTGGGCTGCAGAAATATGAGCCGGCCCTGACATCCTACAATACAGCATCCAGCCTTAAAGCAGCGGAGAAATATCCCAGGGAGAAGATATCAGCCATAAACTCCATCCTAGCAAAACGGAATGCCGACCAGAAAAAGTACAACGACCTTATTGCGCAGGGCGACCAGGCATTTTCGGCAAAGAATTATCCGGTTGCCCTTTCCAGTTACAAGTCGGCTGCAGTCATTAAGCCTGCAGAACAGTACCCGAATGATCAGATATCATCCATTAATCAATTGATGCTCAGCCAGAAGGAACTGGATGAAAAATACAGCAAGGCAATTGCCGACGGGGATGCTCATTTCGGACAAAAGGAATATGAACTGGCTCTGGCCTCATACAAGGAAGCGGGCAATCTAAAGCCGGCTGAAAAGTATCCCGCGCAGAAAATCGATCAGATCAATGCACTGGTAACCAGTTTGAAAGAAAAGGAAGATGCATACAATTCTGCGCTATCAACTGCAGATGATGCATTCGGCAAAAAAGACTATGATGCTGCAACTGCCTCATACAAAAAAGCATTGCTGATAAAGCCCGGTGAGCAATATCCTGCTGATCAGCTCGCGGCTGTCGCTACAATAAAAGAGGAACTCAAAAAGACCGATGATGCATTCAACAAGGCTCTGGCTGATGCTGACCGGTCATACAGGGAAAAGAACTATGCCAAGGCTGTCGCGGGGTATGAAAGCGCCCTGAAGATCAAGCCCATGGAATCCTATCCGACAGACCAAATCCATGAGATCAATGCTCTCCTGGCTGACCAGGCTGCAAAGCAGAATATTTACGATCAGGCAGTTGCCAAAGGGGACCAGGCCATGCAGGATAAGAATTATCAGAAAGCTTTGAGTGATTACCAGGAGGCTCTGACGGCCAAACCGGATGAAGTCTATCCCTCTGAGCAGATAAAAAAGATCAACGGAATCCTGGAAGAAATTCGAATTGAGGAAGAAAATTACACCAAAGCTGTTAACGACGGCGACAGGTTCTTCCAGGTAAAAAAATACAGGGAAGCCCTTGAACCTTATGAACGCGCACTCACCTATAAGCCTGAAGCTGAATATCCCAGGCAACAAAAGGAAAAGATAAGTCAGGCACTTGCAGAACAAAAAGCCCTGGATGACCAATATGCCAGCCTGTTAGCATCAGGAGAGCAAGAGTTGAAGGAGCAGAAATACCAACCGGCACTGACTGCTTTCAGGTCAGCATCGGACCTGAAACCGGAAGAATCGTATCCCAAAGAAAAGATCAGCACCATAGAGGCCCTGCTGGCTGAGATCCAGGCCCGGGACGATGCATACAACAAAGCCCTGGCTGAAGGTGATGCCAGGCTTGCATCCAACGATCTGAACGGTGCCCTGATATCATTCACGGAAGCACTCAGAATAAAGCCATCTGAGAGCTACCCTTCCGAAAAGTCAGCCTATATCAAGGCTGAGCTCAAAGCCATTGATGAACGGTATTCAAAGGTTATTAATGATGCTGACACCAAATTATCCGGGAAAGCGTATGCAGATGCAATTAACCTTTACCAGCAAGCGCTGGAGATCAAACCGCTCGAAAAATATCCGGGCGAAAAGATCAGTGAGATCAATGCAGCGCTGGTAAAGGAAAAGGAAGAACAGGAGAGGCTGTACAGTGCCTCTGTTGCCGAAGGCGACCAGTTGCTTGGCGCCGGTAACTATGTGGACGCCAAACGTTCGTACATGAAAGCATCCGGTATCAAGCCGGCAGAGCAGTACCCCAAAGACAAACTTATTGAGATCAACCTGGTACTCGATGCCCGGGCAAAGGCATTGAAGGATGAGTACGAAAAAGCCATTGTGGATGCCGACAAACTCTATCAGCAAAAGATCCTTGACCAGGCTATTGAAGCTTACGAAAAAGCAGCCTCCATCAAGGCTGACGAGGCATATCCCGGCGAAATGATCCGAAAAATCAAACAGTATATCGTCGACCATGCGATTCTGGACCTCAACAAGACGCCTTTGGTTATAGCTGCTGGTGATGAGCACAAATTCACTTTTGCCGGTATTGAGCCGAAACTTCGCAGTAACAACTATGTGATGATCCGGGCCAAGGCTATCGGCAATACTACACCCAAAGTATATTTCAATTACGGTCGCGACAATGCCAAGAACGGTGGTATCGTTTTGCGCACCATTGGCACGGCCGAAGGGGTGGATTACCTGATCCGCCTCGCAGGTCAGGATAAGTGGTACCGCGAGGATAATAACTGGATCAGCCTGTATACCGAAGGCTGCGCGATAGAAGTTGAAAAGATCCAGCTTTCACAAGGAGAATAGTGCAGTGTGACTCCTTCTGCCTGCATCTTCACTTTCAGATCTGCTCCTTTTTTCCGACCTTCGTAGCCGGAAATCGTTAGTATTCTGAACAATGGCTGATTTAAACGATCATTTTTCCAGGTTTCGTGATGGCATCATCGGGAACAATCTCCGGTTCGAGACTCCCTATGGCCCAAAGACCTTACTTTATGCCGACTGGGTTGCCAGTGGTCGCCTGTATGCTCCTGTTGAACAGAAAATGCTCGAGCTGATCGGTCCATGGGTGGCCAACACCCATACAGAAACCAGCGAAACCGGACAGTTGATGACAAAGGCCTATCATCACGCCCAGCAGATCATAAAAAAGCATGTCAATGCTTCCGCATCGGATGTTCTGGTGACTACCGGCTTCGGTATGACAGCCGCGCTGGTCAAGTTCCAGCGTATCCTGAACCTGAAGACCTGCGGCAGAAAACAACGATACGATTGCATTTCGGAATCAGAAAGACCGGTGGTGTTTATCACCCACATGGAGCATCATTCGAATCAGACTTCCTGGTACTATACGATAGCCGATGTAGAAGTGATTCCTCCCGGAGACGGGCTTCTGGTTGATCCGGAAAATCTTCGCGCACTCCTGAAAAAATATGAGAACAGGGCGCTTAAGATCGGTTCATTTACGGCCTGCAGCAACGTGACGGGAATAGAAACGCCCTACCACGAACTGGCACGCATCATGCATGAAGCCGGCGGATATTGTTTTATAGATTTTGCAGCATCGGCCCCTTATGTCACAATCGATATGCATCCTGCTGACCCAACTGAAAAGCTTGATGCGATCTTCTTTTCACCGCACAAATTTCTTGGCGGGCCCGGATCCTCTGGTGTCCTGATTTTTGACTCAGCCCTTTACCATCGCGACGACCCGGATCAACCCGGAGGCGGTACCGTGGACTGGACCAATCCCTGGGGCGAATTCAAATTCGTGGATGATATTGAAACCCGTGAAGATGGTGGTACCCCCGGATTCCTTCAGGCAATGCGTACCGCTCTCAGCCTGCTTGTGAAGGATCAGATGGATGTCGAAATGATCCGGAAAAGAGAAGAAGAACTGGTAAGGCAGGCATTTGATGGTCTGGAAAATATCCAGGGGCTTCATATTCTTGCCGACAATGTCCGGAACCGTTTGGGTATCCTGTCGTTTTATATCGATAATGTTCATTATAACCTGGTAGTCAAGCTGCTCAGCGACCGTTTCGGCATACAGGTCCGGGGCGGCTGCGCCTGTGCAGGCACATACGGACATTTCCTGCTTGATGTGAGCTATGAAAAATCAAAAGAGATCACCGACCGTATCACACATGGCGATCTTTCACAGAAACCAGGCTGGGTGCGACTTTCACTCCACCCTACCATGCAGGACCATGAACTGTCTTTTATTCTGGATGCGATCCGTCAGATTTCGCTGCACCATCAGGAATGGGGAGCCGACTATCTCTATAATAAACGGACCAATGAATTCATCCATTTGCAGGAAGGTGACCGCAAGGAAGAACTGATCCGGTCGTGGTTCTGTATGGATCGGCAGTAATAAGGATCTACACCCGGTTGCTGTTACAGCGCTCTATTAACTTCTGCAAGATCTGAGGCAAAGGGTTCATCCTTTTCTCAGCACAATCACCGTTATCTCAGGCCTCTCCCCTATCCTGGCCGGGAATCCCAGTGTGCCCAGACCCCGGTTCACATATAAGTACTGTGGTTGCCCCTTGTTGTTGCTCTTTTCATACAAACCTGCCCATTCGTCATACATCCAGGCAGCGGGGCTCCACCTGAAAGCATTTGTTTCCCACCCCATTTGCATTGCATGCGTGTGTCCGGATAGGGTGAGCACTATATCCGGATATTCCTTAGTCACAACCCTGTCCCAGTGTGTCGGATCGTGACTTAACAGGATTTTTACCGCGACAGGGGCCGTTCCCCGCATGGCTTCCGAAAGATCACCCCGCTGTCCCCAAATCTTTTTAGTGCTCCAGTTTTCCACTCCGATCAGAGCGATCGAATCTCTTCCTCTGTGCAGGATCACGGATGAATTCTTCAATAGTTTCCATCCCAACCGCTGGTAGAAGTTTTCCAACTCCCTGTTATTTCGTTCATGATCCTGTTGCGATTTCCAGTTCGCATAATTCCCATAGTCATGATTACCCAGCACAGCATAAATTCCGCCTGACGCATGCAACTCCCTCATCACCGGATAAAACGGATAGGCTTCATCGGTGATGAGGTTCACCATATCTCCTGTAAAAACCATGATATCCGGATGCTGAGCGTTTATCATCGTAACTGCCCGCTTCAGGGTCACTGCTGACGCCCAGCTCCCCAGATGTATATCAGACAACTGAACGATCTTTAAGCCATCAAGATCGCGGGGAAGTTCTTTGATCTTTACTTCCACCGTTCTAACCTGAAAATCATAAACCCAGAATACAAATCCACTCAGTGCCAGGAGTGCTACCAGAGTACCTGACGTTAAACCAATAGTAACCGGGAACCGGAAAGGTTTTGTGTTTAGCGGGATGTTCTGACGACGCGCTTTCAACCGGGCCGGCAAACGGAATGGCACCAATAAAATATCAGTCAGCAACATGGAAAGCACAAGCAGTATTTTCCAAATGAACGCCACCACCAGAATTCCGGGAGAATACACTCTAAGCAACATCGGCCAGTCCTGAACAGGTTTCATCCAGGATGCAAGCAGGAAAATCACGAACAATAACAGAGGAATCCAGTAACTTACCCGGAGGATTTTGCGTAGAACCGGCATCCGGTCGGCAGCATAACCGGAAAATCGTTTCCAGTACGCCAGATCGATCAGCAGGTAAATGCCAAGACCAAACAGCCTGGTTGCATATTGCGGAAATATCCTGCCTCCCAGCAGCACCAGGCCCAGCACAACACCTGTCACAATAAGGTACAGTGCAGATTTCTGATATAACTTTTTAAGATTCACAGGGGGATTATAATTTCGACATTGCTTACTCTTCTTACAAAGGTAACGAACTATGGCTACAGATGGGGGATTTGCATCTCAGGAAAGATACCGTATATTTGCTGCAAAACCATTCCTGACATCCCTAATCAACGTGCAATGAACCCTGATAAACGCCTGGAGATATCCGAGACCCGGCAATGCAAAATTATCCTTCCAGGCTCCCTCAATGACCATAAAACGCTGTTCGGCGGTGAACTTCTGAGATGGATGGATGAGGTAGCTTATATAACTGCGATACGCTATTGCAGGCAGGAAATGGTAACGGTTTCAGCCGAACACATCAGTTTCCGGCAGCCGCTGCCCGAAGGAACCATTATTGAACTCACAGGGAAAGTGGTAAAGACAGGAAATGCCACTATTACGGTTGCTGTTGAGGTGCGATCCGAAACATTTCAGAGTGATGACAGGAGCCTGGTAACTGAAGGAAGTTTCAGGTTCGCCGCCATTGACAGCGGACATAAACTGATCCGCATATCCCCTCCACAAGATTGATCATCCAGTCGATACAGAGTCGATTCAATTGTCAATCTTTTATACCGACGAATTAAATAGCAAGGACGTAAAGTCAGATTGGAATAAATCTCAACTTTACGTCCTTGACAATTATTTAGTGAACGGAATATTTATTGGAAACCCGTCAGATCCTGTTAAAAATCAGGAGGATTGTTTTACAAAATTCACGAGACCTTTGGCCCTGAAAATTCCTACCAGTTTATCCGGCAGAGGCGAGAAGGGATACACGGTTCCGTTGATGATCACTTTACCGTTCTCGAAATCTATCTCCACTTTATCGCCTTGCTTATAAGCATTCACAGCTTCGGGCTGGAGGATGATCGGCAATCCCTGGTTCACTGAAGAGCGATAGAAGATCCGGTTCACACTCTTGCATATCACCGCTTTGATCCCGGCATACGACAGGCCGACAGAAGGGTGTTCACGTGAGGACCCGCAGCCGAAGTTGGCACCGGCGACGATGATATCATCCGACTTCACTCTTTCGGCAAAGCTGTCGTCAAATCCTTTGAAAAGATGGGGCATGATCTTTTCGGCTTCCGAGCTCTTTACATTATAGGTAAGGCTGCCGGCGAACATCTGGTCGGTGTTGAGGTTATCCACGTCGGCATAGTTCCATGTACCGTTTGCATAACGATCTTCACCCTGGCGGATATCCACGGTCTTACTCTGCTCAATCACATAGGGGAACACTTCTTCCTTGCCTGACTCGCGGGGATCTGCAATTTCGCCTTTCAGGGCAGAATATGCGACCACGGCCGGTGATGCCAGGTAAATGGATGAGTTCTTATTCCCCATACGTCCCTTGAAGTTCCGGTTGGCAGTGGAGATGATGGTATAGTTATCGGCGGGGATTCCCTGTCCGGTTCCCAGACATGGACCACAGGAGGGTGCAAGGACACTTGCGCCGGCTTCCATGAAGATGCGGATGAGACCTTCTTCGAATGCCATCAGGTAAATTTCCTGTGATGCAGGTATTACCAACAGTTGAAAACCGGCAGGTACTTTCTTTCCTTTCAGGATTGCTGCGGCTTCGCGAAGATCGTCGATACGCCCGTTGGTGCAGGTGCCTATCATGGCTTGCTGCAGTTTTATACCCTTAACCGATGACAATGATTTCACATTATCGACATGATGCGGTGCAGCCACCACAGGGAAAAGTGTGCCCAGGTCGATCTCGATCTCACGGAAGTATCGTGCATCCGGGTCAGCCCAGGTGCCTTCTGTTTTCTGTCCCAGGAAATTCCACAGAACTTCGTCGGCAGGGAAAACAGCATTCTTGGCACCCATCTCGGAAGCCAGGTTGGCGATGGTCATCCGGTCTGCAATCGAGAGGCTCTTCACTCCTTCGCCGTGGTATTCGATACTCATATAATCCGCGCCGCTGGAGCCCATCATTCCGATTATCCAAAGCGAGAGATCTTTACCATAAACGCCCTTTTGCAGTTTACCATGCAGGGTGATCTTGATGGATTCCGGAACCCTGAACCAGGTTTCACCCTGTTTCCAGAGTCCGGCTGTTTCAGTACGGTCGATACCGGCAGCAAAGGCATTGAATGCTCCGGCAGTGCAGGTATGGCTGTCGCTCCCGACGATGATCATGTTGGGTTTGGCATATTCCGACATGATCTGATGACAGATTCCTTTTCCGACATCATGGAACTTTTTAATGCCCTGCTCGGCAACAATGTCGCGTATCTTCTGGTAGTCGTTAGCCAGTTCAACATTGGTAGGAGGAGCATTGTGATCCAGCACAATGAGCAACTGATCCGGGTCCTTTACTTTCTCACCGCCCATCTTCTTAAAGGTATTGGCGATACTGGCAGTATTATCATGGGTCAGGATAATGTCCGGTTTTCTGAATACGATAGCGCCGGCTTCCGCACCGAGGATCTTTTCGGCAAATGTTTTTCCGCTCATAACTATGATATTTTGGTTTACAAAGAGTTATACAGGGTTAATAAGGATTTCTCATTCCCGGGATTCAGGGGTAAATTTCGAAAAAATATGGGATTGCCCGCCCTGAATGAAAATTTTCATTTACGGCATCAGAAACAAACGCGACAAGGCAACAACAGGGCGGATACTAACCGTTTTTCAAAAGGTATCCTTGTTATCTCTCGACCACAAAAGAAAAACCTCTTGCGATGCAAGAGGCCTTTGTTTTGTCGGGGTGAATGGATTCGAACCATCGACCCCCTGGTCCCAAACCAGGTGCGCTAACCGGACTGCGCTACACCCCGTGTGCTAAAAAAATGAGGATCGCTGATGGGATCCTCGCTGGCGGAGAGGGGGGGATTCGAACCCCCGGTACCCTAATCGAGTACGACAGTTTAGCAAACTGTTGGTTTCAGCCACTCACCCACCTCTCCAGGCAGATTATTGCCAAATTTCTTTTTTTATGTTATCAGCCCTAATCGAGTCTGACAGTTTAGTCTCGTCAAGGCCACAAACTTATTCTTCCTCTTCAATTCTCCAATCCTTGACGAGATTGGTTTCAGCCACTCACCCACCTCTCCAGGCAGATTATTGCCAAATTTCTTTTT
>CAZJCG010000023.1:0-31994 GCA_964544545.1 uncultured Lentimicrobiaceae bacterium | reverse complement strand
CTTCCTCTTCAATTCTCCAATCCTTGACGAGATTGGTTTCAGCCACTCACCCACCATCAGGAGGGTGGAGTTATTTTTACCGTTGCCGGAAAATAGGGTGCAAAGTTAATCTTTATTGTTTTTCCAACAAATAATTTATTGCATTTAACCAAAACGGATGGTTACTGTTTTAGAAACATTACTTAACTATCTTTAACCGTTTTTCCTGACTACTCATCATTTTTCATTTAAAACTAACTTCTAACCTTATGAAACGCCTGTTCCTTATTCCTTTCATTGTTCTGACCTCAGCTATTGTATATGGTCAAACGCAACCGACATCTCTTTCCGACACGTACCGGAATCTTTTCAAGGTATCAGCCGCCATGTTTACACGTAATACATTTCAAATGGGATTTGAACATTTTTTCAGTCCGACCACCAGCCTTCAGGTGAATGGAGGCATGAATTTCAAAGACTCCGACTACGATCAGTTCTGGGGAGTGATAACGGAGGCACAACTTCGCTTCCATGTATTTACCCAGATCAAGACCCGTAACAGCCACCGTTTGTATTTTGCACCTTATATTCTGAACAACTACGAGGAGCAGCGATCGCGCTACTGGGGCAACTATGGGTATGAAGGATGGGAAACAGACAGTTTTGATGCCATAGGAACCGGCATCCTTTTCGGCTGGTCTTTCTCGTTTGCCAACCGTGTCAATCTGGATATTTATACCGGAGGTGGCATCCGCAAGACCTTCAATGCGGATAATGACAATTATGCAGGGGTATGGGATTATTACTACAGCGGAATTGCCCCCCGGCTGGGTATTGATGTCGGCTTCTGGTTCTGAGCATTTTAACAAAAAAACCAGGAAAACCGGACATGCCGGCCTTCCTGGAACCTAACAGCAGTCAAAGTGACTCCCTTTAATGTTGTGAGAATGCGAGTTGGTAAGAGCGAACTCCAAAAATATTCGTCAACGCGGGTTTCCCGGAAAGGAACCTTACTTGCCTAGAGTGTTGGATTTCCTAGCAGGAAACCTTCGACTTGTAAACCGGCATTTCGCCTGCTTCTTCCCGTTTCCGCTGATCGATCTTTTCGAAGTAGTCGGTAAGAGTGTTCAGCAATTGTTCCCTGCGGATTGGTTTTGCCAGGTAACCGGCACAACCGGCAGCATAGCAAGTCTTTACATCATCGGGCAGAACAAAAGCTGTTTGAGCGATTACGGGGAGATCCGGGCGGATCTTCATAATCTCGCGGGTGGCGTCGTAACCGTTCATAATAGGCATGTGTATGTCCATCAGGGCAATATCGATACCCGGGTTTACCTTCACCATTTCAATAGCTTCGCGGCCATTCTGTGCCCAGAGCACTCTGGCACCAGTACGCCTCAGTACTGCTTCGATGTACAGAAAGCTGAAATCAATGTCTTCAGCAATCAAAATCGTACGGCCTTTCCAGTCATAAGGAAACGCAGTTTCAGTTGAATTCGTGTTGCTCATATTTGCTTGTTTTGGAGTTTTGTATGGTATAGTAAAGTAGAAGACAGTTCCGTGTCCGGCGTTGGACTCTACCCATATATTGCCACCGAGTAGTTCCACCAGGGCCTTTGTAATTGCTAATCCAAGCCCGAAACCGTTTGAATGTGATGAATCGTTACGCGACACCTGACGATACCGGTCGAAAATGAAGGGCAGATTATCTTCAGACATACCGATACCGGTATCCTTGACCCAGAAAACTGCTTTGTCATCCCAACGTTCGGCAACCACTTCCACCCTGCCTTTATGAGTAAATTTCAGGGCATTGGTTATCAGATTGACCAGCACCTGTCTGATCCTGAACGGGTCGCTTATCATGACTGCCTTAGCTAAATCCTCATTGACAGTCCACTTCAGATTCAATCCTTTATGAGTCACCAGAGGATCATGAGAGAAATGGAGCTGAAGATCATTCAGCAGATCGGCAGGTTTGAATTCTTTTTCGATGATCCTTAGTTTACCAGACTCAAGCTTGGAAATATCGATGATATCGTTGAGGATGGAAAGCAAGGCCATGCTATTGCTCTTGATGATTTCCACATACCTTTCCCGTTCATCGCCCGGAAGATCAGGATCGGTAAGAAGTTCCGAGAAGCCAAGGATTCCGTTCAGCGGCGACCGGATTTCATGCGACATATTCGCAAGAAATGTGGTTTTGTTGTAATTGGCAGCAATAGCTTCCTCGCAGGTAGTTTCAAGTTCGTCGAAATGCTTTTTTTGCTGGGTTATCTCAAATGCTACCGCAACATGACTTCCGACCTTTCCCGTATTGTCGAAGTTCGGGGTCATTTTTACCCGGTACCACCTGACTTCACCCAGCAGGTTGGTGATCCTTACATCTTCTTCAAACTCCTGCGTCTTCAGGTATTTCTTATAGGCAGCCAGTAAAGGGATCCTGTCGGACTTATCGACTGCTTTCAGCATGAACAGTGGCTTGCTTGTCAGCAATCCGAGCGGTACGTTGATCTGATTCCGGCAATTGGGGCTGATGAAGATCATGCCTTTATCATCCCATGTCCAGAAATTGGCATTCGCTTTACCCAGTGAATCAATCAGCATTTCAGCCATCGAAAGCTTGCGGGTAACGGAGCCGGAACGTTCCCGTACATGAAACAGACAGATGTCGATTGGATTGGAGCTTACATTCTTATTGCCGGCAACGAATACTTCCAGTTGATTTTTTTTCTGAGTGATGATGCCAATGCTTTCATTCCCCAGGGACTCCATTTTTGAAGTTCGAACTATTCCGGCATATTTGATCAAATCCTGTGGAACCACAAAGTCAATAAAGTCCCTGCCGATTATTTCAGCGGGGGCATAGCCTGTTATCTGACAAAAATCTTTATTTACGAACATGATCTTTCCGTCAGCCACCATGAGCATTCCGTTCAGTTTCCCGGGGTTGTCCTTTGAATCCTTCTTTGAAGAAGTTTTGGCAGCACTGTCAATTTCTATGTTTTTCTCCTTGCCGGCCATCATGTCAAATAAACCGTAAGGCATATTATTGCTTAAAACAGCTGCAGGAAAGAGTTTAAACCTTCTGCTTACGAATGCCAGAAGATTGAACATTAAAATTGCCGAGAGGAAAGAGATCAGAAACCAGGCAATTGAAACATGAATGTTGCTGGCATTAAACAAGGAGTCAGATACAAATTGCAGTATGTTAACATAGATGCTCTGCGGATGGTGGAGCAAATAGTTCAACAGATAAAGGCTCAACCCAGCTGTCAAATATAACCCAAGAGGCCTGAGAATCAGTCTTTTGAATGAGATTTCGAGTTGTTGAGTATTGGACACAGAAGCAAGTTTAGCGAGTACACAAGTAGCGGTAGTTATTTCTCATAACATCTATTTATTGACCTACATTAAAAAAGTAATAGGATCAGTAAAAAAATTGACAGAAAAGAATTAAGAAAATTGACATGCCGAAATATTTCTAATTTTGTACCTTCAATTCAAGGCCTCGTAGCTCAGTGGATAGAGCAGCAGCCTTCTAAGCTGCGGGTCGAAGGTTCGAATCCTTCCGGGGTCACTGATATTCAGATAATTATTACCGATTTACGTAGCAATCGCTGCATGCTCCGATTTTAGATATTAATCCCTGTTGTGGGGATACTCCAGTTCTCAGGGATTTCTTCCAATCGTCATCAGCTTATTCAAACTGAGATTATTTCCGGGTGATAGGAATATCCGGTCTTCCTGTGTATTTTTGATAACTCAAACCCTCAATCACAGGATTATGCGAATCTGCCTTTCTCTGATATTTGCCAGCCTTGTTGGTCTTACAATGGCCCAGGCACCTGAAACATCGCAATGGCGCGGCCCCGACAGAAATGGTATCTATCCTGAAACCGGGCTGTTGAAATCGTGGCCGGCAAACGGTCCGAAGCTCCTCTGGCATTTTGAAGGCCTGGGTGAAGGATTTGCATCGGCAACCGTCACTCAGAAATATATTTATACTGCCGGATGCATCAACGGAAAAGGATATATTTTCTGCCTGGATCACACGGGAAAGCAGCAATGGAAGATCACCTACGGTGATGAATGGGTTGAAAGCTGGAACGGGACCCGCTCTACTCCTCTTTACCACGAGGGGAAAGTATATATGTTAAGCCCTTACGGTAAACTGGTGTGCCTTGGCGGCGAACACGGCAATCTTATCTGGAGCGTCGATATGGCCGCCATCTATGGGGCACAGGTGATCACATGGGGCATCACGGAAAACCTGCTGATCGACGGAGAAAAACTCTTTTGTATTACCGGAGGACCAAAGAACAATGTGGTCGCACTCCATAAGGACACCGGCAAGCTGATATGGAGCAGCCCCGGAAATGGAGGCAAAAGCGCATACAATTCTCCTATAATTGTCAATTTGTCCGGCAGAAAACTGTTGATTGCCATTACAGAAACATCCATCCTGGGTCTGGACGCAGGAACCGGTAAGAAACTATGGAGCCAGGAGTTTATCAACCAGTATGCAGTCCATGCCAACGCTGCAATATTCCGCGATGGGCTTCTTTACTGCACCACAGGCTATGGAACGGGGGGAATCCAACTCCGGTTGTCGCCCGACGGAAGCAAAGCCACTCTCGCATGGAGGAACGCTACACTTGATCCAAAGACCGGAGGAGCAGTCCTGCTGAATGACCGCATCTATGGTTTTGGCGATAAAAACCGTGGTTTCCATGTTATCGATTGGAAGACTGGCAAGGAGGCTGGCTCAGAAAAGCTGAATCAGAAAGGCGGAGCTGTTATTGCTGCTGACGGAATGCTCTATACCTATGATGAAGCCGGTGAGGTGGCCTTGTTGCAACCTACTGCCACCGGGGTCCGCAAAGTCAGTTCCTTTAAAGTACCTTACGGCGCCGATCAGCACTGGGCCCATCCAGTGATTGATGACGGGAAACTGTACATCAGGCACGGAACATCGCTGATGGTATACGATATCAAGAACCGCTGAGAAACCAAATAACTTCTCTCATTACATTCAATCCATGAAAACCTGCTCATTCTTTTTCGCTCTTATTCTATTTGTTCAGGTATCACTTCAGGCTCAAACTGTCAGCCAGTTCAGAGGGAACGACCGGAACGGGATCTTTAACGAGTCAGACCTTTTAACTTCCTGGCCCGAAACAGGTCCTGCCCTTTTATGGACAGCCAATGATCTGGGCAACGGTTACGGCTCACCTGCCATAACTGACGATGCCATCTATATCACCGGAGAAATCGATTCAACCGGATATCTCTTCGCCCTGGACAAACAGGCCGGTAAGTTGCGCTGGAAGACCAGTATCGGAAAGGAATGGGTTAAAACCTTCCCGGGATCAAGGTCGACGCCCACAGTGACAGGAGATTTGATCTATGTCACATCCGGAACAGGGGTACTGAACTGCTTTAAAAAAGAGACCGGTGAAAAAGTCTGGTCGGTGGACATGATCAGCGGACTGAACGGCAGGTTACCGTACCACGGGCATGCTGAATCCCCTCTTATTATCGACGACAAGGTAATCCTGGTTGTCGGCGGGACGGATATCAATGTAGCTGCTTTTAACCGCTTCAGCGGGAAAATGATCTGGACCTGTAAAGGCAAAGGAGAGGTTCCCGGCTATAATTCACCTATTTTAATCAAACTTCCGGCAAGATCGGTTATCGTGACCTTCTCTTCATACCACCTTCTGGGAATTGATGCTGCTGACGGCAAGCTGTTATGGACACATGAACAGGTGAACACTCCGGTTGACCAACGGACGCCCGGTACTGGAGATACACACAGCAATTCAGCCTATTATGAGAACGGCTGCATTTATTATGTCGCCGGTGACGGAAACGGGGCTGTTAAGTTAAAACTTTCACCCGATGGCAGCAGTATTTCACAGGAATGGAGAAATCCGGTTATAGATGATTACATGGGCGGATTTGTGAAAATTGGCAACAAACTATATACAGGCAGCGATTCTAAGCGAAAACTGCTTTGTGTTGATACAGAGACCGGTATGGTGACCGATTCTCTCAAAGTCGGGTGCGGCGCCATTCTGTACGCCGACAATCTCTTATATTATTATAACCAGCGGGGTGAGATGAACCTGGTTAAGCCGGGAGAAATGCTGGAAAAGATCAGTTCATTCCGCGTGACAGCGGGAACCAAAGAGCATTTTTCGATCCCGGTGATCGCTGCAGGGATTTTGTATATCCGGCACGGTAACACCCTTCTGGCCTATTCCATTCACAAATAAATCAGCCTCAGAATTATTCTTCCATGACCTTCAGAAATGTAATCCTGATAATTTGCCTGGTTTGTACCGGCACTTATGCCTTTAGCCAACCGGTATCCCAATTCCGTGGACCTCAGCGCGACGGGCACTATCCTGAGCATAACCTGTTGAAAACCTGGCCGGAACAAGGCCCTGCCCTGCTTTGGCTTGTGGACAGCATTGGTAACGGTTACAGTTCGCCGGCAATTTCGGACGATTTTATTTTTGTGACCGGCGAAAATGACAGCATTGGCTTTCTGAGTTGTTTCAACAAATCAGGTAAACTCTTATGGAAGAAGGAGATGGGTGCTGAATGGATGGATAGTTTTACCGGCCCCCGCTCTACTCCCACCCTTGTTGGCGATCTGGCATATGTCTGCTCCTCCCTGGGCCGGATCAGTTGCCTCGGGACTGCTGACGGGGCTGAACGATGGTCGCTCGATATGGTTAAAGACCTTAACGGTGTTAATGTACGCTTTGGCTATTCCGAAGGCCTGCTGGTTGACGGGGACATACTCTACTGCTGCCCCGGAGGGCCGGATACCAATATCGTTGCTCTGGACCGTTTTACCGGAAAGATGTTATGGAAGTCAAAAGCGCTGGGTGATTCAACCGCCTATAGTTCGCCTGTTCTTATCAGATTACCGGACCGAAAGATCCTGGTTAACTTCACGATACACAACATGATCGGATTGGATGCAGGCAACGGCGAATTGTTATGGTCCGTTGCGCAGGCTCCCGACCGTGACATACAGGCATGTACTCCTGTGTTCTCCGACGGTTACCTTTATATAGTAAACGGAAGCGGCAACGGCGCAGCGAAATTTGAACTGTCGTCCGACGGAAGATCGATCCGGCAACTTTGGAGCGAACCAAACATATCGGATGTGCACGGAGGTTTTGTGAAACTCGGCAATTACATCTATACCTCTCAGTACAGGCCACGCAGGTATTGCAGCATCGACTGTTCAACCGGGCAGATAGCCGATTCACTGAAATTCGACAAGGGCGCTGTGATCACAGCCGATGGAATGCTCTATTTCTATACTGAAAAAGGCAAGGTGGGACTTGTTAAGGCCGATAACGGAAAGATGGAACTGGTGAGCTCCTTTAAGATGCCGGTGGGGACTAAGGAATTCTTTACCATTCCCGTGATCGACAAAGGAATCCTCTATTTGCGGCATGGAGGTACCCTGCTGGCGTATGATATACGGCAGGGACAGAATTTCTGATCATCGCTGTCAGACGCCGATCTGTCGCCTTTTTCAACTACTTTTGTCCGGAAGTTACTTCCCTGATTTATGTTCCGCCGGCTGTTTACCCGATCGTTAGTGCCATTGATGATCCTGTTGGGGATTGGCATCTTATTCTGGTGGCTGAGCTATAACCCTGTCAAATCGTTTACTGTTTCCGTTCCTGGCATGGACAACCGGAAGGAAGGCAAAGCTGTTGTGACAGAGGATATCAGAATCGGGGAAAAGTTTGTGTTATACAAAGATATGCCTGACATCCCGGGCACCTGCTGGAACCGTTTCCGCGGACCGGATTTCGATAACATCAGCAAAGAAAGTATCCGGTTGATCGATAAATGGGGTCAGACAGGTCCGCGCATCCTCTGGAAAAAGCCGTTGGGAGAAGGACATGCAGCGCCCGCAGTATACAATGGAAGAATCTATCTGCTCGATTACGACGAACGGACGAAGTCGGATGCACTGCGTTGTTTGTCGCTGCAAACAGGGGAAGAACTTTGGAGCAGGTCCTACAAAGTGCACCTGAAAAGAAATCACGGTCTTTCCAGAACTATTCCGGCGGTAACTGAAAAGTATGTTGTGAGCATAGGCCCGAGGGGGCAGGTAATGTGTGTTGACAGAATAAAAGGTAACCTGATCTGGGGTATTGATCTTGAAAAGGAATACGGATCGGAAATACCTTTCTGGTATACAGGCCAATGTCCTCTGATTGATCATGACACCGCCGTGATTGCTGCAGGAGGAAGCAGCCTGCTGATCGGCATCGATTGTCCGACAGGCAAAAAACTCTGGGAGACGCCGAATCCCCGGAAATGGAAAATGTCGCATTCCTCCATTATGCCGATGGTTTACAAAGGAAAGAAGATGTATGTTTATGCAGCGGTCGGAGGAATATGTGCAGTTTCAGCCTCAGGCTCCGACGTTGGTAAGATATTGTGGGAAACAACCGATTTCTCTCCTTCGGTGATCGCGCCCTCGCCCCTGATCCTGGAAGATGGGAAAATTCTCATAACGGCAGGTTATGGAGCCGGTTCTGCCGTACTGCAGATCTCTGAAAGCGGAGGACGGTATTCGGCAAAGGTGATCAGCAAGTTCAAACCATCGGAAGGTATAGCATCCGAGCAGCAGACCCCTGTTCTTTACAAAGGATATGTGTATGGAATCCTGCCTAAGGATGCAGGTGAAATGCGTAACCAGCTGGTTTGTTACAGTCCTTCCGATTTCCGTAAAGCATTGATGAGCAGCGGGAAAACTGAACGTTTCGGTATGGGGCCCTATATAGTGGCCGATGATAAGTTCTTCATCCTGAATGATGATGGTGAAATGACCATTGCCAGGGCGACTCCTTCAAAGCTTACCATCCTCGACAAGGCTAAGATCATCGACGGACAGGATTCCTGGGGCCCCATGGCAATTACGGGCGGATACCTGCTGATGCGCGATTCACGTCAACTGGTATGTATTGATATCAAAGCGAAACGACCCTGATATGAAACAACGCATTTATATCACCGGCGCCTTGATCCTGCTTCTTGCTCTCACAGCTTATATGGCCTGGGATCTTTTCTTATCAAAAGAAAACCCGACAAATCCCTATGATCTCGGGATGGATTCAATACGGCATGCCGACACAAGTGATGCAGCTTACAGAGAGACCGATCCATATATTCCGGTCATCCGGGAAATAACCGGAATTGCCACCGACAGACAGGGCCGGCTCTATCTGTGCGGGACGGATTCTATTGATATTCCCGGAGAAAATGATAACAACCGGAATATCATCAAAACCGGAGAAACAAGTTTGTGCATCCATGTTGATGGACAGGGACAGATCTTTCTGGGAATGATCGATCATATTGAGTTGCGGGACAAAAACGGAAAGCTCCTTTCGAACTGGAATTCTCCAGCTGAAGGTACCATCATTACAAGCATTTCAACTTTCGGGCAGGATGTGTTTGCCGCTGATGCAGGCAACAAGGTCGTATATCGATATAATTATCAAGGTAAACTGATTGGAAAGATCGGTCAGAAGGACCCTGAAGCCGGGATTCCCGGATTTGTGATACCCAGCCCCTATTTCGATCTGGCAGTTGCAAAGGATGGGAATCTCTGGGTAGTAAATCCCGGTATGCACGAATTTGAAAAGTTCACACCTGATGGAGTGCTTCGGGAGAAATGGAACAAAGCATCAATGGACGTAACCGGATTCTGCGGCTGTTGTAATCCATCGCATTTTGCTTTTTTAACTGACAGTTTGATCGTGACAAGCGAAAAAGGAATTGAACGCGTTAAAGTCTATGATCTTTCGGGTAATTTTAAAGCCCTGGCGGCTTTACCGGCATCTTTTAACGAGGGCACGCGCGGGCTTGACCTGGCGACCGGCCCTGGAGGAGAAATTTATGTTCTTGATCCTGTAAGGAGGATGGTACGCAAGTTTATCTCAAAATAAACCCAGACATGAACAACGAAAAGCAGGACAGGAGGGCTTTCCTCCAAAAACTCATACGGGGAGGGATGCTGACCGGACTGGGATTGCTGGGAGGCGCATTGGTATTGCGAAACCGCGACGGCTCCATCTGTGGTTTGAATTTCGATTGTGAAGCCTGCAGACTATCCGGTACCTGTGCACTTCCGGAAGCAGCTCATTTCCGGCAGACCGTATGGCAGTTGGATCCTTCTAAATGCATACAGTGCGGACGTTGTGCCACCAATTGTGTACTCACACCTTCGGCAGTGAAGTGTACGCATGTTTATGCCATGTGCGGCTATTGCGATTTGTGCGGAGGTTATCTTAAGCCCGATACCAAAGTGATATCCACCGCAGCCGAGAACCAGCTTTGCCCTACCAATGCTATCCGGAGAAAGTTCATCGAAGAGCCCTTCTTTGAATATGAAATAGATGAAGCCTTGTGCAACGGTTGCGGAAAATGTGTAAAAGGATGCGGAGCTTTTGGTAACGGTTCTCTCCAACTCCAGGTAAGACACGACCGTTGCGTGAACTGCAACCAGTGTTCGATTGCCAGGAGTTGCCCTGCCGGTGCATTCAGCAGGGTTCCTGCCTCATCGCCATACCTCCTCAAGGGATTGAACTCACCCGGATCATAAAGCCGACTTAATAATAAACTGACTATCAACATCTCGCATTGCCTAATGAAAAAAGCGCTGATCTATCTGACCCTGATCGTACTTGCCTTCCTGAACTCCCGGGATGCATTTGCTATCCAGCGCTTTCCAAAACCGGAATTCGAGTCCGGTTATACACAGCCTGAAACAATATTGCCAGTTCCAAGAGCAGAAATGCTTGCTTACATGGATGTGGCTGCTTTGTTGCTGGCATTGTCGATAACCAGTTGGTTTGTGATCCGGAAACGATCGCGGTTGGGTGTATTCTTCACATCAATGGTCGCGCTGGCCTACTTTGGATTTTACCGGAAAGGGTGTGTATGTTCCGTCGGATCTCTTCAGAATGTTGCCCTGGCCCTGTTTGACAGCAGTTATGCCATTCCCCTTACCGTAATCCTGTTTTTCCTGGTACCGCTGATCTTCACCTTATTCTTTGGCAGGACCTTCTGTGCAGGCGTTTGTCCCTTCGGAGCTTTACAGGATCTTGTCGCATTCAGGCCTCAGCGGATGGGTGTCAGGTTGAACGCGGTGCTTGGAATGATCCCATACATTTATTTGGGTCTTGCCGTGCTTTATGCCGCTACGGGTACCGATTTCATCATCTGCCGGTATGATCCTTTCGTGGGCATTTTCAGGATGAATGCCTCCTTCGGCATGTTTGTCTTCGCCGGCATACTGCTGATTTCAGGAATATTCATTGCCCGGCCATATTGCAGATTCCTATGCCCTTACGGGGTGTTGCTGAACTGGATGAGTCGGTTTTCACGAAAGCACCTTACTATTACGCCATCCGCATGCATCCAGTGCAGGTTGTGCGAAGATTCATGTCCATACGACGCGATCGATATCCCTTCTGAGGTCAGGAATCCGGACAGCCGGAAACATCGGGTCAGAAAGCTGATATTTATCTCCATACTGATCCCGTTCATGGTGGCGTTAGGTGCCTATACAGGATACCTGGCCCATGAACCATTAGCCGGAGTCCACAAAGACGTCAGGTTAGCCAAACAGATCCTGAAACCGGAAAAAGGGGCTAATAATACAGAATCATTTGAGATTCAAGCGTATAAATCGTCCGGAAAGGCAATGCCGGAAGCGCTGAATGCAGCTCTGACGGTAGTCGGTAAATTCCGGAAAGGCAGCCAGCTTATCGGGGGATTCCTGGGCCTTGTCTTTGGATTGCTGATCGCTTCAAAAATGCTCAGAAAATATACGCCCGACTATACACCGCATAAAGGCAGATGTTTCAGCTGTGCCCGTTGCGTTGATTACTGTCCTGTAAAATCAGAATCATAACCCATGGATCTAAAACCCGGAAGCGCACTGTTTAAATTATTGAAAAGAATTGCCCTTACGGCAGGCTTCTTTGCATTTATTCTGTGCGTTCTGGTCATTGTCAACTTCTACCAGCTTAAAAGGACGGATCCTCTCAATTCTCCGGCCATGAAGGTGTTGATCAATAGGATGAACAACAATCCGGAGGACGAACAGGTGAAGCAGGAGATCAGGGAACTGGACCTGCTGGCACGAAAAGCCTATTTCACCAGTCAATGGCAGATAAAGACGGGGGGCTATCTGCTTGTTTTCTCAGTGCTCATCGTCATTATCTGCCTGAAAACCATCGAACTTCTGAAAGCCAGGGCACCGGAAATCCCCGGGACGAAGGAAGACCGGTTCTGGGATGACCGCTTGCTTAACCGGAAATGGATAGCATATTCGGGCCTGGCGTTGGTGGCCGTTTCGCTGGTTTTTGCCTATTTCTCCCACAATCAGCTTGGAAACCAGTTAAACAGGGCAATTGACGGATCACAAAATATTGAGGGAAAAGAATCACCTGACGGAGGTCAGGCAAACAGCCAGGTTGCCGGTCTGGTTGGCGGCGACAGTGTTGTTACTGCCGATTCTTCAACAACAGGTTCGCTGACTGGAATCCCAACCCAGCAGGAAATCAATGCGAACTTTCCGGGATTCAGGGGTCCCGGAGGAAACGGGGTTGTTTTCCAGAAAAATTTTCCGACAGCCTGGGATGGAAAGAGCGGGAAAAATATCCGCTGGAAAACGCTTGTACCACTTCCCGGATACAACTCACCGGTGGTATGGAATGACAAGATATTTTTGACGGGTGCCAGCGCCGGCAAAAGAGAAGTATATTGCTTTGACGCTAATACAGGACAGATCCGCTGGACCGCCAAAGTGGAAGCAATCGCCGGAAGCCCGTCACAGGCTCCCAGGGTCAACGGTGAAACAGGTTTCGCGGCACCTACGGTTACAACCGACGGCCGGCGGGTTTATGCAATATTTGCCAATGGCGATCTGATAGCCCTCGACATGGACGGCAAGAAAGTCTGGGCAAAAAATCTGGGACTTCCCAAAAATCATTACGGGCATTCCTCATCACTCATCATGTACCGCGATCTGCTTATCGTTCAGTACGACCAGAGTGGCAATGCGGCGGTGATGGCCTTTAACGCCGGCAATGGTGAACAGGTATGGAAAACCACACGAAATGTGAAAGTTTCCTGGTCCTCCCCGATCCTGGTCAATACCGGAAGCCGTTACGAGCTGATCCTCGTGGCCGAACCTTACATGATCTCCTATTCTCCGTCGACGGGTAAAGAGCTCTGGCAGATTGAATGCATTTCGGGTGAAGTCGGCCCGTCAGCCGCCTACTCCAACGGAATAGCGTTTTCGGTTAATGATTACTCGAAACTGGCAGCTGTCAAGACGGGAAACCCTCCCACCCTTCTCTGGGAGAACGATGAATACCTGTCGGATATCCCCAGTCCGCTGGCAACTCCTTCTTACCTTTTCCTGCCGACCAGCTACGGTACCATGGTTTGCTATGATGCTAAAAACGGTGAAAAATACTGGGAACACGATTTTGGAAATCCCACATTTGCTTCACCCGTGCTGGCCGACGGACGTGTTTATCAGCTCGATAAAAAGGGGATCATGCATATCTTCCACACTGATAAGAACTGGTCATTGATAGCTGAACCGCAGCTGGGGGAAGGTTCTGCATGTACTCCGGCATTTGCTAATGGCAGGATTTACATTCGCGGCGACAAGCACCTTTTCTGTATCGGTAAGTAAAAAAAACGGGAATTGAAATCAGAAAAGGAACATATCACTGAGACTGTCAACCACATAGTGGCTAAACGCGGAAGATCGGCAGAAGCGGCTATTCCGATCCTCCAGGACATTCAGGCCGAATTCCATTACCTTCCTGCAGAAGCACTTGCCTATGTCAGCAGCATCACGGATATCACTCCTGCACAACTGACAGGCATTTCAACCTTTTACACCCAGTTCAGACATCAGCCTGCGGGGCAGCATACTATCCAGGTCTGCGTCGGGACAGCCTGCCACGTGAAGGGCTCGGGTCTGGTATACGATGCTTTCCGTCGCGAACTGGGACTCAAAGAACAGGAAGACACCGACGCAAGCGGTCAGTTCACTCTTGAGAAAGTGGCCTGCCTGGGATGCTGTACCCTGGCACCGGTAGTGAAGATTGATGCCGTGACTTATGGTCATGTAGTTCCGGAAAAAACCGGCGAAGTATTAAAGGATTTCCTTGCCAGGAAAGAAAAAGATGATCTGTTTCCTGCCGCAGTCACCGGTAACAGCGACGTTCAGGGTGAGATCAGGATCGGACTGGGATCGTGCTGCATTGCCAGCGGAAGTTCTGCCGTGAAAGAGGAACTTGAGCGGACCCTGCTGGAAACCAGGATTCAGGTCAATGTTAAGCAGGTCGGATGCGTAGGCATCTGTAACCAGGTTCCCATACTCGAAGTGGTAAAAACAGGCGAAGAACCGGCATTTTACGCCAGGATACAGCCTGAAGAAGTGAAGGAAGTCATTCTGAGGCACTTTAAACCGAAGGGATTCGTCAGCCGGTTGCGAAATACAATCATCCATCGTTATGAACAGGTGCTGGATGATGGAATGCCGAGATCCTTCCGGCGTTATCTTCAGGAACAGCGCGACACGCCCTTAAGCGGTTTCCTCGGCCCTCAGATGAGCATAGCTACCGAGAACCGCGGCCTGGTCAAACCTTGCGATCTGGAAGAATACCAGCAGAAGGGAGGTTTTCAGGCTTTGAAGAAATGTCTTTCCAGCCTTACACCTGAACAGGTGGCAGAAGAGATCAGCAAGAGCGGATTAAGGGGACGCGGTGGTGCCGGTTTCCCTACCGGAAAGAAATGGCAGTTGGTTGCTTGTCAGGATAGTAAGGAGAAATTTGTGGTATGCAATGGCGATGAAGGTGATCCCGGAGCATTCATGGACCGCATGCTGCTCGAGTCGTACCCTTTCCGCATCATCGAGGGCATGCTCATCGCCGGTTATGCTACCGGCGCAACGCAGGGAATATTTTACATCCGTGCTGAATATCCGCTGGCAGTCGAAAGAATCCGGGATGCACTCCTGCTTTGCGAAAGAGAAGGCATTACGGGGCAGTCGGTGATGGGAACCGGTTTTTCATTCCATATCCGCATTTTTGAAGGCGCCGGTGCATTTGTCTGCGGAGAGGAAACAGCACTGATTGCTTCCGTTGAAGGAAAAAGAGGAATTCCCGGAATAAGACCTCCTTATCCGGCAGAAAAAGGATTATGGGGTAAACCAACACTCGTCAACAATACGGAAACGCTTTCCATGGTCCCCTGGATCATACGGCATGGTGCGGAAGCTTTCAGCCATATTGGCACATCCGGGAGTAAAGGAACGAAGGTATTTGCACTGGCCGGAAAAGTGAACCGTGGCGGGCTCATCGAAGTCCCCATGGGCGTGACCTTACGGCAGATCGTGGAAGATATAGGAGGAGGTATTGCCGGAGGTAGGCAATTTAAAGCAGTGCAGATCGGAGGACCCTCCGGAGGCTGTATCCCCGCCTCGCTGTATGATCTCCCTGTCGATTATGAGTCGCTCGCAGAAGCCGGCGCCATGATGGGATCCGGCGGACTGATCGTACTGGATGATTCCGACTGCATGATCGACATCGCTCATTACTTCCTCTCCTTCACCCAGGATCAGTCCTGCGGGAAATGCACCTTTTGCCGGATTGGAACCCGGCGCATGCTCGAATTGCTCGAAAAAATACGTTCAGGGAAAGGCAGCCACCAGGATCTGGATCAACTGGAGGCACTTGCATGGAAAACAAAGGAAGGAAGTCTTTGCGGGTTGGGCAAAACAGCTCCCAATCCTATCCTGTCGACCTTACGATATTTCAGGGAAGAGTACGAAGCCCACCTGGCGGGGAAATGCCCGGCCGGACGTTGTACACCTCTCATCAGATATTGGGTGACCGACGAATGCATCGGATGCACAAAATGCGCCCAGCGCTGTCCCACAGGAGCCATTCCCTTCACTCCCTATATCAAACATTCTATTGATCCTGAAAAATGCATCAAGTGTGACATCTGCCGGCAGATCTGTCCTGTCGGCTCTATCAAGGTGAACGAATGATCAGGCTTAGCATTGATAACAAACCGGTTGTAGCAGCGGAAGGGACTACTGTTCTGGAAGCAGCTTCTTTGCTCGGGATAGAGATTCCTGCCCTGTGTCACCTGAAAGGTATTCAGACGCAGCCCTCCTGCATGGTTTGCACGGTGAAAGATAACCGTTCGGGAAAGCTATTCCCATCCTGTGCGACAATGGTAACTGAAGGGATGGATATCACAACGGATTCCGCTGATCTTGAAAATTTCCGGAAAGAAGCCATCGAATTACTGCTGAGCGACCATGTAGGTGATTGTGAAGCTCCCTGCAGGCTGACATGCCCTGCCGGCATGAATATCCCCCTGATGAACCGCCTGATTGCCGATGGCAGGTTTGAGGAAGCCCTGGCAGTGGTACACCAGGAAATTGCCCTGCCGCTGGTTCTTGGATATATTTGCCCCGCTCCCTGTGAGAAAGCCTGCAAACGTAAACCTGTTGACGCTGCTGTTTCTATCTGCCTGCTCAAACGGTTCACTGCTGATGATCCTGTTCGTTACTCAAATTCAGTAAGGCCGGCAGTTCCAAACGGTAAACGGGTAGCTATCATCGGCACCGGACCTGCCGGTCTGTCGGCTGCATTTTATCTGCTTCGTGCCGGATATGCCTGTGTACTGTTCGACAAGCAGGAACAGGCCGGAGGTGCACTTCGCTACAGTATCCCTGAAGCTGAACTTCCGGCTGCTGCCCTGGATGCCGAGATCGAAAAACTCAGGAGCCTGGGGGCTCAGTTCATCCTGGAGAAAGTTGAATCGGTGACAAACCTGAAAGCCAACGGATATGGTGAATTCAATGCCTATATCCTGGCAACAGGCAGTCAGGAAGTGCATCCGCTCGAAGGAGTCCTGGAAAACGAAACTCCGGTACCGCATCATTTTTTTAACCGGGAAACATTCCAGACTTCTGAACCGGATGTTTTTGCCTGTGGTAGTATCATCAGGGAAGTAAAAATGGCAGTAAGAGCCGGAGCCCAGGGAAAAGCTGCCGCCTTGAGCGTGATGCATTTCCTGGAAGGAAAAGAGCTGACCATTGGTCATAGCAGGTTTAATTCTTCCTTTGGACAGCTATTCAAAGAAGAATACCCGCATTACCTGAAGGAAAGCATACCTGACGGTCGCATTATTCCTGTGCAGGGATTTTTGGGCGGATTCAATCTGGAAGAAGCCAGGAATGAAGCATCGCGTTGCATGCATTGTGACTGCCGGAAGCCGGAAAGCTGTAAACTCCGGAACCTGTCTGATTTACTTGGGGCCGATCAGCGCCGGTACGACAGGAGCAACCGAAAAATGATCCGGAAGGATTTTGAGAATGAATGGATCGTTTTTGAACCGGAAAAATGTGTTAAATGCGGGATTTGTATTGAAATAGCCTCACGGGAAACCGATGCCCTTGGGCTCACTTTCGTTGGACGCGGGTTTAACGTTAAGGTGAGCGTTCCGCTCAATGGTTCGATGCGGGAAGCAGTTCAGAAACTGGCGGTAGAATGTGCTTCTGCCTGCCCGACAGGTGCACTTTCCGCCAGGAACCTGGAAGAACGCTTGCCTGACCGGTAAGCTATTACCCTGATGAGTTCCCTAAAATTCGTAACTTGCACTCTCCTGTGGTCTCCCTGATCGGAGGATGCCGGAAGCCATCTGTATGAAGCAAACCATCTTAAGTTTAGTCGTTATTCTCTTACTTGAGGGAGCAGTCACAGCCCAGAACAAAGGGGCCGACAGCTGGCCTTCCTACCGGGGCGATCAGCAACTTACCGGTCTGTCTGCCGCCCAGCTTCCTGCATCTTTAAAGATGAAATGGTCCTTCAAGACCGGAGATGCGGTAAAATCGTCACCGGTTATAGCTCACGGCTTATTGTATGCAGGTTCATCCGACGGAAATATCTATGCCCTTACCCTCCAGGGAAAACTCAAATGGAAGTATTCTACCGGCAACGCGATTGAATCATCACCATTAGTAGTCGGGAATACTGTGTTTATCTGCTCCCTCGAAGGGATCGTTTTCGCATTGGATGCGCAAAGCGGAACACTCAAATGGAAATATACTACCGAAGGTCAGATATCGGGATCAGTAAACTGGGTTACAGGTCCCGATAACAGGCAGGTACGCCTTCTGGTCGGTAGTTACGATTATTACCTTCACTGCATTGATGCTGCAACCGGCAAACTGATCTGGAAATACGAAACAGGAAATTACGTGAACGGAACACCGGCAGTGTGGGGCAAAACTGCCGTATTTGGCGGGTGTGACGGATTTCTGCATTTGATCAACACTGTCAATGGCAAACTAATCCGCAAAGTAAATATCGGCACATATGTCCCTGCCTCAGCCGCAATTGTTAACAACAGAGCCTGTTTCGGCAACTACGACGGTGACTTCTTCTGTTTTGACCTAAAAGCGGGAAAAACGATCTGGAAAACAGGAGGCGGTGGCCCTTTTCTGGCATCCCCCGCGATTTCAGGCAGTAAGGCAGTCACCGGAGCACAGAACCATACCCTATACTGCTATGATCTTCCAGGTGGCAGGATCATCTGGAAAGTGAAGACCGGAGGAAAGGTGGATGCTTCACCCATCATTGCCGGGAAAAAAGTGATCTGCGGATCCGGCGACGGCCGGATACGGATCATCAACCTGGATACCGGCAAGGAAACATGGTCGTATGACATCGGAAGTGCCATTTCAGCAACCCCGGCCCTGATCAATAACCTGCTGGTTGTCGGGGCTGAGGATGGCAGTATTTATGCGTTCGGAGAAGCAAAGTGAAAAGATAAAAGATAAAAGGCAAAAGATAAAAGACAGAATGTGGGAATTTGAGAATGTAAGAATTAAAGAATTAGTTAATTAGCTAATTAGTTAATTAGCTAATTTGACAATTCGAGGATAGAATTTCAATTTTACACCTATGCTCTAAGCCCTTAGCTTAGCTTAGAAAAGACAAAAGATAAAAGCCTGCCTGCCTGACTCAATGGATCACAATGCAAATATTTACTGGCAGTCAGGCAGGTAAAAAGACAAAAGCAATAGGCAAAAGACAAGAGACGAAAATGAGTTCTCGCAGATTGCGCTGATCAAGACGCAGATTAACGCTGATAGGTCAATGCTTTCTGCGATGATCTGCGAATCTTTTCTGCGGAATCTGCGAGAAACAAGATCCACATTGAAAGATAAAAGATAAAAGGAAAAAGATAAAAGAGGGAATGTGAGAATGTGAGAATGTGAGAATGTAAGAATTTAAAAATGTGAGAATTAATTAATTCGGCGATTAGCTGATTAGCTGATTAGTCAATGAAAGATAAAAGACAAAAGAAAAAAGATAAAAGTGCGAATTAGTTGATTCGCGATTAGCTGATTAGACAATGGAGTATGAAACAGTGCATGAATACACTTCATTTTTCCAGGCCCTATGCCCTTCGCTCTTAGCTAGTAAAAGATAAAAGAATTAACTACGAATGACTATGAATGACTATGAATGGCTATGAATGACAACTCACAACACCCCAACCCTTTGCTTTTTGCCCTTTGCGAAGAAAGACAAAAGATAAAAGGAAAAAGATAAAAGAAAGAAGTGTGAAGATAGAAGATGAAGGAATAGTGCAGTTTATTATTTGGCTTTGTGAATTGAGAAATTAAGATACATGAAAATCGTTCATATCGTTCCGGGATTTGGTGGCACTTTTTATTGTGGCAACTGCTTGCGCGACAGCGCATTTGCATCGTCACTCCGCAAGGCCGGACACCAGGCTACCCTGTTGCCGATGTACCTTCCGCTTACCTTCACTGCAGATAATCCTGCAGCCGAAGCGCCTGTATTCTATGGCGCTGTTTCGATCTACCTGAAGCAGATGTTTCCCTTCATGAAACATATGCCCGTATGGATGGAAAAATGGCTGAACTCCCCGTCGATGCTCCGGTTTGCAGCAGCAAAGTCAGGATCAACACGTGCATCAGGGCTCGAGAACCTGACTGAATCCATGCTGCTTGGTGCTGAAGGTAATCAGAATCAGGAACTGCAGCAACTGGTTGACTTCCTGAAACATAAAGAGAAACCGGATGTAGTGCATGTTTCCAATGCATTATTGATCGGCATGGCCGGGAAAATAAGGGAAGAAGCGAACATCCCTGTGATTTGCTCCTTACAGGATGAGGATGTCTGGGTAGATGCCATGGAAAATCCATACCGGGATCAAATCTGGGACCTTCTGGCCGAAAAAGCCGGTGACGTGGACGCCTTTGTGGCAGTGAGCCATTATTTTGCAGAGGTCATGAAAAAACGGTTACACATCCCTGAATCCAGGCTTCATGTGCTGCCCATCGGCATCGATCCGGGAAAATATCATTATCATGAACCGGAGACAAAAACGCCCGCTATAGGTTATCTTTCAAGGATCTGCGAAGAAAACGGGTTTGGTATCCTGGTGGATGCATTCATCCACCTGAAATCCGAAAAACGGTTCCACCATGTAAAGTTAAAAGCAACCGGAGGGCATACCGGCGACGACAACCGTTTCATCCGTGAGCAGATGCAGAAGCTGCGTGAAAAGGGAATTATAGATGACGTTGAGATTTTACCAGACTTTTCCCCTCAGGTGCTTCATGACTTCTTCAGGAGCATCACCGTACTTTCGGTGCCTGTCCTGAAAGGTGAAGCTTTCGGACTATATCAGCTCGAATCGCTGGCATCCGGTATTCCCCTTGTTCAGCCTGAACTTGGGGCTTTCCCTGAGATCATCGGAAACACCGGCGGCGGAGTGACCTATTCGCCCAATACACCTTTGGGGCTTTTCGAAAAACTTTCCGAAGTTCTGTCAGATAAGCAGAAACTTCTTGAAATGAGCCGATCAGGACGGGAAGCTGTCATCAGGGAGTATGATTCGGCACTGCTGGCGGAAAAGATGGTTTCAATTTATTCAGGTGTGCTATAATCAATCAAAGAAAAATGGTTGCAGAACTTCTCCATATCACGAAGATCTATGAAATGCCAGGATCATCGAAGGGGTACACCGTCCTTGAAGACATCAGCCTCATTGTGCCGGATAATACCTCCATTGCGGTTACCGGGCCTTCCGGATCGGGAAAAAGCACATTATTAAATATACTCGGCACCCTTGACAAACCCAGTTCGGGCACTGTGCTGATCAATGGCATCACGCCTCCGGAGAAGGACGAAGACCAGCTTGCCGGCATCCGGAACCGTTACATTGGCTTTGTGTTCCAGCTTCACCAGTTGTTGCCCCAGCTTACGCTGATGGAGAACATCCTGCTTCCTCTATTACCGGCAAAAGATCAGGCAAGGATGAAAGAGGCTTCCGGGTTGGCAATTTCGCTTGTTGAACGTGTCGGCCTTAAGGATCATATCCATCATTATCCGGCGCAATTGTCAGTTGGTGAATGCCAGCGTGTGGCAGTATTACGGGCACTGATCAATACGCCCAGGCTCGTTTTGGCCGATGAGCCTACCGGTTCGCTCGATGCCGGAAATGCAATGAACCTCATAAAATTAATATCAGAATTAAAAGAAGAACTGAAATTCTCGCTGGTCCTGGTGACCCACTCCCCGGAAGTGGCCGGACGGATGGATCAAAGATACCTGCTAAAGGCCGGAAGATTGATCGAAAGCATTTAATATCCTTAATTCCTGAAGAATAAAATCACTTATGAATTTTCGGCAACTGATCTTCCGCAACCTGCTCTTTTTCAGAAAGCAAAACCTGGCAACACTCACCGGGGTAGCGATCAGTACAGCCATACTGACCGGGGCTCTGGTGGTTGGGGATTCGGTACGTTACAGCCTGCAGAACATAACCCTGTCGCGTCTGGGAAAAATCAGTTATACGGTGAGCGCCGGAGACCGGTTTTTCAGTCAGGCACTGGCTGACTCTTTATCAGGGAAGTTGGGCAGCCCGGTTGCGCCTGTCATCCAGCTGGAAGGTGTTGCATCAAATCCGGATTCAAACACCCGGATCAACAAGGTCCAGATCATCGGAATCGACCGGAGTTTCAAAGCCATGTGGGAACAATCCCCGGATATACCGGAAGCGGGTGAGGCAGTGATCAATACCTCCTCGGCAGAGAGGCTGGGTCTGAAAGAGGGTGGCACATTGATCCTCCGGATGCGTAAACTCAGCAATCTCCCGCAGGCAGTTCCGTTTGCTGCTGAAAAAGACGCCATAATTCCCCGGCGGTTGAAGGTCAGGTCGGTTGCCGACGATGATCATGCCGGACGTTTCAGCCTTAGGAACAACCAGATGGCGCCTTTCAACGTGTTTGTTTCATTGAAAGAGCTCTCCGGATTGCTAAGACTGCCGGAATCATGCAACCGGTTGCTCATCGCCGGCATTCCGACAGATACGCTCCCTGCGGGAATGATCGCACAAACCATTCAACGTAACTGGTCGCTTTACGATGCGGGGATTTCTCTGTCACAAACATCTTCTCCCGGCATCATGGAGTTGCGCACAGGCAGCATTTTCATTCAGCCTTCGTTATCAAAAGCCGTGTCAAGGGCATTTCCTGACAGTCGGCCCTTTCTTTCCTACCTGGTCAATTCATTCTCAATCAATGGTCATTCAACGCCATACTCATTCGTTACTGCAGCAGATTCATCTTTTACCGGCATCGCTTTGCATGATAAGGAGATCATCCTGAACGAATGGCTGGCGAATGACCTGCAGGCCGGTCCGGGAGATACAGTCATGCTCCGGTATTATGTTATGAAGACTCTGCAGGCATTGCAGGAAGACAGTTGCCGGTTTGTTGTGAAGGCAGTTGCCGGCATGAATCCGAAACTGTTCGATAAAAGTCTGGTACCGGATTTCCCCGGCATGACTGACGCAGCCAATTGCCGGGACTGGGAATCGGGCGCTCCTGTTGATATGGCTAAGATCCGTGAGAAGGATGAAGACTACTGGCGCCGCTACCAGGCCACCCCCAAGGCGATCATTTCCCTGGATCAAGGGAGCAAACTCTGGCAGAATCCTTTTGGCACCTATACTTCAATCCGGCTACCTTTAGATTCCCTTGCCTCTGTTCAATTCAGCAGGACTCTGCTGGCGGAACTGGATCCGGCCGGGGCTGGCTTCCGAACAGACACTGTGATGGAAGAAGGCTTTATGGCAGCATCCAATCCAACGGACTTCAGCGGCCTTTTCCTGGGCCTTAGTTTTTTCATCATCGTTTCTTCCCTGCTTCTCACCACCTTACTTGTTGGATTGAATATCCATGTCAGGACATCCTGGATCACCACCATGCATGTGCTGGGCTTCAAACGCAGGCAGATCTTCAGGCTTCTGTTCTATGAAACCTTACTGCTGGCAGTGGCAGGGAGTATCGCGGGATCGCTGCTGGGTATTGCCTATAATAGAGTCCTCGTTACAGGACTGAAGTCAGTATGGCAGGGAGCTGTCAATACATCTTCACTACAGGCGCATGTGGTTCCATCCACCCTACTTCTCGGAATAGTTGCGGGATGCCTGGTTTCAGTCATCACCCTTTCTGCCGTCCTTTTCAGCACACTTCAGAAATCACCAGCATCCCTGATCAAAGGGGCATACGTTTCCCGAATCCGCCGTCCGCAATCAGGCCGGATTGCTGGTTATATTTCGATAGCGGCGATCATGCTTTCAGCAGCAGCAATTGCCTTCGGTAGCTTTTTTCCTTCAGAAGCAAGCGCTTCCTTGCCGATGATCTCCGGGGGGCTGCTCCTGCTATTTTTTCCGGCATTCCTGATCTATCAGATGCACAAGCCAAACAGACCACATGTTCGTATGACATTATCTTTCAGGCATCTGGCATGGAAGAACCTTTCGACCAGAAGCAGGCGGACTGCAGGTGCTGTGACATTGCTCGCACTGGGAGTGTTCAGTATCATTCTTACGGGTATACATCGCAAGACGGCTGAAGCTGAAAAATCCCTGCGTTCTGGTGGCACCGGAGGTTTCATGCTTTGGGCCGAGACAACGGTCCCGTTTAAAGGCTCACTGAACACCACCGAAGGAAGGAAAAAGTATGGATTATACGATGAACCTGCTCTGCAAGATGTAAGGCTGATCGAGTTATCAAGGGTCGAACACGATGACGCAAGCTGTTTGAACCTCAACCAGGTAACTAATCCGACATTGACCGGCGTTCCGGCAGAGCTCTTCGATTCATTGAAGGCATTCTCCTTTTCCAGGCTTATGCCTTCCATCGACTCCAAACGCCCGTGGATGGCACTGACGAAAGAGATTTCCGACAGTATCATCCCTGCCTATGCCGACCAGACTGTGATCGAATGGAGCCTGCGCAAAAAGACCGGTGACACGCTGGTCTACAAGGGTGAATCCGGTAATACGATCCGGATACTGCTGGCCGGCGGGCTCAAAAACTCAATCTTTCAGGGAAGCCTGCTGATCTCCGACAGTCTGCTGGTTCATCATTTCCCCTCATCTGCCCTTTCTAATCTCTTACTCATCGACGGACCGCCTGAGAAAGAAAAGCAAGTCACAGAAGGCCTTGAATCTCTGTTCCGGGATTATGGAATAGAGGTGGCATCAGCTGCCGAAAGGCTTCAATCCTTCAATGAGGTGGAAAACACTTACCTGGATGTTTTCACCCTTTTGGGCGGGTTGGGAGTGATACTGGGCGTAGCAGGTCTTGGAATTCTGCTGCTCCGGAATGTTCGGGACCGGAAAGGTGAAATTGCAACCTGTCTGGCCATCGGGTTCAGGCCGCGGCAGGTCCTCCGGATCCTGATTTCCGAATATGCTTTCATATTGGTGTATGGAACCCTTGCCGGTGTTATCGCCGCGATTGTAGCAGTATATCCTGCCATTTCCGCAAATTTCGGTGAGATTCCCTGGTTGTATCTGGCAACAATCCTGGTGCTGATTCTGATTGCAGGGCTGCTCTGGACCTATATTCCTGCACGCACCGTTCTGCGCGGAAACCTGATACGGGCGCTTCGAAATGAATAGCTTAGATGTCGGAGGGAAAACTGGTCTGTTTCAGAGATAATAGAAACGCATCTCCCCGAAAGTAACCCGGGCATCAAAGGTAATCCCGGGTTGAGAGCTGTTGAATTCCGGTGAGATAAAGGTACGCGATCCGAAGGATGTCGTCTGCATATCCGGTGCTATCAGACTGCCGAAAGAGGCGCTTCCCCTAACCTGAATAGGCACTTCACGGTTGGCAATGATCTTCATCTCACCAAAGGTACATTCCAGACTGATCACCAGAGGCTGATCAGGCCGAAGGTCCTGCAGATTCAATTCCCCTGAACCAAACATTACCTTGTAACTGTCCTTTCCTTTCTGGTAGAACATCTTGCTTTCGCCGAACATGGTTGAGGCCTCATTGCTTTTGACATTCTGACCGCCGCGGATCAGCATCACGCCTATCCATATCAGCGTTATGGAAATAATAATTGTAAAAATGGGTATATCGATATTGAACAGATTCCGGATCAGAAGCAGAACTCCGATCAGGATGACCGTACTGCCCAGAATCATGGCTGCTGAAATACGATTTCTCATAAAAATGTCTTAATTCACAAATATAATCAAATACCGCTTACATTAAAACTAAAAGCGTGCTCAGATACGTTCTTTCAGGAGTTCCAGGATCCGGAGAACAGCCGGACAGACAAGGCTATTCGTTACGGTGAGGTCCAGTATCTGGTAAAACCGCCGGCGATCCGTATGCGGGTATTCGCGGCATGCTTTCGGCCGCTTTTCGTAAATGCGACAATAGTTTTCTGCATCCAGGAATGGGCAAGGCAAGGTATTGAACACAAGATCCCCATCTTCATCGCGATGAAGAAAATCCATCTCCAGCTGAGCCGGTTTGATCTTCATCGACAGGGCGATCCTTTCCACATCGGCAGCGGTAATCCTGGGGCCTAACGTCTTACAACAGTTGGCACACTCAAGACAATCGATTTCGGCAAACACCTCCTCATGAAGTTCCTGGACAAGGTTATCCAGCCTCCTGGGGTCCATCCTTGCCAGTTGCTTTTTAAGAGCTTTGTTTTCAACAAGTTTAGCTCTGGCTTTAGTAGAAAACGCATCCAGATCGATGGCCATGAAGTGAGTTATAAGGTAAGATGAGCACTTTTCAGCAAACGCCGATAAGGAGGTGGTAATGAGCAGGAATGGTTTCAGGCTGATGTCAGCTTTCTGGTCACTTATTGATTAATCAGGGACCGGCCGGGGATCAATTCATCCCGCGCTGTTTCTTGATATCCTCATACGCCGCCTGCAGTTCCTGGAATTTGATCTTGGCAGCATTCTGAACGTCTTCACCGAGAGTGCTGACGCGGTCGGGATGGTATTTAAGAGCCATTTTCCGGAAAGCCTTCTTTACTTCTTCATCCGTGGCATCCGGAGATATCTCCAGTATCTTGTAACTGCTGACCGTATCTTTGATGAACATGGCCCTGATACTCTGCATATCCGGCTGGGATATCCCAAGGTAATAGGCTATCTGCTCAATCATCTGTACCTCGGCAGGCGGCGTGCTTTCGTCGGCTAAGGCAATCCCGTACAAAAAGTGAAGCAACTGAAGCCTGCCGGAATAGTCCATAAATTGTCGCACCTGCCGGCTGACTGCACTCACGTCATATTCCTGTTTAAGGATCTCGCGCAATGCATACAACTGTTGTTCCGCTTCCTGAAGTCCAAACTGTGCAACCAGGAATCGTTTAACGAAATCAAGTTCAGAGCGGAGTACTTTATTATCCGACTTCATGACAGCCGCTGTAAGTACCAGCAGACTGATCTTGAAATCACCCGACTGTGTCGGTGGTTTCCGGTTTCCCTGAGCAGTGGTTTCACCAGGTCGATAGGCATACTCCCCACTAACCATGCTATCGATCATCGAACCGAACACAAAACCGAGAATCGCTCCGATCGGTCCGCCGGCAGCCCAACCCAGCCCGCCGCCTATCCACCTGATGAACTTTGCCATATTGAACTAATTAGACAAGCCTTTCACTCATCGGAAGCCCGTATTCTTCCACCATCTTGATTCCCAGTTCTTCCAGAGCCGTAAGAATGGGATTATAGATACCCGGGAGAATGGGACGGTAAACACCTTTCTCCCTGATCTTGCCCTGGAGTATCATTTCCGCCGCAATGGCTGCAGGCAATGCAACTGTCCGGGCTATGGATGTATCCGTTGCCGGGGTTCCATAATCCAGCATCCTCGAACGGATCACCTCCCTGGTATTATCCGGGTAGGAAGCGATAAAGGTATGCTGCATCACCACCATATCGCGTTCTGTATCTCCGAGCCCCATCTTGCTGATCATCAGATCGCTGGTAACTTCAAACGGAGAATCGATATTCCTGTTCATCGGTTCATCATCAAAAAGCCCGAGCCATTTGATCGCGCGGATGGCATAACTATCAGCGGGGATACCCAGAAACGCAGAAACAGATTGTTCAATATCTGAAGCTGATGCGGCCCCTATTTGCTTTGCCACCAGTCCGGCGTAACTGAGGCCGGTCATATCAGTCTTTTCGGGTGTGATGAGGTTCAGTTGCTTGATTGCATCCAGTGTTTCGCACCAGCCGGGGAACCGGAACGTTCCGCGGAATATGGTTTTTGCCTCCGGTATACCGTAGATATCCAGATATGAAATGGAATCCCTGTTGGGATATATATCCATTTTGCCAACACCCGGAAAATCGACCTGCCAGGGGGAGCGGAACAGTTCCCTGGTCGGTATGGAAACCACTTTTCCATCCCTGAGGTACATAGCATCATTATTACCTGCTAGCACTACTCCCTTGGGACTCCAGGAGAACTTATAGCGGAAAGGATTGTCGGAGGCTTCCGGAGCAGGTAAAGCCCCGCAAATGGAGAAGAATTCTTCCACTTTGCCACCTTTATCATGGATATGGTCAATCACGCGCATGGCCGACATGTGGTCGATACCGGGATCCAGACCTGATTCGTTCAGGATGATAATTCCTTTTTCTTTGGCAGCACTGTCGAGATCCTGCATTTCAGGTTTAACATAGGATGTAGTGACCATGTTTTTCGCATGGCTTACACAATGCTTAGCCACGGTTACATGAAAGACATACGGAAGAAGGCTGACCGTCAGATCGTGACCTTCTACCAAAGCATCCAGTTTCGCTTCATCTTTAATATCCCAGTTGACGACCGTGCCATTCGGGTGATTGTTGACCATTTCAACAGCCCTGTCGGGGGTGTTGGAGGCTACAGTAACAGTGTAACCTTTTGAGAGCAGGTGCCGGATCAATGGTTTGGCAACGAGACCGGCTCCCAGTACTAGTACTTTTTGCATGATATATTAGTTTAACGACTATTTGTCGAGATGAACCTGTAAATATTCAAAGTCAGGAGTCAGTATCCCCTTATGGAGGATAAGTCCTTTCTTGATCGCCCTGGGCAGATCAAGATCTTCAAAGTCTTCATTAAAATCGCAATCGGCGATCGGTTTCACATAATTGGCGAGTACATCCGAGAAACCATTGGATGAATCGCGGGGCAGTTCAGCCGGTAGAATATCCACAGACATTACCAATACTCCTTCACCTTTATATCCCATGGATATGGTCCGGTCCACCGGATGATAGACGAAAACAGGGTCTTCGATCTCCGTTGCCTTATCAGTAAACTCAACGGAACCGTTCACGTCGCAGGAGATATCCCCGACTACCTTGAGTCGCATATCGCCCTTTCTGAACAGCTTTTCAATCTGATCTTTGGTGATAAGCCTTGGGTAACGGGCATCCCAGTAGATGCAGTTGATCAGCATATCGATATGCGGAAGGTATTTCCCGAAGACGCTTTCGTACGACTGCGGATTTGCATAGTAATCCAGCAGGTCAAACTCCGGATCGGGTTCCTTCTTCTCAACGAGATCCTGTTCCCTGAATACAACTTTATAGATCAGGTTAGCGGGTAAGTTCGTCCGACGCCGGAGTGCAAGCAGTTTTTCCGGTGAGATCTCTTTTATGGGTAACAATCCCAGAATCTCCTGAGCGCCACCGGATACATTTCCGTATCCTGTAAATGCAATGGTCAGGGGTCTTAACTCCTCAGGCAGGCCTTTCTCGGCTATTTCCTGTCCGACTGCCGACACTGCCTTCCTGGCATCTTCGAGTGATGCATAGGTATGAGCCTGACGGATCTGTAGGAAGGGGGTTTTAAAACCTTGGTCCTTTAATTTCAATCCCAGTGACCAGAGAGAATTGATCATCCCGGCCAGACCAGCATACCTGCCAAAGAAGATCAGTCGCTTACCCTGTTCGTCCACGATCTTTTCATAGTCGATAAGGTTGCATTTTAACTCCGCCATCCTTCTGAGCATCGGCATATTATAGGGTTGCCCTTTGATGACGTGCGAGAAGAAGATATAGGTTTTATTTTCCTCGAAGAAATCCATTGGCATCTCTTTCACGCCAAAGATCACGCTGCATTTTTTAAGGTCTTTGGCCATTTTGGCTCCGGCCCTCACATACTCGTCCTCAGTAAAAACCCGCTTGTCGGAGTATTGTACAATGATATCCAGTTTCTTGTGTCTGATCAGGCGTTCAACCTGCCTGGGTGTGAGAGGGGCACGACGCTCCATGGCGTATCTGTCCTCATGGCGGATTCCGATAAAGTTACTCATGTAGAAGAATACTAAGCTGGTACGAGATGTGAAAGGATTAGTGGATTTACAGGAAGATCAGGAATATCAGCTATTTCACGGCTTCCGGTAGGCGCGGCAAACATATCAAAAAGTTATTACATTTGCATGCCCCGGGGAAAAATTGTTTTCATTCCAAGACGAAAATGAAGCAGAACGCGAAGAAGAAAGTTTCCAACTCTACCGGCCGAAATTTGTTCCGGTTTATCAAATGGTCAATCATCCTGTTCTTCGGGTCAACCATACTGGTAACCATCCTTTATCGCTTCATCAATCCTCCGGTTACTCCCCTGATGATGATCCGCGTTGTTGAACAACTGGGCAAAGAAGAAAAGCCAAGGATTGAGAAGGAATGGGTTCGTCTGGACGAAATTTCACCCAACATGAAGCTGGCCGTGATTGCTTCGGAGGATAATAATTTTGAGACCCATTTTGGGGTTGATTTCAAAGCAATCCAGAAGGCAAATAAGCTCAATAAAAAAGGGAAGAAACTGCGCGGCGCCTCTACCATCACTCAGCAGACAGCCAAGAATGTATACCTGTGGCCTGCCAGGAACTGGGTAAGAAAAGGTCTTGAACTCTACTTTACCGGTCTCATTGAGGTGTTCTGGGGAAAGCAAAGGATCATGGAGGTATATCTCAACGTGATCGAGATGGGTGACGGCATCTATGGAGTAGAAGAGGCTGCCCAAACTTATTTTCATAAACCTGCGGCCAGGCTCAGCCGCTCAGAGGCCGCTGCCATTGCGGCCGTACTGCCAAATCCGCGCCGGTGGCGTCCCGACAGGCCTACTCCCTACATTCAGAAGAAAAAAGGCTGGATCCAGTGGAACATGAACAATGTTGCACGACCATCCTGGTAAGAGATATGCAAATTTGTGTTTTTGGTTGCTTATTCACTCGACCCCGGGCTTTTATCCTGAATCTTCAAAACTGTATATAAGATAAAAGATAAAAGGAAAAAGACAAAAGAACTCACTTCGAATGACAACATACTCCCTGCCCTAAGCCCTTCGCTCTTAGCTTCGAAAAGATAAAAGATAAAAGGAAAAAGATAAAAGAAGAGATGGGAATTTGGGAATGTAGGAATGTAGGAATTTGATAATTAGTTAATTAGCTAATTCGATGATTCGACGATCACTATTGTCTGGTTAATACTGGCCCGGGCTGCATAAATCAAAGATAGTCAGCTGATTAAGCCCATCTCCTTCAGAGCCTGTCCCGATTCATCGGGAAGAGGGGTTGGGGGTGAGGTGGAACCTGATTGTCAATAACTTAGTAATGTTTTCCGGACAACAGTGATTCGACGATTAGCTAATGAAATATAAAATGGGGCAGGTTTTGCATTACCTTTTGCTCTTTAGGTTCTCGCAGATAACGCTGATGTATACGCAGATTAACGCAGATAAGGAATTGCTTTCTGCGTCGATCTGCGGTTTTTTTCTGCGGAATCTGCGAGAAACAAGATCCGACAATGAAAGATAAAAGACAAAAGGAAAAAGATAAAAGATAGAATTTAAGAATTTAAGAATTTAAGAATTTGATAATTAGTTAATTAGTTAATTTGACAATTTGACAATTCGGTAATTCGACTATTGAATTTCAATTGTACACCCATGCCCTCTGCTCTAAGCCCTTCGCTCTCTGCCTTGAGAAGACAAAAGACAAAAGGAAAAAGATAAAAGATGAGATGGGAATGTGGGAATGTAGGAATTTGATAATTAGCTAATTAGCTAATTCGACAATTTGATTTCAACTGTGTCCCAGGCTCTCTAAACTTCGCGCTCAGCAATGTCAAGGCAAAGGATAAAAGTTTAAAGATAAAAGATAGGTTTTCCTGAATGGGGAAAACTGTGAAAGTAATTCTTCGGGCTCAATTCGTGTCTTCGTGGCAAACAGGTTTCTCGCAGATTACGCAGATTGAGTCGCAGATGAACGCTGATGAACGCTGATGAAACGTTGCTTTCTGCAAGATTCTGCGGTTTTCAGAGAAATTTGTGAGATAAGATAAAAGGTCAAAGATAAAAGATCAGCATTATCCCTGCTCTACGCCCTCTGCTCTAGGCAATAAAAGATAAAAGATAAAAGTAAAAAGATAAAAGATTAAAGACCAGAAGAGTGATTCTATGAATGACTATGAGTGACTATGAGTGACTCCGAGGTAGTGTTTAATTAACTGTGTAAAGGAGCCCGCGGCAGGCGCCCGAGAATAAG
>CAZJCG010000022.1:51514-57433 GCA_964544545.1 uncultured Lentimicrobiaceae bacterium | reverse complement strand
CTTTATTCTGGTAACCTATTTCCCTAATTTTAGGCATGTAAATGGATTTAAGCCCCGGGTTGAGGCTGGTTTTTAGACAAACTGACGTTAGCAACCATAATATGACAAACTCGAATATGGAGACTATAAGAACGGAAACATCTTTTAACAAAGAGAATTTTATACGAACGTATTTGATACTTTGGAAAATTCATTGGAGGAAATATCAAAAACAATTTCGTGGATATGCCATAGCATCTTTTATTCTATTGACTCTTGGTTACTTGGCTCGAACACAAGAAGAACCTTTTAACCCATTCATCTTGATAGGTTTAGTGTTTTCTATAATCACCATTTTTTTATACTTCACTATGTATAGTTCAAAAGTGAAATATTCAAGAAAACTCAAGATCACTGCTGAAAAGTATGATGAAGCAAAAATGGACTGCACCTATGAATTATCAGAGGATTCAGTAAAATATTGGGATAAAGAAAAACACTTTGATCTTAAATGGTCTGTTTTTACTCATTATTCGATTTACAAAAATTATCTCATAATATCATTCAATAACTCGATGTTTAACCTTTTCATTTTTTAAAAGACAGATAACGATGTTGCCGAATACAATAAAATTCTAGATTTAGTGAAAAGTAAATTGACATACATTGAAATTAAATAAATTAAGGTTGCTAACAGCGCCTAAGCTCCATGGCTTGCGCCCACATACTGGCCCACCACGCAAGCCCCGTCGCCTAGGCGCGGAACGTGTGTGTCTTGAATCTCTCGGAATAGCAAGGAGAGAGTGCTGTACAAATGATGGAAGACCTATTAGTTAAATGAATCTGAGCGGAGTTCGAGCGAACTGAATGGCCGGATGATACATTCAGATGATAGGGTGGCCTTCCACAGACGACTTACAGGAGTAGTCTGTAAACTACCTTATGCTGCGATTTTCGGAAACTGAAATGGTGGTGAACGATAAGGAAAAGCGGGAACTGGATTCCTGCAAGTGGGTGATAGGGAGCTGAAGAACTTAAACCTGTGAATGAAGCCTCGTAATGGCGAAACAAAAGATGTTGAAAGCAGATATTTACGTTTGTGTCTGTTAAGAGTATGAAGCATAACCTGTTTAGTGGTCATATAACATCCGGGGTAAAGCAGGCAGGAACCTACCGCAGGCGTTTGTATGGAACAAGAGAAGTCATTGCCGCGCTGAGAGTAGGCATACATCAGCTATGCAGGATACATAAGGCAATGGCGGCGGACCAGATCGTAGTAGTGAGGAAGTCATTGAAAGATGATGGAGCAAAGGGTCTGGCCTGTTCAAGTTTTAGTAATAAATGACAACCGCAAGGAATGATTGATTATTACGAAACGAAATCACAACCAATTACCAGAGCGATGGTGATTAAAGCCTATCGCAAAGTAAAATTAAATCATGGGAGCGGAGGCATAGATGGTATTGAATGGGAGGATCTGGACAAGGATCTGAACAGGCAATTATACAAACTATGGAACCGTATGAGTTCGGGTAGCTACTTTCCGCCTCCGGTAAAGGAAGTGGAAATAGACAAGAAGGACGGAGGCGTCCGTAAACTGGGTATCCCCACCATTCTGGATCGTATAGCACAGGAAGTTGTAAAATCGCACCTTGAGCGAATTGTGGAACCACAATTTCATGACAGTTCATATGGCTACCGTCCGGGCAGAAGTTGCCAGGGAGCGGTAGAAAAGACCTTAAAGAACATCATGAATCATGATTGGGTAATTGATCTGGACATTCAAAGCTTCTTTGATACGATCGATCATACCCTGATGGTGAAAGCGGTATCACACTATTGCAATGAGAAGTGGATTTTACTGTATGTGAAACGATGGCTCAGGGCTGGTATTCTGAAAAAGGATGGTTCTTTGCTTGACAGAATATCGGGTACTCCGCAGGGAGGCGTTATCAGTCCTTTGCTGGCGAATATCTTTATGCATGTAGTGTTTGACAAGTGGATGGAAATACATCATCCGGACAAATTATTTGTCAGATACGCCGATGATCTGGTGGTGCATTGTAAAACTGAAAAGCAAGCACAATACGTACTTTCAATATTACGTAAAAGGTTTGCGGAATGCGGGCTATCAGTTCACCCGAAGAAAACTAAAATCGTCAACATGCGGGGGATTACTACCGCAAAATATCCCCGAAGCTTTGACTTCCTCGGATTTACATTCAAACCTTACTGGACTAAGACCTCAAGAGGGTTCAAACTTCTTTCCAATATCTTCATCAGTCAGAAATCCGTAAGCAGGGTAATGAACACGTTCAGAAAGATGCAACTACACAAAAAGCGTAAGCCTTTGTTGTACATTGCAAAACTTCTAAACCCCATTACCCGGGGTGTTATCGGCTACTATTGCAGTATCTGGTCTGATCACACCTGGCAACTATGGAATCATCTGAATGACAGGTTAATTATATGGGCTATGTGGCAGTTTGGACTTTCCAAGATGGCAGCAGTACATTGGTTAAGAAGTAAATACAAGGAGAATCCCAATTTATTTTACCACTGGAAGATTGCGCATCCTTAGGATGTATTTTATACATTCGTGATTGAACAGGAAGAGCCGTATGAAGGGAGACTTTCACGTACGGTTCTGTGGGAACGCAGGGGTGAAACTCCCCTGTGTGACCCGACTAGCAGCAGTTCACTCATCCAGAAGTTCTAAAGAGCTTTTCATATATAAATACAAAATTGATTATGAAGACTATCAGAAATAATAAATAGAGTTATGCCAGCAAGAAAACATATGACTGAGTTTGCAATTAATATGCATTTAGCGCATACGATGGTTCTTCAGCAAGATGATCTTAAGCGTGTTGGTGAATATAATTATTTCACAACCACCAATCCTTGTCATATTTACCTTATTTGTCGAAGACCACGAATTTTGATTGATATAGAGAACTTTAAGGTTGATGTTGATGTTGTTAGATTTGCTTTTAAAATTCAAAAACAGGATACTTTTGAGAATCTAGAAATAGAGATACCTAACAACTTTGGGACAACAGATTTAAAATTATTCTCTTCTTATCCTAATAACAATTTTGAATTTTACAAAGATGGAGAACGCATTCTTTGGGGGAAATCAGCAATTTTACTTCATAAGTTTGGCCCCCAATACGCTAAGTATCTTGATTTAGAGGTTCTTTATATTGGTCAATCATACGGAGTCGATGGTGCAAGAACAGCTCCTGAAAGACTTCAGAACCACTCAACCTTACAAGGCATATACTCCGAGGCGATAATAAAAAATCCAGATTATGAGGTCTGGTTAATATTAACTAGTTTTGAACAAATACTATTGACAAGTATCGATGGTACAATGAAGCTTAGTAATGATGAGATGGAAAAAGATACTGAACATTTGAAAAATGTTACCAAGACTGTATTATATAAAGGACTAAAAGAGCAACAAGTGATTAACTTCACTGAGGCTGCATTAATAAGATATTGGTAGTGTGAGGAATTTTGTGTAAACGTACGGTGATTATACTTAAAGGCAACAGTTAAAATAATGTTTAATTTAAGCCTTTTAAGCGATGTTTACAATGACAGATGATCCTAAGATCGAGCTACCTGAAGATCAACTTAAAAAGATTAAGACCCGGGAAGAGCTTGATGACTACTTTACCAAGCTGTATAAGCAAGCGGTTGAGTCGATGCTGAAAGCCGAGATGGAAGAACACCTTGGTTACAAAAAGCACGATCCTTCGGGAAACAAATCAGGCAACAGCCGCAATGGGACAAGTCCCAAAACCCTAAAAACAAACCTGGGAGAAATTCCACTGGAAGTTCCACGTGATCGGAACTCTACCTTTGAGCCGGTTGTGGTACCCAAGCATCAACGAATGTCCGCAAAGATCGAATATGCGATCATTACGATGTATTCAAAGGGAATGACGACTCGGGATATCGGGGCGACAATAGAAGACATTTATGGCGTTCAGGTGAGCGAGTCCTCGATCTCATCGATAACTAATGCGGTCCTGGAAGATATCAAAGAATGGCAACAGCGTCCTTTGGATGAGGTGTATTTTATTGTGTGGCTGGATGGCATTGTTTTTAAAGTCAGGTATAACGGTAAAGTGGTCAATAAAACAATATACCTGATGATTGGTGTCAACCGACACGGTTATAAGGATGTTTTGGGAATGTGGATCAATGAGACAGAAAGCGCTTCGTTCTGGCTGAATGCCCTGAATGATCTCAAAGCCCGGGGTGTGGAAGACATCCTGATAGCCTGCACCGATAATCTGGCCGGGATCAAGCAGGCCATCCAGGCTATCTTCCCGTCAGCCATTACTCAGCTCTGTATAGTCCATCAAATCCGCAACTCTTGTAGATATGTGGTATGGAAAGAGAAAAAGGCATTTATGGCTGATTTAAAGAAGGTCTACGCTGCCATCAACAAAGAAGCTGCCGAATATGCCTTGAAGGACTTTGAGATTAAATGGGGTTCAAAATATGCCTATGCTATTAAATCCTGGAAAGAAAACTGGGATTACCTGACAGCCTATTTTGATTATCCCCAGGAAATCCGATCACTCATTTACACAACCAATCCAATAGAAAGCCTGAACAGCTCGATCAGAAAGTATACAAAGGCAAAAACAGTATTCCCTGACGATCAGGCTACCCTAAAGGCTGTTTACCTTGCAGTTCAGAATGTTCAAAAAAAATGGCAGATCCCAATCCGTTACTGGGGGCAGATCTATAACCAATTTGTAATTATTTTTGAAGAAAGATGCCGGAATTAAGTATAATCACCGTTTACACAAAATTTTTCACACCCTCAAGATATTTTCAACCGCCTTACAATATTGAATACAAAGACACTTTCCCCAACCCAGCTCATTCGACCTATTCAGAATGTTATGATTTGGATATTAATTCAATTTGTATTGAAGTGGAAACTGAAAATGTTAATTGTAGACTATTTTCAAAAACAATCCCTGTGCAATGGTGGCACATGCATTCCTTCGCCCTTCATTCGAGTTTAGATAGAAGGAGTATGTTTGAGTTTGATAAACCATTCAACATTGTTAATAGTTCCGAATAAATGATTAAAACTAATGGTAACAGGGGGCTGGCGCTACGGCCTCTATTGACGACTATTGAAAATGCTGAAACACTAGCCCCCGAACCTTGAGCAAAGCAAATAATCCCATTACACTAAACGACAGAGTAAATGAAAAAACTAGGATTGATCGGGGGAGTCGGTCCGGAATCATCGGTTGAATATTATCGGCTGATTATAAAACGATTTCAGGAAAAGCTTGGTACCAAGGACTATCCGGAAATGTTAATCAATAGTATTAACATGACAGAGATGCTCGGTTATGTTTTTACCGGTCAACTGGACAGATTGGTCGATTTTCTTGCCGAAAGAATAAAAACACTTGAGTTGTCGGGAGTTGAATTTGTGGCAATAGCTTCAAATACACCGCATATTGTTTTTGACAGGCTGGCGGCAACCGTCAATGTTCCGCTGTTGAGCATTGTTGAAGAGACCTGTAAGAAGATCAGGGATAATAAGATGCAACGGGTGGGATTATTTGGCACCAAATCGACCATGACCAATGGATTCTATAACCGGGTCGCTGAAAGGTTCGGTATCGACATTGTAGTACCGGAGGTAACCAAGCAAGACTACATTCATGAGAAATACATGGGTGAACTGGTGTACAACAGGATCCTTCCTGATACCAAACAGCAACTGATCCAGATAGTTAATGAACTCAGGGAAAAGGAATCCATCCGGGGACTGATCTTAGGCGGCACAGAATTGCCGTTGATTCTGAGCCAGTCAGATTTTAATGATTTCGAGATATTTGATACCACGAAGATTCATGTTGAAAGTATCGTGGATAAAATGATTGAAAGTTA
>CAZJCG010000022.1:38263-51414 GCA_964544545.1 uncultured Lentimicrobiaceae bacterium | reverse complement strand
ATGCTATGATTATTCCGGCTTATAGAACCATGCCGAACCGCCGGGCAGCGTTTCCTCCGGTGTCAGCCAGTATTGGTCCACGGCCTCTGCCATCTTCTGCTCCCAGTAAGCAGGTGAAACACGCTTGCCGTCTCTTGTTTTAAGTGAGAGTTCATATACCGCAACAACAGGACTAAAAATGAGATCGGTGACACCCAGGGTGTAGAGTTGCGGCGCCGACTCGGATTCACGGGGTTCTTCGGCAACAACCACTTCGAATTTATTGAATTCAAGCAGATCTTTAAGAAAGTTGCATCGTCCGTTGTCGATCCCTTTTTCCACTACGGTGCAGCGCACTCCGTTGATCTCTTCTACCGTATGTTTGGCTTTGAATGGCATGGTGACTGGCATTAAAACAGTTAAATTCTTTCAGCATCAGTTGGCAATACCAATGCTCAGGCTGTTGATGATTTCATAGATCTGGCTCCAGAATCCCAGTATGAACATACCTGCAGTGCAAACCAGCAGCCCGATCCGCGTCGGAAGATCGCTCCTGAACGATGGAAGCGGATTGTCGTTCTTGTTGATAAACATAGCCTTTACCACCAGCAGATAATAGTACAATGAAACCGTTGCATTCAGGACGGCGATAAATACCAGCCAGTAGTAACCTGCCGACGCTGCTGCCGTGAACAGGAAGAACTTCCCGAAGAAACCGGCCACCGGCGGAATGCCGGCCAGCGAGAACATGGAAAGGGTCATCAGCAGGCTCAGCTTCGGATTCGTAGCGTAAAGACCGTCATAGTCATCCATGGTTTCCTTGCCCGTGGCAACCGAGATAGCGGCCACCACGCCGAAGGCCCCGAGGTTGGAGAAAATATATACCAGCACGAAGTAGATCACTGACGTCATCCCGGTCACATTGCCGCCAATAATACCCAGCAGGATAAAACCTGCCTGGGCGATCGACGAAAAAGCCAGGAAGCGCTTCATGTTCTTCTGCCGCATGGCAAAAAGGTTACCGATGGTCATGGTGAGCACGGCGATCAGATATACGATATCCTTCCAGAGATAGGCAATGGAATGGAAGACCGTAAAGAGGATGATGATGAAAATGAAGGAGGCGGCGCCTTTTGAAATTACCGAAAGGTAGGAGGTAACATTCACCGGCGATCCTTCATACACGTCGGCTGTCCAGAGATGGAACGGAACCAGCGAGATCTTGAACGCCATCCCGGTGAAGAAGAAGATGAATGCCAGTATCTGCATCGGAGCGTTGGAGTATACCAGCGCTACTTTGTCGAAGTATATGCTGCCGGTGGATCCGTATATCAGGGACAAACCGAAGAGCAGGATGCCGGAACTGAGCGCCGAAGAAAGGATGAGTTTAATACCACCTTCGGCTGAACGCGTCTGGTGATGCGTATAAGCAGCCAGCGCTGCCAGCGGGATGGTCGCAAGCTCAAGTCCCAGATAGAACATCAGGAAATCGCCGGAGGAGATCATGAAATACATCCCGATAAGCGTCGAGAACAGAATCACAAAAAACTCGCTCATCTTTTCCTTGTTGTCGGGTTTTCGGAGCCAGCTCACCGACTGAAAGAGAATGATAAGGACTCCTACATTCAGGATGTTCTTCATCAGGTTGGTGAGCGCCGAAGCCCTGTACATGCCGCCAAACAGCACACCTTCGGGTGCTGAAAGGAACCCCGACACGGTATGCAGTGCGAATAGTCCCAGCGCAAACGGGATCACCCGGTGCTTTTGGACAGGCTTCAGGTTCAGGTCGATGATCAGGATCAGGATGGTCACCAGGGTGAGCGTGAGCTCCTGCCGCATCGTTAAAAAGTCGCTAAAACTCATGTTTCGTTTACGTTTTGGATCTTCTCTGACGTATCGTGTGAATTCTTTTATCCGGGTAAAAAATTAAAAAAGCCCTGCCAGCGTTCCGTTGGTCAGCTTCTCTACCATCGGGACCAGGCTTCCGCCGATCATATTCGACAACCATAGCGGTGCAAGACCGATGGCCGCTATTGAAACAATCAGTGTGACAGTAGAAAGACGTTCATACCATTTTGCATCTTCAAGCTTCAGATAATGATCGTTGGTAACAGGGCCGAACAGCAGGATGCCGATGACCCGCAGGATGTAAACAGCCGTGATCACGATGGATGAAGTTGCAAGGATGGTCACCGTCCGGTGGAAAACATCGGTGTGCTGGAAAGCTCCGACGAAAATGGTCATTTCAGCAACAAAACCGCTCAAACCGGGCAGGCCGAGCGAAGCAAGCCCGCTGATCACCCAGGCAACGCCAAGGAAAGGGATGATCTTCATCAGACCGCCCATTTCATTTATCATTCGGGTATGAGTACGTCCGTATATCATACCGATGAGAGCAAAGAAAAGGGCTGTCATCAGGCCGTGGGAGATCATCTGGATCACTGCTCCGTTCATGGCTGTCTGATTCATCATCAGGACGGCAAACAGCACCAGGCCGCAATGGCTGACCGATGAATATGCATTGATATACTTGAGGTCCTTTTGCCAGATGGCTCCGAAGGCTCCGTAAACAACGCTGATGGAGGTGAGGATGATGAAGATCCAGGCTTGTTCCCTGGCAGCATCGGGCATCAGGTACATGGCAACGCGGAAAGCACCGTAGCCTCCCAGTTTCATCAGTACGCCTGCATGCAGCATCGAAACAGCCGTGGGTGCCGAGGCATGACCGTCGGGCGACCATGTATGGAAAGGAAAGAGAGCTCCCAGCACCCCAAAACCTATGAAAGTGAAAGGGAAGAGGAATCGCTGCATTTCAATGGGAATCCTGATCCGTGCAATCTCCTGCAGGTTCCAGGTGAGTTGTCCGCCATCAGGTGCTGAATTGAAATAGATACCCAGCAGTCCCACCATGATCAGTGCAGACCCGGCCATCAGCATCAGGGTGAGTTTCATGGCAGAATATTCCTTCGGCCCGGAGCCCCAGATGCCTATCAGGAGGTACATCGGTATTACTGCGAGCTCATAAAAAAGGAACATTGTGAACAGGTCTACCGAGATGAAAAAACCGAACACCCCGGAGGCTAACAGGATCAGCGAGATAAAGAATTCCCGCGACAGGTAGTCGACCATCCAGGAAGCAAATACCCCTGCAAATACCACGATGGCTGTAAGACCGATCATGGCAACGGAAATGCCGTCAACACCCACCGAATAATGGATGTTCAGTGCCGGGAACCAAAGAACGTCGTATGTGAACAACATGGTGGCCGTGTTGCCGGCGCTGCGTTCATGCAGGTACAGATAGATCAGGATTCCGGAGAGTATGAGCTGTATCCCCATTCCGATAGCGCTTACCATCCGCGTTTGCTTCATATTCTTTGTGAATACGATCGCGATGATTGTAAGGACAGGGATCAGTACAAACAGGCTTAATATATTCATAGTGCGTTATTTTACCAGAAAAACACAAAGATCAGGATCAGGATGGCGGCGCCGGAAACGAATACATAAGCGTATTGTTGTATCCTTCCGGACTGGAATCCCTTGATATTTACAGAGGCAAACTGGGTGATCCCGGCTATACCGTTCATGGTTCCGTCGACCACATGCCGGTCGAACCATGCTACGGGCCGCGATATATATCTGAAGATGATCTTTTTGGTTACAAAGAGGTAGATCTCATCGATGTAAAACTTGCGGTACGACCATTTATACAGATGCGCCAGCGTTCCGGCTACCTTATCCGGGATGGCGGATTCTTTCCTGTACATCACTGTAGCCACACCGATACCTAATAAGGCGATCAGGATGGAAGGGATAGCGATGGACCAGTCGATATGGCTTTCAAAGGGAAGACCGTCGGAAGTGACCAGTTCATGGAAGGGCAGGAAGCCGGAAAATACGGAGCCGAAAGCCAATACCATAAGCGGGATGGTCATCACATACGGCGCTTCGTGCGGGGTGTGGTGGTAATGATTTTCTTTCCCCCAGAAAATATTGTAGTACAGCCTGAACATGTAAAAGGCCGTGATGCCGGCGACGGCGTATTCGATGAAAAACAGGACTTTATTATGATGGAAGGCTGCCACGAGGATCTCATCCTTACTGAAGAAGGCCGAGAATGGCGGAATCCCTGCGATAGTGATGCAGGCGATCAGGAAGGTGGTGTGGGTGATAGGGAGATACTTGCGAAGGCTGCCCATCCCGCTCATATCATTGCTGTGCACAGCATGGATTACGGCGCCTGCACCGAGGAAGAGCAGGGCTTTGAACATTGCGTGGGTGAAAAGGTGGAAGTTGGATGCCATAAAGCCAAGACCGTTATGGCCGCCATACCCCGAAACTCCGAGCGCAAGCATCATGTAGCCGATCTGCGACATGGTTGAATAGGCCAGCACACGTTTGATATCCGTCTGGGTGCAGGCGATAATTGCCGCAAACAATGAGGAAATGCCTCCGACCCAGGCAACGACCGTAAGTGCATCAGGAGCCCCCAGCGCATACACGGGAAACAGGCGGGCGACCAGGTAAACACCGGCAACCACCATGGTTGCAGCATGAATAAGAGCTGAAACAGGAGTGGGACCTTCCATGGCATCCGGCAGCCAGATGTGCAGCGGGAACATGGCCGATTTTCCTGCGCCTCCCATAAAGATGAATATCAGCGACCAGGTAAGGACAGAGAGTCCCATAAAGGTTGCGCCACCGGTTTGTGTAATGGCAGGACCTGTAGGACTGGTCAGCGTGAGGAAGTCAAAAGTCTTGGTGTTGAACGACAGGATAAGGATACCAATCAGGAATCCCAGGTCGGCAAAGCGGGTGACGATGAATGCCTTCTTAGACGCGGCAACGGCACTCGGCCGCTCATAGTAAAATCCTATCAGCAGGAATGATGAAACACCTACCAGTTCCCAGAAGATGTACATCTGGAAAATATTGGTGGCCATCACGAGCCCGAGCATCGAAAAGGTGAACAGAGAAAGGAAAGAGAAGAACCGGTGATAGCCTCTTTCACCCTTCATATAGCCGATGCTGTAGATATGGACCATGAGCGAAACGGTGGTGACTACGATCAGCATCATGACCGATATCGGATCGATCAGCGAGCCCAACTTGATAACCAGATAATCGGTCAGCCTGAGCCACGGGATCTCGAATGCATTAATGGCTGTGTAGGCGGCACCTTCGGTATGACCTGTCCAGAAATAGGTGATCGCTGTGTAGTAGGCGAGCAGAGCGCTGACAGCCAGGCCGGCGGTACCGATGAGGCCCGAAACCAACGGTTTCATCCTGTGGCCCGTCAACCCGGTGAATAAGAACACGATCAGGGGAATCAACGGGATCAGGATCGTATAAGAGTAATCAATCATAAGTACTTGGATCAATTAGATTTTATTTCTTTTTCAACTCCGGGAAACTTTATCAATAGCGCATCTGGTCGACCTTGTCAACATCGATGGAGCGGAAGTTCCTGTATATATTGATGATGATGGCAATGGCAACAGCAGCTTCGGCTGCAGCCACGGCAATCACGATCAGGCTGAAGAAATGGCCGGTCAGATGTTGCGGGTATAAGTACCTGTTAAAGGCTACAAAGTTGATGTTCACTGAGTTAAGTATCAGCTCCACCGACATGAGCATCGTGATCAGGTTCCGGCGGGTAAGGAATCCGAATACACCGATGAAAAACATCAGCGTGCTGATCACAAGGAAATACTGAAGAGGTATGGTTCCGGTCATGCTATTGTATTTTTTCGCTTTTGTTCTACTTTAATTTCAATGCTTCCATTATTCTCCTTTGCCGAATCGTCGAATCTTCTGATTTTTTCATTCCCACATTCCCCATCGCCGAATCACCGAATCACCGAATTGTCAAATCTTTTTTCATTCCATTTTTACATTCCTAAATTCCTTCATTCCTTCATTTCTAAATTCCTTCATTCCTAAATTTCCACATTCCCCATTGCCGAATCACCGTTGTCTGGAAAACATTATTGGGTTATTGACAATCATTTTCCTCCTCACCCCCAACCCCTCTCCTAAAGGAGATGGGCTTAATCATCTGACTATTTATGATTTATGCAGCCCGGGCCAGTATTATCCGAACAATAGTGATTGCCGAATCACCGAATTGTTAAATCTTTTTTCATACCATTTCTTCATTCCTAAATTCCTTCATTTCTAAATTTCTACATTCCCCATCGCCGAATCACCGAATTACCGAATTGCCTAATTTTTTCATTCTCACATTTCTAAATTTCTAAATTTCTAAATTTCTAAATTTCTTAATTCTCTCATTTTCTAATCACCGAATTGCCGAATCATCTCATTCCTCCCACTTCTCTACCTGTGCCTTATCGATCCTGATCTTCTCCTTTCGGGCAACTATGATGGCGCCCACCATGGCTGCCAGCAACAGAATTGAGATCACTTCAAAGGGGAGGGCATAGCCGTTTTCGCCGTATGATACCAGGGCAGTGCCGACGTCTTTCACTGTCGAACCGCCGGCCGGAGCCGTATCAGGTACAAAAGAGTAACGCAGCACGGTGATCAGCACGAGGGTTGCTCCAGCCACTGCCGCCAGTGCCGAAAGAAGGTTCTGCTTCCAGCTTGAAACAACGGCCCTTTCGCTGATATGGCTTGTCAGCAGGATCGAGAAAATGATAAGAACCACGATCCCGCCCGCGTAAACCGTCAGCTGCACGGCAGCGAGAAAGTTATAGTTCAGCATAAAGTAAAGTCCGGACGTGCTGATCAAAACGAACAGCAGATAAACGGCGGCACGCAGTATCCGGCGGCTGGTTACGGTCAGCACGGAGAAGACCAGAATCATCCCTGCCAGGATATAAAACATGATGTCACTATTCATATATCGTTATTAATTCGATGCGTTTTCAATTCATTTCATCATTCCTTCACACCTTCCATGATCTTCGAGCCTGGCTGGTTGAGAACCCTGGTCATCCCGGTGCGGTCCCAGTGAGCATGTTCGAAAGTCTGGGCCATCACGATGGCATTGGAGGGGCAGGTCTTCACACACAGATTGCAGAAGGTGCACATGCTCAGGTGGTAAATATGCTTGTCGATGGCACGTTTCTTCTTTCCGTCTTCACTGACCACAGTCTTGGTGATGATCTCAATGGAGCCGTTCGGGCAGTTGAGCTCGCAGATACCGCATCCGGTGCATGAATGCTCGTTCTTTTCATTGTGCGGCATCACCACTTCGCCCCGGAATCGTTCAGCTATTACCAGTTTATCCCGGTTTTCGGGGTATTGCTGGGTTACATACCTCCATGGAGTGAAAAAATACTTTGCCGTCACACTCATGCCGACGAACAACGACCAGACTCCCCGGAAGATTTCAGATATATAGTTAAGGAATGATCTCATAGTATGTAATGCATTCTTTATTATTCGGTTACCAATGCCAGCCCATCAGGACGATGAATGCCATCAGAAGGATATTGAAGAGGTTGATGGGCAAAAGGTATTTCCATTCAAGGGTCAGGATCTGGTCGACACGGAGGCGCGGGAAGGTCCATTTGAACCACATGATGAGGAAGATGACGGCAAGCACTTTAAGGAAGAACCATACCAGTCCGGGGATGAAGTCCATGATGGCGTTAAATCCATCCCATCCTCCAACATGGAACGGCATCCAGCCTCCGAGGAATACGGTGGTTGCAATGGCCGACACGATAAAAAGGTTGATGTATTCGGCCAGGAAGAAGAAGGCAAATTTGATCCCGGAGTATTCCGTATGGAATCCGGCGGTGAGTTCCGATTCAGCTTCGGCAAGGTCGAAGGGGCCGCGGTTGGTTTCGGCTGTTCCGGCTACCACGAAAACAAAGAATGCGATGAGGGCCGGAATATGCCCTTTAAAAATGAACCAGCCGTCACGTTGCAGGGTCACTATCTCGGAGATCTGCATGGTCCCGGCCAGTATCACCATAGTAATAAGGGAAAGGCCGACGGAAAGCTCATAGCTGACGATCTGTGCTCCCGAGCGCATCCCGCCTATAAGTGAGTATTTGTTATTGCTGGCCCATCCGGCAAGCAAAACACCTATCACGCCAACAGACGAAACGGCGGTTACAAAGAAGATACCGATGTCAAAATCAAGCGATTGCAGACCCGGGGCGAATGGAATGACCGAAATCGTCAGGAAGGGGACGATGATAACAATGAAAGGAGCCAGGTTATAAAGAAAGCTGTCGACACTTTTGGGCTGGATCAACTCTTTCATCAGCAATTTGATGAAGTCGGCGATGGTCTGGAAAATCCCCCACGGTCCGACACGATTGGGGCCTAACCGTTGCTGAAAGAAGGCACAAACCTTTCGTTCGGCATATACCAGGAATAGCCCGAATAGTGCAACAAACAGCAGGTAGGCTACCCCGATGATCGTCCACTCAATTACTGTGGTCATCAGCGGAGAAAAAGTTTCCGAGAGGCCCTGGTGAATGGATTGGGTAAGCGGAGTAAAATCGTATTTTTCGAATGCCATTCTGAATGGATTTGTCGTATGGTTGTTGAAGCTTGGTGTTAGCGGTCAATGTCGGGGATCACAAGATCGAAGGTTGCCATGATGGCTACCAGGTCGGCGATCTTCCATCCTCTGGCTATATGGTTGATGGCAAAAAGGTTTGAGAATCCCGGTGAACGGAATTTAACCCGGTAGGGATTCTTTTTCCCGTCGCTCACGATATAGACCCCGAATTCGCCACGGGCAGTTTCCACACGCTGGTAATATTCGCCTTCAGGCAGCTTGATCACACCTTTCATCTTAGCCGAAAAATCTCCTTCCGGGATGTTATCGATCAGTTGCTCAATGATCAGCATCGATTCCCGCATCTCATCCATCCTCAATTTCCAACGGGTCAGGGAATCGCCTTCCGTACCCATCTTTTCCTCAAATTTCACGTAGGGATAAGCGCTATAGGGATGATGCTTCCTTACATCGCAGCTGAAGCCGGATGCCCGGGCTGTCGGACCGGTCACACCGAAAGCAATGGCGTCTTCTTTGGTAAGAATACCGACTCCTTTGGTGCGTTCCCTGAAAATCACGTTGCCGGTGATCAGCTGATCGTATTCAGGCAGTTTTTTCCGGAATTTCCGGATGAACTCTTTGACTTTCCTTTGAAAATTCGGGTGAATATCGAACATCAGGCCGCCCGGAATGCTGTAGTTCAGAGTGAGCCGGGCACCGGTAGTCTCTTCAAAGATGTCCAGAATGTCCTCGCGGTCGCGGAGCCCGTAAAAGAAGGTGGTAAGAGCACCCAGGTCCATGCCGCTGGCGCACCACCAGAGCTGGTGAGAAGCCAGTCGCTGAAGTTCATCCATAATGGTGCGGATATACTTTACCCGTTCGGGGACCTCTATCTGCAGAGCATTTTCAACACAAAGGCAGACAGCCTCTTCGTTCATGTGGGCCGAAAGGTAGTCCATACGGTCGGTAAGATGCGGGATCTGTGTATAGGAGAGCGCTTCCGTCATCTTTTCGATGCCGCTGTGGATGTATCCGATGTCGGGCTGGACATTATGGACGATCTCACCTTCCAGTTTGACCAGCATGCGCAATACCCCGTGCGTTGAGGGGTGCTGTGGGCCCATGTTCACCAGGTACTCGTCGGTCTTGATGGTGTCGAGCGGATTGAGGGTAACAGTCAGTTCGTCCATGGTTATCTTTCTACAATGTGAACATCATCCTTATAATCCTTGCGAAGCGGGTATCCCCAGGAGTCATCCAGGAAAAGGCGCCTGAGATCCGGATGGTTGTTGAACTTAACACCCAGCAGATCGAATACTTCCCTTTCGTGAAATTCAGCTGTCGGCCAGAGATCACTTACCGTATCAGCAACCGGTTCCTGCCTGCCTGAAGTGGTAGCCTTCAGCACTATGAAGTGGCGCAGGGATGTGGATTCAAGGTGATAGACAAGGGTTATATATTCCGGATAATCGACTCCGGTAAGGCAAACCAGATAATCAAAGGCGGTTTCGGCTGATTCTTTCAGCTTCCTGGCAGTGCCGTGCAGATCGGCAACAGGCACCGTGATCTCAAGATATTGAGCGCCCTGCTTCACAACCGCATCCGGGAAGGTTGAAGCAAGGAACCCGCTTAACTGTTCATTCGTCATATTCCTGACTTATTTCTGGATCATCTTTTTGAAATTCTTCTCCCTTTTGATCTTTTTCTGCAGTTGCAGGAAGGCGTAGAGGAGCGCTTCCGGGCGCGGGGGGCAACCCGGGACATAGATATCGACCGGGATCACGTGATCGGCACCTTTTACAATCGAGTAGGAATTGTAAAAGAACGGACCGCCCGATACAGAACAGGCTCCCATGGCGATCACGTATTTCGGATCAGCTATCTGATCGTAAAGTCTCTTAAGAACCGGAGCCATCTTGTAGTTGATGGATCCGGAAATAATGATCATATCAGCCTGCCGCGGTGTGGCACGGGCTACCTCATATCCGAAACGGGCCATATCGTGCCGCGAGGCACCAACAGCCATAAACTCAATAGCACAGCAACGCGTACCGAAGGTGAGCGGCCACACCGAATTGGACCTTGCCCAGTTCACCACTGCATCCAGTTGGGTAAGTATGATGCTGCCACCGGCGTATTTTTCCAGTACCGGAAAATCGTTGGTCTCGAATTCTTTCTTTGAACTTATTCCCATCGCAAAGCATGTTTTTTCCATCCATAAAGCAGTCCCAGACCGAGGATGAAGAAGAAGATGATTATTTCGACGAACCCGGTTATCCCAACCTCCTTCATCACTGTTGCCCATGGAAATATGAATACTGTTTCCACGTCGAAAATCAGGAAAAGGATCGCGAAGAGATAATAACCTACGGTGTATTGCAGCCATGTTCCCCCGATAGTCTCGATACCGCACTCATACGGCTCAAATTTGACCGGATTATACGAAGTGGGAGGAACATAGGATGAAAAGAGGAGGGCAACGCCTACCAGGACGACTGCAACAATGAAAAATAATACGAGTGATTGACTTTCCATATAGTTTCAACTATGTTACAGGAATTGAGCGGCGCAAAATTATTATTTCTAACGTAGCAAAGTATCTAAATTAATACATATTTCATAATTTAGATTCATTCTTAAAAAATAAGTTTCTGGGGATGAAGGCAAATTTGTTATCAGATTGTTAATGTAGGACGACCCAATTCACAGGCAACTTAATTTTGCATCCATAATGTAATCCTATGAAACCTTACCTGATTACCTTGCTCATATCTCTGGCGGCATTGACGACAGTTGATGCGCAGAACACAGCCAAAACAGAAGAGATAAAGATCCTTACTTCGACCCAGTGCGAAATGTGTAAGAAACGGGTTGAAACTGCCATGGCTTATGAAAAAGGAGTGGTGCGCTCGGATCTGAACCTTACAACCAAGGTGCTAACGGTAGTATATAAACCATCAAAGACTACTCCTGAGAAGATACGAAAAGCTGTTGCGGCCGTTGGTTATGATGCAGATGATGTTCCTGCAAATGCCGAAGCCTATGCAAAACTGCCTCCCTGCTGCAAAAAGCCAGACGACCCGGAACACACAGGGCATTGAAGGTCATTCGTAGCCATTTCCGCCGGCTGGCGGATCATTCGTAGCCATTCGTAGCCATTCATCGAAAGATCTTTTATCTTCCTTTAGCTTTGTTTCTCGCAGATTTCGCAGAAAAGAACCGCAGATCATCGCAGAAAGAATTTACCAATCTGCGTTAATCTGCGTAAACATCTGCGTTATCTGCGAGAACCCTTTTTTGCAGCTGAGGGCTAAGAGCGATGGGCGAAGGGCCGGGAGTAGACTGTCATTCGTGGTCATTCGTAGCCATTCATAGTTAAGTCTTTTATCTTTTTCCTTTTATCTTTTGTCTTTAATTAGCTGAGGGCAAAGAGCTGAGAGCTGAGAGCTTGGGGGACAGTTGAAACTCAGTTTTGAATTTCTAAATTTTTAAATTTTTAAATTCTCAAATTAATCAATTAGCTAATTAGCTAATTAACTAATTCTTACATTCTCAAATTCCTAAATTTCTACATTCCCACATTCTTTCATTTACCTTGCCTATTTCAATCCTGTAAACTCCTTCCACGACTTGGTCTTGTATGCGTCGCTGCCGATGTATTTCAGCAGGGGAAGCAGGTCTTCCGCCTGAGAATATCCCTTGCTGCCTGTAATGGTTTTCCCTTTAGAATCGAGATAGATGTAAGTAGGGTAGGAGAGATTTGCTCCGGCCAGTGCCACTGCCAGCTGATGCGTAGACCGGTCGCGCGAAGGATTTGGATTCGTATAGATATTCCCGTTAAAGGCTATAGGCGACTTTTCCTCAGCGTTGAGTTTTACCGCTATGAAATGCTCATTCAGGTAGGCAACAACCTCGGGATTCCGGAAGGTTTCGTTATCCATTTTCTTGCACCATCCGCACCAATCAGTATAGATATCCACGATTACCGGTTTGTGCTTCTTCTTGGCAAGTTTCATTCCTTCTTCAAATGAATGCCATGTGACTGACGGTTTAATGGCAGAATTTGTCTGTGCGGACTGTGCCCGAACAACGACAGGGAGCAGAAGAGTGAGAGCCAGCAGAAATGTGATGCTTCGCATAAGAGAAGGTTTATAGGATTAACGACGGAAACAAAAGTATAGTATCCTGCGAATCCAATGGCGGCGTGAGAATGGAAATTCGATAGTCATTCAATAGTCATACATAGTCACTAATAGTGAATTCTTTTATCTTTGAACTTTTATCTTTTATCTTTGATCAGCAGAGAGCGCAGGGCAAAGGGCAGGGAGAAAGTTGTCATTCATTGTAATTCGTGGTCATTCGGTGGTCATTCATGTTGAATTCTTTTATCTTTTCCCTTTTATCTTTATTAGCTTTTCACAATGATATACTTCATTGACTAATCAGCTAATCAACTAATTCGCACTTTTATCTTTTTACTTTTATCTTTTATCTTAATAAGCTAAGGGCTTAGGGCTAAGAGCTCAGGGCTTAGGGAGGAGAACAGAAGTGTGCAATTGAAATTCAATCGTCGAATTAACTAATTAGCTAATTATCTAATTTTTAAATTCTTAAATTCTCAAATTCTGCCTTTTATCTTTGAACTTTTATCTTTTATCTTTGATCAGCAGAGAGCGCAGGGCAA
>CAZJCG010000022.1:25743-38163 GCA_964544545.1 uncultured Lentimicrobiaceae bacterium | reverse complement strand
CAGGGCAAAGGGCAGGGAGAAAGTTGTCATTCATTGTAATTCGTGGTCATTCGGTAGTCATTCCTAGCAGGGTCTTCTATCTTTGAGCAGCACAGGGCGAAGAGCATAGAGCAGAAATGTGCAATTGAAATTCGATCTTTGAATCTTCGAATTAACAGATTGACTTATTCTTACATTTATTAATTCTCAAATTCCCATTTTTTCAGTTTTGTTTCTCGCTGATCCCGCAGAAAAAGATCGCAGATCATCGCAGAAGGTATTGATCTGCGTAAATCTGCGTATTCATCAGCGTTATCTGCGAGAACCCTTTTATCTGAAAGCAGCAGAGAGCTCAGGGCTTAGGGAGGAGAGCAGAAGTGTGCAATTGAAATTCAATCGTCGAATCGTCGAATTAACTAATTAGCTAATTATCTAATTCTTAAATTCTCAAATTCTGCCTTTTATCTTTGAACTTTTATCTTTTATCTTTGATCAGTATTCCTGCCGTCTTTCGATCTCCCGTTTCTGATCCTTGCTCTTGAGCGATTCGCGCTTATCGTAGGTCTTTTTTCCCCGGGCAATATAGATTGTCAATTTTGCCAATCCCTGCTCATTGATGAACAGTTCCACCGGCACCACCGTGACGCCTTTATCCCTGGCTTTACCCTGAATCTTCTTTAACTCCCTGCGTTTGAGCAGAAGTTTGCGCGGCCGCTTTGGATCATGGTTGAACTGGTTTCCGTATTTGTATTCGGAAATGTGCAGGTTCAGTACAAACAGTTCGTCCCCGTTGAAGGTGCAGTAGCTGTCGGTAAGGTTTGCCTTGCCTTCCCTGATCGACTTGATCTCCGTGCCAAGCAGCACGATTCCGGCAGTGAATTCCTCCAGAAGCAGGTATTCGTGCCAGGCTTTCTTGTTCTTTATGGAGATCTGGTTTCCTCCCATGACCGGTGTTTGAGCCTGCAAAAGTAAGAAGGATGCTGCAGATTCTACAATTTAAACACACATCCTGCGAGGAAGTTGAATCCCGCCTGCGGAAAATAGCCGTCCAGTACCTTGAATTCGTCCCCTTCCTTATACCTGTATACCCAGGCATTCGATTCGTAGGACTCATTGAGGAAGTTATTGAGGAAAAGGCTCAGCCGTAATTCACGGAACAGTTTCGGATGCAGAAGGAAACTGATCCTGGCATCGTTCACAAGGTAAGGATCCAGCCGGCGGCTTTCATCCTGGGTGTTATCGAGATACTGTTTCCCCACATATTTGGATACCAGGCTGAGAGTCAGATTATCTGCAGGTCTCCATTCCAGTTCACTGTTGGCTAACAGGGAAGGGGAGAAGGAAAGATCCGTGTTGCGGTGCCCGAACGATTCCTGCGACCAGGTATCCCAGTTGTCGACATATTCGGTATACCGGTTGATCTTATTCCTGCTAAGGGTGGATGAAGCATGCCAGCTCAGGTTCCTGGCCAGTTTCAGCCTGAGTGATACCTCCATACCCAGACGGTAACTCTCCGGCACATTCTCCATGACCGATGCTCCTACATCGTTTATGGCTCCGGTGAGGACAAGCTGATCATGGTAATACATATAATATAGGTTCGATCCGAGAGATAGCTTGTCAGTCTGCAGGGTATAGCCCAGTTCGGCATCGTATAGCGTTTCGGGACTGGGCAATTCTTTCGTCAGATCAGCATCAACAAAGTTATCCCTGTTTGGCTCCCGGCTGGCAATTGCAACAGAAGCATACAGCGAGTTTGACTCATTCACAGTATAGTAGATGCCGGCCTTCGGATTGAAAAAGGTAAAGTCATGGTCCTGGCTGATATTTCTGGAATCATCATCAATTCCGTCGATCCAGTAGGTAATGTTCCTTATCTGCAGATCCGCTAAAATGCTGATCTTCTTGTTGAGGGCATAGCTCGTTTTGGCATACATATTAAAATCCTTTTTCCTGGCCTTGTTCCGGTACCATTCATAGTCGTAAGGGAAGCTGCCCGGGAACTCCGACCAGATCACGCGGCCGAAATGCCTTCCGGTGTAAGTATTCCATGAACCGCCGACCGAGGATTGGAATTTGCCCTTGTCGAACGACAAGGCATAGGTGATGCCTGCAAAGTCATTGTCCAGCCATTTACGGCGGATCAGATCCCCGGAGGCCAGCAAGCTATCCGGGACAGAAATTGTATCGCTCCCTGAAAGGTAGTAGTTGCCTGGCAGACGTATCGGAGCTATTCCGTAATCTTCAAAGTCTTCATCATCGCGGTATTGCTCGTAGTAACCTTCACCGTGCGTATAGTGTGCGGCCAGGTTCAACAACAGGTGTTGACGAAGCTGCCTTGAATAGGTCAGTTGATAGTGTGTTTGCCGGTATTTATCCGTTTCATCAGCATAATAATGAAGGTTACCCTGACGATCGTAATAGGCTCCCATGCCATTGTACCGGCGGTTTGTATCCAGTATCTCATGGGGAATTCCGTCCCATGCCTGATAGGTCTTTTCATCGCCCGAAAATATGTTGAAACGAAGAATGTCCTTTTCTCCGGAATAAGCTCCTGAAAGAAAGTAAGATGAAAGTTTTGAGGAGGCCCGGTCGATGTATCCGTCGGATTGCAGGGATGATACCCGTCCGTTCACCGACCAGTGCTCATGGATAAGTCCGCTACCGAAGGAAGCCGACAGTTTGCTGCTGTTGAATGATCCAAAGGAAGCAGCGACTTCGCCGTATGGCTCCTGCCGGATGGATGATGAGAGCAGGTTGATGCTGGCACCAAAGGCTGCTGCACCGTTGGTGGATGTCCCGACACCCCGCTGGATCTGGATATTGTCGGTGGATGTGGCAAAATCAGGCAGGTCCACCCAGAAAACATTATGGGATTCCGGATCATTCAGGGGGATGCCATTGATCGTAACGTTGATCCTGGTCATATCGGTGCCGCGGATACGCAGTGCGGTGTAGCCCATGCCGTTGCCTGCATCGGAGGTGGCTACCGCGGAGATGCTATTAGATAAGACAAAAGGTATATCCTGGCTCAGATTCGCTTTTTCAATATCTCTGCGGCTGATATCCTGATATGTGAGTGGCGTTTTTTCCGCAGCCCGTGTGGAGCGGATGACTACTTCATTTTCCAGGATCGCCCGCTGGTTCAGGACTATGTTTACAGAAACATCGCCGTTAATCCTGATTGTACGGGTGTCGGTTCCATAACCTACAAAACTGGTCTTCAGTTCATGCTCTCCTTTGCTTGCATCCGGAATGGTAAAACTTCCGGATGCGTCGGTAACGTAGCCTTTCAGGCTTTCGTCAAGCATAACATGTGCGCCCGCAAGAGGGGCGTTTTGTCTGGAATCTTTCACTGTTCCCGAGATGGTGTACTGAGGCCAGGCCTTCATACCCAGGATGAGGATGAGTGTTACTAATAAAACCTTTCTCATTTTTTTGTTAGTTAAACCTTGAATGTTGAATGGGGCAACCGCCTAGGCGGTCATTCAAAGTTTCCCTTCATTCCCTCCGCCGGCATTATCCGGATCAGGTTATATGGGTTTGATCTCAGCCCGATTGTTTAGGGCACCCCGTTCAAAAGATGATGCAAAGGTATAAATATTCTATACCGTCACCATGGAAACTGGTTTTTTAAACTGTGATGTGATTATTTCCCTCGGAAGATCGACCACCGGAACCCTGCACCGGTCAATGATTCCTGAATCAGAGGTGGCTATGATCCCGTCCGTAATCGTTTTTAACAGAAAATCAGGTGATTTCAAGGTAGTTGCACTTCCCTCCATGCCATAATGCGCGAGCAACTGATTGATCTTGAAGCAGAGTTCCCCGGAATGGCTCACGGGTGCATCCAGATAAAAATGAACGGCTTTCGGACTGATGGTGCCGAGAAATGAGAAAACCAACAGGATGGCTTTATCGAACAACTGCGTCCGGAATACCTTTCCGTGAATCTCGGATGCATCACGCAGGTATCCGTCGTTGCCGATAAAAACCAGGTTCCCGTTCAGGTAGCTGCCGATAGTGATCAGAACATTGAAACCGTCGATATGTAATTCCTTCCCTTCGGCGGACTCAGCTGCTACAAGCTTTGCAGCACGTCTCTCCGATTCCGTCCTGATACTTATCCCCCGGTACAATACCGATCGTTCCACTCCGCTGAGTCTGAAACGGTCGCCGACCAGTTTCAGAACAGATGCCTGCGGATACTTACCCTCCAGAAGGTAGAGGTAATCGCGGGCAGCAGTCAGGAAGCGCTCATTTTGCAGATCAGTCTTCTTCATACACCTCTTATTGAAAAAATGTCTGTTACTACCATGGCAGGATATGATACCAAATTACCGTATTTTTGTTGAATTCATCGCATTAACCGGATGAATGTCATGCATCTTGAAAGACCCCGGGGCTTGTACCTGCTGAAGTCAGGTGGGGAGACAGGGCTTTTCAGGAAAAATGAACCACCCCGCCGCTAGCAGTCGGGGTATTTATTGACCAACGCATAATATAAATTCGCAGCTAGCGGCAGGGAACATGCCTCACAATCCCGACAAGCCTGAAATGGCTGTCGGGATGTGATAGTGTAACACGCTGCCGAGCAACGTCAACACTATCATCATTTGAAGGGAAATGAAAATTCCAAAATCAACGTACCACCGATGAAGATACTGATCATCAACGGACCGAACCTGAACCTGCTGGGGAGCAGGGAAACTGCGATTTACGGCGACGAATCCTTCGAAAGTTATCTCATAAAACTCCGGGAGCATTTTTGCGAAGATGAGCTGGATTATTACCAGTCGAACGTGGAGGGGGAGATCATCAATAAGTTGCACGAGGCGGCAAAGTCGTTCGACGGAATTGTGCTGAATGCGGCCGGTTATACGCATACATCGGTTTCAATCGGGGATGCCATTAAGGCTATTAAAACGCCGGTGGTTGAAGTCCACATATCGAATATACATGCGCGCGAGGAATTCCGCAGCAAATCGATGATATCGGCAGGAGTGAAGGGTATTGTTGCTGGATTCGGGACGGAATCGTACCGGATCGCCATCGGGGCCCTGGCCGGGAAGCCTCTCTGATTATTTCTTGTCAGTAGAATACCGGTCAGCAGGGAGCTGCCGGAATGAATTCTTATGCCGCAGGTAGTGGTCAACGATCAGATGTCCCTGGTAAATGCAGCTTACCTGGTTTTGTGTCTGTGATTTCCTCTTTTTCCTCAGTTCCCTGAAATTCCTGTAGAAATACAGATGCGCCCGGAGAACGGCATAAAAGTCGCCGAAACCTCCGTCGAGCAGGAATTTGAGCGCTGCAACGCCATCAAGCGGGAAGCGCATGGCGAATACACGGAATACCAGTTTTTCAGGAAGGTTTTTATACAGAAGCACCAGGTTGTTGCGGAAATTCAGGTAGGTTTTGTGAGCCGATTTTTTAGGCAGAGTTCCGCCGCCAACGTGGTAAACCACCGATCCGGGACAGTACATGATCCTGTAACCGGCATTCTTAAGGCGCCAGCAGAAATCGATCTCTTCCATGTGTGCGAAGAAATCATTATCGAGTCCGCCAAATTTGTGGTAGAGTTCAGCCCTCACGAACATGCAGGCTCCTGTAGCCCAGAATACCTCTGCAACATCGTCGTATTGGCCCAGGTCTTCTTCCAGGTGCTGGAAAACCCTTCCACGGCAGAAAGGATAACCAAATTTATCGATGTACCCGCCTGCTGCACCGGCATATTCAAACATCTTCCGGTCGGAGTAGGAGAGAAGCTTGGGTTGACATGCCGCAATGGATGGGTCGGTCTCCATGAGACTGATTACCGGATTGATCCAGTTTTCAGTCACTTCGATATCTGAATTGAGCAGCACATAATAGTCGGCGTCAACCTGACGCAAAGCTTCGTTATATCCTTTGGCAAATCCGCAGTTGATAAGATTCTGGATAATCCGGATTTCGGGAAAATTCTGCTGCAGGAATTCAATGGATGAATCGGTGGATGCATTGTCGGCGACGATCACCTCTGCATCCTGGCTGTGCCGGATCACAAAGGGCAGAAATTTCCGGAGGAATTCTCTTCCGTTCCAATTCAGTATAACGACGGCGACTTTGGGCAAAATACAGGATGTTTGTATCCGATAGGTTAATAATCGGCTAAATTAGAAAAATCCAATGAGCCAACAGGAGATAACGTTCTTCTTACCTGGGATTATTGTAATAATCGCTGGAATGTCCTCCGAAATAGCTGTCGGCACCATCATCCATCCTGTGCAGATAATTGACATTTGGATCGCGGCCATGTTCCTGGATTTTGGCCAGGTCCTGCCACCACGGGTCGTAAACTTCACCGTTTACGTCGCTATGAACCAGCTCAAAATCATTTGTAGACCGGTCACGGGCAAGGAACACAAATCTTCTGTCCGATTGAATACCTGCTTTGTAATATTGCCAGATCTCATAAGGACGTTTTCCGGGATCATCCTGAACCTCTACCCTGTGGTTGGGCGGTCCGTACTGCAGGTATACCCTTCCTCTGTCGGTTTCGTATCCTTTTTTTATGGAAGTGCCAAAATCCCGGTCGGCTGCAAGCACCTGTTCGTAATAATTGTTCCAGGCTGCAACCGGGTTGGCGGGATCGCGTGATATCCAGAAGACATGGAAGAAACGCTGCAATACCTTTATATCGTTCGTATTCTGATAGGTACGAATGAATAACTTTTCGTCACCGGATGATATCGGGAAAAGGGAGCGAACGTGTTCCCGCAGCGTGTCGATATTGGTATAGATAGCAGCAAAGCTGTTGCTGATATCGAAGGACGAAAGATGGGCAATGTCGTATTGAAGGTTTGGATTGCTGCGCTGGAAGAAAACCTGGTTCTTGGCAAGTTCCTGGTTGTTTTTATCCCTCACGGAAATCACCAGATTATAGTTGCCGGAGGGAAGTTTGCTGATATCGAAATCGCCGAAAGCAACGGAAACGGGCCTGGCCGATTCCCTGCGTACCTTTTGAAAGTCCGCGACCAGCTTACCGGTTTCAAACGATTTGATTGCTACATTCACAACATAGGCATCCTCGCTGCCCAGAACGGATGCAGCATGGTAGATTTCGGCATAGTAAGTGAGCTTGTTTACTGCAGCCGGGTAAAAGTTGTCCATGTAAGGTATAAAATCATAACCGCTTTTCGACAGGGATGAGTTTTCAGGAGATTTGCCATAGGACTCCACGAGTTCGATTCCCGAAACGCATATCTTATCTTTCGGAAAGTTTATAGAGATATCTTCGGAGACCTGAAAAGGTTTCCTGTCACGGTTTTTGTCGGCAATGGAGAGGTTGAGCTCATACGATCCGTTGGGAAGGGGTATGCGCTGCTGGTCGAGGAAACTCAGGTTGATGCTGGCCGTATCATCGATTTCAGGGCTAAGCAGTTCGTATTTGCGGAATTCGCGGATGCTGTCGTTTTGCTTAAAGAGCATGGTGATCTGCAGGGTGCCTCGGTATTTTCCGTTATCCTGTTTTACGAAGACCACACTTTCGCCGAGTACCGAAAGATACGTCTCCAGGTATGGCCCGTCTTCGGGAGAATAGAAGGCTGAGTAGGCGAGGTATGCCCGGAGGTTCGCGGGTTTGGCGGCGCCTGTAAGCATAAGGCCGGCAAGTGCCAGTAACAGGATATACTTTTTCATGGCTAGCGGTTGAATATTAATACAAATGTACTCATAATGCTCTGAATTGCCTGCTGCCAGAGAGTAAAATCGGTGAATGCCTGAAACCACGGCATGAACAGGACAGTTCTATCTGCTAATGCCACTATCCCCTGATAGGTTCGAACTATTTGTTGTGCATGAATAGAAAACCAGCTTCATTGTCAAACCAACCCATTACTGTTTTCCGGTTTAGGATTGATGATTCCATGGAGACATAAGAAAGATAAGAGCTCCAGGGATATTAGGATGGATGGGTGCAGAATCCGTGGCGAACAGGATTGTTATGGATAAAGATCACAAGTTGCAGCAGGTGACTCACTTCGGAGACCAGCTTTTACCGGAACGTGTGTTCGAACAGGCTGCAGATACGGTCGTACCGTTTGTTGTATGCCTTGCTGCAGGCGTTAAACAGGTTTGAAAACTGTTGGTTGATACGTTTATGCTGCATCCTGACCTCCTTCCGGAAAAGGCAGTCATCAGGAGTATATCTACATTCAACAGTTGCAGGTTTTCCGGCTAACCCAGTTCACTGATCCTTTGGAGCCTTGGGATATCCATGAGCTGAATTGTCTTTCCGGTGATCCTGATCAATCCGTCATCCCGGAATTCTTTCATCAGCCGGATCACACTCTCGGTCGCCATGCTGGTCAGTTCGCCAAGGTCGTTGCGTGTTAACGGGAGCGTAAATGTTTCACTCTTAAAGATGCGGTTCGAAAGGCAAAGCAGAATATCTGCCAGCCGGCCGTGAAGCTGTTTGCGGGTAAGGCTGTAAAAACGGTTATATATCAGCGAGGTGTTCTCGTTCAGATTGTTGATAATCCGGTTGGCAAAAGCAGGATTCTGCCTGATCAGTTGCCTGAACAAGGCGATATCAACCGATCTGACTATTGTTTCAGAATAGCAGCATACGGTATATGGATAGGTATTATTGCCTTCAAAAACGGCCTGCAGGCCCAGGAGATTTTTGGGAGGGGTGATGCTTAGGATCAGGTTCTTCGTATTTCCTTCAAGAGACACTTTTACCAGTCCGGTTTCAATATAAAAGATTGACGAAGCAAAAGTTCCTTGCTTAATAAGTGTTTCCCCTTTGCGGTAAGTAAGTAAACGTGATTGATTTTCAACCAGCTCGCTTTCTTCATCACACAGCAGTTCAAAACAACTCTTCTCATAGGGATGCGCTTTGCAGAACCGGGCAGTCTGAAGATCAGTCATCAGTTTTAAAAATTTTCGATAAAGTTAAAGATTATCATAAATGAATATGATTTGGGTCATGTTTTTTCCTTTTCTATTTCAATTCATTTCATAACTCCTTCCTCTTTTATTGTATTTATGACTTTAAACTGATCCGATAGATTTGCTGTGTCATCTTTGAAGTGAATTTAATCACGAATGACGACTCCGCTGAAATTCATTAAATCTAACCTCCTAAACAATTAAACCAGATGAAAAACTTATTAAAGATCGCAGTTTTACTGGCTGTTATTCCGGTATTTATTTTCACTTCCTGCAAAAAGGATGAGCCTGAGGCTGAAAATGCTTACCTGACTCTCAAAACGTACATGTTGACGCATGGGTTGGACCTTCCCGACCTCATGAAAAACTGGATCGTTGATCCAAAATCAACCCAGACAGGGGGTGTGGTCGATTCAGTTACCGGCACCATTCCGGATTATAACGTATTCGACATCCGTCCGTCAACCGATTTTGCAGCCGGACATATCCAGGGAGCCATTAATGTTGCATTGAAAGATGTTGTTACAACAGCAGCCAATTATCATGATAAGCCTATCCTGGTCGTCTGCTATACCGGACAAACAGCAGGTCAGGCTGTTATGGCCCTTCGCCTTTCCGGTTATATCGACGCTGTTGTGTTGAAATGGGGTATGGCCGGATGGAATGCTCAATTCAAAGGGCCCTGGGTTTCAAATTCAGGAGTTGAGACACCATCCAATGGCAATATTGCTGTGGGAAATGCCAATTGGATTACGGATGCAGCGCCTGCAAACGGTTCATTTGCTGAACCGGTATGGACTTCGTCATCATCCGATGGAGCCATTATCCTGGCCGAAAGGGTGCAAGCGGTTCTGAACAATGGTTTCGCGCCAACAGCCGCGGCCGACGTGCTTGCTAACCCAGCAAATTATCAAATCATCAATTACTGGTCTGCTGCTGATTATACCGGTTTTGGCCATTTCAACGGAGCATACGATCTGCCCGCTATTTCGCTGGCAAATGATCTCGTAAAGGCTTTTGACCCTTCGAAGCAGGCAGAAGTTTATTGTTATACCGGCCAAACATCCAGTATGGCCATCTTTTGGCTGAATGTGCTGGGATATAATGCCAAAAGCATAGGTTTCGGAGCAAATAAACTGGTATATGACCAGTTAAAAGCTGCCGGGAAGACCGTTTACAAAGGCCCCAAAAACTGGGCATACGTTACAGGAAAATAATTTCGAAACCAGCATAACAAGGGAAGGGTAGATTCTATCCTTCCCTTTTACCAGATACGGAAACGATGAAAAAGATATTCCTTATAATATTCGCAGTCATCCTCATGCTTCCATATTACGGACGTTCACAGGGATGCATGGAGCCGGCCGGAAACAGCGGCGGACCACAGATAATCGGATATATACAACCGGAATTCAGGGCCGGCTTCAATGGAGAAGATGCGCTGGGTAAAACAAAAAACGATTATTCTTTTGCATTCCGCAGAGCCCGCCTTGGCCTTACCGGCTCCATACCTTATGATTTCAGCTACTATGTAATGGGCGAATTCAGCTCATTCCAGAGCGGACCCTATCTGCTGGATGCATTCATCACCTATAACAGGCTGAAGCCTTGGCTAAAGGTCTCGATAGGGCAGTTTAAACGTCAGTTTGGTCTCGAGCTCACCACGCCTTGCCAGGATCTTTATACGATTGACCGGTCAAAGGTGGTAAGTGAAGCATTGACTCCATTTCGAGATCTAGGGGTAATGGTAAGCGGATCCACTGGTTCCCTGAAACTCTTCGGACTTGAAAAAGAGAACATTGTCGCCTACGCGGTATCAGTCACCAATGGAACAGGAATGAATACGGCCGATATTGACCGTTACAAGGACTTTACCGGCAGACTGACAATAGCACCGTTTGACTGGATTACAGTTGGCGGTAGTTACCAATATGGGAAAAAGATAAATGCTGATCCTACTGTTGCCGCCCCGGATGTCCGTTCGCGGTGGGGTGCCGATTTCTCTCTGAAAAAATACAATTTCATTCTGCAGACCGAATACTTGAAAGCGATCGATGAAGGATCAAAACTTGTCGGGGGAGGATGTGGTTCCACTCCCGAACTTGTTTCCGGTAATTTCAGGAGTGACGGGATGTATGCTATGATCGGCTATAATACTCCATGGAAACTGATGCCTGTGATCAAGTATGAAACGTACGATCCTGACAACAGCATCGAAGATGTCGATTCCCATGCGTACCGGCAATCGAGCGTGATCTTCGGTCTGAACTATTATCCGAACGACTGGACCCGGGTTCAGCTCAACTATTTCTACAACACCGAATCAAGTTCAAGTGCTGATATCACCAGGTACAATGAGTATCCCAACGATGCCTTTGTGCTGCAGGTGCAGGTAAAATTAAACTGATAAACTTGCTCAAATCAATAATTTATGAACATGAAAAAGCTGTTTTTACTGAGTGCAATACTCTTGTCCTCCGTGTTTTTACGGGCACAGGTTTTCATAACTGCCAGGGATTTTGCTTCAGAACTCAAATCGAACAAGAACCTTGTGGTGATCGATGTAATGGCTGCCGATGTATATGCCAAACAACATATAGCCGGCGCCATTAATATTCCTCATAAAACTCTTTATAAAGAAGGCCCGGTGGAAGGACAGATCAAGAATCCGGAGGAAATAGCCGTTATTTTTGGTAAAAAGGGGGTGAGCAATTCATCAAGTGTTGTAATATATGATGACGGATCACAGAAATACAACAGCCGGGTGTGGTGGATATTGAAATACATCGGCGCTGATAATGTCCGGTTACTGCATAAGGATATGGCCCAGTGGGAACAGGCCAGGATACCTCTCACCAATTCCGCTGCAGCGTTAAAGCCGGCAATTTTCAACGTAAACATCAACTCGTCGATGAATATACAGATGGCTGATCTAAAGGCGTTGTTGTCAAATCCGGATGTAGTTCTTCTGGATGCCAGGGAAAAGGATGAATATGAAGGTGCTGATAAGGATAAGAAAAGTAAGGGACACCTTCCTGGAGCTGTTTGGATGAACTATAAGGAAGTACTAACTCCAGCCGGCGGCTTTAAGTCGAAGGATGAGATACTGTCAGCTGCGGCTAATCACGGCGTTACTGCTGATAAGGAAGTGGTTGTATATTGTCAGACCGGTATTAAAGCTTCGGCATTGTATGTTGCACTCAGGGAGATTGCGGGCTTAAGCCGGGTAACTCTTTATGCAGGAGCATACGCTGAATGGGCTTCCAATATTGATAATCCGATGTGTGAAAAAAAGCTGGTCTCCGACCATCAATAATATCACCGGTTGGCGTATGATCTTACGGGCCGCTTCAACGAAGCGGCCTTTTTTTTTGTTGAATGCACTCCGGTTTTCTCTGGCTTGTTTCCCGTTATGATGAAAACGCCCTGCCATTGGCGGGGCATGGTGTTATTTGGTGTAGAGAGGGATTACCTGCGGTGATCCCTGGAGGGAGGGGCTTCAATCCGATC
>CAZJCG010000022.1:15858-25643 GCA_964544545.1 uncultured Lentimicrobiaceae bacterium | reverse complement strand
TGGTATAGAGGGATTACCTGCGGTGATCCCTGAAGGGAGGGGCTTCAATCCGATCTTGCCGGTACTCCGGGCCTCCTGTTTTCATTCCATCCGTTTTGTTCATGTAAACATGACAAGCCGGCTAAAATGAAAACAACCCGCCATTGGCGGGGCATAGTAGAATTTGGTATAGAGGGATTACCTGCGGTGATCCCTGAAGGGAGGGGCTTCAATCCGATCATGCCGGTCCTCCGGACCTCCTGTTTTCATTCCATCCGTCTTGTTCATGTAAACATGACAAGCCGGCTAAAATGAAAACACCCCGCCATTGGCGGGGCATAGTAGAATTTGGTATAGAGGGATTACCTGCGGTGATCCCTGAAGGGAGGGGCTTCAATCCGATCATGCCGGTCCTCCGGACCTCCTGTTTCCATTCCAGCCGCCTTGTTCATGTAAACATGACAAGCCGACTAAAATGAAAACACCCCGCCATTGGCGGGGCATGATCGGATTGGCGGAGAGAGAGGGATTCGAACCCCCGGACCCTTGCAGGTCAACGGTTTTCAAGACCGCCGCGATCGACCACTCTGCCATCTCTCCGGTGCGACAAAATTAGTAAAATCTGCTTAAAAGAAAAATCTCCATGCATAATCTGAAAATTGGCTAAAACATCAGGGAATAACATTTCTTTAATTGAATGATATCCTGGCGGGTAAGTATTTAAAAATCGCACCTGTCGCATTTATAATGATACTCAACGGGTTTGCAAAGCTGAGTTGTTTAGAGGCTATAATTCGGAGTATGTTCCTGAATAATATTTTTACCCGAAGGTCCCCTCCGAAGCAGCACTTCGTGCCCTAGGGGCAAACCTTTTCAGCCGCAAAAAAATTCATCCTGATCCCTGATACAAGAATGAAAAACGGAAGGGAACCAATCAAAAAATAGTTGATATTTGCTTTTGAAAATCAGACATTACTATTCAATTCTATAATTCACAAGCGGATAACTATGAAAATAGCCATTGTAGGTAGTGGGTATGTTGGCCTGGTGACAGGTACATGCTTTTCGGAGGTAGGCATCGATGTCGTTTGCGTGGACATCGATCAGAAGAAAATTGACAACCTCCGGCAGGGGATCATCCCGATCTTTGAACCGGGCCTGGAGGAAATGGTTCACCGGAATGTAAAGAAAGGACGGCTGAGTTTTACGACTTCTCTGCCTGAAGCGCTTGCCGACAGTGAGGTCTTGTTCATTGCCGTTGGAACGCCGCCGGATGAGGACGGGAGTGCCGACCTCAAACATGTGCTGGCCGTCGCCCGCGAGTGCGGAAGAAACATGAAGGACTATCTGCTTGTGGTAACAAAAAGCACCGTACCGGTCGGGACAGCAGCCAAAGTGCGGGCTGCCATCCAGGATGAGCTTACCAAACGCGGCACGGATGTGCCTTTCGACGTGGCTTCGAACCCTGAATTCCTGAAAGAAGGAGCGGCAGTTGAGGATTTCCTGAAACCCGACCGTATTGTAATCGGTCTGGACAGCCCCAGGGCCGAAGACCTGATGAAGAGTCTGTATAAACCCTTTACCCTGAACGGACATCCTGTCATTTTCATGGACATCACTTCCGCAGAAATGACGAAATACGCAGCCAACTCCATGCTGGCTACCAAGATCAGCTTCATGAACGATATTGCCAATCTCTGCGAGATCGTCGGGGCGGATATCAACATGGTACGCAAAGGCATAGGATCCGATTCACGTATCGGGACGAAGTTCATCTATCCGGGTATCGGATACGGCGGTTCCTGCTTCCCCAAAGATGTTCAGGCACTGGTGAAAACAGCCGAGGAGTACAACTATGAACTGCGTGTGTTGAAAGCCGTAGAGGCCGTTAACAAAGACCAGAAAAGCGTACTTTTCAATAAGATTCTGACCTATTTCGGTGGCGACATCAAGGGGAAAACGATTGCTTTATGGGGATTGTCCTTTAAACCGCAGACCGACGACATGCGGGAAGCTCCCTCCCTGGTGATCATCCGGAAACTGCAGGCAGCAGGAGCTAAAGTAAAAGCCTATGACCCTGTTGCCATGAAGGAAGCCAAAACCATTCTCGGTGACACCATTATTTATTCGGAAGATCTTTACGATACGCTGATCGATGCGGATGCTCTGGCACTGGTAACTGAATGGCCGGAGTTCAGGTTCCCGAATTTCAAGATTGTGAAGAAACTGTTGAATCATTCGGTTGTGTTCGACGGCAGGAATATTTATGACGCGAACGAGATGAAACGCAATGGATTCGATTACTTCTGCATAGGGGTGAAGAGTTGACGGAAGCCCATTCCTGATCGCATAAGAAATTCCTGTGGTGGAAATTGTGTGTCTAATACCCTGATTTTATGATCCGTAAGAAAGTGCTTGTGACGGGAGGGGCCGGATTTGTCGGTTCTCACCTGTGCGACCGGCTGCTGGCTGAAGGCAATGAGGTCGTCTGCCTTGATAATTACTTTACAGGGCAGAAACAGAATGTCGTGCACCTGTTGAGTAATCCTTATTTTGAACTCATCCGGCACGATGTCACCATGCCCTTCTTCATCGAGGTGGATGAAATCTACAATCTGGCATGTCCTGCATCACCGATCCATTACCAGTACAATGCCATCAAGACGATAAAGACCTCCGTGATGGGGGCGATCAACATGCTGGGACTGGCTAAGCGGATACGGGCAAAAATTCTGCAGGCTTCCACCAGTGAAGTATATGGCGATCCGCAGATACACCCGCAGGTGGAGACTTACTGGGGGCATGTAAACCCGATCGGCGAACGTTCGTGCTACGACGAAGGGAAACGGTCGGCAGAAACCCTCTTTGTGAATTACCACAAGCAGAATAACGTAAAGATCAAGATCATACGGATATTCAACACCTACGGACCCCGGATGCATCCCAATGACGGGCGCGTGGTCTCAAACTTCATCATGCAGGCGCTGCAAAACCAGCATATTACGATCTATGGTGATGGACAGCAAACGCGGAGTTTCCAGTATGTGGACGATCTGATTGAAGGCATGATCCGGATGATGGCATCACGCGATGAATTCACCGGGCCGGTCAATATCGGCAATCCCAATGAGTTCACCATTCTGGAACTGGCCGAGAAGGTGATTGAACTAACCCATTCCAGATCGAAGATCGTGAGAATGCCGTTGCCTCCGGATGATCCTTCCCAGCGGCAGCCGGATATAAGCCTTGCACGAAAAGAACTGGACTGGGCGCCCAAAATCGAACTGGAAGAAGGATTGATCCGGACGATTGAGTATTTTAAGACATTGGTGTGATCTTATTCAGGTTCCACTCTCCGGAACCAGCGATGGCTAGAACAGATATGCCATCCCGGCTTATCTGAATAACATGGGAACAAACTCTGAAAGATAGATACGCCAGTTATCCCAGGTGTGTCCGCCTTCGCTTTCGCGATAGGTATAGGGCATCCGGATGCCATCCAGTTTAGCCCGGAAGGTTTCAACATCTTTATACAGGAAATCGGTCTTGCCGATAGCGATCCAGTAAAGTTTTAATCCATTCTGTTTCTGCTGGAGCAGGGTTTCATCCAGGTTCTGATAGACTTTGGAGTCGGGAGTCCCAATGGGATTGATAGCCGGGGAGAACAGACCTACATAATCGAAGGTATTGGGATAGAATCTGGAAATGTGACATGAATGAAAACCGCCCATCGAAAGCCCTGCGATTGCCCGTCCGCTTTTATTACTGATGACCCTGTAATTGCTTTCCACAAAACGGATGATATCCTGAAAGCTTTCTTCGTATTTGCCATCCATGGTATTCGGTAATTCGAAAGTAGGTTTGTAAAGACCAAGTGAGGATTCACCGGGAGCAGCCTCCTGGACAACGTTTCCGTTTGGCATCACCACAATCATAGGCCTGGCTTTGCCTTGCGCTATCAGGTTGTCAAGAATCTGAGCGGTCCGGCCCAGAGTGATCCATGCTTCTTCGTCACCTCCCATTCCATGCAGAAGATAGAGTACCGGATATTTCTCACGGCTGCTTTCGTAGCCGGAAGGCGTATAAATGGTCATCCTTCTGCTTTTTCCCAGTTCCGGGGATTCATACCAGCGTCGGGTGACCGTTCCGTGGGGAACACTATTTACTTTATACAGATCCGAAGTACCGCCACCGATGAGGAAGATATTCATCAATGTGGCAACATCGCGGATCAGGTACACATTGTTCGGGTCGGTGCAACGGATGCCGTCCACCAGGAAATGGTAACTATAGAGTTCGCCATGCAGAACACCGGTGGTATAGCTCCAGAGTCCGTTCTCCTCCCGGATCATAGCAGCCGCTTCGTGCTCCCAACCCTTAGCAGGCATCCAGTCGCCGGATATCATTACCTGCTTTGCTTCCGGTGCAAAGTACCGGAAGGTGACTGTATTATCAGGGTGAATCTCAGGGGAGACAACAGGCTGTCCGCTCCAGAGCGACTGCTGGGCAAAAGTCAGGATAGGAACCAGACATATGAGTAGCAAGGATATGTTTTTCTTCATGGACCGGTAAATTAATTTGATACGAAAGAACGAAAATATCGCGTTCATTCGTGCCTTCAGGAAAGAAACCTTCTGTCTGCGGAAAGATAAGGCCAATCACCGGCAAAGGATTTTTATTTTTGCATTTTGTGTTATCTATGCCTTTTTCGCTTTCCCGGAATCTTTCCGCCCTTTATCTGATCAAGATCGCCAAGTGGATGAACCTGGTGATGCCTGTATTCGTGCTGTTCTACAATTCGAACGGTATGGAGATGCAGGATATTTTCATCCTGCAGAGCGTCTATTCGGTTACACTCATGATCCTGGAGATCCCGACAGGTTACTTTGCGGATGTGGCAGGAAGGAAGACCAGCATGTTCCTGGGATCGTTGTTCGGGTTCAGCGGTTACCTCATCTATGCAACTTCATCCGGTTTCTGGCAGTTTGTGATAGCCGAGACGATAATGGGAGTGGGGCAGAGCCTGGTTTCGGGTGCGGATTCTGCCATGCTTTATGATTCGCTGGCGGCAAAACGGCTTTCTTCGAAATACTCGCGTCTTGAAGGCCGGATAACCTCTCTGGGGAATTTCGGGGAGGCACTGGCCGGAATTCTGGGCGGATTGCTGGCGACTATCTCCCTGCGTACTCCTTTCATTGTTCAGGCCTGCGTGGCTTTCATCGCCGTGCCTGCATCCCTGTCGCTTGTGGAACCACCGGTGCACACAGAGCGGCGTAAACCGGGAATAAGAGATGTACTGGGAATTGTACACAATACTGTTATTGCAGACAGAAAACTGAGATGGAATACCTTGTTCTCTTCCGTGATTGGCGCCTCAACACTGACAATGGCATGGTTTGCCCAGCCATACTTTAAATCGATGAGCATGCCCTTGCAGTATTACGGAGTCGCCTGGGCAATTCTTAACTTTTGCGTCGGAGTGGCAGCCATGAGGGCTTGGAAACTTGAGATAAGGCTGGGGGAACCCCGGACGGTCGCGCTCTTTACCCTGATCATAATAGCCGGTTTCTTCCTGCTGGCATTTCTGCCTTCCATAGCGGGACTGGCGGTCCTGTTGCTTTTCTATGTCGCCAGGGGAATAGCAACCCCTACGCTGAGAACCTATATTAACCGGATAACTTCATCAGATACGAGAGCAACCGTGATGTCGGTCCGGAATTTAATGATACGTCTCCTGTTTGCAGTTTTCGGCCCATTTTTCGGCTGGGTAACGGATCATTACAGCCTGTCAGCAGCATTTGGAGCAGCTTCAGCCATATTCGGGACACTCAGCGGGATCAGCCTTTATTATTTTCTCCGTTATAAAACCTACAAAGCAATTTCATAGCAAGGATCATCTCCTGACATAAAACAGACCGCGGGGATGTCAGCTCAATTTGGGCGCTGACATCCCCGCGGTAACCCGGATGATTATTAACGGTATTGCTACTTATTCAGAATAACTTTGATCTTTTCATTGACTGTGTCTCCCAGAATCTGAACCAGATAGTATCCTGAAGATTCGCCGCTGAGATCAAAACTGTAAATGGCATCGGGGCGCCCGCTGATCTCAATCTTTTTTACTACTCTTCCCTGGACATCATAAACGGCTATACGCTGTATCTTATCGAAGCCATTGTTCGATTCAACCCAGATCGTTCCTGTTGTGGGATTTGGGTAAACCTGGTATTCAGGAACTTCCGGTTCCACACCTTCAGCTTCCTTGGAAGTGGCATACTTGTATCTCAGCTTGGTGCTTGTGGTGTTGGTTCCGCAACCTGAAACTGTCGTAACCAGTTTAACTGTTCCGGTAAAGGTCGCCGTCCAGATGATCTTCGCATCATCACCACAATAGTCGTTTGAATAAGCAAGGAATGCATCATTGGCTTTATTGCGCAGCGTCAGTTCAGTGTTGTATGATGCAGTTGCGCCGTCAACAGAACAGTAAGAGAAGTAGTACACTCGTCCAGAGGTGACATTGAATGCCGTGTATTCTCCTGCATAGATGCTGGTCTGTGTTTTCCATTTGTTAGTAGGCGTCAGCGTTGAACTCGGATACTGGGTCGAGCTTGTGCATCCGGTTGAGGCGACGGTCACGGTTATGGTTGCGCCGGCGGTGTTGTTGGTTTCATCGCTTTCGGTAACCAGAGCATCGGCATCAGCATAGAATACAATATAGTAAGTTCCGGCGCCTGTTGATGAGGGTATGGTCACTGTAGCGCTTGCCGGAGCAGAACCACCGGGTTCCAGGGAGGTAATTGTGCTGGTAGCCAGGTATGTATCGTTGGTGCTGTATGCATTATCGGTGGAAAGATAATACTTAAGATTGGATGCCACTGCCTGTGCCGTTCCCTGGTTGTAAACAGTGCAGGATGCTAATGTTGTACTTCCGGCAGCAATGATCACCGGCGTTGCTGCAGGGCTCTGAACGATGAGGTCAGGACTGCCTGAGGCTGAAGTAACGCTGATCTGGACATTTCCGACATTATTGGTTTCAAGAGTCTCGGTAACGGCATTGTCTGCATCGGCATAGAACAGGATGTACCATGTACCAACCGTGGTACCGGAAGGAATCGTCACCACCTCGCTTAATGCTGCTGTGCTGCCAGCAGTGAGTACTGTAACTGCATCGGTGCCCAGTAAAACATCATCGGCACTGTAAGAGCCATCTGCCGAAAGGTAGTATTTGAGATTTGATGCACTTGCGTCAGCGCCTCCCTGGTTTTTCAACGTACAGGATGCGGTTGTTGTTCCGCCCTGAATAATAGAAGCCGGTGATGCAGCAGGATTCTGTGTGATCAGGTCGGGAGTTGCCGGCGTACCGGTCACCTGGAATGAACAGATCTTAGTTTGACGTGATCCGCCATATTGAGTTGTGAACCAGAAAGTCTTATCATCCAAAGGGTCCACACTCATCCCGGAATAATCTCCCCAGCGGTTGTACGAAGATTGTGCGGAAGTGGCACTCACAACAGTCTGTTCCGAAAGATCCATCACTCCTGCTCCGGCAGCATAAGCCGATGAGGATTGTCCGGTGTACCGGATACCCGGATATACAGTAGAACTGGAAATGGAGTATCCAAGTCCGATCTCACTCTGCCCGTTCAAACGTATGCTTCCCATCCACCGGCTATGTGCATCCGGCGCATAGGTTCCCGATTGACGAAGGGTCCAGGTGCCGGAAGTGTTCCGCAGTTCATACCACCTGATACCGGCGTGGTTGGTTGCATCGACATCTACAGTGTGGCAACACACCAAGGTCTGGTAGCTTCCAAAATTCCTGTACTGCGGGGCGTTCATGATGACCTGCGGGATAGCATCCAGTTTCTGTGTATTGGGCTGGGAAATATTGTTCCAGGTGTTGCCGAAGTTGCTGTCGAAAGCAGGAACTGATAATTGCTGGCTCCGGGTGAAAGTGGAAGAGGAGGGAGTAGTCCAGTTAACGGCAAGCTGGTAGATCCACAGCTGATCCGAGCCACCTCCGATGGCATCGTCATTAATGGTGATGAAAAGTCCGGGACTTCCCGAAGGTGCTGCCGGGCCGTCATTGTCGACAGGAGGAACACACATGAAACCGTCGATGGTGGTGGGGCGGTATGGATTATCAAAACCAACAAATTGAGCTGTGCCGCCGGTCAGCATCTGTGAACGCTGGAATACATAAATGTCTTTCTTCGAAGAGGAAGAATTGTTCATCCCCATATAATATCCATCGGGCCAGACAGCCATTTTTTCGTAATCCGGCATATCATCCACATCAAAGGAGTAGCGGTGCCAGGCTCCTGTCGGGTCGTTGGTCTGGGAGACGGCCATCAGCATGTAGTCATTTGTGCCGCTGATGGAGAATTCACAGGCTACCCAACGGTCAGCCATTTCATCATACAACACAACAGGGTCCCCATCGTTGTAATTGGCTCCGGTTACCCCTGTGAACAAGGTGTTCATGTTGGACGGACCGGCCACCAGCGTGCCTGATTTGTTGTAGATGGCATATACGCAGTTGATTGTTTGCATAAAGTGGTTAGGGCCGGCTGTGCCATTGGCATCCGACGGGTAATAGGGGGATGTCTGTCCGCTGAAATTCAGGATAGGTGCTTTGGGCGCGGATAATTTTCCGTTGAGTTGTTGCCAGACCGGGTCATTTCCTTTGGGGAGGGCAATGGCTTCATACGGATAGGAACGTATTCTCAGATCCTCGTTCCTGGGTTTCAGTGCATCCAGTTCCATCTTCTCCCATTCTTCATCCGTTAGTACCGGAGCATCACGAAGGGGTTGGGAAAGACCGTGGTACACCCCGACACCGATGAGTGAGGGACCGACAGGAGGATCTTGTGCCTTGAGGGCAATGGTCATAAAAGCCAGTAGCGGCAATAGGAGTAAAATCTTTTTCATAGGAATTGGGTTTAGGGTCAGGGTTAGTTTTTGGCTGTACTAAATATACAAAAGTTTGTGTTTCAGTCAGTCAATAAAAATAACTTTACCGGAAAAGAGAGTCTGGCGACTTCGGGATTGCATGGGGGAGGGATTACCTGCGGTGATCCCTTGAGAGGGGGGCTTCAGCCAATCATTTGCCTGCCTGCGGCAGCCCTTTCTATTTTTCCTGCCCGCCTCGTGCAAGCACGGTCGGCCAGTTAAAACAGAAATGCCTTGCTGGTTTCCAGCAAGGCAAATGATTGGACTGGCGGAGAGACAGGGATTCGAACCCTGGGACCCCGTAAGGGGTCAACGGTTTTCGAGACCGCCCCGATCGACCACTCCGGCATCTCTCCTGAATCAAATTGGGGATGCAAAAATAGGATTTATTGTCGATTAGGCAAAACCTGTTGTCATTTTCGATCGGATACAGGAAAAGTGTCAGATTATCCCGCTTTGTTTCAGGAAGATATACCCGTTTATCGATTTGAAGAAGTGCTCACGCTTAGCAGCATGGCATCTGTCGGGATGTTCTTCAAAATAATGCAGGATCAATGGCCGACGATGTCGGGTAGCTTTGACTTTACCAGAGTTATGTAACTTTAACCTGTGATTTAGGTCTTCGGTTTGGCCATAGTAGAAACGGCCATCTTTAAGGCTTTTCAGAATATATACAACGAACATATCTTTTAAATTATAATAGAGATAAAAGAAATAGTATAAAAGGGTCAACGGTTTTCTCCCGAAGGGATCCCTTTGGGAGAGACCGCCCCGATCTTCCGAAGGAATCCCTTCGGGAGACCACTCCGGCATCTCTCCTGAATCAAATTGGGGATGCAAAAATAGGATTTATT
>CAZJCG010000022.1:0-15758 GCA_964544545.1 uncultured Lentimicrobiaceae bacterium | reverse complement strand
AGGCAAAACCTGTTGCCATTTTCGATCTTAGACTTACAATCACATTTTTTTTACAGTAAATCCCAACTCTTGATCCATGGGTTATTCCTGTTCTCCAGGTTCGCTGTATAAAATTCTGTTAAACCTGCTAATGATCAGTATATCAATGAAATATCATTTGAGATACGCAAATATAATCCGATTCTTCAGATTGTCAACAATAATTGGTTGGCTGATTTTGTACGAAAAAGGGTAGATGTGCCACATTATTTTTCTTATAAAAAGATAAAATTTCAGCTAAAACGGTACCCATTTCATATTACTTTTTTTAGAGAGCATGATTAAATGATGAGTTGAATTTCCTTAGGGTCCACCAGTAGAAAACTGAAATGTAGAACACTGTGGATTCGCACCATTGATTGAAAGTGAACCGATGGACCACTTCAGGTGACCATTATGCTCATTTAATGTGATTGTTTTATCCGAAAAACTGCTATGAACCAGAGAAGATTCCGGTTCTTATTTCAAAAAAAACTGTCGGAAATCATTCTGACTTCTAGATGCTGTCAGAAGGTATCATCCTCTATACCGGGCATGATATTCCTGATTATATTATTGCAATTTTCACATTCAGGATATTCCCAGGTAACCCAGATATATTCTACGAACTTTGGTACAACGGGTCTGTTGCCAACCGGCTGGACGGTGGCAGGTACCAATCCGTGGACAATTAGCAACGTTAGTGCTTCACCTACACCAACTTTTTCAGGAAGCTTCAATGTGGTTTCCGGATTAAGCAGCAATGCACGCACGATCACCTATTCCGATAACCTGTCGACTGTCGGTTATACCGATATCACCGTTATTTGGGCTGCCCGGAGAACTTACTGGAAAAATGTGACATTTTACTGGTCACCCAATGGAGGAACCAACTGGTATAATCTGGCAATCACTGATGTTGCCAGTAATTCCACCTGGGACTGGGTAAACGGCGGGACCAGAATATCACTTCCTGTCGGTGCAGAGGGCGTTACAGACCTTAGTTTTTATTGGTCCTATGACAGTGATGGCGTTGGTGGCCGCTACCGTATGGACGACTTTAGCGTGGAAGGCTGTAAACTTCCTTCCCAGCCAAGTGTCATCACAGGGAACACTACTCCTTGTGTTGGATCGACACAGACTTACAGTGTAACAAATGTATCCGGAATTACCTATAACTGGTCACTCCCCGCCGGCTGGACACAGACTTCCGGCGGCACAAGCAACAGCATAACGGTCACTGTCGGAACAGGATCGGGAAACATCAGCGTCACCCCTATAAATATTTGCGGCGCCGGTACAACGCGTTCTCTGGCTGTAACGCCTGGTTCTTCCCCGTCTCAGCCCAGTTCCATTTCCGGCCCTGTCAATCCCTGTGCAGGATCTTCTGCTACCTATTCTGTTACAAATGTTCCGGGGGTCACGTATACATGGTCTTTCCCTTCAGGATGGATACAAACCGGCGGTGGCAATTCCAATAGCGTTACGGTATTGGTGGGCGCCGGTTCAGGAACAATTACAGTAACCCCATCCAATGCCTGTGGCAACGGAACCCCGTCGCAGCTTTCTGTTTCCCCGGTCAGCTTCGTTCCTAACCAACCTGCAGGATTCTCGGGCAATACATCTCCTTGTCTTGGAAGCACAGAAACATACAGCGTTACCAATGTCGCAGGGATCACCTTTACCTGGACCTTTCCCGGCGGATGGACGATTGTTTCGGGACAGGGGACAAATTCAATTACAGTCACGGTCGGGGCTTCTTCCGGTACCATTACAATCACTCCATCCAATGCCTGTGGCAACGGCACGGCAATGACCAAGGTTGTCAGCGTGCTGGATATTCCTGCACAGCCCTCAGCTATTTCAGGCAATTCAACCTGCTGCGCCGGGACTTCATTGACATATAGTGTTACGAATGTTCCCGGATTGACCTATACATGGAGTTTCCCTTCTGACTGGACCATCACCTCCGGACAGGGATCGAATTCAGTTGTAGTAACCGTTGGCGCAACCTCAGGGAATGTACAGGTTGTTCCTTCCAATATATGCGGTACCGGCACGGCTCAATCGAAAGCCTTGACTGTTATTACCACTCCTTCACAACCTTCAGCTATCAGCGGAAACTCAACCGCATGCCGTTTATCTTCACAAGGTTACAGTGTGACCAATGTAGCCGGAGTGACTTACACCTGGACGGTTCCCACAGGCTGGACCATTTCTTCAGGACAGGGTTCCAACTCAATCCTGGTTCTTGTCGGTTCCACCTCAGGCAATGTTACTGTAACGCCATCCAATTCCTGCGGGAATGGTCCTTCACAAACACTCGCCGTTACTGTCCAGATGTCGGCACCATCCCAGCCCAGCGTTATTTCAGGTAATGCATCACCCTGTCAGGGCACCAGTCAGACTTACAGCGTTGTTAATGTTTCGGGTATCACCTATTCCTGGAGTGTTCCGGCAGGCTGGTCGATCACTTCCGGTCAGGGGACAAACTCAATTACCGTAACAGTAGGATCAGGTTCAGGAAACATTACGGTGAGTCCTTCGAATTCATGCGGGGGAGGAGCTTCGCGGATACTGGCAGTGACCTCACTGAATGCAGCCCCTGCTCAGCCATCGGCGATCACAGGCGAAGATACTGTGTGTTCAGGATCGTCAAAGGTCTACAGTGTTATCAGTACCCCGTTTGTAACATATACCTGGACAGTACCTGCCGGCTGGGCTATAGTAACAGGCCAGGGAACAGCCAGTATTACCGTAACTGCCGGGGCAACATCAGGCAACATCACTGTAACGCCATCCAATTCCTGCGGGACGGGTCCGGCATCAACAAAGTCCATTATCGTACAACTTGCTGTGCCCGGTAAACCAAGTTCTATATCAGGCAATTCAACCCCATGCGAAGGCTCGACTCAGACTTACTCTGTGACGGCTGTCCCGGGTGTAATTTATGCATGGCATATTCCGGCTGGTTGGACAGTAGTGTCCGGACAAGGCAGTAATTCACTGACAGTCGTTATCGGTAATCTTTCCGGAATCATCCGGCTGGTTCCTTCCAATTCCTGCGGCGACGGATCCTATGTAGAATTAGGAGTGACGGTCAGCCCATTGCCGGCCTCGCCGGGTCCTGTCACAGGTAATGTTGTTTTCTGTGAGGGATCCAAACAAACATATTCCGTTACCGGAATCTCAGGAGTGACCTATACCTGGACATTCCCCTCAGGCTGGATCATTGTGGACGGACAAGGTACATCCGTAGTAACTGTTTATGCAGGATATGAATCCGGAAGTGTGGTTGTGGTTCCATCGAATGGTTGCGGCGACGGACCTGCATCCAAACTGGAAGTTACAGTGAATCCCAAGCCTGCCGCCTATACCGGTCCGGATGCCACGCTTTGCGTTGGCGCCAGTATTCAGATCGGTGGGCCTGCAGTGCCGGGTAATACATATAGCTGGACATCCGATCCGGCAGGCTTCAACTCAACCCAGTCTGATCCTACTGTTACACCGGCTGAGACAACGATTTACACTCTGATAGAAATTAATCCGGCCACCGGTTGCAGCGACACAAACAGTGTGACGGTAGTGGCCAATCAGGTTATCAATGTCAGTGTAAATCCTGCATCGCTAACAGAAACGGTATGCTCCGGTGAGGCTACCAATATCCAGCTTACGAGCAATATTACCGGCACAGTCTTTACCTGGATTGCAACGCTGACGGGTGGTACAGCAACCACTTTCAACGCTTCCGGCACCGGGAACCTGATCCAGGAGATCATTAACAATAATTCATCTGCACCTGCCGAGGTAACCTACCATGTTACCGCGACAGCCAATGAATGTTCCAATTCGACGATATCATTTGTGGTGACAGTGAATCCCAAACCGGTTGTCAGTAACCAGACAGCCACCGTATGCAGCGACGTAGCTTCGGGTATTACCCTGAACTCAAGTACCAACGGGGTTGCAGCCACAACTTATTCCATAACATCGATCAATTCCTCAGGCCTGACTGCTTCGGCCGGTACTCCTTCCACCGGGACCGGCTATAATGCCAACGTTATTGCAGATGACTCCTGGACTAATACAACCACCAGTCCGGTAAATGTTCTTTATACGGTAGTGCCGTATAGCTCTGAAGGTTGCCCCGGTGGCACTTTTACCGTTACGCTGACAATCAATCCCGAGCCCTCTGTGACCAGCGCAGCAAGCTATTCGATATGCAGCGGAACTGCAACCAGTATTAATCTGACGTCCAATATTCCGGCAACATTTAGTTATACGATCGGAAATATCACGGGAGGCATAACCGGTGCAACAGCCGGAACCGGGTCCACTATATCCCAGACACTAACCAATCCCGGGACTACGAACGGTACCGTTGAGTATCTGGTCATTCCGGTTTCCGGTTCAGGAACCTGCTCAGGAAATGTGTTTACCGTGACCGTGACTGTTTTTCCGGCTCCCGTGATGACGATTCTTTCCACAGCATCGGTTTGCAGCGGGAGCACCCTGAATGTTCCCCTGACAGCAAATATCCCGAGTAGTTTTAGCTGGACCATCGGGACTGTTTCGGGCAGCATAACAGGGGCAACCAATGGCAGCGGAAACACCATAAGCCAGGTGCTGACGAATCCAAGCAATTCTGTAGCCGGAACCGTTCAGTATATCATCACACCGGTATCCACAGGTAACTCCTGCACCGGAACCCCTCTGACCCTCACCGTTACTGTCAATCCGATCCCAAGTGTAACAGCAAGTTCCTCAGAGAGTTCCGTTTGTCCCGGTTCGCCATTTGACCTGTTTTCATCATCCAATATCAGTAGTACTTCAACAATAATTTCGGAAAATTTCAATAGTCCGACCAATAGCTGGTCCAGGACCAATACATCCACCGGCGGAACAACGGGCAACGCAGCCTGGACTCTCCGCTCCGATGGATATGTAACGAACGGTCTTGCTTTCCACTCGAACGATGCCAGCCAGTTTTACATTTCCGACAGTCGCGCCCAGAACGGTACTGTTACGGCAACAACCCTGGTATCGCCTCAATTGAGCACAGTGGGGTATTCGAATCTCAACCTCTCGTTTTATCATTATTATGATTACAATAGCACTGCAGGAGAATCAGCTAAGGTAGAGGTTTCGACGAATAATGGTGCTTCATGGACAACTGTGGCAACCTATACAAACGACCGCGGATCGGCCGGGAATTTCCAGAATGAGAATATTAACCTAGGAGCTTCCTATGTGAACAGTACGACCTTTTTGCTTCGCTTCAACTATTACTGCGGGTCGAACCGGGGAAGATACTGGGCAATTGATAATGTTACTCTGACCGGCACTCCGATCGTAACGGCAACTGTTAACTGGACCTCCAATCCTGCAGGATTCACCTCGACAGACGCCAATCCTGCCAATGTTTCACTGGCTGTCACAACACAGTACCTTGCAACCTATACAAATTCTTCCACATCCTGCAGTTCAGCGGCTTCAGTGACTGTTTCGGCATATCCGGTTCCCCAGCCCACGATCACGGCAGAATACTGTGCCGTTCCGGGGAAAATCAGGCTGACAGCAGGCGGGGGAGGTACATATCTCTGGAATACCGGCGAGACAACTCAGGTAATTGAAGTGGATGTTGCCGGGATGTACAGCGTTACGGTAACAAATACATACGGATGCTCGGCAACGGCATATCTTTCAGTATCCAATGAACTGGTTGTGAATGGCGATTTCTCCCTGGGAAATACCGGTTTTACCTCCGGTTACTCTTTTGATCCTACAGCCAACGGTCTCTATGCTCCTGAAAGTGAATATGCTGTAAACAACAACGCCAACTATAATCACACCAATTTCTGGGGATATGATCATACATCAGGAACCGGAACAGGAAATGCCAACTTCCTGATCGTCAACGGAGCCAAATATGCACCGCAGCCCTTTGTCTGGCGTGAAACAGTATCTGTGCTGCCGAATACCGATTACTATTTCTCGGCATGGGCCATCAGCCTGAACAATGTTTCTCCTTATGCTGAACTTCGTTTCTCTGTTAACGGTGTGCAGGTCGGAACCACGGCAACCCTTACAGCCGGTCAGAATATTATGAAGAATCCCTGGTTATTAAAGGACCGTTTCTACGGGATGTGGAATTCGGGATCAGCAACCACGGCAGTTATTGAGATCCTGGACCTGAATACCTCTGCCAATGGTAACGACTTCGGGATTGATGATATCTCATTTGGAACACTGGCCCAGATTCCTTTTACGATCAATCCTTCAAGCAGTTCCGGAACCTATTGTGAAGGCCAGACCGCCCAGCTCTATTCAAACATCACCGGCGGCCGCCCGCCCATTGTCTATAGCTGGACCGGTCCCGGCGGATTTACTTCCACCCAGCAGGATCCATCAATTCCTAATATCAGCCTGGCAGGTGCAGGAACCTATTATGTGACTGTAACTGACGGATATGGATGTGCACCGGTTGTTGATTCGGTTGAGATTGCTGTGAATCCGCTCCCCGGCGCTTCGCTTTCGGCACCACTCTCTGTCTGCCAATGGTCAACTCCTCCCGGAATGACATTTACCGGCTCCGATGGCGAAGAGCCCTATACTTTCACCTATTCCATAAATGGCGGAGCCACCCAGACGATTACCACCGTTTCGGGTAGCAGCGTATCAGTCAGTGTGCCTACCAATGTTTCCGGAACCTTTACCTATACCATTCTTTCCGTAAGTTCAGCCAATGGCTGTTCCCAGAACCTGAATGTTTCGCGCACCATTACGGTCAATTCGTTGCCGACCTGCTATATCACAGGTCCCAGCCCGGTTTGTCCCAACTCTGAAGGTAATTTGTATTCAGGCATCAGCGGGATGAACACCTATTCGTGGACCATCAGCGGAAGCGGAACGGTCACGGGCCCGGATAACAATCCGGATGTGACTGTAACTGCGGGAGATGTCTGCAGCGATGTCTTCCTGCTCACCCTGATGGCAACGGATGTCAACGGTTGTAATGCGATCTGTCAGGAGGAAATTGTCGTTGAGGATATCAATGCTCCTGTAGTCAGTTGTCCGGCGTCGGTCAATACTCCTGCTGAAGCAGGGGAGACGTATGCCAATGTTTCCCTGGCAGCTCCTGTGATAGCTGATAACTGCGCCCCTTCCGACAGCCTCCTGGTATCGTGGAGCATGAGCAGTCCTACCGCCGGCTCTGGCACGGGGATCATTCCTAGCCCTTATGTATTCAATGTTGGTACCACTACCGTAACCTACACGGTTAGTGATCCCTGCGGGAATACCAATACTTGCACGTTCCAGGTAACCGTTACCCCCAATGATCCGCCTGATATTACCTGTGCTGCTGATATTAACCAGGGCACTGATCCGGGGCTGTGTTCAGCTTCACTTGATCCTGGTTATCCTACGATCAACTCAGGTCTTTCGGTCAGCTTGTCATGGAGTATGTCGGGCGCCACTACCGGATCCGGTACAGGACCGATTGCACCTAACCCTTATACTTTCAATGCAGGAAGTACACTCATCACCTGGATTGCAACCAACATCTCGGGTTCTGATACCTGCGTGCAGGAGGTTGTAGTAGAGGATGACGAAGCTCCTGATTTCACGCCTCCTGATCCGCAAAGCTATTGTGTGATCAGTCTGATAGATGCTTCATACTATGATCCAACCATGGATATAGCTCCTGACAGGCCGGAATACTATATACTCACTATGGCCGACAAGGCTGCCCTGAGTCCTGATCCAGCATCCTATACCGATAACTGCACAGACCCATCAAACCTTGTGTTGAACTGGCGCATCGACTATAACGGAGGCGTTCCTGCTTCGATCAGCGGCACAGGTCCGCTCACTGACTATACCGGCGATATCATTTTCCCGGGAGCCGTGAGCGCGAACCTAATCCATACCATCACTTACTGGCTGGTAGATGAAACCGGTAATTCTTCGGCTGAAAAGACCATACAGATCACCATAACACCCCGACCCAATATTATCAAACAATAATAGAAAGGTAAACAAACATTCATCCGGTATTAACAAATCCAACTGCCTATGAAAAAATGATAAAGCAATCAATCACCAACAATCAATGACAAAAATTTAATTCAACTCACTCATTTGCAAATTCTTAAACTAGTAAACTAACAAACAAAAATCAAAGTCATGAAAAAGCAACTTTTCTTCCTTATGGTAGCATTCTTTGCTATCGGTATTTCATCTGCTTTCGGGCAGTTAGCTCCGCGTGCCATCACCTGTCTTGGTGCTGATGCTTTACATCCTATTGCAGGTACGCCTTATACCTATGAAGTAAACGTTCCGACCCCTCCGGGGACAAAAACCTATTTATGGCGGGTTACGCAGGATCAGACCTTTATCACCAACAAGGTCCTTACGGCAACTGCTGAAGTTCCGGGTACCAGTGCATTTCTTGCCGCTGCAGGAGCCAACTACAATGTTGGAACCGTAGGCGCCAATACCATTTCACTGACCTGGAACAGCTTTACGTATGATCCGGCAAACCCCGTATTTGTAATTATTCAGGTTGTTAACGACAATGGAACCTGTACACCTAATAACATGAAGGTTTACAAAATCCAGCCTATCAACGCCTTTACCCTGGATATTGCCAACCTTGACGCCAACAAGGTTCTTCAGGCCGGATACGGCAGCAACATCGACCGTTGTATTTCGGACATCGTAAGTGCAAGTTATGACGCTACCGCTCCGGAAGGCGTACTCTATGACTTCGGTGCCGATACACTGTACTTTGAAGTTGTAGCTGCTAACTGGTCGATTTCCTGGCTTCCGAGCGTAACCATTTCCGGTTTTGATGCTGAAGAAACCATCCAGGAGATTGTTTGGTCAACAACAACCACTTTTGCTACCACTCATGCAATGACTCTCGCAGCAGGTGTTTATACCAGCGCTGATCCCGTAGTTCCAAGCACGGGTACCACTGTCGGTGCAACTGGCGAATCCATCTTTTTCCGCGTGATCATCGACCATTCCAATGGTGCTAACAACTACGAAGGCCTTACTGCCGAGCAGATTGCCTTTGCTGTTGATGGTATCACCTTGTTATCGGCTCCGACACCCATTGGTGACGTTCATTACGATAACGGTACAACCACTCCCTGCCCCGCTCCTGTGGTCGACGGTTTCACCAACGATATCGCCCTTCAGACCATCACTCCGAGACCCGACGTACAGGCTGTTTCGCCAACTCCCTTCCTGCCTGTTAAGCCCTAACGGGTTAACTGCATGAAGTTGCTTTTTCATACCGTACTTCCTTCCGTTCACAGCGTATCGTGGACGGAGGGGTGACAGGTATGAAGAAGAATACCTTGGCAAACTAAGTCTGACACTGTGTGCATACAATTCAACAGGAGTAGGGGAAATCCCGATACCATCCGGCTGACTGGCGCTTCCTAGCGTTACAGTGGCTTTGTTGTGTTGTACGGCACTGATCTTCCTGAAACAGAGCCGTGGTTCTGTAATTGTCTGATCCAATCTTAAGGCGATGCAACTATGAGCTTACCTAGATGAAACAACCATATTCCGAACGGAATGTGTCGGCGGCTTTCTTTAACCGGAAGGGAAATGAACAGCATGCCTGTATGCTCCTGTACCTGATGGGGTAGAGATCCCTTCAGCCTGTATTGCTTTGATGGACCGGAATTGTTCGTTCGATAGGAATTGAGCATTTACTTTTCGTTGATTGAATTCATTGTATGACCATAACAGTCATTATGAATGAAACAACCTTATAGCCGGCCAGGACCTGATCCGGAGATCAGGAACCAGGTTTTAGTGCATTCGCGTGATGGCACCATGAGGTTGCCACGTGATACAATTGCTGCCGGGTCAACTGAAACGTTGAGCAGGATGCCCCGTGATGTAATTATTATAGGTATACGCGACTGGACCGCCAGGCTGCCACGCGATGAAACCGTATTGAGGCCGCGTGATGGGACCCTGAGGAAGCCACGTGATGGAACATTGATCATGGTTCGCGCCAGAATTTTGAAGAAGCTGCGCGATGCAACCATGATCCGGGCCCGCGACGGAACCTTGAGGCTGCCACGTGATGAAACCATGTTCAGGCCACGCGACGGAACTTTACGTATGCCGCGCGATGCAACCCTGGATGGGGCAGGCTGCCTGACAGGAAATACCCTGTTGAATGGGCAGCCGAAGTCTGCGGTAATCCGTGGCAAAACACGCTTCCGATGGCGAAAAACCATGGGGAAAAACCGGCCTTCCGGACCGGTAATGGGGAAGGTACACCCTGCCGAATCTGATAAAAAAATATTTTAATAAAATGAAAATGAATTAGTTAGGCATGCTTAAATGTTGAATGGCAGAAACATTCTGACATCCGGCATTTAACCGGCAAAATACCAATGAAAAGGCCTAAATACATATTACTGCGTCTGCTGCTGGTAGCAATACCGCTGCTGATGGCTATGGCTCCCGCCGTAGCCCAGACCAGTGTGTATACGGGCCAATCCACCGAACTGAGCGTAGTCGCTGTACCGGGCGATACCTATTCCTGGGAACTCTATGAGAATGTTACCGGAGTTAATTTTGCAACTGATCCTGGTAATTGCCCTGTATCGGATGCCTATTTCACAGGAGGTATCAACACCGGCACTGTTGTCAACGTGACCTGGCTAAAGGCTGGTACCTATTTCTATAAGGTAACGGCAAAGAGATCAGGGTGTACCTCGAACCTGAAGGTTGGTAAGATCGTTGTGATCGATGCCATACCGACGGCCCTCTTGCTGGATCCGCCTCCGGTATGTTCGGGCGATTCTGCGATTCTGACCGTTCAGCTTACCGGAACGGCACCATGGAGCATCGATATAAGCGATGGCACCCAGGTATATTCCTATACAAACATTACGACCAATACATTCTCTATCCCTGTATCACCGACAGTCACCACCAGTTACACCGTGGTGAAGGTCAGCGATGCTCACGGAGTGAACCTGAATCCATCGAATACGGTGACCCTGGTTGTGAAACCAAGACCTGTTACCTCACCAATCATTCAATATGGACCTTAAATGATGATCCGAAGGCTCAACTATATACTGTTCACCTTGCTGTTGCTGATCGCATCGGGCGCTTCGGCCCAGTACAGCATTGATAAGGTATGCGTTGGCGCCGAACGTTATTATCGCGTTTCGGGCGAGCCAAACTCTACTTACTCCTGGACTGTCACCGGTCCGGGCGGAACAGTATTGCCACAGTTGAGCGACAGGGATACAATCGGAATCATCTGGAACATGACTCCGGGCATCTACCAGCTTTCGGTGGTTCAGCACGGACAGAATGGTTGCGATGCAGATATGCAGCTCGGGACTGTCGAAGTATTCAGTCAGCCCGTTGCGTTTGCCGGCAACCCAATCACGGCATGTGCAGGCAACTCCGTTATTTTAAATGAAGCAACCGCTTCCAACTATGCTGATCTCTTGTGGTCCACTTCGGGCGACGGAGTCTTCAGCAATGCTACCCTGCTCAACCCGACTTATCAACCTGGACCCAATGATATCGCCTCCGGCAGTTTCATCCTGACACTTACTGCATCCGGAATGGGAAATACAGGGGCATGTATTCCTGCAGTATCTTCTGTGATGGTTCACCTGAACAACCTCCTGGTCACAGCCGTCAGTACACCTCAAAGTTGCAGCGCAACTACCGATGGAACCGTGACACTGACAGCCGGCGGCGGCACATTACCTTACAGTTACACCTTAAACGGCATTACAAATACAACCGGCATCTTCACGAACCTCCTTGCAGGAACATACTCCTATCAGGTAGTGGATTCGATTTCCTGCCCGGCCGGAGGAACAGTTACAGTAGGCATACTTACAGATCTATCGGCAACTGCAATTGCATCGCCGGTTGATTGTTATGGTGCAGCCAACGGCAGCATCCTTGTCAGCAATGCTGCAGGAGGAACCGGCAGTTACGAATTCAGCCTTGACAATGCCAGCTGGCAGTCATCCAACCTGTTCGGCTCATTGCCGGCAGGCTCATACACCGTGTATATGCGTGACTCTGCTGTAAGTGTATGTACACTCCTTGTCGGAACAGTTGAAATAACTCAACCGGACGTTCTCACTGCGCAGATCTCACATACCAATATTACAGTTCCAGGTGCAGATGACGGAACGATTACGGTCCTGAACGCTGACGGTGGCTCGGGTAGCTATGAATTCAATCTTGACGGAATTAACTGGCAGTCCGACTCAACCTTTACGAATCTCGCTCCGGGAACCTATACCGTGTACCTACGCGATTCATCAGTACCCGGATGCTTTGTTATCCTTGGAGAACAGATTATCAACAACGCACTTACCGTTACTGTTAACACGACTGATGCCAGTTGCTTCGGTCATAGCGATGGACAGGCAACGGCTGTTGTTACCGGTGGTACGCCTCCTTACACTTACCTTTGGAATGATCCTGCTTCTCAGACCAGCACCACCATCAACCAGTTGCCGGCAGGAATCTATATGTTACTGGTAACCGATGCCGCCGGAATAACTGCAACGGATACAGGAACAGTCAGTCAACCGGCTGAAGTGATTGTACGTTTTGATACAATTGCTCCTCTTTGCCTGATGAGCCAGGCTCCCGTACTGCCGGATACTTCACTCAACGGAATAACGGGTCAGTGGACTCCTCCGGTTATCAGTACGGTAACTGCCGGAACCTCGGTTTATACCTTTATTCCTGATGCCGGCCAGTGCGCCGATACAGTGAGGATCAGTGTTGAGATCATGTCAGAAATAGTGGCTCAGTTCACCGGAATCGGACCCTACTGTCTGAATAGTACACCCGAATTGCTGCCCGACACTTCGCTCAACGGTATCACGGGTACGTGGAATCCTCCGGTGATCAACACTTCATCAACAGGTGTATCGGAATACATCTTTACGCCTGACGCCGGCCAATGTGCAGGCATCACGACCATGTCGGTAACAGTCAGCAGTCCGGAGATCACAAATATTGACACCTATACTTCTACCAACGGATTGGCCAATGGAAGAGCAGTGGTTGAGGTCAACGGATTATATCCCCCGATGATGTACTCGCTCAATGGTGCCGATTGGCAGGCTTCAAATGAATTCAGGCATCTGACTGCCGGCACATACACGGCTTATGTTACTGATTCAATTGGTTGTACCGCTTCAAGGACATTTATTATTCTCAATACCATTACCGGTGATGTAGGTTTGCTGGCAGGAGATGTTGAAAGCTGCATCAGCGTACCGTTCGAGATCCCGGTGATGGCTTACGACTTCACGAATATTTCCGCATTCACCATTCAGCTGGAATATGATTCCACGGTTATCGACTTCAACGGTCTTACACAGGTAAACAGCCTGTTGAGTAACGGCAACCTGACTACTTCGAGTCCTTCACCAGGAATTCTCCAGATCAGCTTTACCGCAAGCGATTCTGTATCGTTCATCAGTGAGGATATGCTGTTCACCCTCAATTTCTATGGTAAGGCATCCGGACATACCGACCTGCAATGGAATTGGCTGCAATGTGTCGTTTATTCAGCATCAGGATATGAGATTCCTGCCATTTATACCAAGGGTTCGGTTGAGATAAGGCCTGCACCTCCTGTTTACGTGGAAGGCGGTGGTAATTATTGCGTCGGGACACCTCTGAAGATCAGTGCAGGTTCGCTAAACGGACAGAGCCTCACCTATCAGTGGACCGGTCCGGACGGAACTACGCACAGTGGCAATGAATGGGATCTTGGAAACCTTGAGATGACACAATCCGGGAATTACATGGTAACAGCCTACGACAGCACTGCCTGCTTCAAGGAAGCTGACATCGATATCCGCGTGAATCCCAATCCGAACGTATTTATTGCACAGTACGACACGCTCTGTTCCGATGAACCGGTGGTTCTGTCGCCGGGCGAAGGCTACTCCGGCTATTTGTGGCAGGACGATAGTAAGGATCCCCAGCTTGTTGCAACCAATACCGGTCTCTACTGGGTTGTTGTAACGGATGAAAGCGGTTGCAGCGGCAGTGATTCGGTCTTCCTGCATCCTTGCGACCTGATGATCTGGATCCCGAATGCGTTTACACCTAATGGCGATGAGTTGAACGACATATTCACTGCCAGAACCACTTTGGATATTGACATCTCATTCCAGATGATCATATTCAATAAGTGGGGCGAGCAGATTTACAGCACCAACGATATCAAGAAAGGCTGGGATGGCACATACAGAGGACAGCCCTGCCAGTCGGATCTCTATACATGGATCATTTACTTCAAGGCCGCCCCGCCATACAGCTTTGTACAAAAGTCGCCACAGCGAGGCAACGTAATGCTTCTCAGATAATGAGCACTATGAAAAAGAAACTAAAATTCATCATGATCGGCGTCGTATTTTCCCTCACTGGAAGGGTAGCTGCCCAGGATGTGATATATTCACAGTTCTATGCCAACCCGATCTATCTGAATCCGGCACTGGCAGGAGGGAAGCTTTGCAGCAGGCTTACCCTGAATTACCGTAACCAGTGGCCTACAATCCGGAAAGGATATACTACCTATAGCGCGACCTGGGATCAGTATTACGAGGGTATATCCGGATCGGTGGCGGTGATGGCAAATGCCAACGTAGGTGGCGGCGGATTATACAACACCTTCCAGGGAAGCGGCGTCTATTCTTATCGTTTGCAGGCATCAAAGTACCTGGTATTCAATGCGGCTGTTCAGGCGGGTTACCTGCAATACCGGCTCGACTGGAACAAGCTGGTATTTGGCGACCAGATCGATGTGAATACCGGCAACCTGGAACCTACGCGGGAGTATCTTCCGCCCAAATTAAACATTGGAACTGTCGACTTTAGTGCCGGGCTATTGGGGGGATACAAGGAAAGTCACTATTTCGGAATTGCCGTGAATCACCTGAACAGACCCGATGTTGCCTTCTACGATGGAAATGAAAACCGACTGAAGCTGCGGTGGACCATCCACTGGGGTATCCTGATCGACTTTTTCCAGGGAATGGATGGCGAGGATATCAAGAATTTCTCAATCTCACCCAACATCGTGTACGAACAGCAGGGAAATTTCAGACAATTGAACCTGGGGGTGTATATGAACAAGTATCCGTTTGTGTATGGAGCTTGGTTCCGTCATGCGTTTGGCAATCCGGATTCTTTTATCGTCCTGCTGGGTTTCCAGCAGAAGAATTTCAAGATTGGCTACAGTTTCGACTACACTGTTTCACGACTTTCAATCGCGTCGGGCGGGGCGCATGAAGTATCGATGGTATGGCTGTTCCACAAATACCTCGACCGCGACCGTTACCATGAAATGAGAAGTCCGAGTTTTTAAGTTACAGACGGTTTATTCCGGATCTGCCTTTGGATTTTTTATAGCCTGATGGGGCTTTCAGCCAGGCAGCTTCCGCTAGCGATAAAGTGTTACTCCAGGGTAGTGTCATTTCCCTGGATTTTTCCTGTTTGTAGGAATCATGTGAATATTTTTCACCGTATAACTCAATGGAAATCTCTAATGTGATAATAACTTATAGTTTATCAGGGTTTTAAGAATCAACCACTGAGGACACGGAGGGCAACGGAAACAAAACAGAAACCTACTTTTAAGACTGTCACTGATACAGTATTGCGTTGCCCTCACCTCTGTGTCTCTCTGTGCTCTC
>CAZJCG010000021.1:0-64312 GCA_964544545.1 uncultured Lentimicrobiaceae bacterium | reverse complement strand
CTTGCATCCTCCGTATTACCGCGGCTGCTGGCACGGAGTTAGCCGATGCTTATTCTTACGGTACCATCAGCTCCGGTACACGACCGAAGGTTTTTTCCCGTATAAAAGAAGTTTACAACCCATAGGGCCTTCATCCTTCACGCGGCATGGCTGGGTCAGGCTTGCGCCCATTGCCCAATATTCCTTACTGCTGCCTCCCGTAGGAGTCTGGTCCGTGTCTCAGTACCAGTGTGGGGGATAATCCTCTCAGAACCCCTAGACATCGTTGCCTTGGTGAGCCGTTACCTCGCCAACTAGCTAATGTCACGCATGCCCATCTGTAACCGCCGGAACTTTAATTGCATTGTGATGCCACATCGCAATGTTATGGGATATTAGCCCCGCTTTCGCGGAGTTGTGTCCCAGTTACAGGTAGGTTGCATACGCGTTACGCACCCGTGCGCCACTCTCATCCAGGTATTGCTACCCGAAATCCCGTTCGACTTGCATGTATTAAGCCTGCCGCTAGCGTTCATCCTGAGCCAGGATCAAACTCTCCATAGTAAGTTGATCTTAAATGTCTCAAGATTTATTCTACTCTTTTCAAAATTGAAAAGGGATATTCGCTACTGTGTGATTGACTTCAGTTTCTCAAAGAACGTATGACTTATCTGTTGCCGTTTCCGGCCTTGTCATGCATTGTTGTTCCCAACTTTTTCCTTCGCTCTTACCAGCCTTTGTTTTGGGACTGCAAAGATAGACATCTTTTTTTTACCCGCAACACTTTTTGGAAAAAAATTATTAACAATTTTATAAAGAACGATGGGTCATTTTTAAATGGGCTGCAAAGGTATAACGTTGTTTTGGAACCACCAAATAAAATCGAAAAAAAATTTCAGATTTATTCTTTTGCCTTAAAACCAGTGCTTTATGACTGGCGGCTCCGAAAGCCTTGCTATTCCTGGCATGCAACTCATCAAAGAACTTATTCCGTTAGGAGGGTGCAAAGGTAGAAACTAAATTGACTAATGCAACACCTTCAATGAAAAAAAATGAAAATAATTTGCAACAAACAGTAAATCAGAATTATAAATCGAAAAAATTTCTGTGAATCATAAAAACCTACTTTTGCAGTTATATATATAAGGTGTATAATCCAGCCTTTCTGTCACATGAACCTGAAACTGTCCGTTTACCTCCTTTGCCTCTCTCTCACCATCTTTGTCCTGCCGGTAGCTTCCCAGGAACCTATCCGCCTCGACCAGGATGAACCCAACACGCTAAAAGACAGAATATTCTACGGCGGATCGCTGGGACTCCAGTTCGGAAATATTACCCTTATCGACATTTCACCTATGCTCGGCTATAAACTGACTCCCCGGATCGGCGTCGGAATAAACCCTACCTATAAATACTATAGTTATAAGAACTACTACGGACAGGGAGATAACTTAAAAACGAATGTCCTGGGCGCAGGACTGTTCGGCCGTGTCCTCATTCTGGATCAACTGTTCGCCCATGCCGAATATGAATACCTGGCTTACAAAACCAAAGATCCTCTCACCCCTGGACAGAATTACACAAACGAATTCCAATCAGTCCTGGTGGGAGCCGGCTATCGCGAACGAGTAGGTAACAACGCTTTTATGTACCTTCTTGTGCTCTGGAACCTTAACGAAACCATCGACTCTCCTTATTCCAATCCCATCATTCGGGCAGGATTTAGTATAGGATTCTAAAGACAAAAGATAATAGAAAGGCTATGAATGTGGGAATGTGAGAATTTAGGAATTTAAGAATTTATGAATGTGAGAATTAGTTAATTAGTTAATTAGTTAATTTGTTAATTAGTTAATCACTATTGTACGATTTATACTGCCCCCGGCTACATAAATAATAAATTGTAAGCTGATTAAGCCCATCTCCTTCAGGAGAGGGGTTGGGGTGAGGCTTGATTATATCTGAGAATTTAGGAATGTAAGAATTTAGGAATATCAGAATTAGTTAATTAGCTAATTCGGCAATTGAATTTTAGTTTTACCTCATGCTCTCTGCCCTTCGCCCTCAGCTCTTTGCTGCTACAAGACAAAGGGTTCTCGCAGATTCCATTGATTGACACGCAGATTAACGCAGATTGGCAATTGCTTTCTGCGATGATCTGCGGATTTTTTCTGCGAGATCAGCGAGAAATAGAAAAGACTTTATTAAGATAAAAGATAAAAGGACAAAGATAAAAGACCAGAAGTCTACATCTCCCCTGCTCTAAGCCCTTCGCCCTCAGCTTCAAGATAAAAGATAAAAGGCAAAAGATAAAAGACCTGAAGCCTGCATCTTCCCAGCTCTAAGCCCTTCGCTCTCTGCTTATTAAAGATAAAAGGAAAAAGAATTTACAATGAATGGCTATGAATTACTATGAATGACTATGAATGACTATGAATAGCCGCGAATAACTACGAATGACTATTGAATGACTATTGACTGACAACTGATAGACTACGCCCTTTGCCCTCTGCCCTCAGCCTGTGCAGGGCAGTCAACTGTGTGAACAATCCCCTTATCCCTTTGCCGGAATATCCCTGAGCACTTTCAATGTCAGATCCCAGAATTTACCGACAGTGGAGATGAGCAGCCTTTCGTCAGGGGAGTGTGCTCCTTTGATCGTAGGTCCATAGGAAATCATATCCATCTCCGGATACACTTCACCGATAAGCCCGCATTCAAGCCCGGCATGGATGGCCAGAACCTTCGGTTTTGTTCCGAACAGGTCTTTGTATGCTTTGCGCGTGATCTCCAGGACAGGCGATTTGGGATTGGGAGTCCAGCCGGGATAGCCGTCGCTGTGGACGATCTTGCCGCCAGCCAGTCGGAAAACGCTGACCACCATACTCACCACATCTTCTTTACCGCTTTCGGAAGAGCTGCGCTGGCTGGTACCGATCATAACCTGCTTGTCGTTAAACTTCACAGAAGCAAGATTGGTAGAGGTCTCCACGAAGTTGGGCATATCGGCCGACATGGCTATCACCCCATGCGGACAAGCATACAGGGCATTGAGCAAACGTTCCTGCGACGACAGGTCCATCACGAACGAGGGCATCTCGGCAGCTTCATAACTGACCAGCAGATCGGGCTCAGTGGTTTTGTATTCTGCCCTGACGATAGCGTTGAACCTCTTTACATATCCCACGAAATCCTGCTGGAACCGTTTGGGTACCAAAAGAGTGCAAAAGGCTTCCCTGGCGATGGCATTACGCAGATTACCGCCTTCGAAGGTCGATATGCGCATTTCATAATGATTGCCGGCATTCCAGAGTAAACGGTTCAGTATTTTGACGGCATTTCCCAGACCTTTGTTGATGTCGTCGCCTGAATGACCGCCTTTGAGTCCCGTAACTTTGACCCGGAAACAGGCACAGTCGTAGTTTACCGGCACTTTTGAATAGGTAAAAGTGATGGATGTGTCTTTCCCTCCGGCACAACCGATGAAGAGCTCTCCTTCATCTTCCGAATCCAGGTTTAGCAGTATCTTGCTTTCCAGAAATCCGGCTTTCAGTCCATTGGCCCCCGTTAGTCCGGTTTCTTCATCAACGGTAAAGAGAAATTCAAGCGGTCCGTGTTGCAACGTATTATCTTCCATGATCGCCAGTTGCGTAGCGATACCAATACCATCATCAGCCCCGAGGGTAGTACCCTGGGCCTTCACCCATTCTCCTTCCACACGAGGAATAATCGGGTCCTTATCAAAATCGTGATACGTGTTGGAGTTCTTCTCGCACACCATATCTATATGACTTTGCAGAACCACCGGTTGAATCTTCTCCCAGCCCTTGGCGGCCGGTTTCCTTACCAGAATATTCCCGGTTTCATCCTGGATGCATTCGAGACCTAATCCGTTTGCGACCTTGATGATGTATGCGGCAATCTTCTCTTCCTTTTTGGAAGGGCGAGGAACAGTGCAGATTTCACCGAAATATTTCCATACCAGTTCTGGGTACAGACCTTTAAAAACCTCGTTCATTGGATCGTAATTATGAAATTCACGCAAATATAGGAGGTAATCGACGAGATTTACTTCGAGAATGCAAAGATTATATTGCTTTTAATCTTGAAATTGTTTCCAATGGGTCGCTGGATGAGAAAATGGCATTCCCGGCAACCAGGACATTCACGCCCGCACCGGTCAGCTGAGCGGCATTTGCAAGCCCGACTCCGCCATCGACTTCAATGAGTGTTGCAAGCTGACGTTCCCGGATCATACCACTTAGTTTCCTGATCCGTTCATAGGAATGCTCAATGAATTTTTGCCCTCCGTATCCGGGATTCACCGTCATCAGCAATACCATGTCCAGATCGTGAAGGATATCTTCCAGCAGTTCGACCGGCGTATGCGGATTCAGGGCGACAGCAGCCTTCATCCCGAGTTCTTTTACCTTCTGAACGGAACGATGGAGATGAACGGATGCCTCGTAATGAAAGGAAAGTATATCGGCGCCGGCATCCCTGAACTCTTCAAAATAACGTTCAGGGTTTACGATCATCAGGTGGACGTCCAGTGGTTTTGTTGACAGTTTCCGGATCATCCTGATCACATGGAATCCAAAGGTGATATTCGGGACAAACACCCCATCCATGACATCGATGTGGATCCAGTCGGCTTCGCTGGCATTGAGCATTTCGATTTCCCTGGCAAGATTCCCGAAATCGGCTGTGAGGATAGATGGAGCTAGAAGTTTATTCATGAGCAGGCTATATGATTGTTCTGGTCGTGCATCACAGCTTGGCGTGCACGCATCCAACAAAAATAAAAAAAAGAGCGGTATTCCGACCGCTCTTATCTTCTATCCCAAATAGGTTTTGAGAATCTTGCTTCTCGATGTGTGCTTAAGCCTGCGAATGGCTTTTTCTTTGATCTGCCTTACCCGTTCCCTTGTCAGGTCGAACTTTTCGCCGATTTCCTCAAGGGTAAGAGGGTGGCTGCCATTCAGCCCGAAGTAGAGTTTGATGACATCGGCTTCGCGGGGGGTGAGGGTGCTGATTGCCCGGTCGATCTCTTTGCGAAGGGATTCGTAAAGCAAACCAGTCTCAGGCGTAGGACCGTCCTCGCTCCTGAGAACGTCGTACATGGTGTTGTCTTCATCCTGCACCAACGGGGCGTCCATCGAAACATGGCGACCGGAGTTGCGCATGGATTCCTTCACTTCATTTTCGCTTATCTCCAGCAAACCGGCAATTTCATCGCTGTTCGGTTCGCGTTCGTATTGTTGTTCCAGTTTGGCGTATGCCTTATTGATCTTGTTGATGGCTCCGATCTTGTTCAGGGGCAGCCTGACAATACGCGACTGCTCTGCCAGGGCCTGCAGGATCGATTGACGGATCCACCATACGGCATAAGAGATGAATTTGAAACCGCGGGTTTCGTCAAAGCGCTGTGCGGCTTTGATCAGCCCCAGATTTCCTTCATTGATCAGGTCCGGTAGGCTGAGCCCCTGGTTTTGGTATTGTTTTGAAACGGAAACAACGAAACGTAAATTAGCTTTGGTGAGTTTTTCGAGTGCAGCGCGGTCTCCCTGCTTGATACGCTGTGCGAGCCTGACTTCCTCTTCGGCGGTGATAAGTTCAACCTTTCCGATTTCCTGCAGATACTTGTCGAGAGAAGCTGTTTCGCGGTTGGTTACCTGTTTGGTAATTTTGAGTTGCCTCATAGAAAAAATTTGTATTGGCGATGTTGTTTACGAAAAATGCAATGGCAAGGTTTCAAATTAAATGAAAAAAACTGTCCTTCCCGGTACATGAAATTACCTGGAAGGACAGTTCAGATTCAGTTACTGGGCATTCCCGTTGTGTTCGTCATGATCCGGACGAGGCAACAGGACCTTGCGGGAAAGTTTCAGCTTTCCGGTTTTTCCGTCAACATCAATCAACTTGACGTCGATCTTATCGCCGACTTTCAATACGCTTTCCACATCTTTCAGGCGGCGCCATTCAATTTCAGATATATGAAGCAGGCCGTCCTTGCCCGGAAGGATCTCTACGAAAGCGCCAAAGGTGGTGATCGTCTTTACAGTGCCGTTGTAAACTTCGCCGATCTCAGGGATCGCAACGATACTCTTGATCTTTGCCTTTACAGCTTCGATGGAGGCCTTATTGTTGGAAACAATGTCGATTACGCCGAATTCGCCAACTTCTTCAATTACGATGGTGGAGTTGGTTTCGCGCTGCATCTCCTGGATCACCTTTCCGCCGGGGCCGATTACGGCGCCGATGAATTCACGCGGGATCGTCATCTTCACGATACGCGGCACATGTGGTTTGTAATCTTCACGTGGTTCGGTAATAGTCTTGGCCAGTTCTCCCAGGATATGAAGACGTCCGCGACGGGCTTGTTCCAGAGCCTCTTTCAGGATTTCATACGAGAGGCCGTCAACCTTGATGTCCATCTGGCATGCGGTGATGCCATCGGCAGTACCGGTTACCTTGAAGTCCATATCGCCGAGATGATCTTCATCGCCGAGAATATCGGACAGGATAGCATATTTCTTCGTTTTGCTGTCGGTGATGAGTCCCATGGCAATACCTGATACAGGTTTGCGCAGTTTCACGCCGGCATCCATCAGTGCCAGGGTTCCGGCGCAGACGGTTGCCATCGAAGAGGAGCCATTGGATTCGAGAATGTCGGAGACAACGCGGACGGTGTAGGGATTGTCCTCTTTGCTGGGCATCATGGCCTTGAGTGCACGGAGAGCAAGGTTTCCGTGACCGATCTCGCGACGGCCGGTGCCCCGGATAGGCTTCACCTCGCCGGTGGCGAAAGGAGGGAAGTTATAATGAAGGATAAAATCAATCTTTTCCTCGATCATGGCACCGTCGATCATCTGCTCATCCAGCTTGGTTCCCAGGGTAACGGTGGTGAGCGACTGGGTTTCACCACGGGTGAAAATGGCAGAACCGTGTGCCATTGGCAGGTAGTTTACTTCGCTCCAGATGGGACGAATCTGATCCAGTTTACGTCCATCAAGCCGGCGGCGGTCGTCAAGCACCATATTGCGCATGGCTTCCTTTTCCGTGTCGTGATAATAACGGTCGATCAGCGGAGCCTTTTCAGCAGCAACTTCTTCGGGAAGAGTTGCAATGAATTCAGCTTTGATGGCTTCGAAAGCCTCGGTACGTGCCTGTTTGGGCTGTCCCGACATGGCAACGGCCATGATCTTTGAATAGGTATACTCCTTTAATGCCTGATGCAGATCCTCGTCATGGTGTTCGTGACAATACTCCCTTTTCGGATTTGCCTTTTCAATCATGGCTGCCAGTTCTTTCTGTGCCTGGCACTGGATCTGAATATGCTTGTGGGCGAAACTGATGGCCTCGATCATATCGTTTTCCGAAACTTCTTTCATTTCGCCTTCCACCATCACAATATTGTCGTACGAAGCGGCCACGATCAGGTCAATATCAGCAGCAGCGATGTCGCTTGTAGGCGGATTGACAATATATTCACCGTTGATACGGGCGACACGCACTTCCGAGATGGGCCCGTTGAAGGGGATGTTGCTGACGGCCAGTGCCGAGGAGGCTGCAAGGCAGGCCAGGGCATCAGGTAGTACCTGTGAGTCGGCCGAGATGAGGGTAACGATTACCTGTACTTCGGCATGGAAATCGTCCGGGAAAAGTGGACGCAATGCACGGTCAACCAGGCGGGATATCAGGATCTCATGATCCGACGGACGGGCTTCCCTTTTGAAGAAACCTCCGGGGAAGCGGCCTGCTGCGGCGTATTTCTCCCGGTATTCGACGGACAAGGGCATAAAGTCAACATTTTCGGCTGCATCCTTCTTTGCAACCACAGTGGCCAGGAGCATGGTATCGCCCATACGGACGACGCAGGCGCCATCAGCCTGTTTGGCGAGTTTGCCGGTTTCGATTGAAACCATGCGGCCGTCGCCGATGTCGAAGGTCTTAATAATTCCTTCCATAATAATTTACCTCTTTCTTTCTTTTTTGCGTACAATGCTGTCATCGGATACACCGGGAACCGGCCGACAGCATTTCGACGCAATTCCCTGTTTTGATCAATACAAAAAAAGGCAATTGAAAAATTGCCTTTTCCTTTACTATATGGTTTGAAATCAACGTCGTTACTTACGGATGTTCAGTTTGCTGATGATCGCGCGGTAGCGTTCGATTTCCTTTTTCTTCAGGTAGTCAAGAAGCTTGCGGCGTTTACCTACTAACCGAACAAGTGAACGCTGGGTAGCAAGATCTTTCCGGTTGGCTTTCATGTGCTCGGTAAGATGCTTGATACGGAAGGTAAACAGTGCTATCTGGCCTTCTGCAGTGCCGGTGTCGAATTCGGACGAGCCGTTTTCCTTAAATAATTCCTTCTTGATTTCAGGCGTCAAATACATATCTGTATGTCTGTTAATTAACTCGTGTTTCAAATTTCGGGCTGCAAAATTAGTCATTTTTATCCAAAAACAAAATCTTACCCGAAATTTATTATGGAATGATCCTGTTTTAATGGAATGCTTAAAAACTTAACTCGTTTCTAAACTTTATGTCAGCTTAATTTTTCGCAAAGATAGGAATTCCGCATGAAAAATCTGTATTGGAACTGATCCTGCAGCCACCGAAAACGGCGAAATGTCAGATGACTTATATCCTCCTGTGCTGACAGTCGTTCTGAAAAGGACTCGATTTCGTACTTTTACCTTCAGATATCGGGGTATCAGCAACAACACGGAGCACCGAAGATCGAAGGCGCACTCCGGTAATACCTTTTTTATTATGAGGAACCAGCATGGAAGAAAAAGTGATCTTAGTTAATGTAAACGACAACGCTATCGGGGTCATGGAGAAAATGGAAGCTCACCGCCGGGGGATGCTCCACAGGGCTATTTCGGTCATCGTCAGGAATGACAGGAATGAAATCTTAATGCAACAGAGAGCATTACATAAGTACCATACGCCCGGACTCTGGTCGAATACCTGCTGCAGCCATCCCCGGCCCGGAGAGGACAGCCTGTCGGCGGCAAACCGCCGGCTGATGGAAGAAATGGGCTTCACCTGCAGGCTTGAAAAAGCATTTGATTTTATTTACAAGGCAGAATTCCCCAACGGACTTACCGAGTATGAGCTGGATCATGTGTATGTGGGAAGATATAATTCCGACCCGGAAATCAATCATGCAGAGGCTCATGATTTTCGCTGGATAAACCTTGCTGTCCTTCAGGAAGACGTCGCCCTGTTCCCTGAAAAATACACAATCTGGTTCCGGATCATTCTGAAAGAGGCGGAAATGAAATATCCGGACCTGCTGAAGGACTAATTGTAAAAATCTGCCGTCAAAAAGACCTCATTCTCCCGGGATTATCCCTGTAACGGAATGGGTTAAGTTTACCGGATACGGAATCCTGCTTACAATAGGAGCGTTTTCTGAATCTTACAGGAAATAGGTCCGGCGCGCAGGATTAAAGCGGCAAAGGCTCGTCATTCCGCTCCCAATAAGCCATATTGCTCTGGCGCAGGTCCTCGCCTGTAGGGCTCTGGAATACCCTGAGCTCAAATTCGGGAATAATGGCGAGGATATGATCAAAAATATCAGCCTGTATCTTCTCGAACTTTACGAATCCGGTTTCCTCGATGAAGGCATAAACCTCGATGGGAATGCCTGTTGAAGAGGGTTGCAACTGCCTGACAAGCTGGTCGCTCTCGTTGTGTATCATAGGGTGCGAAGCCAGATACGCCTGCAGGTAGGCTCTGAATATCCCGATATTCGTTTGCCTCCGTCCGTTCACAGGGATGGAGTTGTCGATGGCGTTCTCCTTATTGTATTTTTCGAGTTCTGCCTGGGTTTCGTCGATGTAATCCTTTATCAGACTTATCTTCCTGAATTTATCCAGCATCTCGTCGGTGCAGAATTTCACACTGGACATATCGATGCTGATGGATCGTTTGATCCGCCGTACACCCGATTCGGTCATGCCCCGGTAGTTCTGGAACGACTCGGAAACCAGGGAGTAAGTCGGCAAGGTAGTGATGGTATTGTCGAAATTCTGCACCTTCACCGTAGTGAGGGATATTTCCATAACTGTGCCGTCGGCGGCGAACTTAGGCATGCTGATCCAGTCGCCCTGTCGGACCATATCGTTGGCAGAAAGCTGGATGCCGCCAACAAAACCGAGGATCGGATCCTTGAAAACCAGCAGCAGCACGGCCGAAAATGCGCCTAAACCGCCGATCATATAAAGCGGAGACTGATTAAACAGATAGGAGAGGATCAGCAGCGAGCCGATGATGAACATTACGATCTTGCCAACCTGGATATAACCCTTGATCGGGTGGTACATGGCATAATCGGTCTTCTGGTAGACCTCATAAATGGCATTGAAGAAAGAATTGATCACCAGCAGGAAGACCAGAATGATGTATATATTGGTGAACTTCAGCACCATCTGTATGGATTCCGGCGAGAATTCGTTCAGGGTGGCAGGAACCGATTGATAGACCAGGATTCCGGGGATCAGGAAGGCCAACCTGTTAAAAACCTTTTTTTCAAGAAGGGCATCATCCCATTTGCTCCTGGTTCGCAGGGCGATCCGCCGGATCACACGGACAATGATGAATTTCGCAATATAATAAAGGATGATCCCAAGGATTATCACGAGGAGGAAATCGGTGACTCCCGAGATGTACCTGGCGCCCGATTCGCTGACCCCTAATTGGATCAGCCATGTCCGTATAATTTCTGTCAGTCTTGTTATCATGGCTCCTGATTGTCAGTACGTCAGTTTGATCAGCCTCCGGCCTGTTTTGCTTTGTATCCGGATTTGATAAGAAATTCCAGCACTTTCTGACGGTTATCGCCCTGGATAATGATCTCCCCGTCCTTTACGCTTCCGCCTGTGCCGCATTTGGTCTTCAATGTTTTGCCCAGAGCTTCCAGATCGGCTGAATTCCCGATAAAACCTGTTACGAGGGTCACCTGCTTCCCTCCACGCTGTTTCCGGTCGAGGAGCACTCTGAGGTTTTGCTGCTGCGGCGGAAGGGTCTGGATTTCTTCCTCTTTTGGATTCAGGTCAAAATCGGGATTGGTGGAGTATACTATGTTGCTTTTCCTGGGATTGGTTGCCATATCATCACTTTTACGGATGTTCTAATGTACATTGATCGAAAATGACATGCTGTTATTTCACGATGACCCGGAGTGACTTGGGATTGATCTTAATTTTCAGGTCTTCTTCTATTTTTACGGCTTCACCGTCCAAATTTATGAAGGAATCACTGCTTCCGGGAATGCAGACCTGCTTTCCGCGAAAGTATTCCACAAAACCCGCTTTGCCGAAAGTTCCGAAAAACAATCTTGGAGCAGCCTTGAATGCTTTGATCAGAGATGGCTTCCGGATGATGCTTATATCGATCCATCCGTCATCAATCACAGCCTGCGGCGCAATCCTGGAATGGAATCCGAACTGGTCGCTGTTGGCAAAAGAGATCATCAGGGCATTCCTGACCACAATCTGGTCATCGATCTCAAGCCGGTAGGTTTTCGGAGTGTAGGTGCCGAATTCCTTCAGGATGATCCGGATGTATGAGAACACTCCCCTGATTCCGGAGCCGGCGAACTTTTCAGCTACTGCCGCATCAAAACCAATCCCGGCAATGCTGGTAAAGATCCTTCCGTTCAGGTCAACGGTATCGATCGCCTTATAGTTTCCGATATTGATGACCCTGAGTGCTTTGAGGAGATTCATCGGTATTTTCAGATGCAGCGCCAGCCCATTCCCGGATCCTGTCGGAAGAATTCCCATCACTGCTGAAGTGTCGACCAGTGCCCGGGCAACTTCGTTGATGGTGCCATCACCTCCTACAGCAACGATGATCTTTGTTCCTTTTGCTAATGCTTCCCTGGCCAGTTCGGTGGCATGCCCGGCATACCGGGTGAACTGTATTTCGGGATTGTATCTTGCTGAATCCAGATAATATCCGGCCAATATCCTGATCAGCAACTTGCTCTTGATTGTGATGCCGGCCCTGGGGTTGACAATAAATAGTACATGCTCCTTCGTTTCTTCCATCTATCGGGCTGTAAGCCGGTTATCAATGATCCTGTTGTTGTATTGCTGAATTAAGGCTTTGAGCAGATTCTGCATAGTTGTCAGCCTCTGCGGGTCTTTTGATTCCAGGTGGTTCTTCAGGAACGGATCCTGACGAAAGTTGAATAATCCGGTATTGCCGTTATCATTCCATTGCAGAACATAATCGTCCTGGATGAGTTGGTAGGAATTGCTGATCCTGGTCAGGTTGAATCTGGGTTGATCGTTCGAGAATATTGAACTTCCAAAAGCGATGAAAGGTTTGGGGTAATCAAGGATATCCAGAACAGTAGGCATGATATCCGTCTGCTGAAATGTTTTTTGCCGGTCTGATTCCGGAAGGGGATGACCGGGGCAATACAACATGACAGGTATCCTGTATTGCCCGACCCGTGTCTTGTACACAGGCATGCTTGCTTCGGAGGTGTGATCGGCCGTGATCACGAACAACGTGTTGTCGTACCAGCCTGTTTTCGAAGCGGTCCGGAAGAATTCACTGAGGGCATAGTCGGTATACATCACTGTTTCCTGTATCGGCAGTGCGCCTTTCCGGAATTTGTTCCTGTATTTTTCAGGCACTTTATAAGGATGGTGCGATGAAAGGGTAAAGACAGTGGTGAGGAAAGGTTGTTTCATCTTTCCCATCTCCCCTGCAAAGTATTGCAGGTAGGGTTCATCCCAGATGCCCCATTCTCCGTCGTAGTCAGCATCATTTCCGTATTCAGTCCTGCCGGCATACCTTTCAAATCCTGCCGAGCGGGCATAGCTGTTAAAGCCCATCGTGCCGTTGGTCCCGCCATGGAAGAAAGCGGTAGAATAGCCTTCCATTCGCAGCAGACTGGCCAGGCTATTGGTCTTGTCACCTGAATACTGAGATGTGATGAAATCCTGGTCCATCCAGGTCGGAAGCCCGCCCATAATGGCTGGTATGCCTTCAATCGACCGCTTTCCGTTCGCGAAACCATTCCAGCATCCGGTGTGTTGGGCGAGGCTGTCGAGAAACGGGGTGAAACCTTTATATTTCCCGTTTTCCGCGTTTGGGTTGAAGTACCGGAAGTGTTCACTCGAAAAGCTTTCCAGTATGATAACCACAACATTCATCTTTTTCATCGGGAGCGGGTTACCCAGACTATCGGCTTTCGCGTATAGCTGTTCCGGGTTGAAAATGGCTGACAGTTGCTTCTCATCCCGGAAATAGGTTTTCTTCTCCAGACCTTTCTGGTCGAATGTCTTCATGATAGTAAAGGCCGAATTCAGAACAAGCGGAGTATCCTGTGCTTCAGCATAATCGGCTGCAGTAAGGATACCGACAGGCTTTAACTGGAATCCGCCCCGCATGCCAAGGACGGTCAGACCGGAAAATACCAGTGTCAGAAGGAACTGTCCCGTAAAATACCAGAAAGACCCTTGTATCCTGCTGCAGGGCGATACCCTGATCTTTCGGCTTGTCCATGTGATCAGAAGGATGCAGGCGATCCAGATCAGGAAAATGTACCAGAAATCCTTCAGGAATTGAGTGATAAGGTTGGTGTCGGCCCCGACGTTAAGATAGCTGAAAATATCGCCGGTAAGGCGTTTCATGGTGAAACGGTAGTAGATCACATCTACCAGGTTGGGGATCAGCAGGATGGAATTGATGATACTGTATAGAAAGTGGACTATGGTCTGGTACGCTCCTGACTGTCGGGCCCTGACAGGCAGTAAAAGCAGGAGTATTACCGGCAGGTTGGCGTACAGGACTGCGGAAAGGTCGAATCTGAGGCCGGTAAAGAAAAACCAGGTGAGGTCCCCAAAAGACAAGCCGGGGAAAAGTCCGGTATTGAAGACGTAAAGCAGTAACCGTGTCAGGGCAAGCATCAACAGGGCCACGGTAAGCCGGAGAACGAGTGCTGCCTGGGGATTTCCGCTATAGAGCAAATGAGTTTGTTGGTTGTTCGGTTTCATGGTTTAAACAAGGGCGTGCCAACCATGGTAACGTTGCACGCCAGCCGTCAGTCAGAGTATAAGAGAATAATACGTTGCTGAATACATCGATGGATTATTTGAAATACATAACGATAACCTGCCGGGTGACTTCGTCGGCCTTGTCGCCATCGCTATCCGTAACGTTGTATTGAACAGTATAGGTGCCAATCGCCCCGGTATCAACATTGTCGTTAACGATAATCTTATCACTGATATTTCCATCTTCTTCATCAATCGCAATTGCACCGGCATCATGATACGGATAGCCTTTACCGGTTATTGCCGGGTTGCTGCCTAACAGGGTGATCACGGGTGCATGCCGGTCCTTTTTACAGGAATAACATGAAACGAGGATCAGTATGATGAACAGGATACTGTATCGTTTCATTGGTCAGACAAATGCTGTATGCAAAGGTAAAAAAAAGAGGCGCCTGATGGCACCTCTTTTCAATGGTGAATTTTGCTATTAGTTCTGCACTTTGACATCATAAGTGATGGTTCCGGCGCCACCGGTGGTAATCTCGGTTACCTTGATCAGTCCGAGCTTGTTACCGGCAGTTTTGAAAGCCACGATATTTCCGACAGCAAGCTGGCTGGCCTTGGTTTCGGTGGTGTTGGTGGCTATCGCTGCAATATCGGCAGCAGTGGTAATATTGTCCCAAACAGCGCCTTCGGTCACGATGCGGAAGCGGGTCGGGTTCTTGGTTCCCCAGGTCTGAAGGCCGTTTGTGCCGTCGAAAATGGTAGCAGCATCTACATCATCGGGGGCTGCAAGCGTAGCGAGGTTGGAGACACCGTAAAAATACATCCAGTCGATCTTAGTCGAATTGGCCTTAGCCTCAGCGATCTTGTATACGGTACCATCGACGGAAGCGAATGAGCTTCCATACTGGGTATTGTCATAAGATCCAAGGATTTTCTGGGTGTAAGTGTTGACACCAGCAACAGCAGTAACGGTCAGGCTTACATAAGCTTCCTGTCCATCCTTATCGGTGATGGTGAATACCAGTTTGGTTTCTCCAAGATCTTCAACCGTGAGCGTCATCGTCTTCGAAAAAGCATCGGATGAGAAGGTGGAGTCGTAGATTGTTACAGCTGAGTTGTTATGGGTTGCGGTGATCTCAAAACCGGTAAGTTTTGCACTTCCGGCTGTAGCTGTGATCCCTACTTTGATATCGGAACCGGCATTGATAGTTACATCAGTTGAGGTGTATCCGGTACCTCCTAAAAAGTTAATAGTAGGAGGGATGGTGTCCTCGGTGCATGAGGTTAAAAAGGTAACGCTTGCCAAAAGGAGGGAGGCAAACAGAATGCTTAACTTTTTCATAGATAATTTGATTTGGTTTTTACTGGTTGAATCTCTCGTAATTCTGCGCAAAATTAACAAAAGCTGCTTCGTGATCAAAGTTTATGCCATTATTGTTGAAGGATTATTAATTACTCTTACATGTGCCATATGGTGGCATTTTAAAGATATTAACTAAATCGTTGTTCACAAAAAGAAACGGAGAAAGGCTGATAGAAATTGTGTAAATGTTGCTTTGGCCTTTATTATTTATATATTTTTGCATCAAAATTAACCACCTAAAACAAACAACACATGAAAAAACTGTTATTCTTACTTGCTGTTGCCGGTATGATCTCCTTTGTTGCTTGCAAATCAAGCGAAAACAAAACTGAAGCCACTGCTGATTCAACAGCCGTTACCGAAACCCCTGTTGATACCGCAACCCCCGCTGTTGCTGATACTACTGTTGCTCAGTAAGTAAAGTTTCCAGTTAATCTGGTTAATTCAAGTATAGAAAAGGAAGCTCCGGCTTCCTTTTTTTTATACTCAATCGCGAGAGGTATACCACGAAAGAGGATCATAGTCCGAAACATTCCTGTCGCAGATTCAGTTATGCCGTTGCATTCGTCTATTCAGGTTTCTCAAAATGAAATAGCAACGGTTTATTTATAATATTTCTCCTCATTTTGGTTGTTTTATCGGGCGTCAGATTTAATTTTGCTGACTGTCTGGACGCTTTGCAGAAAGACAACAACAGGAGTCGAACCTTAAAAATCAAATGTATGGAGTTTACATCCGATAAGGTTGCAACCATTGGCAACAAAGGGAAGGGCGTACGGTCCGATTGTTTTGTGACACTCGAATTGCCTGATTCAGGCGGGATTCAACTGGAATTGGTCTCTAAGGTGCAAAGCATGTACGGTGAGAGCATCCGGATCCTGGTGGATGAAGTACTGGCTTTTTTCGAAATCAGGCATGCCAGATTATTGCTCGAAGACAGTGGTGCACTTCCTCTGGCAATTGCAGCACGTCTTGAAGCTGCAATCAAGTTTCTCCGGCCGACAGAAAAGGAATTCCTGTTTCCTATGCTGCCTGAGAATCTCTATGCCACCAATCGGGATCGCAACCGTTTCTCAAGGCTTTACCTTCCAGGCAATACCCCAAGCCTGGCCATCAATGCCGGTATCCACAAGCCCGACGGCATCATCCTTGACCTTGAGGATGCTGTTGCCCCTGCCAAAAAGTTCGAGGCGCGCTTCCTCGTCAGGAACACCCTGCGCAATGTCAACTTTTATGGTGCCGAACGTATGGTCCGCATAAACCAGGTTCCGGCTGGCCTTGATGATCTGGAATATGTGATACCTCATAATGTTAATCTTATCCTTGTTCCGAAATGTGAAAGCCCGGAGCAGATCAGGCTTGTAAATGAAAGGGTGGCAGCCATCAAAGCACGCACCGGCAGCAATCAGCCTGTATGGTTGATGCCGATCATCGAAAGTGCTTTGGGAGTGTTAAAGGCCTTTGAGATCGCTCAAAGTGAAAATGTAGTCGCACTGGCCATCGGTCTTGAAGACTATACAGCTGACCTTGGTGTGAAGCGCACGCAGGAAGGCAATGAATCATTTTTCGCCCGTTGTATGCTGGTAAATGCCTGTAAGGCTGCCGGAATACAGGCTATTGATTCTGTATACAGTGATGTGGGTAATATGGAAGGCCTGAAGGAGAATGTGCTTCGCTCCAAAGCCCTTGGATTTGACGGTATGGGATGCATTCATCCACGGCAGATCCGGGTTATACATGAGAATTTTGCCCCCGATCCGGATGCAATCGAAAAGGCTAAGAAAATTGTCCTTGCATTCGATGATGCTACGGCAAAAGGACTTGGTGTAGTATCGCTCGGAACCAAGATGATCGACCCTCCTGTTGTCAAAAGGGCCTTTAATACGATGGACCTGGCCGTAAAACTGGGCAAATTGCCTGCTGATTGGAAAGAACAAATATTAACCGAAAATGCCTGATCATGAAAAAGTGCGATAATTTCGTTATAAATGCTGCCGGACGTAAAGTCCCGACCCTTGTGAACGGGCAGGAAATGGTTGCCTATAAAGGATTACGTCAGCACCGTCCTACCGGGAGAAAGTATGCTTCCTCCATTCCGACCTGCATCGATTACCCGGACGATGGGAACAAACTGCTGCCTTCGTTGGCTGATGCGCTGAAGAAATGCGGGCTGAAAGATGGGATGACGATCAGTACCCATCACCATCTCCGCGATGGAGACCTTGTGAGCAACATGATATTTGATATCGCCCATGAGATGGGAGTAAGGGATCTGGTATGGCTTCCTTCAGCATCATTCCCCTGCAACGATCCGCTGATCAAGTACCTGGAAGACGGGACGATCAACCGCATTGAAGGTTCGATGAATGGTCCGCTGGGCAAATTCACCACCATGGGCGGTATGACAGGCTGTGCAGTTCTTCGTTCGCACGGTGGACGTGTACAGGCCATCCAGGATGGAGAGGTACATATTGATATTGCCGTGATCGCCGCTCCTACCGCCGATCCTTTTGGTAATGCAAACGCCCTTAACGGAAAGTCGGCATGCGGGATACTGGGGTATGCGCTGGCCGATTATATGTATGCCGACAAAGTGATCATCGTTACTGATAACCTGATCCCGTTCCCCTGTATGCCGATGCAGGTGCAGGGCAACTATGTGGATTATGTTGTAGAAGTTGATCAGATCGGTATTCCCGAAAAGATCGTATCAGGAACGACCGAGGTGACAAAAAGTCCGGACCGCCTTTTACTGGCAGAGTGGACGGCACAGTTCTGCGACGAGGCCGGCCTGCTTCGCGATGGTTGCAGCATTCAGTCAGGAGCCGGCGGAACATCCTTGTCGGTCGGGATCTATTTTGAACAAATGCTGAAAGAGCGCGGACAAAAAGCCCGTTTTGCCTTCGGAGGCAGTACAAAATACATGGTCCGGATGCTCGAAAGCGGGGTGCTGGATTATATCCTGGATGCTCAGGCATTTGACCTCGAGGCGGTACGTTCGGCCAGGGAAAATCCAAACCATATCGATCTGTCGGTCTTTCAGGCATACAACTATCACAGCAAAGGCAACTACACCTCCATGACTGACATCATGATCCTGGGAGCCACCGAGATCGATGTGAACTTCAACGGGAATGTTGTTACCCACTCCGACGGATATTTGCTTCACGGGATCGGTGGCTGGCAGAACTGCCTGCATGCCCGTAATGTTATCATTCCCATTCCGCTCTTCCGTGACCGCATCCCTGTGCTCGTGGATGAGGTTACGACCTTATGCGGCCCCGGCGAACTGATCGACGTAATCGTAACGGAACGAGGCATTGCTATTAATCCGAAGCGGACTGACCTGATCGAAAAGATGAAGGGCTCTTCATTGCCGATCCGAACGATCCAGGAACTGAAGGAAGAGGCTGAAAGGATCTGCGGCAAACCGGCAAAACCAAAACGTACCGATGAGGTCGTCGCCGTAATCAAATGGGTGGATGGAACCATCATCGATTCGGTATACCGCCTCGAAAAGTAATACTGAACAAGTCCCGAAAAACAAATTTCGACCCGAAGGGTCCCTCCGAAGGAGTCTCCAAAGGAGCACTTTGTGCCTTTGGACCCTAGGGGCAAACCTGTTCAGCCGAAGTAAAGCATTCATTATTGGTTCGTAGCAAGGGCTGAAGGACCTCCCGAAAGCATTTAAACTGCAGGGGATGTTCAATCAGCCCTTGCGCGTTTGCAGATGTCTAAGGGCGGAGGGCATAGGGCGGAGAGCGGAGAGTAGGTTGGCATTGATAGTCATTCGTAGTCATACATAGTCATTCGATGGTCATTCATAGTCATTTCCGCCGGCTGGCGGATCATTCATAGTCATTCATAGTCATTCTTAGTAAGTTCTCTTATCTTTTTACTTTTGTCTTTTGTCTTTCTCTTGATTCCGCAGAAAAAGATCGCAGATCATCGCAGAAAGCAATTGCCAATCTGCGTTAATCTGCGTGTCAATCTGCGTAATCTGCGAGAACCTTTTTATGTTGAGACAGCAAAGAGCTTTGGGCTTAGGGCAGGGAAGATGTGAGTTATCATTCATAGCCATACATGGTCATTCATAGTCATTCATAGTCATTCTTAGTAAGTTCTTTTATCTTTTTACTTTTATCTTTTATCTTTTCTTCCATTTATCAGTTTATTTTTTCGATTGTCAAGCCTTTTCCCATGTCAAATTTGTGTAATTTCCATTTTTAAATCACTCTATATGAATTATCCTGACAGCAGGCCAACCATCAGGACCGAGCGTTTGATCCTCCGTCCGTTACTGATCAGCGACGGATTTGAAATAAGGCGGATGGCCGGTAACAGCAAGGTGGCCGTCAACACGCTTAATATGCCTTTTCCTTATCCCGAAGGAGTAGCAGAGGAATGGATCAGCACACATGCCACGGAGTTCTTTGAGAAACGGCAGCTCATTCTTGGCATCTGTCTGCGGAAAGACAAAGCGCTGATAGGCTGTATCGGCCTTACGCTTAAGCCGGAATTTGAAAATGCTGAACTGGGTTACTGGATCGGCGAAGAATTCTGGAGTAACGGCTATATGACTGAAGCTGCATCCGCCCTGGTGAAATATGCATTCGATACGTTAAAGCTTCATAAAATATTTGCTACCATTTTTTCAGGAAACCGGGCATCCGGAAGGGTGCTGGAAAAGATCGGGATGGCAGAAGAAGGGCATTTGCGCGAACATGTCAGGCATTGGGGCGAATACAAGAATCTGTATCTGTATGGAATTGTCAATCCGCAAACCCATAGATAACTGAATCATCTAATCCGGAGTATCATGAATAGGAAATTCTATTATTGCCTGTTGCTGGTGGCTATTGTGCTGGCTTCCTGTACCCGGAGCGGTATCCGGGTCAAAAAGACCAATTTCGGGGATGAGGTAATGCGGACCCAGAACCTTGTTTTTACATTCAACCGGGATCTAGTATCGGATTCCGCATTGATGAACAGGTGGGATACAACCGTATACATGCGGTTTGAGCCTGCAATCCCCGGGAAGTTCATGTGGACCGGGAAAAATGAGTTGACATTCTCCCCTTCGGGACCATTGGCCCCTGCTTCGAACTATAAAGCGATCCCGGAAGCATCACTGGCTGCGCACCTGCAGAATAAACTTCCCGTGATAAGTGATCCTGTTGAGTTTCATACCCCTTACCTGGTGATAAGCTCAACCAATGCTTACTGGGCTTTGAGCGAGGATCCGGCTGCCCGGATCGAAATGCGGTTGCAGGTCACTTTTAATAATCCTGTTTCACCTGCAAAACTACGTCCTCTTCTTCACATCGAAATAGGAGGAAAGACTTCAGAGTATTCGGTATTGAGCCAGTCGGACGGTGAAATGATCGAGATCATAATCCCTGCAGATATCAGGGAATTGCCCGGTGGGACCTCAGGAACCATTACCATTGCTAAGGGTCTGGGCTGCCCGGGAGGGAATACCCTGACCAGCGAAGCGATCCGGCAGCCGTTTACTGTCCCGTCGAGCGAAAAGCTGGAGATATTATCCGTGGAAACCGGCTTCGACAAAGGTAAAGGCATCATCAGCGTGTATACATCCCAGCCTGTAATAGCCGAAGGTTTGGAAGGGAAATTGTCGGTTGATCCTCCGGTTGCTTTTAAAACCGAACTGATGCCTAACGGATTCCAGCTCAGTGGCGATTTTCGGGAGAACCAGGCTTATACTTTGCACGTGGCTTCTTCCTTAAAAAGTGTCTTTGGCCGGGAACTGGGGCAGGAATACGCCGAAACAGTCGCTTTCGGATCGCTGGAGCCGTACATAGGTTTTGTGGAGAAGAATGCTACTTACCTGTCGACCAGAGGGAACCGAAACCTGGCCGTGCAGGTTATCAATGTTCCGGCTATAAAGGTTTCAGTCTTCAAGATCTTCGAAAACAACATCCTTCATTATCTTCGGCAAGGTGTGAATTGGGATTATATATATGAAAATGACGAGTATCATGAATTCTATGGCTATCCTTTCGATGAGAATTACGGCCGGCCGGTATTCACTAAACAGGTACAGACCCGTTCGCTGCCGCGTTCAGGCAATTATGCTCTCCTGAATCTCGACCTTGACCAACTTCGTTACTCAGATCCATTCAAGGGGATCTACCTGGTGAAAGTAGAATCCACTGACCGGAGATGGCTGCAGGATGTGCAGATGCTTTCACTCAGCGATCTCGGGATGATCGTGAAAGAAGGATCGGAAGATGTGATGGTATTTGTCAACTCGCTGGTTGACGCTTCTCCGGTTAAAGGTGTAAAGGTCGATTTTATCAGCAGCAACAATCAGAAAGTCTATTCAGCCACCACGGATTCAAAAGGTGTTGCGCTCCTGCGTAACCTCCGGCAGGTTGCTTCCGGTTTTAAACTGGCGATGGTTACTGCCCGGAATGGACAAGACTTCAACTTCATCCGGTTCGAACGTTCGAAAGTTGAAACGTCCCGCTTTGACGTTGGCGGGAAACGGACAGCCAACCTTGATCAGGATGTTTTCATTTATGGCGATCGAAATCTCTACAGGCCAGGCGATACTGTAAACATCAACATGGTTGTGAGAACATTGAAGTGGCAAACGGTTAAAGGAATACCCATAAAGACCAGGCTAATTGCCCCGAACGGAAAGGAATACATGTCGCAGCGGAAAGAACTGAACGAGAACGGTGCGGCGCCGGCAACTTTCTACATACCGAGGCAGGCTATGACAGGAACTTATGTGATAGAGGCTTACGCTGCCAACAATGTCCTTCTTGCATCCAGGCGTATTTCAGTCGAGGAGTTCATCCCGGACCGGATCAAGGTGACCCAGACGACAGACAAGAACAGCTATCTGCCTGGCGAAACCATACAGGTCGGACTGCTGGCTGAAAACCTGTACGGCACTCCGGCTACCGGCAGAAAGGCGGAAACGGAGCTGAGGCTTGTAAGGAAAAACTTCCGTCCGGCGGCCTTTACCGATCATGAGTTCAGTATCAATACGGTAAACATGCCGGTGCTGACTTCAATTGTGCAGCAAGGACAGACTGATGCATCCGGAAAACTTTCGCAGTCAATCCGGCTGCCGGCACTCTTTGACATCGGCCTTGTGGAAGGATCATTGTTTTCGACAGTGTTCGATGAGACCGGCCGGCCTGTTAACAGGATCAAAAAGGTAGATATCCCTACTCAACTGGTTTTCTACGGTATCCGTTCCTCCGGGGAATGGGTTTCAACGCGGAAACCTGTATCACTCCATGTAGTGGCTGTGGATAAAAACGGCAAGGCTCTGGCTTCTTCCAGGGCAAAGATTATCGTATCGCACTACCGTTACGAGACGGTGATCGAAAGAGGCTATAACCGTTACAATTATATTTCTCAAAAGAAAGAAACGGTAATGCTTTCAAAAGAAATGGCCATTCCAAGTAACGGACTGGCCCTGCCATTCACTCCTGGTCGTTCCGGTGAATATGAGGTGAAGATCATGGCTCCAGGTGGGGAAAACTATGTTTCCGCCAGATTTTATGCGTATGGATGGAACGATACGGATTTCTCTTCCTTTGAGGTAAGCAGGGAAGGAGACGTGACCATCACTGCCGACAAGAATCAATATGCCCCGGGTGATAAGGCCCGTCTGCTTTTCAAGGCACCGTTCGACGGACAGATGCTGGTTACATTTGAACAGAACAATGTGCTGGAATACAGGTATCTCGATATCAAAAACAAGTCGGCCAGTCTGGATATCAGGATCGACGGGAATCACCTTCCGAGCCTCTATATTGAAGCCACGGTCTTCCGGAAGACTACCGATGCCTTCATGCCTCTGACGGTTGCCCATGGAGTGATCTCGTTGAAGGTAGATGATCCTTCCCGGCGGCTGAAAGTAGGGATTAGTGCTCCTGCCCGGTCGCGATCGGGTACGAAGCAGCTTATAACCGTCAATACCCAGCCGAACGCCGAGGTCACCCTTGCAATTGTAGACGAGGGGATTTTGCAGGTTACTTCCTACAAGTCGCCCGATCCGTATGAGTGGTTCTATCAGAAAAGGGCTCTGGAGGTTAATTCGTATGATGTGTATGGAGATCTGTTCCCAGAGTTGTCACCCGGATCCAGTTCAGCGGGCGGTGAGGCCTTTGACCTTGCAAGGAGGATCAATCCGCTCACCGGGGAACGTGTCAGACTGATCTCGAAGTGGAGCGGAATCCTGCGGGCTAACAGTTCCGGACAGTGCAGCTATATGCTTGATATCCCCGGATTCTCAGGGGCGCTCCGGGTAATGGCAGTCGCTTATAAGGATAACAGGTTTGGCGCTTCGGAACAGATAATCCGGGTAGCCGATCCGGTGGTGATCAGTTTAGGAGTGCCCCGGTTTCTCAGCCCGGGTGATAAAACAACAGCCACGGTCAGCCTGAGCAACACAACGACATCCGGCAGCAATGCCAGTGTGCGGATATCGGCATCCGGACCTTTGCAGGTAGCAGGTAATGCCACAAAATCAGTTTATCTGAAAGCCGGGGCCGAACAGCAGCTATCCTTCGATCTGAACGCTGCCAACAGCGCAGGAAATGCTTCTGTGGTAGTGACGGTTACGGCCATAGGACAGAAGTTCACCCAGGAGATCAGTTTACCTGTCCGCCCTGCATCTTCTCTGACCTTCTATACCGGTTCAGGCGTTGTGACAGCCGGAAAGCCGGTCACTTTCAAGCCTGTTGCAGATCTGTTCCCTTTAAGTGAAAAGGCATCCTTAGTACTCTCGCGATCACCTATGGGAAGGTTCAGCGGAAACCTTAACAGTCTGCTTCGGTATCCGTATGGCTGCCTTGAGCAGACAGTATCAACAGCTTTCCCGCAGCTTTACTTCAGGGATCTGGTTCAGCTGATCTCAGCGAAGAATGGAGCAGGGACATCAGCCGGAACCCCGGACTATAATGTTCAGCAGGCCATATACAAGGTCGAATCCCAGCAATTGTACAATGGCGGATTCTCTCTTTGGGAAAATGGCGGGAATGCCGATTGGTGGGCAAGTGCCTATGCCACTCAATTCCTGATGGAATGCAGGAAGGCTGGATTTGAAATTCAGGAAAAGGTGCTGGAAGGCGGTCTCAGGTACCTTGAACAAAAGGTTAAAGAACGTGAAAGTTCCACCTGGTTCTACAGGGAGAATAATATTCAGAAATCAAGAACAGTCCCGCGCCAGGAAATATTTTATTCGCTCTATGTGCTGGCGTTGGCCGACAGGGCTTCCATCCCTTCGATGAATTATTACAAATCGATGCTGACACAATTGACGCCGGAGAGTAAATATCTGCTGGCGGCTTCCTATCTGCTGGCAGGCGACCGGAAGAGTTACCAGTCGGTACTTCCCCGGGTTTTCGGCAATGAAAAGGCTGAAGCTGCCACCGGAGGATATTACGGATCCTATCTCCGCGATCTGGCATTATCGGCGAATGCCCTCCTGGAGGCTGATCCGAATAATCCACAGGCAGCCGAACTGATCAGGCTGATCACGGCACAAATGGGAGGCTCGCATTCCAATCTGTATACAACACAGGAAAATGCCTTCGCTCTGCTGGCAATTGGAAAGCAGGCGAGAAGGTCTGCTGCTTCCACGGTCACGGCTTCGGTCAGCATCAACGGGAAGCAGGCTGCACAATTCTCGGGGAGTGATATGCGACTTGTAAACAGTCTGTTAAACAAGAATGTAAGCATCAACGCTAAGGGCTCCGGAGCATTGTATTATTCCTGGGAACTCTCAGGGATCGGAACCAAACCGTTGAGCGGGACAACCGACAATTATATCCAGGTCCGGAAACGGTTCCTTGACCGTAACGGCAAAGAGATCAACGGCAGCCAGTTCACCCGGGGTGACCTGATCATAGTGGAAGTGACGGCCCGTGCCGTTGCCGGCAGGACTGTTGAAAATGTAGCAATCACAGATTTGCTTCCGGCATGTTTCGAAATAGAAAACTCACGATTGACGACAGAGCGTGATATGACCTGGATGAAGCAGAAATCGATACCCGATTACACCGATATCCGGGACGACCGGATCAGTTTCTTCACCCGGCTAAGCGACCAGGCAAGTACCTTTTATTATACGGTAAGGGTCGTAAGCCAGGGAACGTTTACACTGGGGCCGGTAAGTGCTGATGCCATGTACGATGCCTCCTGCCACTCCTATTCCGGGAGCAGGATCCTTTACGTGAAATAGGCCGGAGGAGTTTCAGAAAGGCCAGAACTGGTTATCGAACCAGATATTTTCTTTCAACTGTTCATTCAGATCAAAAAGGATCTTGTGGTGTCCGCTTTCCCATTCAGCCAGCCAATGATAAAGCTCTTTCTCGTTCGGGTCCTCCGATTCGGCTGCCCGTTTCGAGTAAACTTCAACAGCGCGGGTTTCGAAATCCATGGCAGCGGAAATGGCGGCAGCTTCAAAACTGGCTGCTGAGATTTGTTTCACCAGTTCATTGTTCAGGATTTCATGGGTAATATCCTCCTTTGCAACCGACTTATCCGGTTTCATGAAGGCGTGCTCCTTTGCGTAATGTCTGAATTGCATCGAAAGGAATTCCACATGGGCTTTTTCTTCTTCTGCCATGATTGAGAATATCTTTCTGGCTTCCGGACTCTCAGTCTGTTCTGCCATCTTTTCATAAAAAGCCTTGCCACGCTTTTCCATCAGAATGGCGGTCTTGAGAATCTCTATTGCTTTTGTGCTTTCCATATTCCGGTTGGTTGTTTTCATCTTTAAACAAAGATAACTCATTACAGTTGAATGAAGGTAAATATTTGCATGTTTCAGAAGCTGCTGATACTATCCGTAAAAAGCGGTAAGTTTGTAGAAAGAATCTATTACTCTAAACCGTTATCAATCAGTGTCACTGGAAGTAAAACACCTGGAAACCTTACGAAGGTTGTTCGCTGGATGGTCGGATGAACAGGGTATAGAAGTGACGGCGCTGCCCGCTGCCGGTTCCTACAGGAAGTATTACAGGATGAAAGGGCAAACCCGCACAGCCATGGGAGTGTACAATCCGGATATCATGGAAAACAAAGCATTCCTGGGATTTAGCCGGCATTTTCTCTCCTGCGGACTATCTGTGCCCTCCATCTATGCCGTTGATTCCGGTGAAGAGTGCTATCTTATACAGGATCTCGGTGATATTTCTTTGTTCGGGCATCTTGAGGGCGGCCGGAAGAACGGTATGCCTGACCCGGCATCGGTTCAGCTATACAGGGAAGTTGTGGCTGAATTGCCGCGATTCCAGGTTGTGGCTGATAAGCAGTTCGACTATTCCCTGTGCTACCCGGTGAGGGAGTTTGATGAACGGAGCATGCGCTGGGACTTGAACTATTTCAAATATTACTTTCTGCGGCTGCTGAAAATACCTTTTGATGAGCAGTTGCTGGAAGATGACTTCGACAGGCTGATCAATTTCCTTCAGCAGGCCGGTTCGGATGGATTCATGTACCGTGATTTCCAGGCGCGCAACATCCTGATCTATGAGGATAAACCCTGGTTCATCGACTACCAGGGTGGTCGGAAAGGCCCATTACAGTACGATCTGGCTTCGCTGCTATTCCAGGTAAAAGCAGACCTGCCCTTTGAATTCAGGCAGGAGATGCTTCACTGGTATCTGGAATGCCTGGGGAAATATAAAACCGTTGACCACACCTCCTTTATCAGATATTATTACGGCTTTGTCCTGATCCGCCTTATGCAGGTGATGGGCGCCTATGGATTCCGCGGCTATTTCGAGCGCAGGGCTCATTTTCTTCAGAGTATTCCTTATGCAGTAGAAAACGTGCGATGGTGGCTTGACCATGTACAATTTGACCTGCCGCTGCCTGAGCTGGGAAAGGCCCTGAGGGGTATTGCCGAAACAAGTGTGAACAATGCTTTTAATGCTCCTATTGAAGGGCTTACCATCACGGTGAACAGTTTCTCGTATAAAAACGGCGTTCCGCCGGATTATTCAGGCAATGGAGGTGGATTTGTCTTCGACTGCCGCGCACTTCCCAACCCGGGGCGCTATGAACACTTCAAAGAGTTTACCGGGAAGGATGAATCCGTGATCCAATACCTTGAAAGGGAGCAGCAGGTTGACAAGTTCCTCGCTAATGTTTTTAAACTGGTGGATCAGTCTGTGCTGGAGTATCAGCGAAGAAATTTTTCCAGCCTTCAGGTGAGTTTCGGATGTACCGGCGGGCAGCATCGATCCGTTTTTTGTGCCGAAAAGCTGGCCCGTTATCTGGAAGAGAAATACTCAGTCGTTGTTAAGCTCCATCATGTCGAACTGGATAAGCAATGGCTGTAAGACAATTTTAAAATTTACATGAAAAACCCTGTTGAATCAGAAAACAGGAATTGGCTGTGGGCACATCGACTGCCAGGCGCGAAAGGAATAGCATTCATTTAAAATATGCAGGACAAGATTTGACTCATGGTGGAATTTGATATTGAACAATACAAAACGGAGGTGGCAATCATCCGTGAAACGCTGGCCCAGGTGGAAAAGGACTTCTCAATGTTCGGACTGGATACCGGTTTTTCAGGAAGCACAAACCTTGCTTATCAGGAGATGTTCGTTCAATTGTCGGTGCACATCCGGCGATTGCTGGATAATGATCTGAGCCGGTTGTACTCACTTCTGTACCAGATCGATCTTGGAGAGCAATCAATCATGGAGGCACAGGTCATGCATCCCGACTGGAGTCTGGCCGATGTTATCACAGAACTGGTAATCCACAGGGAGCTTAAAAAAGTCCTGTTGCGGAATTATTTTAAAAATCAAAAGTCGCAGGGATGAAGGCAATGATCTTTGCTGCCGGCCTCGGTACCCGCCTGGCGCCACTTACTGATACCATGCCTAAAGCACTTGTGCCCGTCGCTGGTGTGCCTATGCTCGAACTCCTGATCCGCAAACTGATCAGGGAAGGATTCTCGGAAGTGATCATCAATGTGCATCATCATGCCGGTCAGATAATTGATTTTCTGCGCGAAAAGAAAAACTTCGGAATCCGGATTGAAATATCCCATGAGGAGGATTTACTGCTGGATACCGGGGGCGGACTGAAAAAAGCCGCCTGGTTCTTTGACGACGGGAAACCATTCCTGCTTCATAATGTAGATGTGCTTAGCGATATCGACATACAGCAAATGGTGTCGGTACATTCAGAAATGGATGAGCTGGCAACCCTGGCTGTGAGTGAAAGGCAGTCATCACGTTACTTTCTTTTCGATTCCACCGGGCGTCTTTGCGGTTGGGAAAACCTTCGGACCCATCAACAGATCATCACGATGACCGTTACCGACGACCTTCAGCGCCTGGCATTCAGCGGGATACATGTAATAAACCCTCGTATCTTCAAACTCATGCATGAAGAAGGCCGGTTCTCTCTGGTAGATACGTATCTGCGTCTGGCTGCCGGATACAGGATTGGTTGCATGATCCATAAAGCCTCCGGCTGGATAGACATGGGCCGGCCGGAGGATGTCGTGAAAGCATCGTCTCTGATCCGGGATGGAAGGTTGGGAAATCTGTAAAAATAAATTTGTGAATGTGATATAACAACACGGACAGAATACACTGAATCAGATGCCAAACAACAAGACTTTTGGTTGTTCCCGGTTGTTCCTGCAAATGCCATCCACAGGAAAGCGCGACCAGAGATTTATAAAAGGAAACAGCACTGATCATTATCTGCTGCCCGCTGCATCATTCAATACCATCTGAACCTGTATTTATGCTGCCCTTCATCGAAAAGCTGGCGATCCATCTGAACGAAACCTACGGGGAGAACCTGAGCAGGCTGTGCATCGTTTTTCCGAACCGCAGGGCCGGGTTGTTCCTCCGGCAATACTTGTCGAGGCTTATCGACAAACCATTGTGGTTGCCTGAAATATATGCGCTGGAAGATTTTGTGGTAGCCCGTTCCACGCTTCAGGTCCCTGACTCCTTATCATTGCTGGTGCGACTCTACAGGATCTATCAGGAAGCAGAGCAGAAAAATGCCCGGCCTTTTTCTGAATTTCTGTCCTGGGGCAACATCCTGCTGGCCGACTTTGATGAGATCGATCAGAATCTCGCAGATGGAGAGGGTGTATTCAGGTACCTGGATGAACTGAAAGCGCTTCGGCACTGGAATCCTGACGGTACGCCCCTTACAGAATTTGAAAAGGATTATCTTTCGTTTTACAATTCTCTTGCGGTTTTATATCGGAATTTCCGGGAATCATTGCTGGGCAGCGGACAAGGATATACGGGGCTGGCCTATAAAGTGCTGGCCGAAAACCTGACTTCAGCCGATTTCAGTCAGTGGGAGAAAGTGCTGTTTGCAGGCTTTAATGCACTGACGACCGGTGAAGAGAAGCTGATTACCTTCCTGATTGGGCAGGGAATCGGAGAAGTGTACTGGGATGCTGACCGGTATTACATGGAAGATGAAAGGCAGGAAGCCGGTTACTTCCTGAGGCGCAATTTCAAAAAAAGTGCTTTTGTTAACTCCGGCTGGATTGGGGATGAGTTGCTGACGGGCAGTAAAGAGATATCAGTGATTGGTGTGCCTGGAAATATAGGCCAGGCGAAACTGGCGGGGCAGCTTTGTCAGGACCTTATCCGTACGGAGAACCCTTCGGATGTGGCAATGATCCTGGTCGATGAGAGCCTCATGCTTCCGGTAATGAATTCCATTCCCCGCGAACTGGATCATTTCAATATCACGATGGGTTATCCGCTGATACTCACACCGGTATATTCTCTGATCGATGCAATCCTCCGGTTGTGGACAGGTGCCGGGAAGTATAAGTCACTGGCAGGCAGCGAAGGAGTATCGTCAGAGAAAACAAAGTTCCATTTCAGGGATGTCGACAGATTGATAAAACATCCGTATATAGCGCGTTTTGCAGCAATAGACTCAGTACAAACCGGGAAACAGGCCGACGGCCGGTTCTATCTGTTGAGCGACATGCTGATCCGTCGTCTGGAATCCGGTTTCCCGGCATTGGCTCCTTACTTTATCGAAGTGCTCCAATCGGAACAGATTCAGCCCCGCAATGTAATCCAACTGATAGAGTCTTTGCTGGAAGCCTGCAGGAAGGATTTTCTGGCCACGGAAGAAAACGGCACGGAAACGCACGTGCTGGACATCGAATATCTCTATCATGCAGCCAGACTGATCGAACAGGTGAAACCACTGGCAGAGTCAGACCTGATCAACGACATTGCTACCTTGCATGAGGTGCTGAAATCGCAGGTGGCTTCGACCCGCCTGCCATTCTATGGTGAGCCTCTTAAAGGATTGCAGGTGATGGGCGTACTTGAGACACGTGCCCTTGATTTTAAAAACATCATCATGCTCTCCGTGAATGAAGGGATGATTCCCAAAGCACGGCACCAGAACACCTTCATCCCCGATGAGGTGCGTAAAGAGTACGGACTGCATCGCTATCGCGAACGCAATGCAGTATTTGCCTACCATTTCTACCGGTTGTTGCAGCGGGCTGAGAATATCTTTCTTTTATACAATACCGAAGGAGGTGAACTTGGGGGAGGGGAGAGGAGCCGGTTCATCACCCAGCTGTTGTATGAATCACGTATTAACCCGGGGATTCACATCTGGGAAACGATCCTGCCTCTGCCTCTGCCCATTCAGTCGGAACTGCCTGTCAGTATTGCAAAGAATGATAACATCATGGAGAAACTGCATGAAGTCGCTTCCAGAGGTTTTTCGCCAACCGCGCTGGGTAGTTATCTTGCGTGCAGCCTGCAGTTCTGCTATTCGCATGTGCTTGGTATCCGGGAGTCGGAGGAGCCGGAAGAGTCCATCGATGCTGCTACCCTCGGAGAAGCTGTGCATAAGGTTTTGCAGGATGCCTATACTCCGTTTCTGGGAAAGCATCTCACAGCGGAGGATCTTAAGGCTGCGATGCCTTTGACCATATCCTCCGTTAAGGCAGCATTTGAAGCAAAATATGCATCACGGGAGTTGGAGAGCGGAAAAAACCTTCTGGTACTGAAAGTAGCCGAAGGCATGATCCGGCGGTTCATGACCGCAGAGATCGATTACCTTCGTAAATTGCCAGGAAACAGGAAATTTCTGGAGATTCTGCACCTCGAAAGTGACCTGTCGCGTGAATTTGAAATTATCGATAAGCAGACCGGAGAGTTGATCCCTGTGAAGATCCGCGGGATAGCCGACCGCATCGATAAAGTGGATGGACAGGTCAGAGTGATCGATTACAAAACAGGGATAGTGCAAAAACAGGATGTAAAACTGGACGATGTCAGTCTGCTACCGGAACATGGAAATCCTTCCAAATTGCTGCAACTCCTGGCTTATGCCTGGATGTATCTTAACAGTCCGGATAACAAAAGTTATACGGGTAGCATAACATCAGGGATCATCTCGCTCCGCTATCCGTCGCAATACATGATACCAGCCATCATAGGTGGCAAGCAGGAATTGGATGCTCAGATGTTGCAGGGATTTGAAGAAGTGCTGGCAGGGATACTGGAGGATATCTTCGACCGGGAACGGGATTTCATCCAGACAGAGGATAAGGAAATCTGCAGAAATTGCCCGTACCAAACGATGTGCAACAGGTTGATCAATTAATTTCAGGATTTGTTGCACGGGCCATACATTTAACGAAGGCAAACTGTATGGCAGACGATTGGTAATGTGTTTCCCATCCTATGAAAAATATGGCTATTTCTCGCTGAAGATTTTGGCAGGACCGGAAGGAAGTCATATCATTATAAACCTCATTGTGGTCATGCTCTTCAGGTTAGCAGGCAACAGGCGGGTAACATTACAGAACAACACAAAACAAAATTCTCATGCGACTCAATTGCTCAAATTTGCTTAACCGTTTCGTGTCAGGTCTTTGCCTGCTGGGATTGCCTTTACTCCTCCATGGACAGGAAAGGGGCGGAGAGTACCGGATAAATCTTGCTCCGGATGAGAAGGTATGGGCCGGGGTAATCAACGACGGACCACTGATGCCTTTCGCAAGTGATTATGCCATGGACTTTTATGCCAATAATAAGGCAAACCAGTTGCAACCTCTCATTGTTACCAATAAAGGACAGTTTGTATGGAGTGAACAGCCCTACTCATTTGAAATTAAAGATCTTACTATCATCATCCGGGATACCTCCCGGCGGGTAGTTACAGGGAAATCGGGCAATACACTGGCTGAAGTTCAGGAGTATGTCCGACAGAATTATTTCCCTTCATCCGGGAAATTGCCCGATACATTGTTGTTTGCCCGTCCGCAATACAACACCTGGATTGAACTGACCTATAACCAAAATCAGGCTGATGTGCTGAAATATGCCCGGGGGATAATCGACCATGGTTTTCCTCCCGGAGTCTTGATGATCGATGATACCTGGCAGGAGGATTATGGATTGTGGAAGTTTCATCCAGGCCGTTTCCCCAATCCGAAAGAAATGGTGGAAAAGTTGCACGCAATGGGATTCAAGGTAATGCTTTGGGTCTGCCCGTTCGTGAGCGCTGACCAGGCCATGATCTACAATGAACTGAAAGAATCCAAAGCCTTCCTTCTGGAACGAAAAACAGAAAAAGATAACTGGGAATCACAGTCTAAACCTCTCATGGTGGAGTGGTGGAATGGTCAGTCGGCCGTCCTCGATTTTTCCAATCCTGCGGCCGTGAAATGGTTCAAACGTCAACTGCACCGGTTAATCAATGATTATGGTGTCGATGGGTTCAAGTTTGATGCAGGTGATATGTATTTTTATCCCTCCAATGGTATCAGCAAAGAGGATATTACTCCCAATGAGCAATGTGAATTATTTGCGCAATTCGGTTTGGATTATCCTTTGAACGAGTACAGGGCCTGCTGGAAAATGGGCGGAAAGCCTCTGGCCCAAAGGCTTCAGGATAAAGCGCACAGTTGGGGTGACCTGCAAAAGCTAATTCCCAACATGGTTCTGGAAGGACTTTCCGGTTACCCTTTTTCCTGCCCGGATATGATCGGTGGAGGAGAGTGGACTTCATTTCTCGATCCATCCACTTTGGATCAGGATCTCACAGTGCGTTCTGCGCAATGCCATGCTTTGATGCCTATGATGCAATTCTCGGTTGCCCCCTGGAGAGTGCTGGACAGTATTCATCTGAAAGCAGTAATGAACGCAGTGGAAATTCGGATGAAATTCACTCCGCTTATCATGCGCCTCGCAAATGAAGCTGCATTGACAGGTGAGCCCATTGTGAAATGCCTGGAATATGAATTTCCGGGACAGGGATTTGAGAATACAAAGGATCAGTTCATGCTGGGCAGCAACATGCTGGTTGCCCCGATGCTTGAAAAGGGACAATCCTCCCGGGATGTTAAACTGCCGAAAGGTCGGTGGAAGTCAAATGACGGCAAAATATTACGAGGAGGGAAAACCTATCGGTTGGCGGTGGCCCTGGATCAGTTGCTGTACTTTGAAAAAGTGAACTAACGTATCCTTGCGTGAGGATATATCACTGCTTTTCAATTTTCAAGAAAATTGATCATTGCCGTTCCCCGGTAGACTAATTCCTGTAACCTCTTTAATTCTGTTAAAGGAATGAAGGAATCCTATTTTGCAGTATAGAAGCAAACCTTAGGTGACACGATTTTCTCTTCCTTTTTCAGCGATTGAATCGCTTTGTCGACAGCGGCTTTATCGATTCCGGTCTGTGCGGCAATTTCTGCCGATTTCATTGGTTTTCCTGAGTCCTGCAGGGTTTTGAGTACGATTTCTTTAGTTTCCATAGTCATTATTTTTATTGTTGGTGATAGGTCATTTTTCCTGTGGAGCCATTTTATGCCCGATAAATCCCAGAATCAGCCAGGGTACGATAGCATCGGCAAAGTGCGCAAATATGTCCGGCGCCTTGTACCAGATGAAGTTGGTGTAAGGAGTGAAGAAGAAACCGATCATCCCTACTGCCAGTGAGAGCAACAGTCTGTTGATGAGGACCGGCTTTTTCTGTTGCTCGTATAGCCAGAAAAGCAGGAAGGCTATCACAAAGCATACAAGGAGACCCCGGATCATCGGCATTACCATATCTGTTGTATTGGCTTTATGGTAGTTGAGGACAGCCCAGGGCTTGCCTGCAAACGAATCCATTGCAGCTTTCTGTTCAGCCCGGCTCAGGCTTGGATCAGGTTGCCCGAGTAGGTACATGCCTTCCCGGAGGCCTTGTTTCTCTAAAGCCTTCAGTATTGTATCCTGGGCCGGAGTATACCTGGAAGCCGACCGGTGGATATTGGGCATGGCATACGACAGGAACTGCCAGGCAAATATCACTATGGCTCCGATGAGCGAAAAAAGCAGTTTGCGTTTCATGGTTATCGGTTTTGGGTTGCCCAAATATACACATATTTTAATCTGTACGAATGAGGGCTGAAGGATCAGGTGGATGCTTTATGAACAGGGTTACCGGCTGGGCCAAAATAAGCATGAAAAAGGGGAAAGGGAGTTTATTGCTCTTCTGGCTACCCTGTCAGGCACAAATTTTTTTCCAGAAGAGATTAATGAATAAAAGAAGAAATCTGATTAAGTTCGGAATGAATGAGCAATAAAATGGAATCTCTGTTCAGGTGCTTGATACGTCGTTCTTCAATGAGAGCATCTGATTTTGAAAAGTATTTACGAAGGAAGACCATCTTCCAGGTACCTTTACCGGCAGTGTGTCTGCTGAGATCATTGTTGTGTTCAAATAATCTATGGTTGATATCCGTGGTAGCACCCTTGTAGAACTGATCAACAGCTTGGGAATAAATAATATATACAAAGTAATCCATGGCTGAAACAGCATAAAAAAAAGGAAGCCTTAGCTTCCCTTAAGCGGTCCGGACGGTCTCGTCAAATTTTATTTGACGAGAGAACCCGTCTCGTCTCGTCGAAGACGTGACGAGATGACAGGCACGCATTGAGGTAGGTAAAAGATTAGTGAGATATCAGGTTAATATCAGAATGAATAAGCAGCAACAGAGAGTGCCTGTTGAGACGTTTTATCCGACGCTCCTCAACGAGAGCTTCTGTTTTTGAATGGAATTTCCTGAGGAAGATGAGTTCCCATGGGCCTTTTCCGGCAGTGTGGCGGCTGTGCTCATTGTTGTGTTCAAACAATCTATGGTTGATATCCTTGGTAACACCCTTGTAGAACTGATCAACAGCTTGGGAATAAATAATATATACAAAGTAATCCATAACCTGAATAAAATAAAAAAGGGAAGCCTTAGCTTCCCTTTAGCGGTCCGGACGGGACTCGAACCCGCGACCCCGTGCGTGACAGGCACGTATTCTAACCAACTGAACTACCGAACCAATATATAAAGAACATTACTTGCAAATTTCCTTGACTCGAACCCGTCTCGTCGCGTCGAAGACGTGACGAGATGACAGGCACGTATTCTAACCAACTGAACTACCGAACCAATATATAAAGAACATTACTTGCAAATTTCCTTGACTCGAACCCGTCTCGTCGCGTCGAAGACGTGACGAGATGACAGGCACGTATTCTAACCAACTGAACTACCGAACCAGGAAATGAACGTTATTAAAGGACTGCAAAGATAGAACAATTCTCTTTCGCTCAAAAAAATTCTACAGATTTTTTATTGTTCCCGGTTCTGGGAGGTTAAATAATTATGATTCAGTAGTTTGGTGAGATATTCCTTCTGGGTTTCATTTCCCTTCCTGAAGCGTTCTGCGCAGTTTTGACAATCCAAACTTTCCTGAAATCATGCGATCAAGGATACAGGTTGGGAACCACCTCTTCATGAATGGATACAGAAAGGACGATTTTCCTATCCGGATGATAGCCTTTGGCTGCTTTTTCAGAATCTGTCGGACCAGCATCTTCGCAAAAACGACGGAGGATGTTGCTCTTTCCTGTGAAACCATAGCCCTCTTCAGAATAAATGTTCCTATTGGGCTGTAAGCAGAATTGTTAATATCGAAAGCCAGATTTTTGGTAGCCACATTACCAAAATCCGACTGAATGGCGCCTGGTTGGACTGTTATCACCCTGATCCTGAATGGCGCCAGTTCCATCCGCAAGGTTTCTGACCATGCATTCATTGCAGCCTTGGATGCACAGTATGCACCTGCAAATGCAGTAGGCATAACCCCGGAGATACTGCTTATGTTGACGATCAACCCTGTTTTCTGCTTCATCATAGTGGGAATAACCCGCCTGGTGAATTCTGCCGGCCCCAGTAAATTGGTTTCAATCTGCTTATGCATCTGATCGGCGGGAAGTTCAGCTAACGGCCCCATCTGACCATACCCGGCGTTGTTAATCAACAGATCAATACGCCCTTCTTTCTGAAGGACCTTATCAATACAATCCTGTCGTGAAGCCGGATCAGTAATATCCATGCAGAGACTTGTCATTAGCCCTTCACCTGTTTCAGATGCAGATTTCCTGGAAGTCCCGTAAACTGTGAATCCTTTGTTTAATAGTTCAATGGCAATAGCTTTGCCGATTCCGGAAGAGGCACCGGTTATAAGCGCAACAGGGCGGGTCATGATTGAGTCGATAGAATTGGTCATTTTTTTCGATATCCCACCGGCTGGTTCATCACCGGATACTGCGATTCACTTAATTTCAGGACTTCTTTTACCTTATCGGTTTCCATGCTGGCACGCGGACAAGTGGCCAGTCTGGCTGAAGAACAGTACAGCCCTATGTTTTGCGATACGGTTCCTGCATCGATCGCAGCCCATCCCTTCTTAAGCGCATCCTCGCCGAATTTAAACCGTGAAAGATCGGAAACCAGAAGGCAGATCAATGGCGCTCCGGCAAAACTCTCCTGCTTGCCTGCAAGCAATGTCCGGTAATCTCCTGCCGCAACCAGTTCCAACACCTGTTTATCCGGCTTGTACAGGAATACCCCGGTCTTCAGGAACGCATAGATGTCGATGTCCTGGGAATTCATGGCCGAAGGTGCTGTCCGTTTTCCCGAACCTGAGCGATTGATCCCGTTGCCGGCCCAAAGCACTTCTGAAAGCACCTGTAACGATAATTCCGTTGTGTCGAATTCCCGCTCGGAGGCCCTTAGTGATAGGGCTTTCATCACTGGCAAACCGCCAAGTGTATCGGGTTGATTTAATTGAATGCTCTTTGGGATATTTTGAGCAGCAATAATACCGGAAATGAAGGAGAACGCGATGATAAACAGTTTTCTTTTCATCTTGGATAGCATGTGACACAGATGGTTATTCTGGTCAGTTCAGAACAAATTTACATTGCTTTTCCGGTAGAAGGCATTCCAATTTGTTAAAAACATACCTTATTTTTGCAGAATTCAACGGTCAATGAAAAAGCTTCTATCCTATATATTGGCAGTACTCCTGATATATTTCTTTATCGGAAGTACTGTTTTCAGCCGTATGACGGTTGAGAAGCCAGGCAACCATTCATTGCCGGATAATCCGAGCTGTTTCATTGAGACCATCCCCGGATTGTTTTTATTGCCGGCCTCACAGGCAAAGAGGGTCTTTAATCCCGCAGCAGGGATTTTTAAGATCAACAACACAGCATGGAGCTCTTCCGGCTTCCTTCCCAATATGCATCTTTCCTGTTCGGTGACTTCGATTTCGCATCAGGATCGACATACATTAAAATTCAGGTCGCATATTGTTAATCGCATATTGCGTTTGTAGTATCCATTCTTTTGGATCATGGGGATCTGTTAACCGGGAAATCCTTTCTGAACCGAAATTCTGAATCGCGTTATTGTCCGGAAGCGGCATGAGTATTCACGCTCGAATTCCGATATCAGGTTGGCTGTATCAGGTGACTGCCTGTAACTTCGTTTTCGGTTCTTAATGATCCCATGACCTTTAGGGCGCACCCTGTCCCATGATAGGATTCATTCTCGTTCCCTTTTCAGAGAAGGCGTGCAAATTCAATTCATTTTAGATTGTAAATTTTCAAGACCATGAATGAAATAGATGAAAATACCAACCAGGAGAAAAATACCAGGCATCACGGAGTATGGCCTTTTATACTCGTTTTTGGGGGCCTGACAGTTCTGATGATACTCATAAAGTTGATTTTGAATCTGGTTTCCTGAGCAAACAGGATACGAATACAAGCAGGGCCGGCGGTGTTTTTACACCGCCGGCCCTGCAATTTTTGGAAACACTCACTCCTAAGGCAGAATGCTGCTGACAAAAATGGAGGAATTGTTGTCAACCAGTATTAAATCGGTTGCATCCACAAGTCCATCTCCATTCACATCTTCAGGGATATACCCCGTGCCGAAAATTGACGACTGGTTGTCGACAGCGATCATATCTGTTGCATCAACCAGGTCATCCTGGTTGGTGTCGCCTCCATAAATCAGGTATTGTCCGTCGGAAGCCATCACCAAATTGCCTCCATAAGCCTTCGCCGGTGCGTCGAACGTATAATTAACGGATGTGCCTGCGAAAGTTACGAGGGCAGCGGTGGTTGTCTCGATAGAATTCCTGTGTTTGATGGTTATGTAATACGAACCAGTGAGTTCTACCGGGATTCCGGTTGTGACTGCTCCTGAAGTACTGAGATTCACGGGTGGAGAAGCGTATGCAATCGTACCGTATGCTGCTGCATGGAGTTCAATCTGAATCTGGTCGGCGATACCAGTCCCAAAATGTGGGCCGGATTCATCATATGCCTGGTGCATCAAGCCTCCGCCATCATACAAGCCTTCCAGAAGTACATGGACATTCAGTGTCCGGGTGACTGTTACCTTTACCAGGTCGGTGGCTGCACATCCATTGTTTCCGGTTACCGTAAACGTATAAGTGGTAGTGGATGTTGGTGATGCCACCGGGTTGGCAATCGCAGGATTCGAAAGTCCGGTAGATGGCGCCCAAAGGTAGGTGTATGGTGAAACGCCCCCGCTCACAGTTCCATTCAGCTGTGTGCTGTTGCCGAGTACGATACTGGCATCGCTTCCGGCATTGGCCACAATGGCACCTGAGGCTATGGAAATTGTGCCGTTTGTATAGAACGATGTGATGATTGTGCCTCCAAGGTCGCTGTATTCACAAAAGCCGGGTGTCTGAGTGTCCCAGTTGAGCGTGGTGGAAATACCAGCCACACCCTGGAATTTCAGCTTGATGAGCTGTCCGCTTCCGATATTGACAGCCGTGGTTGATGCCCAGCTCAGCAACACTTTAGACCCGGTGGTGTTCACAGCGAGTATGCCGCTGGCCAGGGCTGCATTAGGCGATTCATATCCATCGTATATGAGCTTGGCAGGGTCATAATTCAGAGCCAGAGAGATCGCGCCTACATTATTGCAATTCGTCACATTTACCGGAACCGACAAGCTCCCTGTACACGAGCTGGAAATACTTCCGGCCGTGGTCGTGATGGCGGCAGCAGTAACAGTGAGACCGGCTTGTGCTGAATAGACGTAAGGGGTACATGTACCGGTAACATAACAACGGTATAGATATCCATTCATGGCCAGTGCTGCCGGATTTATGGTCAGCGTCGCTGTAGATACTCCTGAATAAGGCGAAGTGTTGGTGAGGCTTGTCCAGGTAGATCCACCGTTGGTACTAACCTGCCAGGTATAACCAAGTCCGGTTCCATAGGCTGATACGGTGAAGGTCGTGCTTCCTCCGGAATAGATAGTTCTGTTGACAGGGTCTGCAGTGATCACCGGCGGCTGATTCACGGTTACTGTCCCATTATTCCAGGTGGAATAGATGATCAGCCCGTTAAGATCGGAATACTCGCAATAGCCTGCTGTCTGCGTGTCCCATGTCATGGCACTTGACCCGGGTATCCCGGTGAAGATAAGTTCGATGAGCGTTCCTCCACCGGTAATAGTCGCTGCCGTAGTCCTGGACCAGGTGAGATACACGCATCCGTTCACGGCATTGATCGCGAAACTTCCTCCGCTCAGCGATGCATTCAGGTTCTGATAACCGGAATAGGTGAGTGTGGAAGTATTGAACTTCAGCGCCAGCGAGAAAGAAGCCACCCCGATAAAGTCGGTCACTGTTACTGGTACGATCATGGAGCCGGGACAGGATGTGACCGACACGAGGGTTGTTATTACATTGGGCAGAACGGTGAGCTGGGCGCCGTTGGAATAGACAATGGGCGGACAGGTACCAGTGACCTTGCAACGGTAATAGTAACCGCTCATGGCTAAAGTAGCACCAGTGATATTCATAGTGGTCGTGGTCACATTGGAATATACTCCTCCATTGGTAAGGTTGCTGTATGTGCTGCCGCCGTCGGTGCTGACCTGCCATTGATAACTGAGTCCGGAACCTGTTGCTGAAACGCTGAAACTGGTATTTTGCCCCTTGGCAATGGTGACTTTGGCAGGATGGCTGACAATGGTGGGTAAACCATAAATTGTTTCATTCCCATTGACAAACACCGAAGTAATGGATGAACCAGCTAGATTCGTGTATTCACAGTTGCCTGTGAGGCTCTGGTCCCACGTCAGGGGACTGGATCCGGCAGTAGCCGAGAATAATAGCTCTACCATGTTACCGTCGCTCATACTAGCAGCCGTGGTCGAATACCAGGTCAGGTATACCTTACCCCCGTTTGAATTTGCCACAAACACACCTCCGGCCAGTGCTGAATTCAGCGACTGGTATCCATTGTATGTGAGGACAGATGTGTTGTAAGAAAAAACCAGAGAGAAAGCTGCGACCGAGGTAAAATTGGTGACCGTCACAGGCACGATGATAGATCCTGGACAATTCCCCGTCGTTGGCAGAGTGGTGGTTACCGGATTTATTACCATTAAGGTCACGACATCGGAATAGACAATTGGGGTGCAGGTGCCTGAAACCTTGCAGCGGTATTTATATCCGTTGTAGGTCAACAGAACGTTGGTAATGTTCAGGTTAGGACTGGTGACTCCCGAATAGACCGAGTTGTTTGCCAGATCCGACCAGCTGCTTCCGCCGTTCGTGCTTATCTGCCAGAGATAGGTAAGGGATGTGCCGGTCGCTGTCAGGCTGAATCCGGTATTTTGTCCAACCAGGGCAGTGGTGTTAACCGGTTGTGCAGTGATCGCGGGAGGCTGGTTGATGGTTGCCGTGCCATTTGTGAAGGAAGCAGCCAGAATGTTTCCGTTGGTGTCGCTGTATTCGCAATTGCCAGGTGTCTGCGTATCCCAGTTGAGGGCGCCGGATCCGGGAACTGCATTGAACCGTAATTGCATCAGGGTGCCGGTACCGATATTGGCCGCTGTGGTATTGGCCCAACTGATCACTACCCTGTTACCTGTAGAGTTCACAATCAGCAGGCCTGAAGAAAGGGCGGCATTCAGGTTCTGGTAGCCGACATAGGTCAGGATCGCATTGTTGTATGTCATGACCAGCGATATGGCTCCAATTCCGTTGCAATTGGTTACATTGACCGGAACCTGGATCTCACCCGGACAGGACGTGACCGATCCCGCTGTCGTAGTGATCGTCTGGGCATACATCAATCCGTTCCCATAGATCAGGATCAGCAGGAATATTATACTGAATCTTAACAGGTTTGCAAAGCAGAGCTGTTTAGATTCAGTTATACTGAGCGTGTTCCCCAAAAAACATTTTTGACCCGAAGGGTCCCTCCGGAGGAGTCCTTGGGACCCCAGGGGCAAACCTGTCCAGCCGCAGTATAGTTTCAGAGAGCGTGTTTTCATAACAGGTTCTGTTTGACTGTTAATGCGACACTACTAGTTTGATCGTCCTGCCAAAGCTCTGATCGGAATCGGATTCCAGGGTCAGGATATAAACTCCGGAAGCAATACCGGATACATCAACAAATGCCTTATGAGCTCCTGCAATATAGGATGCTGTCCTGCTATAGACAATCTGTCCTACAAGATCCGTAAGGCGGATGTTGACCTTGCTTTCGGTTTGCAGGTTAAAACTAAGGTAAGTATGGTGGGATGCAGGATTCGGGCTGAGCAGAATTCCTTCGGCCGAAAGAACGGGTGCGTTGCCCGTTACCATTCCATCAATTACCGGAACCGACAGTACGACCCCGTCGATAACAACTGCACCGGCATCAGCAAATTCAGAGTATTCATATAATCCCAGACTCAAATTTCCATTCAGGTTTGTGAGATCTTTGGATTTCATGCGGAGGATCAGGAAAACGCCTTCATCCGGGATAGTGAGCGCATTGAGGTCGCACCATGCCATCCTGAAAAGTCCGTCGGTTGCCGTCCATGAAAATCCGGTCTCTCCGTTCGAAAGTTCTGCTCCGGTGATCTCCAGATACTCTGCTGGATAGTAAAATCCAAGAGATATGGCTCCGGCGTCTATCCCGGTTTTCATCTTAACAGGGAATGAGAACTCCGTATTTGAGGCCACACTGAGAGTCCCTTCCTGGATCAGGTCGACAGAATTTCCGCTTTTCTTGGCAGGTGAATAATCAGCGTTTACGTCGCCAAAGCACAACATCCTGAAGTTATTGGTTATAGCACTGCCTGAGGAATAAACGGTGTCGGTATGATAGAGATAATCACCTGACGGGAATGAGCTGATTTGTCCGGCAAACCGTTTCATGATGTATAGCGCATCGGTGCCATTTACGGTGTGGCTCCAGTTGACATCAGCAGCGGCAAGCTTTATTCCTGTCAGCACCGAAATCTGTGCAAAGTGGTTCAGTACCAGCAGTGCATCTGTTGAGTTAACGCCACCCCAGGCATTTGAAGGAGTGATGGTCATCTGGTAATTCCCCGAAGGAAATGAACTGAATGAGTATGCTCCGGACGTATTTGTAGTGGTTGAAGCTATCGTTGTCCCTCCAAAGTTCTTGATCACCATAGCCGCATTCTTCATGGGATTGGCCCCTGTATTGGCATACTTCACGGTTCCGCTCATCGTGGTGGTTGCAGTACTCATCGGAGGCAACTGTGCGAAGTTGGTGAAGTAAACAATGCCCTTGGCCGTGTTGTCGAATTTGTCGTAGATGCTGGTGGCGATCATGGTTGAGTCGCAGGTGCCCCAGTAATTGTAACGGGCGTTGATATTGTTTGCTGTATTGTTATACACTTCATAACCGGAGTTGTTAAACATGCTGCAGGTATAGGCAGCATCGTTTCCAATGGTCGGAGCGCTCGAACCTTCAAGGAGTATCCCGTTGGAAGCGTTATAGTGGATGATCGTATTACGAAGTATTATGCTGGAGTTTGTCAGCTTAAGCCCTTCGCCTGTCGAAAGGGTCAGCGTGGTATGATCCAGAGTAGGCTGAGTTGAACCTTCACAAAGGATGTTGTAAGCGGCTCCTTTTTCTACCCTGCAGTATTTCAGAAGCGAAACCCCGCTCCAGTTATCGTTCCATTCGGTAAAGTAAATGCCGCCCCATCCTCCGGCAACATTGTTAAATGGTTTGAATGTGATTACACTGTCAGCATTTCCATCGGCATAAAGGTCGCCGCCATAGCTGCTGGAGGCTCCAAGTTGAAGTTTAACACCGGGATTGAAAGCCATGGTTACCCCTGGTTTCACGGTCAATCTCGCATGACTTCCATAAAGAGCCATCCGGATATCAGCCAGTACGTGATATGGAATGCCATCATTATAAAGTGTCCGGTCGCTGGTATAATCCCCGCCGGAAAGTGCAATGTAATTGTTTGCATTCCCGGTATAAGTGTTTCCCTTAAGGAAAGAATTACAGGTCCAGTCGTTGTACTTAATCGGGTAACCATTGTTACTGACGAACGAGCAGTTCTGAATATTGGCTGACGACTCATATTCGATGATGCCATGGGCCGCCGAACTGCTGATCGTACAATGGTTCATTGTAGGCTGAGCGGATCCTTCTATATTCAGGTTGTAAGCTGCTCCCTGAGTTATAGTACAGTATTCCAGAACAGAGGTCCCGCTCCAGTTGTCGTTCCACTGGGTGAAATAAATGCCTCCCCAGCCGCCTGAAGTGTTGTTAAATGCCTTGAAAATGATGGGGCTGCCTGATGTTCCCTGGGCATATAAGTCGCCTCCGTAGCTTGATGACTGGCCTAACTGCAACTTCTTCCCTTCAGCAAATTCCATCGTTACTCCCGGATTCACCGTCAGCCTGGAATGTCCTCCATAAAGACTTACAACGATATCATTTAACACGTAATAGGGCACCCCATCGTTAGTAACTGTCCTGTCAAAACTGTACGTCCCGCCCGCGAGTGCTATTTTGTTAATGATATTGCCCGTATATGTATTCCCTGTATGAACCGGATTAGCTTCCGGATTCAAATAATATAGCGGGTAGCGGCCATTATTCAGGAATTGACAATTGGTTATAGAACCTGTGGCATTGTTATAACAGGCCCCGTCCTGGAGCGCATTCTGAATCTTGCTGTGGTTGATCAGGTTGGGTTGCGAGGTGTTCACCGATTGATAATTGTATTGATTGCCCTTTTCAATCACACAATAATCTAGTTGGGATTGCCCTCCCCAGTTATCGCTCCAATCAGTAAAATATATTCCGTCCCATCCGCCGGCCAGGCCGTTGAAAGAGGTAAATGTAATCAGGCTGTCTGATGTGCCTATAGCATATAATTCTCCTCCATAACTGGATGATATCCCGACTTGAATTTGTGCACCGGCCACTGCCTTAACTGTATTTCCCGGTTCAACTGTAAGACGGACATAGCTTCCGTATTCGCCTATCCTTACAGTCCCCAGGATGATATAGGGATAAGCAATAGCATTCCATCGACGGTTGCCACCAGTGATATCTCCGCCGTCAATTGCGATCCCGTTGTAGGTATTGTTACTCAGCGTGGGATTACCGTTTGGCGGGTATATAGTGAAATTGGGTGATGGATACCTGAGCCCGTAAAGATTGTAACTGATAGTTGTTGTGGATGAACTGAAGTTGGGTACTGACGAAGGTGAGGTCATAAAAACACCGGCACCGCCGTTGTATGAGAAGGTTGAATTAACAAATGTCGGATTGGAGTTCTCAAGATACACACCGTTCTCGGTGTTAGCTTTCATTGAACAGTTCTGAATGCTGAGGTGGGCACTGTTCATCCGGATGCCTTGTCCGCTGCAATTGCGGATATTGCAATAGGATAGCAATGGTTCATTGCTTTGATAACAATAGAGGTTGGCATCATTGGATCCGTATCCTGCACCGGCGATCACGGTGTAATAGAATTGGGAAGAAACACCATTATCGCTGTTTGCATCATAATATATACCGTCCCAAAGCCCGGTTTCATTGGTATAGTAAAGGAATTTGACTGAATCGGTTACTATCCCGTTACAGATAATATTCGCCTGTGAAACAGTCATTCCGGTGCCGGACAGGAACAGGATTGTCGTTCCTGCCTGGAAAGTATGGGTTCCACTTGTAAAGGAAATATCCCCGGTTGCCCAATAGGGGCTCAATGCCTTGGTAAATGTGGTGATGGCATTCAGGTTGCCGCTTAACTGCGTTCCAGGAGTGGTAAGCGTCATATCATTGAAGACCGAATTGAGGGTGGTGGATCCTGTCAGAATGACCTTGTACTGAAGATATCGCTTGGTAAGCCCGACAGTGATAGGAGAGGTCGAGGTAAGTGTTGTCCAGTCACTCCAAACCCCGTCGTTCCCTGCTGTGCGATAGGATACTTCGCAATTGGCCGGTGGAGTGTATGCTGCGGTGAAGGTCAGGGAGGTGATGGTCCTTTCTGCTCCGAGTTCGTAAAATGGGTTGGAGACGAATACACCGTGGTTAACATAATTGGAAGTAAGCGTCAGATTTGAATACCTGCAGTTATGGATAGGGGTTCCCGATAAGTTGGTTCCACCGGTGTAATAAATCATGCCATTGCCCTGGAAAGCCGATCCGTCTTTGGTATAATCATACATTACGTTAGGAGATGTTGACCATGATAGCGTCCCGGCATCGGCATTCGCATAATAAACCGTATTGCTGAGGGTTGAACCGACTGCCCCGGCCATCACGGTGATCAGACTATTGGAAACAACGGATGAATGGTTGCTCACCGCCACCGGGAGGGCTGTTCCTGACGACCACGAACCGGTGCTCCCTGAAACGCCTGGACTGGCAATGTAGACCGTGCTTGCTTTGGTACCCGCGTTATCGTATCCTCCAAGGATATACAGTTTGCTGTTATAGGTTACAGCACTGTGCTTATTTCTCGCAGCAGGCAGGTTGGTACCCGTTGAAAAGGAAGATAGCGTATTCAACGCATTGACCTTTGCATAATACACAGAGTTGAGCGCAGTACTCTCGGTAAGTGAACTTGTACCGCCAGCCACATAGATATACCCATTCAGATAGGTGGCCGTATGTCCCCACAGGTTCACCGGAAGGGATACGGCTGAGGTTTGCCAGGTGCCCAGGGTTCCGTCGGTGTTGATGGTTGCATAATAGATCGTGTTGAACACCTGTGTGGCATTCCTGCCTCCCATTACATAGATGGTGTTTGTTCCGACCACTACAGCCGGATCCTTGAGGGCAACGGGCAACGGCGGCTGGGAAGTCCATCCTGAAACACCCGAACTGCTGATGGTGCCGACATACACGCTGTTGGAATAGGTGAGATCATTCCATCCGCCCACAATGTAGGCGTACTTATCGTTCCAGGTCACGGCCTTATGACCCGACAGCGTTTGCGGCAGTACCGTCGTTGTAAGCCAGCTTCCCACATCCGAAGCAGCATATTGGAGATATACATTGTCGCTGGCAACAACCACATTGTTCAGAAATCCTTTGTTAAAATCAGCGTTAAGGGTTTGCGTGAAATTTACCTGTGCTTCCAACCGGGTGATGCCGGTCATGAGCAGCGTAAAAGTCGCAATAAGAAAAACAACCAGTTGGATGGTTGTAGTTCTGAAAGGGGTAAACTGTCTCATCGGTAAGGGTTTTAAAGGTTAATTGATTATTTAATATGATTTTAATGCAGTAGATTGCGGTGATCGAAATCAGGTATGGCTGATGAATGCATATGCATCAATCATAAGGCTGGGCGACTCTGATGCAAATCAGTAAATGGCCAATACGATCGCCATATCCGTGAGTTACGCCGTGCAATGCGAATATGTTCATGATCCGTTCGATGAGCGTTGTCAGGATGCCTGACAGTTAGTCGATCGTGGCCAAGAAGAAATGAAGGAAGGGATAGTGAATAGTAAAAATGCTGTCAGTACTTGGTCGAATTGGTCAAGGATGCTACATGGTCAGGCAGGTAGCCGGGATAGAATTGGAGAAGGCTTAGAACGTTAGTAGGATAGCCTTGAAGAATTGGAACTGGACGAGAACGTCAGTAAAGAGAGGGCTTTCAATGCACAAAAAATGTTCCATGTATGCAATATATTTGAATATCAGTTCAATGATTGGTAATCAAAGACTTATTATTCCCGTTTTGAACCCCGTCATGTCCTTTTTCGGGAATCAGATATTACTTTTTTAAACCAGGACTATTAACAATAAACTGAGGGTTTAACGCTGAGGTCATAAGATCAATGAGTTAAGTCATCAAAGTGCAAAAGGAGAATATAAATACCGAGAGTTATGAGTTTACTGGTCAATCTTCCTGGATCAAAGAGCAAGGATCCTGCAGTTGTGAAAATGACAGCTAAGCAACAATCTGAAAAATTAATGGCGATAATCAATGAGTCGATCCAGATAGGATTGACAAGCCCTGACCTTGAAACTAAAAAGGCCCGCCTCGAATATGCCATGAAAAAAGTCATAGAACTGATCAGCCTGATCAACAAATATCCGGTTGTTGAGTCTAAAAAATTATCTGCCATCTACAATGCTATCCGTGAAGTAAGGACGGAGATCAAAGCCCTCGAATCGAAAGTGATCCCTCTCAACAAACGGGACGTAGCTTGATTCTTGATGAAAAAGAATACGGCCGGAGTTGATCCGGCGTTTCTTTAAAGTGTCACCATCTTTAAGGTAATCAGATTTGTATTTGATAGAAGTTGTCCGATTTCAGGAAGTCGGACAACTTTCATTTGTTTGCATGGATCTTAGTCAGGACATTTGCTTAACATAAGTTCTGCCTCTTTCTCGTTCCTGGTTCCCGTTCCTTCGCTGGTTTTACTTTCCGTTGAGTTGCCATTAACCTGTTCTGTCGTATTGGAATTGCCTTTCAGGTTATAGTGCTCATTTATTTCTGTTAATTTCAAAATCGATCCATCTGTGAATCCGAAAATCATAGTGTCGGTATTGAGTATTTTGCTTTTTGTCTGTTCCGCGTCACTGTTGGCGGAAGCGACAAAACAGCAGGATGTTGGAAACAGTATAGAAGACAGGAACATGAGCCGGTACCCGGAAGAGCAGTCCCGCATTGGAGATGGGGCAAGCATCCTGATTGCATTTGCGATTGCATACAGTTACCGGAAGATGAGGAAAAAGAGACGAATCCTCATTCAGAAAAGCAAAAAGAATATTGTAACTCCGCCCCCTGGAACGATTCTATAATTAGCGCCATTTGCCAGAAGCAATGCAGGATTTAGTAAATTTGAACTGTCTTAATTGTACCACGCATTTCTTGCCAGACAAGCTCTAAAAACCAACCAGATGAAAAAACCAGTACTCTTACTTCTTTCTTCAATACTCCTGCTTTTACCATTTCAGGGCAGAACCCAGGATCAGAAGGTATTCCCTACACTGATCCGGTCGGGAGTGTTTCTGGGAGAAACAAAGCCCTTGCGCGACATGCCGGCCCTGACACCCGACCAGGTAAAGGAACTTGCGAAAAAGAAGATGAAAGCAAAACGGGAGTTGAACGAGGAATTGGAAAGTCGTTCATATCCATTTGCTGAAACAGCCCTTCCCAAAGGGAATGATCCGGCCTGGCAATCGTCGATGGGATCAAAAAGCTCTTTATCGAATGCCCCCATCCAGAATTTCTCCGGTCAAACATCACCCTATTATCCGCCGGATTGCAATGGCGCTGCCGGCCCCAACCATTACATGCAGACGATCAATTGTACGTATGCAATTTATAATAAGACGGGCACTATTCTTGCCGGCCCTACCAATATGAATCTCCTTTTCGGGAGTGTTACCGGTTCTTCGTATAACGACGGCGACCCGATTGTGCTGTATGATGAACAGGCACAGCGGTTTCTTGCGGCTGAATTCTCCATAAGCGGATCTAACGATTACATGCTCGTGGCTGTTTCGTCCACCAGCGATCCTACCGGCACCTGGTACCAGTATTCTTTCGATGTAGCCGATATGCCCGACTACCCGAAGTTCGGTGTTTGGCAGGATGGATATTATTTGGCTGATAACAACAGTTCTGGAAATGACATTTATGTTCTTCAGCGTTCCGTGATGCTGACAGGAGGCAGCAGTCCTCAGATCATCGGTTTCGATAACCCTTACCGGCCTACCTCCATTGATGGTTTTATGTGCGTTCCTCCGGTAGATAACGACGGGACCTTTGCCCCGACAGGCGCTCCCGGAATATTCATTGCCTTCAATGATGATGCTATCGCAGGAGGATCCGACCAGTTATGGATTTATGAGCTGGCAGCGAACTGGACCAGTCCCTCTTCCTCTACTTTTGGCCGTGTACAGCAATTAAGCGTTGCTGCCTTCGATAGTAACTTCGGCAACGATTGGACAAATATTGCTCAGCCCGGAACCAGTCAGCAGTTGGATGCGATACCCCAGGTGATCATGAATGTGCCGCAATACAGGAATTTCGGCACTTACCAGACACTGGTCTGTTGCCACACCGTCGACGTTGATGCTACTGATCATGCAGGTGTGCGATGGTACGAACTCCGGCGCGGAACGCAGACATCCGGCAACTGGACTGTCCGGCAGCAGGGCACCTATGCTCCCGACAGCCATTCACGCTGGATGGGAAGCATTATGCTTAACGGCAGCGGACAACTGGCTCTGGGTTATTCTATTTCCAGCTCTACTGTTTACCCTGGTATCCGGTATACAGGGCAATCCTCCAGCGCTTATGCCGGAGCTACCGGAACTATGGATATTGCTGAACAAACCATCCAGACCGGCGCAGCATCACAGACAGGTGCCGAACGGTGGGGGGATTATTCTCTGATGTGCGTTGATCCTTCCGATAATCAGACTTTCTGGTTCACATCCGAATACATTTCCGGTAGTTCAAGGGTTACCAAGATCGCTTCCTTCAAATTCGGGAACTCGCCGGTTGTTGTTACGACTGCCGCCACTGCAATAGCTCCTGTTTCTGCTACCCTCAATGGCACAGTGAACCCGAACGGACTGGCAACCACATACTATTTTGAATATGGAACCACAACGAGCTATGGCTCTGTTACAACAACAACATCTGCCGGATCAGGAAGTTCTGCAGCAGCTGTTTCGGCGGGCATAACGGGATTAACAGCCGGGACGGCTTATCACTTCAGGATTGTAGCAACCAATTCAGATGGAACTTCTTACGGAAGCGACCTGACATTTACTCCTGGCGGTGCCATCGTTTCAACCACAGCGGCATCCGCCGTTACACTGAATTCCGCAACATCCGGCGGGAATGTGACTTCCGACGGCGGATCAGCAATCACTGCTAAAGGAGTCTGCTGGAGTACCTCGGCCAACCCGACGATCTCCGGCTCACACACCACAGATGGCTCAGGACTAGGTTCTTATACCAGCTCCATAACCGGATTGAGTTCCACTACCACCTATCATATAAGGGCATACGCCACCAATACCTATGGTACTTTTTACGGGGAGGATCTTACCTTTACAACACTCTGTGGTACAATCACTTCGTTTCCCTGGAGTGAAGGATTTGAAAACGGAGGTGCAATCCCCTCATGCTGGTCACAGGAGCAGGTCAGTAGCTCGGGACTGAACTGGACTTTCATAACCGGTAATGGCGGAAGTTATCCGTCAACTGCCCATGGCGGAACGTACAATGCTTGTCTGAAGGATGCCACATCTTCAGCGAATATCACAAAACTTATCACTCCAACACTGAACCTTAGCGGGATTTCGAGTCCAACGCTTACTTTCTGGCATTATATGCGTGCCTGGAGCGGTGATCAGGATGAACTCATCGTGTACTACCGTACTTCATCCACCGGAACATGGACTTCACTGGCTACATACACATCCACTGTGAATTCATGGACGCAGCGGACGATCAGCCTTCCCAATACCACCAGTGATTACTATATCGCATTTGAAGGAAATGCCAAATACGGTTATGGTGTGTGTATCGATGATGTTTCCGTCACAGGAACTGCAACTCCGACGCTTGCTGTTGCACCTTCAAGCCAGAACGTCACTGCACTGGCAGGTAATACTTCATTCACCGTGACATCAAACTCCAACTGGACCGTTAGCAGCGACCAAACCTGGTGTACAGTGACAGCTTCCGGATCGGGGAATGGAACCATCACTGCTTCATACGCCCAGAATGCTACTTCTGCTGCCCGCACTGCGAACATTACCGTCACCGTTACGGGACTGACACCTGTGACAGTGACTGTGGTTCAGGCCGCACCAACACTAACAGTTTCACCTTCCAATCAGCCGGTTACATCCGATGCCGGAGCTGCGTCCTTTACGGTCACTTCAAATTCAGCCTGGACTGCTTCCAGCGACCAAAGCTGGTGTACCGTTACGGCATCAGGCAGTGGCGACGGATCTATAACGGCAAACTATACGGCAAATACCACCCTGACGACCCGGATCGCCACGATAACCGTTACAGTCAGCGGGATCACACCGGTCACCGTTACCGTAACACAGGCTGGACTGGTTCCGTCGCTGAGCGTGACTCCTTCGAACCAGTCGGTAACCTCTGCTGCCGGCAGTACATCCTTTACAGTGACATCCAACACTGGCTGGACAGCTTCCAGCGACCAGGCCTGGTGTACGGTAACACCTTCAGGAAGCGGCAACGGCACCATTTCGGCATCCTATTCTGAAAATGCGAACACATCAGTAAGGGTGGCCACAATAACCGTGACAGCCTCCGGTACCAGCCCCGTATCAGTTACTGTAACCCAGGCTGCAGCAACAGTGCCTGAATTCCTGATGACTATGGCCAACGATGTGCAGACGTCCCCTTATACTTTCGAGTTTGATCTGTTGCTTTGGGATAATATTGCAGCCACTCCGTTTGAGCTGGCCACAATTCAGGGAGCGATTCTGGTAAATCCGGCTATATACAACGGAGGTACTGTTACTGCTTCGATCGTAGCCGGAACCTCAACTCTTAATGCTGCGCAGCAACCTAACAGCATCACTTTTGCACAGGCTTCCAATATTATCAAGCTGGCATCCAAGGCGCCTCCGGGTGCAGGATACGGGACCATCCTTTCTACAAATCCATCCAACCCGAACCGGGTTTGCCGGATTAAACTCACCAACACTGTCCCCTGGGCTACACAAACGGCAAGCCTGACCTTTAACTTTTCTACGACTCCTTACGCGACAAAGATCAGTCAGTACATAGGAGGGATCAATACACCTCTGGCAACCAATTCGTCGAATTGCTACAGCGTATGCAGCAACATTCTCCTGAATCCGCCACCAACGCTTGCAGTTACACCTCTCAATCAAACTGTTACAGCTCCCGCCGGTTCAACGACATTTTCAGTCGTATCGAATGCTGCCTGGACAGCAGTGAGCGACCAGAGCTGGTGTACGGTCACCCCATCTTCAGGATGGAGCATAGGAACCCTGACAGCAAACTTTGAGGAGAATACATCGGCTGTTCAGCGTATAGCAAACATTACGGTCACAGTGAACGGACTGACGCCGGTGGTGGTTACGGTTACGCAAAACGGAGTCGTTAACAAAACCCTGAACCTGAGCGTATTCCTTCAGGGATTGTACGGAAGCCCGGGAATGATGAATCCCGCCATGGATGAAAATGGTATCCATTGGGGCGCTAACATCGCCGATAAAATAACAGTGGAATTTCACGACAGTGGTGATTATAATTCGTTGGTTTACAGTTTGTCAAACGTCGATCTGCAAACGGAAGGCACTGCTTCGCTAACGTTCCCTGCGGCATTGAGCGGTTCATACTACATCACGATCCGGCACCGGAACAGCATTGAAACAGTCAGCGCATTCCCTGTTTCTTTTGCCGGAAGCAGTGTCACCTACCTGTTCGACAGTGCTGCAAAGGCTTATGGATCTAACATGTATCAGGCTGCGGACGGTACCTGGATGATCTGGGGAGGCGATCCGAACCAGGACGGACTTGTTGATGCCAGCGACATGGTTTTGATCGATAATGATGCGGCCGGATTTATCACCGGATACATTTTCAATGACCTCAATGGAGACGGTCTGATTGATTCGAGCGACATGGTGCTGCTGGATAATAATGCCTCCATGTTCGTTGCCCGGGTGATTCCGTAAGTTTTCCCCGTGTTGATATTGATATCGAGCCCTGGTAAAAATGTCTCTTAATGAAGCCTTTGGCTTAGAGTAATTTGAATCGGGATTCAATGGTGCTCTGCTGAATAAGTTGCCCGCCATGTGTCCTTCAGGTGGCGGATAACTCTGGCAATATCGGAATAACTTAAGCGTAGCGCTGTTCCTGAGGTGGCGAAGTGAGATGGAACAGCAGCAGTGAAAGGATTTTAATCCTGCATGGCGCTGTTGCATACAACAGACGTCGCTGCGGTCTTCTTTTCCCTGAAAAGGTGTAACTCTATTTTGACAATAGCCTGTTATTTCAAATGAATACTCATGACCATGAAAAGCTGGATATTGGTTCTTATATTTGGATTAGCCGCAATTCAATCGATCTTCGCCCAGAACCGGAAAGAGTACTACTTTTCTTTTCCTGTCAATACTAGATCTGAGATTGACGCTGTATCAGGTCTGATATCAATCGATAATGTCCGGAATGATACTGTCTGGGCCTATGCCAATCAGGAACAGTTTCTGAAATTCTGTGCCAGAGGGTATGACATCAACCTTCTCCCGGCCCCTGGTTACAAACCCGATGTGGAGATGAGCGACTATGGGATGTTGTCACCGTCAGCGACCTGGAACTACTATCCGACCTATGCTGCCTATGAAAGTTTGATGACACAATTCCAGTCGAGCTATCCGGGCCTTTGCCATGTTTCGGTGCTGACTACCTTGTCGAGTGGCAGGAAGATCATGATGGCAAAGATATCCGACAATGTAGCCTCGGATGAACCGGAGCCGGAGGTTTTGTACACCTCATCCATCCATGGAGACGAGACGACAGGATACATTCTGATGCTCCACCTCATCGATTACCTTCTTGCCAATTACGGGAGCAATGCGGAAGTTACCGATCTCGTCAATAACCTTGAGATTTACATCAACCCGCTGGCGAATCCTGACGGGACATACGCGGGAGGGAACAGTACGGTGGGCGGAGCAACCCGTTACAATGTCAATGGGGTGGACCTGAACCGGAATTATCCTGATCCGGAAGATGGAGATCATCCGGATGGCTATGCCTGGCAACCGGAAACCGTCGCTTTCATGGATTTTGCCACGCAGCATCATTTCGTGACGGCCGTGAATTTTCACGGAGGAGCTGAGGTGGTGAATTACCCCTGGGATACTTGGTCGACCCTGCATGCGGATAACAATTGGTGGATTTATGTGAGTCGCGAATATGCCGACACAGTGCATGTGCATGCTCTATCGGGTTACATGAGCGATTACGAAAATGGCATTACCAATGGATATGCATGGTACACAATAAGCGGCGGAAGGCAGGATTATATGAATTACTTTCAGCATTGCCGTGAGGTTACCATCGAACTGTCGGATACCAAACTTTTACCGGCAAGTCAACTGGAGACCCATTGGAACTATAACTGGCGTTCATTGATCCTCTACCTGAAGGAAGCCCGGTATGGAATACATGGCACCATCACGGATCAGGTAACAGGTCTGCCTGTAGTCGCTAAAATATATATCACAGGCCACGATCTGAACAACTCTGAGGTTTATTCCTCTGCCATCCATGGGGATTATCACCGGCCTCTCAAAGCGGGTACCTATACATTGCAAATTTCAGCCGGTTGCTATCTGACACAAACTATAACCGGGGTAGTCGTAGGCGACCATAATACAGTGACTTTGGATGTCCAGATGGTCCCTTCGGCGGGAGTGATGACCTCAGCCATAACTTCCATCACGATGAATTCCGCAACAGGAGGTGGTAACGTGATATGTGAAGGGGGAAGCCAGGTTACTGCGCGCGGTGTTTGTTGGAGTTCCTCTGCCAGCCCGACAGTTGCCGGACAACATACAAACGACGGATCTGGGCCGGGAACATTCATCAGCGTGATCACGGGTTTATCAGCCAATACCACCTATCATGTCAGGGCTTATGCCACTAATGCCGCCGGAACCACATACGGTGAGGATGTGACCTTCGCAACAACTTGTGGTTCAATTGCTGATTTCCCATGGACGGAAGGATTCGAAAACGGTGGATCGATGCCGGGTTGCTGGTCACAGGAACAGGTCAATGGTTCGGGGGTAAACTGGGCATTCATAGCCGGAAACGGTGGCAGCTATCCGTCAGCAGCACATGGCGGATATTACAATGCCTGTCTGAAAGATGCCACATCTTCTTCAAACCTTACCCGGTTGATCAGTCCATCAATCAATCTTTCACTGATCTCGAACCCGACGCTTACATTCTGGCATTACATGCGTTCGTGGGCCGGTGACCAGGATGAACTTACTGTTTATTACAGGACCTCTTCGGGTTCAGCTTGGCAACAACTGGCAACCTATACCACCAGCGTTTCATCCTGGACTCTGCGAACGATAAGCTTGCCGAACAGTTCCGACAGCTATTGCATTACTTTTGAGGGTAATGCCAGATACGGCTACGGGGTGTGTATCGACGATGTAGCTGTTACCGGTACGCTGATACCGGTTCTGACTGTTGATCCTTTAAGCCGGAATGTTGACGCTTCCGCCGGTACAGCCCTTTACACAGTTACATCCAACGGCAACTGGACGGCTGTGAGCGATCAAAGCTGGTGCACAGTAACTCCTTCAGGCAGTGGTAATGGAGTGATCACTGCTTCTTTTACCCAAAATGAAGATACAATGACCCGGACTGCCAATATCACGATCAGTATGACAGGACATGTCCCCGAAATTGTTTCCCTGATACAGGCCGGAGAAACAAACAAAACACTTTCCTTATCTGTTTTACTGGAAGGACTTTACGCGGGCTCAGGACAGATGTACAATGCGATGGATGAAGGAGGCCCCCGTTGGGGAGACTCAATTGCTGATATATTGACTCTGGAACTGCACCTGGGTTCTGACTTTGACTCTCTGGTTTTCTCGGAAACAAACGTTGAACTGGCAACTGATGGATCAGCCTTGGTTGATATTCCTGTCGGACTCAATGATAACTACTATATAGCTATCAGGCATCGCAACAGCATATTAACAGTGAGTTCCATGCCGGTTTCATTCGGATCAGCTTACATCAGCTATGCATTTAATCAACCGGATCAGGTTTTCGGAAGTAATCTGCTACAGTCTGCAGATGGATACTGGCTGGTATACGCAGGAGACACCAATCAGGACGGAATTATTGATTCGGACGATATGATCCAGGTAGGTAATTCCGCCGCTGTTTTTACTACGGGCTATATCACAGCGGACCTGAACGGCGATGCTCTGGTCGACTCCGGCGACATGATCATGCTGGAGAAAAACGCTGCACATTTCATAGGGGCGATCATTCCCTGATCCGGAATACTTACTATTTTAGTTGAAAGATATTAATACTCATAACCATTTAAAATCAAAACAAACAAACCATAAACCATTAACCCGAAACCATCTATGAGAAAATTACTAATCTTTACTACTGTTTGCTTGTTCCTGACAGTAACACAGTCAGCATTTTCCCAGAATGCCTCCATTCAGCCGACGAAATCGTCGAAAGCCATCTATTTTGATGTTTCACCTCCTTTACGGGATATCCCGATTCAAACCGGCAGAGTGAATAAGAGAGAAAAGGATAAAGATGAGGTTGAGAATGAACTGAACCTGAAAAAGTTGCGGAAGCTGAATGAAAATCCGGTAAAGTTTTCTGTTGACCCGGCGTTGCAGACTGCTGTCTACGATAATATTCCTTCTCCTAAGGCTCCCATCCAGAATTTTGAAGGGATCAACAATACCTATGGCGTTTATCCTCCCGATACGCAAGGTGATGTGGGCCCGAACCATTATGTTCAGGTTGTAAATCTTGGATTTCAGGTTTTCAGTAAATCCGGAGCATCCTTGTATGGCCCGGCAAACCTGAGTACCATCTGGACCGGAATTCCTTCACCATGGAATGGTACCAACAATGGTGACCCGATTGTACTTTACGATCAGGCTGCTGACCGCTGGATGATATCCCAGTTCTCCCTACCCAACTCCACGCAGTATGCTGTGCTGGTTGCAGTATCCCAAACAGCCGATCCGACAGGGGCATGGTACAGGTATGTTTTTGAATTCGGGAACAAGATGCCTGACTATCCGAAGTTCGGAGTATGGCCAGATGGATATTATATGGCTGTAAACCAGTTCATCAGCGGATCATCCTGGGGCGGGGCAGGAGCCTGCGCTCTGGAAAGGTCAAAGATGCTCACCGGTGATGCTTCAGCCCAGATGGTTTACTTCGATCTTGGCGCCAGCAGCGATCCGGGAAGTATGCTTCCTTCCGACTGGGATGGAGTCACTCCTCCGCCAACAGGTTCGCCCAATTATTTTACCTATTTCAACGACTGGTCTTCTTCGACCGAAGATTATCTCAAAATCTGGCAATTCCATGTTGACTGGGCCACTCCGGCCAATTCCACATTCACGGAAGCCTCCAGCCTCGTGACTGCTCCATTCAACTCGACCGTCTGCAGCAGCGGTAACTGCGTACCTCAGCCCGGAACAACCGTAAAACTTGAAACGCTGACCGATCGTCTGATGTTCAGGCTGCAGTACCGGAACTTCGGAACCCATCAGTCCATGGTGACCAACCATACTGTTGAAGTTGACGGAACTGCTCATGCCGGTATCCGTTGGTACGAACTAAGGAATACCGGAAGCGGATGGTCTATATATCAACAGGGGACTTATTCGCCGGATGCTTCTCATCGATGGATGGGAAGTATTGCCATGAATGGTGCCGGTGATATTGCCCTCGGATATTCGTTGGGGAACAGTACCACAATTTATCCGTCGATCTCTTATACCGGCAGGCTGGCAGGTGATCCTCTCGGTCAGATGACTTTTGCAGAGCAGACAATCATGAACGGGGCCGGATACCAGTCTGGGTCGGCCGCAAGATGGGGCGACTACAGCATGATGTCAGTGGATCCTACAGATGATGGGACATTCTGGTATACGACTGAGTATATCCAGACCTCAGGGACCACTCCCTGGAGGACACGTATCGCATCCTTCCTCTTTGGTCCCGTGGCTCCTACAGCAAATTTCTCGATAAGTACAACCAAACCTTGTTTGAACAGTACTGTTGCCCTTGCCGATCAGACAGGTGGCGTGCCCACATCCTGGTCTTGGTCCATCTCACCGGCTACCTTCAATTATGTAGATGGCACATCGGCAGCTTCGCAAAATCCCCATGTTCAGTTCACTGCTTACGGAAGTTACTCCATTTCTTTAACAGCGACCAATGCCGTTGGCAGTAATTCGGTCACCAAGACAAATTATGTTACGGTGAATGCTGTGAATGCTGATTTTACAGCCAGCGCAACCACCATCGTTGTGAATAACACAACCACATTTACCGATGCATCCACCTGCGATGTCAATTCCTGGTCGTGGAATTTCGGCGATGGAGCATCACCGGCCACTGCAAACACACAAGGTCCGCATGTCGTTACATACAACACTACCGGACAGAAAACCGTGTCGTTGACTGTAAGCGGCACCACTACCGAAACAAAGACCAGCTTTATCAATGTCACCGATCCGATCTTCAACATGACCAACGGTTCTATTACAACCTGTGCCGGTAATTTCTATGACCCGGGCGGATCGGCTGCAAATTATAATAACAGTCAGGATTTTACCATGACATTTTACCCCGGTGGGACAGGGAATATGCTACAATTTGTATTCACGAGTTTTCTGCTCGAATCACATACATCCTGTGGGTACGATTACCTGAAAATTTACGACGGGACTTCCACTTCTTCCACATTAATAGGTACATACTGCGGTAGTACTTCGCCAGGGACCATCCTGGCCAACAATGCTTCAGGTGCGTTGACTTTCGTGTTCCATAGCGATGGTTCTGAAACATACAGCGGGTGGGATGCAACTATAAGCTGTATTTCAGGCGTGGTTGCCAATCCGGCAGCATTTTCTGCCTTAGCCGCCGGTTCAGACCAGATCAATCTGGCCTGGACGAAAAACCTGGCCAGCAACGATGTGATGATTGCAACCAACATGACCAGTACTTTCGGAGTGCCGGTGAACGGAACCAATTATGCTGTCGGTAACCCGATTTCCGGCGGTGGTACCGTGATCTACAGGGGAAATGCATTACTGTTCAATCACACTTCACTTTCGCAGAATACGACCTATTACTACAAAGCCTTCTCTTTTGATGCAGGCAACACCTATTCAGGCGGACTAGCTGCCAGTGCTAAGACTTCCTGCGGGAATTCCACGCTTCCCCTTGCCGAAGCCTTTTCAACATCGACAATTCCATCCTGCTGGTCAACTCAATACTCGGGAACGAGTGCAGTTGACAAGTGGACTGTTTCTAACACTGCAAATGCAGGCGGATCAGCTTATGAGATGAAATCAGGCTGGCAGAGTGTTTCTTCTGGCGTACAGCGCCTTGTTTCACCTCCTCTGAATACATTAGGACTTACCTCGCTGAGTCTGAGTTTCAGGCACATGCTGGATGCCTATTCCACCGGCTGTACCTTGCGTATACAGTCGAGCACCGATGGTGTCACATGGACCAACGAGGCATGGTCGGTTGCCACTTCTTCGACTAACATTGCTGCCAACCTTGTGACTACCACCGTAATGAATAATCTCAATTCACCCAGTACAAGAATAGCGTTCACAATCGAAGGTAACCTTTATAATTACGACTACTGGTATGTGGATGATGTAACTGTGTGGGCTGATGTCAAAACACTGAACCTGACCTTGTTCCTTGAGGGGTTATTCAACGGAACGAATATGAATAAGGCTCAGAATAGCATTGGACCTCAGTTCCCGGGTAATATAGCCGACCAGGTGACCCTGGAACTCCATAATGCTGCCTCTCCTTACGCACTGGCCGGAGGTCCTTACACCGTCAATGTGAATGTTGACGGGACCGCCTCCGTAACGGTGCCCGCCACCCTTGGGTCAAGCTACTTTCTGGTAATAAAACACAGGAATAGTATTGAGACCTGGAATGGTTCGCCTTTGTCGTTCAGCGGGGCATCCGTCAGTTACAACTTCAGCAGCTCGGCTGCACAGGCATACGGAAACAACCTGAAACTGATCTCCGGGAAGTTTGTGATCTACGGAGGGGATATTACACAGGATGGTATCATTGACTCTGGCGACATGATCGATGTAGATAACGATGCTGCGGCATTTCTCTCGGGTTACCTCTCCACCGATGTCAATGGTGACGGTATCATCGATTCCGGTGATATGATCCTGCTTGATAACAACGGGGCTATGTTTATTGCTAAGATTACACCCTGATAACGAAGCGGAGAAGTTGCCTGCAACTTTCTCCACCTGATGATCACCCTGCCAGGACTAATCCGGATTCTGTCTGTAAGACCCGGATTAGTCCTGGTTTTTTTATAAGCCCAATTCCAGGAATGATAAATGATAATACTTTTTTAACCCTGAACCCTTTTCAGACGCCAGGTTTCAATAGTGACGGGGCATTCACGGAGTTATATCGATATTTTTTCATCTGTATTACCTTCCGGCTAAAATGCTATTAATGAATGACTACTCAGCCGAACTTTACTCGTAAATGCTCAGAAACTTACTGCTAACACTCGCATTGCTGGCTGTTTCCCATGCTCTGCTTGCAAATTATTATTCCTTCCTGCCATACACAATCAAGCAACCCGACGGTTCAAAGATTGATTGTTATGTTTCCGGCGATGAATTTTTTAACTGGATTCACGACGCGGATGGTTTTACGATCATCCAGGCCGATGATGGATACTATTATTACGGAAAGGAAGATGGGGATGTGGTGAAACCTACTAAATACCGGGTCAACCAGGTAAATCCAGGGTTGGTGGGGCTTAAAAAATGGGCGCGGATTTCCGGTAAAGTATATGAAAAGACCCGGATGGATTACTATGCAGCCTATACCAAGAGTGCTAAGTCTCCTGTCACCGATACCACCAATAATCTGGTTATCTATATCAAATTCTCCGACGATTCCGAATTTTCCAGTACCCGACAGTATTTTGATGATAAGTTCAATCCGGAAACGGGTGTTTCCCTGAAGTCCTATTTCCGGGAAGTGTCCTATAACCTACTGACCATCAGCTCGACTCACTATCCTGCCTGCCCGATGACGGTGAACCTTTCGTATACCGATACGCACCCGCGCAGCTATTTTGAGCCTTACAATGCCACTACAAATCCGGGCGGATACAGCAACGAATCGGAGAGGACGATCCGGGAACACACTTTGTTAAAAGATGCCATTGACTGGATCAACGTGAATTCACCGGTTCCATCCGGGCTGAATATTGATGGTGATAATGACGGCAATATCGACAATATTTGCTTCAATGTCAGGGGGAATAACGGCGCCTGGGCTGCCTTGCTCTGGGCTCACAGTTGGGTGCTCTACTCATACAATGTCACTATCAACGGCAAGCATGTGTGGGAATATACATTTCAGCCGGAGACGCAACTGGATGTTAAAACACTGTGCCATGAGATGTTTCACTCAATCGGAGCACCTGACCTGTACCATTACAGCTACGATGGACTTCACCCTGTCCAGAACTGGGACTTGATGGAATATGGCTTTGGCCACATGGGGGCCTATATGAAGTGGAAGTATTCCGATCATGCATGGATTGCTTCCATTCCTGAGATAACTGCTTCAGGAACTTATACATTGAATCCGCTGAGTGCTTCCTCCAATAATTGTTATAAGATCGCCTCTCCCAACTCGCCTACCGAATACTTTGTGCTGGAATACCGAAAGGCTTCGGGAACATTCGAAGGAACCCTGCCCGGTTCGGGACTGCTGGTTTACAGGATCGATCCTTCCTGGAACGGAAATGCAAATGGTCCCCCGGATGAAGTTTATATTTACCGGATAAACGGAACGACCACTGCAAACGGTAGTCCCAACAGTGCCTTTCTCTCTGCGGGATCCGGCAGAACGGCTATCAACGATGCCACGAACCCTTCAAGCTTTCTCCAGAGCGGATCACCAGGCGGGCTCAATATCTATAATGTCACCTCTGCAGGAACTACTATCTCATTCACGGTGGGAATCAACACTATCGGAACGCCAACCCAACTTGCAACAACCGTCATCAGCTCTTCCCGGATCGACCTGACCTGGCATAGAAACAGCAGCAACTATAATTGCATGCTTGTATCGAACACCAGCCCTGTTTTCGGAAATCCGGTCGGGGGAACTTCATATGCTCCCGGAAATACCATTCCGGGTGGCGGTACGGTTGTGTACGTCGGATCATCTGAAGAATTTTCCCATACCGGTCTTACAGGATCGACGACTTATTACTACAAACTCTATTCAGTTAGTCCCGACAATTATTACTCCTATGGTATATCCCAGCAGGCAACTACTTCATGTGCCAGTGTTACCTTGCCGTATGCTCAATCGTTCCAGAGCGAAGTATTACCTTCATGCTGGTCGGTTCAATCCAGCGCAACCGGAAGTAATTATACATGGTCGTTGGTGCAAAGTGTGAATGCCGGCGGATCCCCTTTTGAGATTCGTTCAAACCATCAGAGTGTCAGCCAGGGATTTAGTCGTCTGATTTCTGCACCCATCAACACTACCGGGATGGTTGAACTGAGCCTGACGTTCAAACACATGTTGGATGCACTATCAACCGGTGCGACTTTACGAATACAAACAAGTACCGATCTTGTTAATTGGGTGAATGAGGATTGGTCAATGTCTACCTCAAGCCAGAATATTGGGCCGGCTATGGTATCCGTTCCGGTTCTTCATAATCTGGATTCTCCTGTTACTTACATTGCTTTCACGGTAGAAGGTGATCTGAACCAATTCGATTATTGGTACATCGATGATGTTACCATTTCGGAAGTGCCTGGCAGGTTGCTGAACCTGAATCTCTTTCTGGAAGGCTTGTTTAACGGAACTGGTATGAATAAGGCACACAATGCCGCCGGGAACCAATACGCAGGATCCATAGCAGATCAGATTACTTTTGAGCTGCACAATCCATTGCCACCGTACGAACGGGTCGGCACGACTTATTGTGCCAGCCTGAATACCGACGGGACGTCATCCACAATGATCCCTTCTGCTCTTTCGGGTGAGTATTATATTGTGATTAAGCACAGAAATAGTATCGAAATCTGGTCTGCAATGCCTGTCATTTTTTCAGGATCGACGGTTACATACGATTTTCGCACCATAGCCGGTCAATCCTACGGAGGAAATCAGAAATTAATCTCGGGCAGTTATGTAATACCTGGCGGTGATTGTAATCAGGATGGAATTATCGATTCGGGTGATTTGATCCAGGTGGATAATGCAGCCTATTCATTCCTGACCGGATATATCCCTGACGACATCAACGGAGACGGCCTGGTTGACTCCAGCGATATGATTATAGTGGATAATAATTCTATGTTATTTGTAGGAAAGGTCACTCCCTGACAAAAAAGCCGTTATCCCGGAATTGGGACAACGGCTTTTTGATCAAGGGAGGAGATATTACTCTTCTTTCTTGTTGAA
>CAZJCG010000020.1:46668-64917 GCA_964544545.1 uncultured Lentimicrobiaceae bacterium | reverse complement strand
TCAAGCATTTAGATGATCTCAAAAATTATTTTCTAACTTTACCGGACAACAATGATATGAAATCAATATTGGCGGAGGAATAAGGGCTACAACAGTGCTTTGTATGAATAAGACTTCTGACGGAGGATTCATTGTAGGGGGTTATTTAAATCCTGAAGATGAAGTTGTTGATTCCTATGTCATGAAGTTTAATGCCTGTGGTGAAAAGGAATGGTGCACCTTATTAGAATCCAATAACCCAAGTCGACAGACCGTATTTGACGCAGGAATATATGAATTGCCCGATGGAAGCTATATAGCTCATAGAACACTTTATAATATTAGTTTTGATGAAGACCGGGAAAGCCTGGTAAAATTCAATCATGATGGATCTGTTGCATGGATAAATGCTTACACTTATGATCCGACCTATATGCGACAAAATGAGAATGGATTTGATTTGATAATGACATCGGACACATGTTCTTTAGTTACAGGTATAGTAGATTATCAAGTTCAGCCTAACATCTGCTCCACCCGACCTTTTTGGTATAAAGTTGATCAGGAAGGAAACCTGTTATGGGTAACTACCTGGGTGACACCGCTTTTTAACGGGTGGGGTGAAGCAAATTGTTCGGTTGAAAACAGTGGGAAGCAGTTTTATTATACAGCCGGCAGATATGGAGGACCACTACCCAAGTCTTATATATTTAAGCTGAATATAAATGGTGATACCATTCAGAAATATCGGCTATATGACGAACCTCTTGCAATCGCTGGTATAGCAAACTCACTATTGTTTTTAAATGATACAACACTAATTATCGGTACACAATTTGGCACCACAACGTCTGATAACTGGTGGTCATTGAATAAAATGGATACACTTGGCAATATAAAAGCTCAGAAAATTGAAGAAGAGCAAATCATTTTTACAAAAATGATCAAAACTTTTGACGATAAATTCATTGTATCAGGTGTGACCGTCAGATCATATCCAGGACATCCTGATATGATAGGTCTGTATAAATTCAATACCGATTTGCAGTATGACAGCATTTATTCTATGCCTTTAACTTATGACAGCCTGTGCCCTCATCCTGTCGTGAGTGACACTATAGAGATGCCCGGAAACTGCATAATCGTTTCCATGCCTGATGCGCCTGAAATAAATTCAAGTATGAAGCTAAAGATTTACCCTAACCCGGCTAGCGAGTATGTGACAATAGAAGTACCGGCATTTACGACTGAAGCCAATGATTATGGCAATCTTCATGAACAAAAATATCGGGCAGTTACAGGGGACATATTCCTGAATGTATACAATCTCAGTGGTCAATTGATAAAAAGCGATATAATATCCGATGGCATCCGAAATTACATCTTGAACATCCATAACTGGATTCCCGGTATGTATTCTATACAGTTAACCCAAAAGGGTTTGAGATTAGCTGAAGGTAAATTCATCAAGACCTGATTTCAAAGAACCTGATCCTAATAATTCTGCCGGCAGTGATTCATTCTTGCCCGGCCTGCTATAGAGATGTAATTTACGGGAGGCTAACATACCAATCATAAAACCCGGACTCACTTCCCCCGTCTCCTTGAAGAGAAGGTGCCGAAGGCGGATGAGGTGCTGAAACCGCTCAAAGGAGTAAACGCAAATAAGCCGGAATCCGGTACCATCCCCCTTCTCCTTCAGGAGAAGGTGCCGGAGGCGGATGAGGTGGTGAAAACGCTCAAAGGAGTAAACGCAAAAATCCGGAATCCGGCAACATCCCCCTTCAGGAGAAGGTGCCGAAGGCGGATGAGGTGCTGAAACCGCTCAAAGGATTAACCGCAAAAATCCGGAATCCGGCACCATCCCCCTTCTCCTTCAGGAGAAGGTGCCAGAGGCGGATGAGGTGCAGAAGCCCTAACAATCCTTCATAAAAAAAGCAGCCTGAGGCTGCTTTTTTTTATGCTTGTCCGACCGGGCCGCCCAACTGGAAGGGCATCTCCCCTCCTTCTGTCTCCTTGATGGGCCCGTGTACGGATTCAAATTTTGCGATATTCTCTTTCAGCGCCCTGAACAGCCGCTTTGCATGCTGCGGGGTAAGAATGATCCGTGATTTCACCTTTGCCTTCGGAACTCCCGGCATCATCTTGATGAAGTCCACAACGAATTCTGTCCCTGAATGTGTGATCACTGCCAGGTTCGAATAAATGCCTTCAGCCATATCATCAGTCAATTCAATATTGATCTGATTTTGATTTTTCTGGTCGTTCATATGTAAAATCCTTATGTTAGTAAAAAAGCTTATGAAAGTGTGTCATTCACTCCTGAACAACCCATCTTTCATAAGCTCTTGTTGTTTTATCTGTTATTCGGCCTTGGAAGCCAGCATACGTGCATATTCGTCACGCGATCCTACGATCAGGTGTTCATATTCACGAAGTCCGGTACCGGCAGGAATCAGATGACCGACAATTACGTTTTCCTTCAGACCGAGCAGTTCATCGCTCTTAGCCTGAATGGATGCCTGTGTCAGCACCTTGGTTGTTTCCTGGAATGAAGCTGCAGAAATCCAACTGCGTACCTGCAACGAAGCACGGGTGATACCCTGGAGTACCTGTTTGGCCGTAGCCGGTTTGGCATCGCGGGCGTCTACCAGTTTCTTGTCACGACGCTTCAGCATGGAATTCTCATCCCTGAGCTTTCTTGCAGTGATGATCTGACCTGGCTTCAGCGATGTGCTGTCACCGGGATCCTCAACCACTTTCTTCCCAAAGATCCAGTCATTCTCGTCGTTGAAGTCGGTCTTGTTAACAAGCTCGCCTTCAAGGAACTTCGTATCACCGGGGTCTACAACATCAACCTTGCGCATCATCTGCCGTACAATCACTTCAAAATGCTTGTCGTTGATCTTCACACCCTGGAGACGATAAACTTCCTGGATTTCATTCACGATATACTCCTGAACCTTCATAGGTCCCTTGATAGCCAGAATATCGGCAGGAGTAACAGCTCCGTCGGAAAGCGGCGTTCCGGCGCGGACATAGTCGTTTTCCTGTGCCAGGATCTGCTTGGTGGTCGGAACAAGATAGCTGCGATCTTCACCAGTCTTGGAGGTGATGATCACTTCACGGTTGCCACGTTTTAGTTTCTTTCCGAACGATACAACACCGTCGATTTCGGCAACGATAGCCGGATCGGATGGGTTACGGGCTTCGAACAACTCGGTGACGCGGGGCAGACCACCGGTGATATCACCTGTCTTACCAACAGCACGCGGTATCTTAACCAGGATTTCTCCGGCCTTGATGCTGCCATTGTCCTCAACCTGCAGGTGCGATCCTACCGGAATATCATAGTTCCTGAGTTCTTCCCCATCCGGCGAAATGATCTTGATAACCGGATTCTTGGTCTTGACACGGGATTCAATGATGACTTTATCCTGATAGCCGGTCTGTTCGTCAGCCTCAATCTTGTAGGTAACCCCTTCGAGAATATTCTCGAATACGATGTTACCGGTAACTTCCGAGAGAATAACGGCGTTGTAAGGATCCCAATCGGTGATCAGGTCGCCCTTCTTAACATCGTCGCCGTTTTTCAGATAGAGGTTGGCGCCATAAGGAATATGACCGGATGCCAGGATGATCCCGGTATTCTTATCCAGTATCCTCATTTCGGCCGAACGGCCCAGAACGATATCATAGGTCTTTCCTTCAGGCGTGGTGTAGGAAACCGAACGCAATTCATCAATTTCGATGATACCGTTGTACTTGGCAATGATGCGCGACGAAGATGCGATGTTGGCACCTGCAACACCACCGACGTGGAAGGTTCGGAGGGTAAGCTGGGTACCGGGTTCACCGATCGACTGGGCGGCAATAACGCCGACAGCCTCGCCCTTCTGCACCAACCGGCCGGTTGCAAGATTACGGCCGTAGCATTTGGCACATACCCCTTGTTTCGATTCACAGGTAAGCACCGAACGTATTTCAACGGATTCAATCGGGGAATCCTCAATCTTCTGGCAGATATCCTCTGTCAGTTCGTCACCGGCAGCGGCGATCAGTTCGCCGGAATTGGGATGATAGATGTCATGCAGGGTAACACGGCCCAGGATACGGTCAAACAGTGATTCTACAAGTTCCTCATTCTTTTTGAGGGCAGTAGACGTTAGTCCGCGGAGGGTTCCGCAGTCCTCTTCAGAGATGATCACATCCTGTGCAACATCAACCAGACGGCGGGTCAGGTAACCGGCATCAGCAGTCTTGAGAGCAGTATCGGCAAGACCCTTACGGGCACCGTGCGTCGAAATGAAGTACTCCAACACTGACAGACCTTCCTTGAAATTGGAAAGGATCGGGTTTTCGATGATTTCACCCCCGGTTGCACCTGACTTCTGAGGCTTGGCCATAAGACCACGCATTCCGGAAAGCTGCCTGATCTGTTCCTTCGAACCACGGGCTCCGGAGTCCAGCATCATGTAAACCGGGTTGAATCCCTGGTTATCCTTCGAAAGATCCTCCATCACCTTGCGGGTGAGGTTCGAATTGGTATGGGTCCAGATGTCAATGATCTGGTTATAACGTTCGTTGTTGGTGATGAAACCCATATTGTAGTTATTCATCACGTCTTCAACTTCTGTATTCGCAGCTCCGACCAGTTCTTCTTTCACCTTCGGCACAATCACATCGCCCAGGTTGAACGACAGTCCGCCCTTGAAGGCCATCTTGTAGCCCATATCCTTGATATCGTCGAGGAAGGCTGCAGTTTTTGCCGTACCGGTTTTCTTGAGAACGTCACCGATAATATCGCGGAGAGATTTCTTGGTCAGCAACTGGTTGATAAATCCGTATTCAGGCGGAACAACCTGGTTAAAGATCACACGTCCGACAGTAGTTTCAAGGAGTTTCTCCTGCCATTGTCCATTTTCTTCAACCGGAACCCTGACCTTGATAAAGGCGTGAAGATCGATCTTCTTTTCGTTAAAGGCTATTATCACCTCTTCAGGAGAGTAGAAGGTCATGCCTTCACCCTTTACGATCTTGTCGCCTTCCGACTTACGGCCTTTCGTGATATAATAGAGACCTAGAACCATGTCCTGTGAAGGAACCGTAATAGGGGCACCGTTCGCCGGGTTCAGAATGTTGTGTGCAGCAAGCATCAGGACCTGTGCCTCAAGAATGGCAGCATTCCCCAATGGAACATGCACAGCCATCTGGTCACCGTCGAAGTCGGCATTGAAAGCCGTACATACGAGCGGGTGCAGCTGAATGGCTTTCCCTTCGATAAGTTTTGGCTGGAAGGCCTGAATACCAAGCCTGTGCAGTGTAGGAGCACGGTTAAGCATTACCGGATGACCCTTCAGGATGTTTTCCAGGATTTCCCATACAACAGGGTCTTTCCTGTCGACAATCTTCTTGGCTGATTTGACCGTCTTAACGATACCTCTCTCCAGCATCTTCCGGATAATGAAAGGCTTGAACAGCTCGCTGGCCATATCTTTCGGTAGTCCGCATTCGTGCAGTTTCAGTTCCGGACCTACAACAATAACGGAACGACCTGAATAGTCGACACGTTTACCTAACAGGTTCTGACGGAAACGTCCCTGTTTACCTTTCAGACTGTCGCTGAGCGATTTGAGGGCACGGTTCGATTCGGTCTTCACCGAACTGGCTTTCCGGGAGTTGTCGAATAAGGAATCGACGGCTTCCTGGAGCATACGTTTTTCGTTACGCATGATCACATCGGGAGCCTTGATCTCGATGAGCCTCTTGAGGCGGTTGTTACGGATGATAACCCTGCGGTAGAGGTCATTCAGGTCGCTGGTGGCGAACCTGCCGCCATCCAACGGTACCAATGGCCTGAGTTCAGGCGGGATAACAGGTACCACTTTCACGATCATCCATTCCGGATGGTTCTCGGCGCGGGTCTTCGCATCGCGGAAAGCTTCGTATACCTGGAGGCGTTTCAATGCTTCAGCCTTGCGTTGCTGAGAAGTCTCGGTATTGGCCTTATGACGCAGATCGTAGGATACAGTATCGAGGTCGAGCCTGCTGAGCAGATCATACAAGGCATCGGCACCCATCTTGGCAACGAACTTGTTCGGATCGTTGTCTTCAAGGTATTGATTTTCTTTGGGTAATTTATCGAGGATGTCGAAGTACTCTTCTTCCGTGAGGAAATCGAGCGCCTTCACTCCTTCGCTGGCCATGACGCCTGCCTGGACAACCACATACCGTTCGTAGTAGATGATTGAGTCCAGTTTCTTGGAAGGAAGGCCAAGCAAAGCTCCTATTTTGTTGGGAAGTGAACGGAAATACCAGATGTGGGCAACCGGAACAACTAACTGTATATGCCCCATGCGCTCACGGCGGACTTTCTTCTCTGTAACTTCAACGCCGCAACGGTCGCATACAATGCCTTTATAACGGATACGTTTGTATTTTCCGCAATGGCATTCCCAGTCCTTCACAGGTCCGAAGATACGCTCACAGAATAATCCGTCGCGTTCGGGCTTGTAAGTCCTGTAGTTAATGGTTTCGGGTTTAAGAACTTCGCCACTTGACCGTTCGAGAATGGACTCTGGCGATGCAAGGCTGATCCTGATCTTGGAGAAATTACTGCTGGCAGTGTTTTCTTTTCTGAAAGCCATATATCAAGAAAGGATTTACGGTTTAAATGAATGTTTGTGCCTGAACTTTGAAATCCGGTGGAGATCAGCCGGCACAGGATGCCGGCGGATCCCTTTACCGTAATTTTATTCAAAGGTCACGTTCAGACCGAGGCCACGCAATTCGTGTACAAGCACATTGAATGATTCGGGAATTCCCGGTGTAGGCATGTTTTCGCCTTTCACGATGGCTTCGTAAGCCTTCGCACGGCCTACCACATCGTCGGACTTCACTGTCAGGATCTCCTGGAGGACGTTGGCAGCACCGAAAGCTTCGAGTGCCCAAACTTCCATTTCCCCGAAACGCTGACCTCCGAACTGTGCTTTACCGCCGAGAGGCTGTTGTGTGATGAGTGAATATGGTCCGATGGAACGTGCATGCATCTTGTCGTCCACCATGTGGTGCAGCTTCAGCATGTAAATGTATCCAACGGTAGCAGGCTGGTCGAACTGTTCGCCCGTGCCGCCGTCGCAAAGATAAACCCTGCCGTTACGCGGCAAATCTGCCTTATCCATCAGCTCATTGATCTGCTCAATGCTGGCACCGTCGAAAATCGGCGTAGCATAGGTGGTTCCCAGTTTGGCACCGGCCCATCCCAATACTGTCTCGAATATCTGTCCCAGGTTCATACGCGAAGGTACGCCCAGCGGGTTCAGCACGATGTCAACCGGAGTACCGTCGGGGAGGAACGGCATATCTTCCTCACGTACAATACGGGCAACAATACCCTTATTCCCGTGACGACCGGCCATCTTATCCCCTACTTTCAGTTTGCGTTTCTTGGCTACATATACCTTTGCCATCTGAACGATGCCATTGGGTAATTCGTCGCCGACGGTAGCCACAAACTTCTTGCGGTTGTATACTCCAAGCAGTTCCTTATACTTGATGATGTAATTATTGATGAGCTGCTTGATCAGATCATTCACTTCCTTGTCGGTGGTCCACTTGTTCGGATTGATACTGTTATAGTCAAGTCCGAGCAACATTTTCTGGGTGAACTTCACCTTTTTGGGGATCACCTCGTTCTTGAAGTTGTTATAAACCCCCTGTGAGGTTTTTCCGCTTACCAGCACGGTAAGTTTATCAACGAGTTTTAGCTTCAGCTCATTGGTATTCTTCAGGAACTCATCATCCAGTTCCTTGACGATATCCTTTTCTTTAGCCTTCAGCTTCTTGTCCTTGATGACGCGCGAGAAGAGCCGCTTGTCAATCACAACACCCTTCATTGAAGGAGGAGCCTTCAGGGAAGCATCCTTCACATCGCCGGCCTTGTCGCCGAAGATAGCCCGAAGCAGTTTCTCTTCAGGAGTCGGATCACTTTCGCCCTTCGGGGTAATCTTACCGATAAGGATATCTCCTTCGTTCACATCGGCCCCAATGCGGATCAGACCGCTTTCATCCAGGTCCTTGGTGGCTTCCTGGCTTACATTGGGAATGTCGTTGGTCAGTTCCTCAACACCACGCTTGGTATCGCGGACTTCCAGTGTGAATTCCTCGATATGCAGTGAAGTGAAAATATCCTCTTTCACCACCTTTTCGGAGATCACGATTGCATCCTCAAAATTGTATCCTTTCCAGGGCATGAAGGCAACCATCAGGTTACGTCCAAGAGCCAGCTCACCGCCACGTGTGGCATAGCCTTCGCACAGCACCTGGCCTTTTTTCACCTTATCACCTTTACGTACGATCGGACGAAGGTTGATACAGGTATTCTGGTTGGTACGTGCAAACTTGGTGAGGTTATAGGTTTTCACATCATCGTCGAAGCTCACCAGCCTTTCTTCATCCAGTCGGGCATAGCGGATCACGATTGAAGTGGAATCAACATATTCAACCATACCATCGCCTTCGGCGTTTATCAGGGCCCTGGAATCCTGGGCGACCTTACCTTCCAGACCGGTGCCCACGATAGGAGCTTCCGGGTTGAGAAGGGGAACAGCCTGACGCATCATGTTCGATCCCATGAGGGCGCGGTTAGCATCGTCATGTTCAAGGAACGGGATGAGAGATGCCGCAATGGAGGCAATCTGGTTGGGGGCTATATCCATCAGGTCTACCTTCTGCCTTTCAATAAGCGGGTAATCGGCAAGGTAGCGGACTTTAACCCTGTCGGATACAATAAGTCCGGTCTTGTCGATAGGTGTGGTAGCCTGGGCAATGATCTTGTTTTCTTCTTCCTCGGCGCTGAGGTAAACAGTTTCAGGAAGGTCAACCTTACCGTCGATTACACGTTTGTAAGGGGTTTCGATGAAACCTAGCTTGTTGATCTTGGCATAAACGCAAAGGGAGGAGATCAGACCGATGTTCGGTCCTTCAGGGGTTTCGATGGTACAGAGACGTCCGTAATGGGTGTAGTGAACGTCACGGACTTCGAAACCTGCCCTTTCCCTTGACAAACCTCCGGGACCCAGTGCCGACACCCTGCGCTTGTGAGTGATCTCGCTCAGCGGGTTGGTCTGGTCCATGAACTGCGATAACTGATTCGTACCGAAGAAGGAGTTGATAACGGATGAAAGGGTCTTTGCATTGATGAGGTCCATCGGAGTGAAGACCTCATTGTCGCGTACGTTCATACGTTCGCGGATGGTACGGGCCATACGTGCCAGCCCTACACCAAACTGGTTGTAAAGCTGTTCACCAACGGTACGCACGCGACGGTTGGAGAGGTGGTCTATATCATCAACCTCAGTCTTTGAATTGATAAGGCCTATCAGGTATTTGATGATAGAGATGATATCTTCCTTGGTGAGTACCCGGGTATCAAGGTCAATGTTGAGCGACAGTTTCTTATTGATCCTGTAACGGCCAACATCACCGAGATCATATCGTTTATCCGAGAAGAATAACTTTTCGATGATCCCGCGGGCTGTTTCTTCATCGGGAGGCTCTGCATTGCGCAGCTGCCGGTAGATGTATTCTACGGCTTCTTTTTCGTTATTGGCCGTGTCTTTCTGCAGGGTGTTGAAGATGATGGAATACTCCTGTGAGTTCACATCTTCGCGGTGCAGAAGGATGGATTTGGCACCCGCATCCACGATCATATCGATGTGGTGGGATTCGAGAACCGTCTCACGGTCGATGATCACCTCGGTACGTTCGATGGATACAACTTCACCGGTATCTTCATCTCCGAAGTCTTCAATCCAGGTTTTAAGCACCCTGGCAGCCAGACGGCGGCCAACGTACTTTTTCAGGCCTGCCTTGCTGACCTTCACTTCCTCTGCCAGATCGAATATTTCGAGAATTTCTTTATCGCTTTCGTAACCGATAGCCCTCAGCAATGTAGTGACCGGCAATTTCTTCTTGCGGTCGATGTATGCATACATCACATTGTTGATGTCGGTGGTAAATTCCATCCAGGAGCCTTTGAAGGGGATAATCCTGGCAGAATACAGCTGTTGTCCGTTTGAGTGGAAACTTGTCCCGAAAAATACGCCGGGAGAACGGTGGAGCTGTGAAACCACGACACGTTCGGCCCCGTTGATGGCAAAAGTGCCTTTGGGGGTCATATACGGGATCATGCCCAGGTAAACGTCCTGTATGATCGTCTCAAAATCTTCGTGCTCGGGGTCGGTACAATAAAGTTTAAGCTTGGCCTTCAGCGGAACGCTGTAGGTAAGCCCTCTTTCAAGACACTCCTCGATCGTGTAGCGGGGAGGGTCGATATAATAATCAAGGAACTCCAGGACAAAGTTATTCCGGGCATCGGTAATCGGGAAATTCTCGGCAAAAACCTTGAACAGTCCTTCGTTCACACGGTTGTCTGGATTGGTCTCCAGCTGGAAAAAGTCCTGAAATGACTTTATCTGAATTTCGAGGAAATCGGGATATTCCGCCTGAATCTGGGAAGTTCCGAAGTTGATCCGTTCGATTTTTGTTGAAGCCAAGGTGGTAAAATTTAAGGTTTTTGAAATAAAGTATTTAAACAATTAATCCCGATTTATGAATCGGGAAGGAAACAAACTGCTTACCCATGCGTGAGGCATAAGTAAGCAGTCTGTTTGGTAATTGTGCCAAATAGCATTATTTACTTAACCTCAACTTCAGCGCCTGCTTCTTCGAGTTGTGTTTTAAGGGCATCAGCTTCGTCTTTCGAAACGCCTTCCTTGATTGCTTTAGGAGCAGCGTCTACGAGATCTTTAGCTTCTTTGAGGCCGAGGCTGGTCAGTTCCTTAACGAGTTTCACAACAGCCAGTTTAGCCTGACCTGCACTCTTCAGGATCACATCGAATTTGGTCTTTTCTTCAGCTGCGGGAGCATCGCCACCGGCTGCTGCGCCACCGGCTACCATAACGGGAGCTGCGGCTGCAGGCTCAATACCATATTCATCCTTGAGGATTTTTGCCAGTTCGTTTACTTCCTTAACGGTCAGGTTAACCAACTGTTCAGCGAAAGCTTTTAAATCTGCCATTTTATTTTAATTTAGAGTGTTTTACAACGATTGATTTGATTTGTTTTTGTAAGCGCATTATTCAGGACGTTCGGATAAGGTCTTGAGAACGCCCGACAAGGTTTGTCCACCCGACTGCAGCGAGGAGATAACATTCTTCGCCGGTGACATGAGAAGGGCAACAACGTCAGCGATAAGTTCATTCTTGCTCTTGATTGCAATGAGCGAATCAAGCTCTTTATCGCCAATGAATGTCATATCTTCAACAAAGGCACCTTTGAGCAGGGGTTTGTCGGAAGTTTTCCGGAATTCCTTGATCAGCTTGGCAGGGATATTCCCCTGGTTAGCGATCATAATGGAAGTGTGACCTTTCAGAACATCGAACAACGGGCTGAAGTCTTTGCCGGAATGTTCCATTGCTTTCTGAAGCAATGAATTCTTCACGACGATCAACTTGACATCCCTTTTGAAGCATAAACGGCGCAAACGATTGGTGTTTGCAACGTTCATGTCCGATATGTCGGTAATGTAAAGGTAATTGGTAGCCTTTAATTCCTCGGTAAGGGTATCGATCAGCTGATTCTTATCTTCTTTTCTCATAACGATGTTTGTTGTTAAGGATCAAATACTTACTCTTACCAGACTTAGGCTGTGATCGATTTTTGATCAATACGGATTCCAGGACTCATCGTACTGGACATAAAGACGCTTTTCATGTAGGTTCCCTTTGCGGTGGAAGGTTTCAGCTTGATAATGGTGGAAATGAGTTCCTTAGCATTATCAATGATCTGTTCCTGTCCGAAAGAGACTTTCCCGATAGAGGCATGGATGATACCGTACTTGTCGACTTTGAAGTCAATCTTTCCGGCTTTTACTTCCTGCACTGCTTTTCCGATTTCCATGGTAACGGTGCCGGTCTTCGGATTGGGCATCAGGCCGCGGGGGCCCAGGATACGTCCGAGTGCTCCGACTTTGGGCATGATGGAAGGCATGGTAATTACCACGTCCACATCTGTCCATCCGTCTTTAATCTTCTGGATATAATCATCGAGGCCTACATGGTCAGCTCCGGCTGCTTTTGCTTCTTCCTCCTTATCGGGAGTGCAGAGCACGAGCACGCGGACCACCTTGCCTGTACCGTGAGGCAGCGTAACAATGCCACGCACCATCTGGTTGGCTTTTCGTGGGTCGACGCCAAGGCGTACGTCCAGGTCAACAGAAGCGTCGAACTTGGTCGTAGATATCTCCTTGACAATTCGTGCAGCATCAGCAAGCGCGTAGGCAGCGTCCTTGTCGTATTTAGCTAAAGCCAGTTTATGATTCTTCGTCAGTTTAGCCATTTCACGTAAGGTTAATAGAAATGAGAAATTATTGTATGTAACGGAAAACCATTACACTGCAAATGGGGCTTCGCCTTTCACCGTGATACCCATGCTGCGTGCAGTCCCTGCAACCATTTTCATGGCCGATTCCAGTGTAAAGCAATTCAGGTCGGGCATTTTGTTTTCGGCAATAGCTTTTACCTGATCCCAGGTAACGGAAGCTACTTTCTTACGGTTAGGTTCGGCAGAGCCGCTTTTCAGCTTTGTCGCCTCAAGTAGTTGAACGGCAACCGGCGAAGTTTTGATGACAAATTCAAACGATTTATCCTTGAAAACAGTAATGATCACAGGAATGACCTTACCGGCCTGATCCTGCGTACGAGCATTGAACTGTTTACAAAACTCCATGATGTTCACACCCTTCGAGCCCAATGCAGGACCTACCGGGGGTGACGGGTTAGCCGCTCCTCCTTTGATTTGCAGTTTAATTAAGCCAGCAACTTCTTTTGCCATTTTGCAACTTTCTTAGAGGATTTGTACTAGCGGAATTTCGTGACCATGACTCAGGACTCTTTGGCTACCTGCATGAACGAAAGTTCAAGCGGGGTTTTACGGCCAAAGATCTTCACCATCACTTTCAGCTTTTTCTTTTCTTCATTGATTTCTTCAATCACTCCGCTGAAACTGTTAAAGGGACCATCGGTCACGGTAACGGTTTCACCAACAATGAACGGAATGCTGAGTTCGGCGCCTTGCTCGGAGAGCTCATCGACTTTACCCAGTATCCGGTTCACTTCGGCAGGTCTCAGGGGAACGGGTTCGTCCTTCGAGCCAAGGAATCCCAAAACCCCCGGGATGTTACGAATAATGTGTGGAATCTCGCCTACCAGAACTGCTTCAACAAGAACATAACCAGGCAAATAGCTACGCTCTTTGCTCACTTTCTTGCCGTTGCGTACCTGATAGACTTTTTCGGTGGGAATAAGCACCTGTGAAATAAAATCCTGCAGGTTAAGCCGGTTTATTTCACTTTCAAGGTATTGCTTAACCTTCTTCTCATTCCCGCTGATGGCTCTCACCACATACCACTTTTTCACTTGTTCGCCCATGCCGGATGGTGAATTAAGGTAGACACTTACTGAATATTAGAAAGCGGAACGCTTAGCTGATCAAAACAGTGAATAGAACTGTTTGAGGAGCAGCTGAAAAGCCTCGTCCATCAAAAACACAACAAGTGCGATGATAAGGGAAGCAATGGACACGACAACAGCGCTGTTTTGCAATTCGCTCCACGTTGGCCAGGAAACTTTGTGTACGAGTTCATCATAACTTTCACTGACGTACTCTACGATCTTATTCTTTGCCATTTTTCTAATATTTTGCACGGGTGGTAGGAATCGAACCCACAGCCTACGGTTTTGGAGACCGCCACTCTACCAGTTGAGCTACACCCGTGTAGTCCTTGCCTGTTCAGTTTATCTGTCCAAAACAGGCCAGACAACCATAAACATTAATTTTTATGTTAGGAAAGGTGTTACCCTGTATCGGGAAACACCCTTCCTGAAATATACCAGATTCTTAGTCAAGAATCTCAGTTACCTGTCCTGCTCCAACCGTACGGCCACCTTCGCGGATAGCGAAACGGAGGTTCAGGTTCATTGCAATTTCAGCAATGAGGTGAACTTCAATGGTCAGGTTGTCACCAGGCATACACATTTCAACACCGGCAGGGAGAGTGATTTCACCTGTAACGTCGGTGGTTCTGAAATAGAACTGGGGACGGTATTTATTCTGGAACGGAGTGTGACGTCCGCCTTCTTCTTTCTTCAGGATAACAACCTCAGCCTTGAAATGCTTATGAGGAGTGATGGAACCCGGTTTTGCGATAACCATACCGCGACGGATCTCATCCTTATCGATACCACGGAGGAGCAGACCTGCGTTGTCACCGGCTTCACCTTCGTCGAGGAGTTTACGGAACATTTCAACACCGGTACATACTGATTTCAGTTTTTCTGCGCCCATACCAAGGATTTCAACGGGATCACCAACATGGATAACACCTGTTTCGATCCTGCCGGTAGCAACGGTGCCACGGCCGGTGATGGAGAATACGTCCTCGATAGGCATCAGGAACGGTTTATCAACTGCGCGGGCAGGCAGGGGAATCCAGGTGTCACAAGCATCCATGAGTTCCATGATCTTATCCACCCATTTGGGTTCCTTATTCAGTCCGCCGAGGGCTGAACCCTGGATAACCGGGGTATTGTCGCCATCAAAACCGTAGAATGTGAGCAGGTCACGGACTTCCATTTCAACGATCTCGAGGATTTCGGGGTCGTCAACCAGGTCAACCTTGTTCATGAACACGACCAGACGGGGAACACCCACCTGACGGGCGAGAAGGATATGCTCGCGGGTTTGGGGCATGGGACCGTCGGTAGCAGCAACAACGATAATAGCACCGTCCATCTGGGCAGCACCTGTAACCATGTTCTTAATATAGTCGGCGTGGCCGGGGCAGTCAACGTGAGCATAGTGACGGTTTGCTGTCTGGTACTCAACGTGAGCAGTATTGATAGTGATACCCCTTTCCTTTTCTTCAGGAGCATTGTCGATCGAGTCGAATGACCTGAATTCCGAGAGACCTTTATCAGCAAGCACTAAGGTGATTGCTGCCGTAAGCGTGGTCTTGCCATGGTCAATATGGCCGATAGTACCAATGTTTACGTGAGGTTTTGAACGATCGAATTTTTCTTTTGCCATGTCAATTAATGTTTATGGTTTTACTTGTTGGTGTTTAAACATAAAAAGTTGAGCCTTTGAGGAGAGTTGAACTCCTGACCCCTTCCTTACCAAGGAAGTGCTCTACCACTGAGCTACAAAGGCTTTTAAGTCATTAAAACTGCAGACGCTGGAACTGATCATTGAACCGAAGCTGCGATGTACTGTTTATGAGCGGAAGACGGGGCTCGAACCCGCCACCTATAGCTTGGAAGGCTATCGCTCTACCAAATGAGCTACTTCCGCTGAAAATGTGGGGGGAGGAGGATTCGAACCTCCGAAGGCTTAGCCAACAGATTTACAGTCTGCCCCATTTGACCGCTCTGGTATCCCCCCAGCAAAATTTCAGTAAGTTAAAGAACCTGAGCCGATAGAGGGACTCGAACCCCCGACCAGCTGATTACAAATCAGCTGCTCTACCAACTGAGCTACATCGGCGTAACTATGCTTTTGTGCTAAAAATCCGGCTTTCAGCCTCTTGTGCCTTTTTAACACACTATCTTCCAACCTGTTAGAGCGCCTCTTTATAAAACAAATGCAGTCCTCTTAAAAAGGACTGCAAATTTAGATAAGTTATTTGAATTACCAAACGGAGAATGAATATTTTTTTCTCCTATTCTCCCCTTAGCTTCTCCTTATGCTTGGTAAGTTGTCGACGTAATGCTTCTACAGCTGTATCAGCGGCTTCCTCAAACGATTTGCTCTGCTTTCGCGCAAAAAGATCATTGCCAGGCACCTGCAACTTAATTTCGGCTATCTTGTTGTCAGGGGTGTCCGAATTGTCGACCCTTAATGTGACCTCGCTTCCAATAATTCCGTCGTGCAGACCGGCCAGTTTATCCAGCTTCTCGGAAATGAAGTCATCGAGCTTTTTGTCCGTCTTGAAATGGACTGAATTAATCTTCAATCGCATGGTTCCTCCTTTTTTACGCCCGTGGATGGGCTTGGTTATAGATCAATTTTAGCTTTTCAATAGTATTGTGAGTATAAACCTGTGTAGCCGCCAGGCTGGTATGACCAAGTATCTCTTTAATAGCATTCAGTTCGGCACCTTCATTCAGCAGATGGGTCGCAAAACTATGGCGCAAAACATGTGGGCTCAGTTTTATCTGTGAGGATATTTCGGAAAGATAACGGTGAACAATCCCATATACCTGCCGGGCATCCATCGGTTCACCTTTTAAAGTAACAAACAACCTGTCATTCGTGTTCGGCACTTCTCCCCTTTCCTTTATATATATAGCCAAATATTGGCAAAGGTAATTCCCCAGCGGGATAATTCTTTCCTTGCTCCGTTTCCCTAAGACTTTCATGCTTTGTTTAGCCATATCAATGTCCATCTCCCTGAGACCCAGCAACTCGGCCCTCCGGATACCCGTTGCATACAGCAGAAGGATCATCATCCGGTCGCGGCTTCCTTCAAATCCGTCAGGAAACCTGACCCGGGTGAACAGCTCTTCCAGTTTATCCTTTTCAATGAATTCCGGCAGGTGAGCTATGCTTTTGGGTGCAACCACCCTGAGCATAGGGTTTACCTTCAGCTCACCGGATCGCTGACAGAAATGGTAGAACGATTTAAGGGTGGATAGTTTCCTGTTGACCGAGCGGGCCGTCATGTGATTCTCTAAAAGATCGACCACCCAGGACCGTATCATGACCGAATCGGCCTGCGCAGGGTCAGAAAGCTGGAAATGCTGATCCAGGTACAGGATAAACTGTACCAGGTCATGCTCATACGACAGGATGGTATGCGGTGAATACCGCTTTTCGAACGTCAGATACTCAATAAACCGCTCTTTCAGCATCCTAAAAAATCAACAGGAAGAAATCCGTGCTTTCTCAAAAGTTCTCTTTAGCTAACGCTAAAAATACAACTTTATTTTGAGAAGAGCAAGAGTTTCTTCCTGCTGCAGGCTAAATTTCTTTAGCCCAAAATCACTTTTCCTCTGCTTGCTGAAGCTGCTGAACATAAACCGCGTGGAGGATCTCTTCACGGCGCTTCACCGATGGCTTGGTAAATTTCTGCCTTTCACGGAGCTCTTTAACAACACCGGTTTTCTCGAATTTACGTTTCAGTTTCTTCAACGCGCGATCGATGCTTTCGCCTTCTTTTACAGGAACAATGATCATGATAGATAAACTTCCTTTCGGTTAGGGATTAATACTGAATTGATTGAGGGGTGCAAAGGTAGAAATTTTATTTTTAGATAGTTAACGAAATTCAAAATTTCTTTTTAAGGGAGAGAGAATCTCCCTTTCCATAGAGCCATTGTTCCGTCAGAGATTGTTTCCCGCTGATCCCGCAGAAGGAATTTACCAATCTGCGTAAACATCAGTGTTAGCTGCGAGAACCCTTTTATCTTGAAACAGCAGAGGGCGATGGGCTTAGGGCATGGGAGAAGGAGACTTCTGGTCTTTTATCTTTTTCCTTTTATCTTTTGTCTTCTTTTTTTGCCACGAATACACAAATTAAGTCCGAAAGGAACGGTGGAAGACAAACCCAATTCGGAAACCTGCTTTTATCATCTGCAGAGTAACGCTTCAATATAAAAATGATCAATTCTAATTGCCGAATCAGCTAATCTGCTAATTATCTAATTTTTAAATTCTTAAATTCTTAAATTCCCAAATTTCACCGCCTGTCTCGGTCATTCTTAGATTTGTTTCCCGCTGATCCCGCAGAAAAAAACGCAGATCATCGCAGAAGGAATTTACCAATCTGCGTAAACATCAGTGTTAGCTGCGAGAACCCTTTTATCTTGAAACAGCAGAGGGCGATGGGCTTAGGGCATGTGAGAAGGATACTTCTGATCTTTTATCTTTTTCCTTTTATCTTTTGTCTTCTATTTTTGCCACGAAGGCACGAATTAAGTCCGAAAGGAATGCTGGAAAACAAACCCAATCCGGAAACCTGCTTATATCATCTGCAGAGTAACGCTTCAATATAAAAATGAACAATTCTAATTACCGAATCAGCTAATCTGCTAATTATCTAATTCTTAAATCCCCAAATTCCTATATTCTTTTGTCATTAAGCTGCTGAGGGCGCAGGGCTTAGGGCATGTGAGAAGGATACTTCTTGTCTTTTATCTTTTTCCTTTTATC
>CAZJCG010000020.1:0-46568 GCA_964544545.1 uncultured Lentimicrobiaceae bacterium | reverse complement strand
CAAACCCAATCCGGAAACCTGCTTTTATCATCTGCAGAGCATCGCAACAGCAACACAATAAACAATTCCAATTGCCGAATCAGCTAATCAGCTAATTATTTAATTTTTAAATTTTTAAATTCTCAAATTCTTAAATTCTCCATTGTCTTATATCCTAATTCTCCCCTTACTTCAGCCTCTTGGTAAATATCCTGTACCTCTTATATACCTGACCGCCCATTCGCTCCATCTCACTCCGCATGAGGACATTGGTTTCCAGTTCAAGGTGGCTGTCGATGAATTCCATACCTCTCCTGTGGGCTGCTTCCAGCATCCTGACCCCCATAATGACATCCAATCCCTGTCCACGTAATTCCTCCTTGATGCCTCCCAGTAACAGGTTCAATTGACGGGAGCGATTCCTGGCCTGCAGTATGCGGAGGATCCCGAATGGCAGCACACGCCCTTTGCAGGCTATGATTCCCTTACTGATATCAGGCATTCCAATGATGAAAGAGAGCACATTCCCTTCTTTATCAGTAATGACCTTGATGAACCTTGGATCAAGCAGAGGCAGATACCGGTTTGCAAAGTCATCCATCTCCCTTTCCTCAAAAGGATCAAACGCATATATGCCTGAAAAGGTCTCGTTCAGGAGATGCAGCACCTTATGGATCAGTGGCTTTATCTGCCGGCGACTGCTAAACTCAAGTATGTTGATGTTATTCTTCTGCAGCGCCCGATCATAAATAATTTTGTAGAATCCGGGTATTGTTTCCGGGATCATTACCTTATATACCAGACAATCAGCTTTCTTCGAATATCCTTCTTGCACGAGCAGTTCAGGCATGTATGGGAAACTCCCGTTCGTAGCAATGACAATCGGTTCATTGAAACCTTCTACCATGAATCCCTGCGGATCCTTATCCGAGAAGCCCAACGGCCCTACCAGGTTATCCATGCCCTTATCCCTGGCCCAGCCCTCAACAAAGCTGATCAGCGCATGGAATACCTCCGGATCATTCCAGGTCTCCATGAAACAGAACCTTGCGTCGTTCTCATCATGAATTTCATTGTACCTGCGATTGATCAGCCCCATGATCCTGCCCGACAGTATCCCGTCCTTATATGCAAGGGCGAGGATCGTATCACAATGTTCAAAGGATTTGTTCTTTGCCGGATTGAAGAATGACCGGTCATCCAGGTAGATTGGCGGTACCCAGTTTTTATGGCCTTTGTGTATTTTTTCGGGAAGGTAAATGAACCGTTTGCGATCTTTACGGTTTCTGACTTCTCTGATCTCGATGGCCATCCAAATGGGTTATTAGAAGTACAATTGTAAGTATAGTATTGATTTGCTGCCGATTATAACAAGTGTCCCAGCAATGAACCACCTGAATTCATTTGCAATAATAAAAATAAATTAAAAGATTAGGTTACTTTTGTGCTATTAACATAGTTCGATACTTCTATGAATATACAATACGCCGGAGAACATTTATTACCAGGAATCCTTGGAAAAACCTTTATCTGGGGCAGTTTTGCCGCCTTGTTGCTGTCGCTTGTATTTTACATTTATGCCAACCGGGAATCCCTGAAAAAAAGAAATTGGAGAAATACGGCCGACGCATTTTACATGCTTCATTTCCTGTTCCTCGCCGGGGCAATATTCTGCCTCTACCACCTCATCTTCAATCATTATTTTGAATACTCTTACGTATGGCAATACACTTCACGCGATCTGCCGGTCAAACTGCTGTTTTCGAGCCTCTGGGCCGGGCAGGAAGGCAGCTTCCTGACCTGGGCCATTCTTCAGGGAATTCTCGGATTGATCCTGCTGCGCAGTGCGCGTGAATGGAAATCGTGGGTAATGCCGGTATTCCTGACCGGACAGTTTTTCCTGCTGAGCATGGTCCTCGGGTTGGATATTGCCGGATTCAGGATTGGCGGAGCGCCCTTTGCCCTGCTTCGCGAAATGCCTCAGAATGCCGGGCTTGACCTGTTCAGGGATCACGGATATGTTGCCTTGATTACCGATGGAAACGGGCTGAATCCGCTGCTGGAGAATATCTGGATGGTCATTCATCCGCCTGCACTTTTCCTGGGGTATGCCTTTGCCCTTATCCCATTCAGTTATGCAGTTGCTTCCCTGTGGAAATCAGAGTACCATACCTGGATCCGCCCGGCCCTCCCCTGGAACATTGCAGCAGTCCTTTCACTTGGCTTCGGCATCCTGCTTGGTGGTCGCTGGGCTTATGAATCCCTTACGTTTGGCGGTTTCTGGGCATGGGACCCGGTTGAAAATGCTTCCCTGGTCCCCTGGCTTTTCCAGGTTGCTGCTCTGCACCTTATGCTGATCACCAGCAAGCGATCTCACTCCTACGGTACCACCTATCTTTTTACTCTCCTTGGCTGGATCTTCGTGGTATACGCCACCTATCTTACCCGCAGCGGTGTTTTGGGAGAGACATCCGTTCATGCTTTCGGTGATAGCGGTATGGCCTTGCAAATGCTGATTTTCAATGCAATCTTCCTTGCTTTTCCGTTGATTCTCCTGCTGATGAACAGGAAACATTTCCCGAAAAAGGGAAATGAGGAGTTCCTTTCGCGGGAATTCTGGATGTTGATCGGTTCTGTAATTGTCATGCTGTCAGCCTTCCAGATCATCCTCACCACCTCCATCCCGGCTATCAACAAGGTGCTGGGCACTACCATAGCCCCGCCGGTCGATAACGTAAGCTTTTACAACACCTGGCAACTCCCCTTCGCATTGCTGATCCTGTTGCTCATCGGTTTCAGCCAGTATCTGGATTATGGAAAGAATAACCTGAAAGTATTCACCCGCACATTCTTCCGCGATTTCGTCATTTCCCTGGCCATTACCATCCTGATCGTTATCATGGACGGCATTACACGGGTCGGGCATATTCTGTTGCTGTATTTCACCGTGTTCTCGGCGCTGGTATCATTTGCTTTCCTCATAAAACTTATCAGGAAGACCAGTAACCTGGGTTCTCTCATCTCCCATCTTGGATTTGCCGTATTTATACTGGGTGTGCTGCTGGCTTTCAGCAATTCGGAAGTGATATCGAAGAACACCTCCGGTAAAGACCTGGGAAGCAATGAGGAGAATGCTGAAAACCTGGTTCTCACAAAGGGTATAAGCATGCCGATGGGACCCTACTTCGTTAAGTACAGCGACAGTGAAACCCGCGGCCGTGAAACCTTCTACCGGCTTGACTTCCGCAACCAATACGAAAAAGACAGTTCCAAAGTTGCCTTTTCGGTCTTTCCTTCCGTGAACCGGAATATGCGCATGGGGAATGTTTACAATCCTGACACAAAGCACTTTATCAGTAAAGATGTTTACACCTACATCAGTTTTGCCCAAAAGCCGCAAGGTCCTGCCGACTCAACCGGTTATTCAAGAACTGCCGTTCAGGAAATGCAGGTGAAGGATACGCTCGTTTTTGCCCGCAGCTTTGTGATCCTCGACAGTGTCGAGGTGCAGATGATCAATGACGATCTGAACAATGTGACGCTCTCCGCCCGTTTGAGGATCCTAAGCATGCAGCACGGGGCCATGGAAGCCGGTATCCGATACAGGATCGTGAATGGTGAACTGGTGCACGACGATGCAGTCATTGAACCATTAGGCCTGAAACTGAGGTTTGAGAGTATATCCGACAAACCGGAGACGATCCTGGTAGGATTCTATGAGAAAAATGAGGACTTCATCGTAATCAAGGCCGTCATTTTCCCATTCATGAACATCATGTGGGTCGGAGCGGTCATCCTGTTCCTCGGGCTCACATACTCCATCATACGACGGATAGGGAAAAACAAAAACGAGAGCAACCTGAATCTGGAGGTGCAGAATATAGTTGAGGAGAAACCACAAGCCTCAGGCAGTGAAAATTAAAACTATTACCTTCATCGGAGCGGGCAATGTAGCCTGGCATCTGGCAACAGCATTGCACCATAAGGGATTTTCCATTCTTGAGATCTGGAACCGCACTCCGGATGCTGCCCGCGAGCTGGCAGAACAAGTCGGAAGCAGGGCAGCCTTATCCTTAACTTCATTATTGCCGGCTGACCTGTACATCATGGCAGTAACCGATTCAGCCCTGCCGGAGATCAGCGCCGGTATAAATTTCCACGACAGACTGGTTGTGCACACAGCAGGATCCGTCCCGATGAACATCCTTTCCGGAGTTTCGGAACATCACGGGGTGCTTTACCCGCTTCAGACATTCTCGAAGAATACACCTCTCCAGTTAAAGGAAGTCCCTTTTTGCGTCGAAGCATCCGACGAAGTTTCTCTGGATGCTCTGGTCAATCTTGCCGGAGCGTTGTCGCAAAAAGTCCTGAAAACCGGAAGCAACGACCGTTTGCTACTGCACGTAGCCGCCGTATTTGCATCGAATTACACCAACCTGATGTATACCCTGGCCAAGGATATTCTAGATTCCAACAACCTGAGCTTTGAACTTCTGAAGCCGCTGATCACCGAAACCGCCAGAAAGGCCGTGGCTGCCAGTCCCGAGCTGGTCCAGACCGGACCCGCCAAGCGAAACGATCAGCCGGTGATTGAAAAACACCTGGAGATACTTGGCAGCATGCCGGAATATGCCGAAATTTACCGCCTTCTTGCCCGGCGTATCGGGGAAAGATTCGGATAAATTCCATCCTGCCTTCTATGACAAATTACAAAGAAAAACTGCTTCAGGTGAACACCTTCATTTTTGATTATGACGGGGTGCTTACCGATGGTACCGTTATCCTGATGAGCAACGGGGAAGCGCTGAGAACCGCCAATGTAAAAGACGGTTATGCGCTGCAGCTAGCTATGAAAAAAGGATACCGGATTGCGATCATATCCGGCGCGTATTCCGAATCAGTAAAACGAAGGTTTGAATCCCTTCGCGTTTCAGATGTTTTCCTCGGTGTAGAAAAGAAAATCGAAGTGTTTGATGAATACCTGTCGGAACACAATATCGATCCGCAACAGGTTCTGTTCATGGGGGACGATATACCGGATTATGAGATCATGCGGAAAGCTGGGGTCGCAACCTGTCCAGCCGATGCTGCCGAAGAGATTAAATCGCTGGCAGCCTACATTTCGCATCATAATGGCGGTCATGGATGTGTGAGGGACGTGATCGAGCAGGTATTGAAGGTGCAGGGGAACTGGATGAACGAAGACGCCTACCACTGGTAGAACCGGACTCCCGGGAACCCGGTTCAGAAGGATTTCCTGACGGAGCTTTAACGATAACTATTCAACCTATCCCCAGTCCTATCCATGCTCAACATTATCAGGTTAATCCGGCTGCCCAACCTGCTGATCATCGCACTGACGCTTTACTGCTTCCGTTACCTGGTTGCGCTGCCTTATTACAGTATTGCCGGGGCAGGATTTCAGATGGATGAAATCTCATTTGCCTTAATGGTAGCGGTCACTATGATGATAGCTGTCGCAGGCTACCTGATCAATGATCATTACGACAGGGAAATCGATAAAATCAATCGTCCCGGCAGGCCATCGGTGTCAGGAAGCCTTCCTGCCGCCTCACTGCCTGCAATGGCATCACTCTTCAGCATTGCATCCCTTGCAGGAATGATCCTGCTCAGCATCCGTATGTCGTCCGTAATCCCAGCCCTGGTCCTGTGTACTGCACTGATCACCGTCTGGTGGTATGCGATGCACCTGAAAAAAAGCCTGTTGTGGGGTAATCTTGCCGTTGCATTCATGTCGTCGCTCACTCTTGGCATGGCCTGGCTTTTTGAATGGATGCTGATGGTTCGCGCTGCGACCGTATCCGTTGACCTGAATGCGATCTCATGGATAGCCTTTGGAATCACGGTTTTTGCTTTCCTTCTCAGCCTCATCCGTGAGATCATTAAAGACCTGGAAGACATCGAAGGCGACAGCAAGTTTGGTTGCCGGTCAATCCCCATCGTTAAAGGTATTCGTTTTACGACCCGTCTGGTGGTGATCCTGTCAATGATCCTGTTCATATTGTTATTGGTCAGCCAGATATACCTGATCCGTCATGGAATGCCCGTGGTTGCCTGGTGGCTAGCGTTTGCAGTAGAGATACCCTCAGGGTTTTTCCTTTACTACCTGCTCCATGCCACTGCCAGGCAGGACTATCATAGGCTCAGCAGTCTGCTCAAGTGGATCATGGTAGGAGGAATAGCCTCCATGGCGGCAATCTGGTTGAGTTTCAGATTCTGAAAGTCTGAATGCTCAAGGAGAAGGTTGGGGCCGTACCGTCAAGTAACGAGTCATACGGGACAACCGTAAAGAAATTGGGTTAAACTTCATGTCCTTATCCTCAAAATATCTAACCCTGCATCGAATCCTATACAATACTTGATCATCGAATTATAATTCCTTCTTCTGAATGATTCCCGACCACTTCACTGAATATAATTTCCTGCTCGGATCGAAATCGCCCCGGCGCCAGCATCTCCTCAAAGAACTGGGCCTTCACTACCAGCTTGTTCCTATTGACGTGGATGAAGAGTACCCTTCGAATCTGCAGGGAGCCGATATCGCCCGTTTTCTTTGCGAACTTAAGGCAGATGCATTCCCGATACAGGATTATCCCGGTAATACCATCCTGATCACTGCTGATACGATCGTATGGCTGGACGGGGAATACATCGGGAAACCCAATGACAGGGCTGATGCCTTCCGGATGTTATCAAAGCTTTCCGGAAAGACACACACGGTATTTACAGCTATATGCCTGCGATCCCTCACCCGGAAACATGTTTTCCATGCTGACACCGAGGTCACCTTCAGGGAATTGCATGACGACGAGATCCGCTTTTACATCGACCATCACCGGCCATTCGATAAGGCAGGTTCTTACGGTATTCAGGATTGGATCGGTTACACCGGTGTTACCGGCATACGCGGTTGCTTTTACAATGTAATGGGATTCCCGGTACAATTGTTCTGGCAGGAGCTGAATTTATTCCTTCACTGACAGGATTCCATCCCCGGATTATTCAACCAGGCAGACTCTGCCTGAAGGATCCACCTTCGCCTTCAGGAGATATATCTGCGCGTTGCCAACATATAGGTTGATATATCCATAGTCGTACCTCCCGGAATGACCTCTTTTACGAATTCCAAGATTAATATTGCCGGTGTGACAAATACTCGGCTTAGAATAGGCATATGCCCTGACAATGTCACCGCTGCCTGAAAAATAAGCATTCGAATTGACCGTTGATCCGACCTCATACGTTCTTACTTCCACTGAATTCTCTGATGAAAATGCGGCTATTTCAAACCTGCTTTCATTCAGCGAGGTGATTGAGATTTCCTTTTCCTGATAAGCGTCATGAGGCCCGTTGCTGTATAGGTCATGTGAAATTTGAATCCTGAAGTCGTTTCCGCCCTGACGATCCACATCAAAATCTACCGAAACACTGTTCGATGAAGGGGAAAAAACCCAAAGACCATCATATTCAGAGAGGTGCAAGTAGTACACAGATTCATATGAACTGAGAAATAGGCTGTCGTAGTAAACGCCACTCCCCAAAAGAGAAGATTCTTCGTTTTCGTCTCTGCACCCGGTCAGGATCACCAGCAGGCAGATGAAAGGCAGTAATTTTTTCATGGAATATAAATAAGGATAAAGATAGGTAGATTTATTCCAATTGCATTGATTATAGGTTGATTATACGTTTAAAGGTTGCATCCATTTAAAAAAATCTCTATGTGTATCGCCAGGCTTGCCAGAGATCCCCAGGTTATAATTTTTCTGCAACAGGATCATCATCTGAACCACCTGCTTCATCCATAGCGATTTATACTTCGGCTGAACAGTTTTGCCCCTGGGGCACGAAGTGCTCCTTCAGAGGGACCCTTCGGGTCGAAATTTGTTATTCGGAATTTGCTCAGTATTAGTGAATCTAATCAGCTTTGCTTCGACTCAAAGAGTCCCCTTTAGGGCACACCTGTTAAGATTCATTATAATCCGTAATTTTGCACCTCCATTTACGAACAGCAATCACTATGGCTAAAATTGCACGGTTTTTCTTTCAGGGGCTGCTCATGATAGCGCCCCTCGCCATTACAGTTTATGCATTGGTAATGCTTTTCGAATTTATCGACGGACTGCTGATCTCTTACCTTACTGACCTGATTGGCTTCAAAGTACCGGGGCTCGGATTGGTGATCATACTGTTTACCATTACCCTCATCGGTTTTCTCGGCTCGACCATTCTTTTCAAACCCATCATCAACTTACTTGACAGGCTGATCAGTCAGGCGCCACTGGTAAATATCATTTATACTTCGATCAAGGATTTCATGTCGGCATTTGTCGGAAAGGACCGCAAGTTCACCGAACCTGTTCTGGTTAAAGTGAACAAGGATGCGGATATGGAAAAGTTCGGGTTCATCACCCAGCATGATCTTTCGAAACTGGGAGTAGGAAAGGAAAAAGTGGCCGTTTATCTGCCGCATTCTTATAACTTCTCAGGAAATCTCTTTGTTGTCCCGGCAGAAAATGTGCGTCCTTTGGATGCCTCACCCACCGAAGTCATGAAATTTATCGTCACTGCCGGCGTTACCAATGTACCGGAACCGGGGTATCTCCCGGAGAAGCAGGAACAAATTACAGACTCATTGTCTGAATGAAATGAAAAACGTATGAAACGATCCAAAATACTGATCACGAACGACGACGGCATCAATGCCCCGGGATTGCGCCATCTGATAGATGTAATGCGGGAGTTGGGAGACGTGGTGATCATAGCGCCTGATAAGCCCCAGTCGGGAATGGCTCATGCCGTCACGATCCAGACACCCCTCCGCATCCACGAAATCCTGAAAGAACCCGGATACGAAGAGTATAGCTGCAACGGGACACCGGTCGACTGTGTAAAACTTGGCCAGAAAGTGATCATGAAATCAAATCCGGATCTTATCGTTTCCGGGATCAACCACGGCTCCAACTCCTCGATCAATGTCCTGTATTCAGGAACCATGGCCGCCGTGATAGAAGGAGCCATGGAAAATATACCTTCCATCGGTTTTTCGTTGAATGACTACTCCTACCATGCTGATTTCAGCCATACCGACAAGTATATCCTAAGTGTTTCGAAGAATGTTCTGGAACACGGACTGCCGGATGGCGTCTGCCTGAATGTGAATTTCCCGGCTGTGAATGGTGAAGCTATCCGGGGCGTTCAGGTGGTGCGGCAGGCAAAGGCCTTATGGGATGAGACCTTCGACGAAAGGAACGATCCTCACAACCGTAAATATTACTGGCTCCAGGGAGAATTCATCGATAAAGACCCGGGTACCGACACCGACCAATGGGCGATCCAACACAACTACGTGAGTGTGGTTCCCATCCACCTCGATCTTACTGCGCACCAGGTGCTGCCGCAATTGAAACAATGGGATTTCTCAGTTGAATCATAACTCTCCAACCATGGACCTGAAATCATGGCTCAAATCAGATAATTACCTTACGGGAGCAATCCTGGCCCTGGCCCTGGCCATTCTGTGCCTGTTACTGGTCATCCCGGCCGGCCGGCTTGTGCAGATGTTATATCCGTCGATAGCATTTTTCGACTCGAGTATCATGTTACTGAGTCTGATTCCGAATCTGCTTGTGATGCGGCGATATATTGTAAGAATTCACCTCGAAAAGACCGGCAAAGGCATTCTGATTGTGACGGTGATACTCATGGCTTTGTATTTTATCTTTGCGCACAAGCATCCCTTCAATCTCCCGGTATAGTCATCCAGCAATCCAGAAACATGAAATATTACGTTATTGCAGGAGAAGCATCGGGCGACCTGCATGCTTCGCGACTGATCCGTGAAATAAAACTCATCCGGCCGGATGCGGAATTCCGCTGCTGGGGCGGAGACAGGATGCAGAAAGAAGGCGCGGTGATCGTAAAGCATTACCGTGATCTGGCATTTATGGGCTTTCTGGAGGTATTTCTGAACCTCCGCACCATCCTGCGCAATTTCCGTTTCTGCAGGGAAGATATTGATTCGTGGAAACCAGATGTATTGATCCTGGTCGACTATCCTGGATTCAACATGCGCATAGCCCGATATGCACACGACAAAGGGCTCAAAGTAGTCTATTACATTTCTCCGCAGGTATGGGCCTGGAAACACCGGAGGGTGCACAAGATCCACCGGTGGACTGATCTTGCCTTTGTGGTGCTGCCGTTTGAGAAGGATTTCCATGCAAAGTACGGCTATCACGTTGAATTTGTCGGGCACCCGCTCCTTGATTCAGTGAATGAGTTTGTTCCCGATCCGGATTTCCATGAAGAATCGGGCCTTTCTGAAAAACCGTTGATCGCAATCGTTCCGGGAAGCCGCAAACAGGAGATCTCACGCATACTTCCCATTATGCTCAGCATCCTGCCCGAGTTCCCTGACTACCAGTTTGTGATCGCAGGGGTAAACACGCTGGGAGAGGCATTTTATCAAAAATTCATTGGGACACTGCCTGTTAAAGTGATAACCGGACGCACTTACGACCTGATAAGTTCCTCACGTGCCGCTATTGTTACATCCGGCACAGCCACGCTGGAAACTGCCCTGTTGGGCACTCCGCAGGTCGTCTGCTACCGGATGAGTTTCCTGACTGCTTTGTTGGCATGGATTGTGGTAAGGGTCGAAAACATTTCCCTGGTAAACCTTGTACTGGGCCGGCGTTCGGTAACCGAACTGATCCAGTACCGCTTAAACCGGAAAAGTCTTACTCAGGAACTGCGCGCCATCCTTGAAGATGAGAAAACCGACCAACGAATCCGCAACGATTATACCGAGATGCGTCATAAACTTGGCGATAATGGCGCATCTGCCAAAGCGGCAGCACTTGTTGTTTCCAAAGTCTGAAGGCCATCTCTTCATGAAAATGACAAGACCAGGCGGAAATGAAAATAATTACGGATCATGGCGTCTGCCATCCGACGGACCTGAACTTAAAACACAAAATCATTCTCAGATGAATAGAAACCTGAATGAAGCTATGCAAACTATGCGACTCAAGTTGTTGGCACTTTCCCTGACGGCATTTTTACTCATGGCATTCTCCGGAGGACTATTTGCTTCCGTGACAATTCCTTCCTTATTCAAGGTTGCTTCATCCCTGACAATATCCCAGAAGCCTGACACCTTGCACAAATCGACTGCCATAACTGATACAAGCTGGGGACAGGCTGCCAAGTCGATGATGCAGCCAAAGTCCGGGGAGAAGAGCAGTCCGGTAAAGAGTGACACTACCGGAAAACCGAAACCGAAAAAGCAAGCCCCAACCGGTTATATCGATCCTTATCGTCCTCCTATCCTGATTGAGGGTCTGAAAAAAGCGCAGGCCGGGGATCTTCAGGGCGCCATCCTTGATTTTGACTCTGCGGTAAAGAAGAATCCGAAGAATTACAACGCTTACTTTTATCGCGCCAAGGCTAAGATTGAATCGGGTGATGCTGCCGGTGCCCTCGAAGATATCAATGCTGCCATTAAACAGCGCTGGGATGAGCCCATCTATTTCTATTACCGGGGCAAAATGCTGGGTGATGCCGGTAAATCGGAAGAAGCCATCCAGGATTTCAGCAAGGCTGTTTCCTTAAAACATGATTTTACTGATGCATGGAATTACCGGGGTGTGGAATACGCAAAACTGGGAAATCACCAGCAGGCAGTTCAGGATTATGATTCGGCTATCCTGTACAACCCCAGGTATGCCCTTTGCTATTACAATAAAGGCACATCGCTAGGAGCGCTGGGTAAATTTGCAGAAGCCTCCGAAGCGTTCAGCAAATCTATCGACCTCGATCCCAAGCATTCGCCCAGTTACCTCAACCGGGGCAACTGCAAGGTCCAGCTTAAGGAGTATTATTCCGCCATCAGCGATTACTCCAAGGTGATCCAGCTGGATCCAGCCAATTCCGATGCCTACTACAACCGTGGGGCTGCCCATTATCTGCTTGGCGACAACCAGATGTGCCATGACTGGAAAAGTGCCGCTGTGATGGGAAATTCATCAGCCAAGGCAATGCTTGAGAAATATTGCAAATGATCGGTATATGCTTAACATAGCGCTCTTTGGCCCTCCGGGTGCCGGTAAAGGAACCCAGTCGGAATTCCTGATCTCAAAGTACAACCTGTACTATATTTCAACCGGGGATCTTCTGAGAAAAGAGATGGCGGGTAAAACCAGGCTCGGATTAGAGGCACAGAGTATTATTGCTTCCGGAGGACTGGTACCGGATGAGATCATCGTCCAGATCATTGAAAAGACGATCACCGAAAACCCGGGCTCCAACGGATTTCTTTTTGACGGGTTTCCCAGGACCTATATCCAGGCTTATATCCTGGAAGGGCTGATGATCAAGCTCAACACCTCGCTCAACTGCCTCATCAGTCTGAGCGTACCGGAAGAGGAATCGGTGGCCAGGCTTCTGAACAGAGGAAAAACATCCGGCAGGAGCGATGATAATGAACAGGTGATCCGTAACCGGCTCAAAGAATACAATGAGAAGACCCTGCCGGTGCTCCAGTTTTACAAAGACAAAGGGATTTACATGGAAGTCGACGGCACAGCTTCCATCGAAGGGGTTCATAAACAGATCTCGCAGATCATCAGTCACGAGCTGAGCAAGAGCCTCTATAACATCGTATTGTTCGGCTATCCGGGATCGGGTCGTGGTTCACAGGGCATGGCACTTTCAAAGCATTTCGGTCTTGAATATGTGGCAACCGGCCCCATGCTCGACCATGAGATCAAGATGAACACTGAAACCGGCAGGAAGATCAAAGAACTTTACGAAAACGGACAGTTGGTTCCGGACGAGATCGTGGTTCAACTGATCGAGAAGAAACTCGCCGAAAGCAGTGATATCAAAGGCTTCATTTTCAAAGGATATCCCCGCACGCTGGTCCAGTCGTACATACTTGACGGAATGCTGAAAAAGCACGGGTCATCTATCTCACAGATCATCGAGATTGAAGTTCCTACCCTGGAACTCATCAGCCGTCTGGATGCCAGAAGCAAAACCGGCCGTTGCATGCCTTACGACAGCAGCACTGCCAGAATCGTAAAACGGCTTCAGGAACATGAGTCCAAAACGATGCCCGTCATCCAGAAATATCAGCAACTTCACGGGGTAACCAAAGTTGACGGGCTGGGGTCTTTCGAGGAAGTTTTCGAACGGATCGCACAGGTGATCGATCACGGATTCAAAAGAATTCGCTGATCATACTCTTCTTCTATCTTTTCGGCCTTCATTTACCTTGAGAACTTATCAACAAGGGTAATACCCGGCCGTCATTCGTATTATCTTTGATATAAAGAAATCGTATTCATTGAAGTACCTGTTATACTGCGGCTGAACATGTTTGGGAAATTTATTCTTCGGAACTTGCTCAGTATTACTGAATCTAATCAGCTTTGCTTCACAAACCTGTTAAGATTCAGTATAGTATCAACTACTATCCTTTATCCTGTTTCAATCCGTTTATCTGTCTTTTAACATCCATTCTAAAGTATTCTGTTTGATAATATAACGTTTTCATGCATTACCAGCACCAGTTCCCCATGGTACGGTTACTGGTCCCGTTCATGGCTGGCATAATTTGCGCCCTTGAGGCTGACTGGCAGCATCCGGTTTTGACGTATGGGATGTTCATGCTCCTGGCAATTCCTGTGGTTTGGGTCCTTGCTTCCGGACGCACTGCGGCTTATCGTACCCGGTGGATTTTCGGGGTCATCCTATCTGCCGGCTTGGGACTCTTTGGCTTCAACCTCGTCAATCTCAAACAGGAAATACGCTCAGCAGAACATTATTGTCATTTCTCAGGTGAAATCCTGCTGACAAGGATCATCGATCCGCCAAGGGAAAAGGAGCGTTCCTGGAAAGTGCTTACGGAAGTCCTGGCCGTGAAACAAGGAAATGGCTTTCGGCCGGTGAAAGGAAAGTTGCTTGCCTATGTTGCAAAGGACTCCTCAGGCACGTTCCCGCCGTCTTTCGGTGATTACCTCCTGCTCCACGGTGTGCCGGAAACAATTCCCCCGCCGCGCAACCCGGGTACCTTCAACTATCAGCGATACCTGCAACACAACCAGGTTTACCGGCAACTGTACCTGAAGCTAGGTGAATGGAAGCAGTTACCTTTGCCCGGACAGAATACGCTGAAAGGACTTTCGCTCCGGATCCGGGATTACCTGATGGAAGTCCTCAGGCAGAACCACCTTTCAGGCCGTGAGTATGAAGTGGCTGCCGCCCTGATACTCGGGCAGGACGAACTGCTGGATTACGAAACCCGCCAGGAATACAGTGCGGCCGGAGTGGTGCATATCCTCGGAATCTCAGGGCTTCATGTCGGGATTGTTTACCTTGTTCTGAATGCTGCTCTCGGATTCCTGGATAAGCGCCGGCGGGGAAAATATCTCAAGCTTATGCTGGTCCTGGCTACGATCTGGTTCTATGCCCTGATCACCGGGCTCTCCCCTGCCGCACTCCGTTCTTCAGCCATGTTCAGTTTTGTTTCACTTGGGAATGTAGCCAAACGGAATGTGCATATCATCAATTCGCTGGCAACTTCGGCTTTTTTCCTGCTTCTCTTCAACCCCTTTCTTGTCACCAATATCGGATTCCAGTTCAGCTACATAGCCGTTATCGGCATCGTGCTTATACAGGAGCCGATAGCCAAATACTGGGAGCCTGACAACCGAATCCTGAACCAGGTATGGCAACTCACGGCAATGTCGCTGGCAGCCCAGCTGGTTACCCTGCCCATCACGCTCTATTACTTCCATCAGTTCCCGGTATATTTCCTGCCGGCTAACCTGCTCGTTATCCCCCTGTCGAACCTGGTTATCTATTCCGGGATGTCGGTCCTGCTCGTTTCATTTATTCCGCTGCTGAGCGGACTGGCAGGACAGATCACATCGCTGTTGATCCGGCTGTTAAACTGGATCGTTCACTTCTTCGACACCCTGCCGCACGCACTTATCACTCCGATACCATTCACGTCGGCACAGGCCATCCTTTTCTATCTGTGTCTGTCTTCACTGTTGCTGTATCTCTTTCAGAAAAGGAATATCGGGCTGATCCGGCTGCTGTTTTGCCTTTTGCTGTTTATCCTGAGCGGAACCATACAAGGCATTCGTCACGACTGTCAGAAGAAACTCCTGGTATATAGTATTAACCGACATTCTGCGCTGGGAATAATAACGGACAGGGACTGTCTTCTGATAGCCGACTCTGCTCTGCTGCAGGATGAGAAGTCGATGAATTATAATCTTTCCGGAAGCAAAGCTCAGTATGGAGTCCGCAGGATGACAATTTGTTCAACCGGAGATTTCAGGACCGGTAAAAGCAGCATAAGGACGTTTACCAGGCCGGTCCCCGGCGGGATGGTCCTGTTGTCAGGAAGAACAAGGATCGCTATGATCCATTCCCGGCCTTCCGGAAACCCTCCTGCCAATCCCCTGGAAGTTGATTTCCTGATCATCAGCGGCAACCCAAGGTTGAAGATTGACAGGCTATTGATGTTCTATAAAACGAAACTGCTGGTACTGGACGGATCCAACTCTTTTTATCGATGTAACTTATGGAAGGAAGAATGTTACCGGCAGGGTATCAGGGTGTGGGATGTGAGGTCACAGGGAGCGCTGGTAGCCGACCTTGAATAGTCGAACCGACCAATTATCACATTCCAAATCCCCGTCCGTTTTTTTTGTTTCTCGCAGATCACGCAGAAAAGAATTTGCCACGAAGACATGAATTAAATCCGAAATGAACCTTGAAAGAGTTATAACTAATTGCCGAATCAGCTAATCAGCTAATTATCTAATTCTTACATTCTTAAATTCCCAAATTCTCAAATTCCTCTCCTCTTTTATCTTTATCCTTTTATCTTTTATCTTGTATTCACTGTCTCAAGTCCATATAAATCGGCAGATGATCACTGAAACCTCCCAGGTATTTAAACCCGTAATAAGTCCGGAAAGGCTTCTGCCCGAACCAGGTTTCATCTGTCTGCAGCAGGAACGGAGCATCCAGAATATAGACGGAATTAAAACTGCCATGAACTCCTTTTCGCGGATCCAGCAATGATTCGGAGACAATAAACTGGTCGATGGTGATCCAAATCTCTTTATCCTTGATGGTTCCATGGTTCCAGCCGGTACCGGCCCCGGTCATCATGTTGTAAAGATCACCCTGCTTCAGGTTCACTGAATCGCGCTTAGCCTTTAGTACAACGGCTACACTCTCATCCGTCGGTTCATCATTGAAATCGCCCATGATCAGGATACGCGCATCCGGATTTATTTGCTGAAGAGAATCAATTTTATGCCTGAGTACTTTTGCCACATAGTTCCGCTTTGCAATGGTAGCAGTGTATCCGCCAAACCTCGAAGGCCAGTGGTTGATAAAAACATGCAGGGTATCACGGTTAAAAGCAAGTCCTTTCACATACAGAATGTCCCGGGTCCTGGCCGCAGCATCAAAGGGGAACCGGATGCCGATGTACTCCGTTTCAACCGGTTTGAATTTCTCAGGACGGTAAAGCATGGCTACATCAATACCCCGGGGATCCGGCGAATTGCGGTGAATGATCTTGTACCCGATGTTCTTTAACGGCGAATTCATGGTAAGATTGGTGAGGACGTACCGGTTCTCAACCTCACAGAGGCCAACGATATCAGGCGGTTCCCATCCCCCTACCCGGATGATCACCTTGGAAATGTTGTTGATCTTCCGCTGATAGCGGTTGTAGGTCCAGCCCCGCTTCCCTCCCGGCGCATACTCATCATCCCCGGTAAGACTGTCCTTGGCGACATCAAAAAAGTTCTCCATGTTATAAAACATGACCCGCATCCCCGTGGCTCCCCGTTTTGCACCGGCCGGCATTTCGGATTCCAGTCCCTTTGTTTTTTGCTGCCGGAACTGCTGACCGAAAACCGGCTGCCGGAAAGGAATAACCAGTAGGAACACTATCAGGAAAGGCAGGAATCGCAGGCGAATCATGGCATACATCGTTTGAGGCTGCAAAGATAGAAATTATGCCGGTACCCTGGAATTAAACCACATCCCCTCTCCTTCCGGATGGAATAATTCTAAATTAGTCCGCTTCCTTTCCGGGCTAAAGACTTTCACTAATTTCGAATGCTGAATTACGCACTATGAATAACAAAAACAGAAAAAAAAGCAACTATTTCCGGATAGTATTACAGTGGGGCATCCTGCTCCTCCTGGCCATTATGCTGATTCGCCCGTTGTGGGACAAAGCCTACCTGGCTGATTTTGAAGCATATTGCCCCTTCGGCGGAATGCAGGCTATGGGTAGCTTCCTCAAAGGGCACTCCCTTGCCTGCTCCATGACCACCGTGCAGATAGCCCTCGGATTGGCTCTCATACTCGGGGTTGTAATACTGAGCAAGTTGTTTTGCAGCTATATATGTCCTATCGGCACCGTAACAGAATGGCTCGGTGTACAGGCACGCAAATGGAAATTGCAGGTCACGCTCACCGGCAAAGCTGACCGGTTGCTAAGGCTTCTCAAATATGGATTGTTGTTCATTACGTTTTACTTTTCCGTAAGCAGCAGTGAGCTTTTCTGCCGGAAATTTGATCCCTATTATGCATCGGTTACGGGTTTCGCCGGGGATGTTATCTGGTACTATGCTCTTCCGGCACTGTTGCTCACCATTATCGGTTCCTTCTTCATCCGGCAATTCTGGTGCAAGTATCTGTGTCCGCTTGGCGCCATCACCAACCTGGCCGTCTATGCCCTGCCGGTGGCAGTCCTGGCTTTGCTGTGGACCCTGCTGAACAGCCTGTTCAATCTTCAGATCTCCTGGATCTGGCTGCTGGCGGCATCCTGTCTCCTGGGTTTCCTGCTGGAGGCCATCACTCTCCGGTTTCTCATTTTCCCGCCGCTAAGGATCACCCGCAACAAAGACATTTGCACCAACTGCAGGATCTGCGATAAGAAGTGCCCGATGGCATTGCCCATTTCAACCGTGGACAAGGTGAGCCACATCGATTGCCATCTCTGCACCGACTGTATCGTAAAATGCCCCGAGCAGGGAGCGCTGAGCATCAACCGAAAAAAGCTTCAATGGCTACCCACGCTGGCAACCGTGGTTTTGATTGCCGCTTCCATCCTTATTGCTTCGAAGTATGAACTGCCGACCATCAGCGAACGCTGGGGTGATCCGCAACAGCTTAAACAGGCCGAAGTCTTCGAGATGTCAGGTTTGAAGAACATTAAGTGTTTTGGCAGCTCCAGGGCTTTCGCGAACCATATGAAAGAAGTGCCGGGCGTGCTGGGCGTGGAGACCTTCGTGAAACACTACCGTGTTAAGGTGTTCTACGACAAGGGCCTGACGAATCCGGAGCTGCTGAAGGAAGCCATTTTCAGTCCCATAGCCGAATTCATGAATCCGCCGGCACGGTACCTTGGCAACGTCGGGGTCGTAACGCTCGGCATCGACCGTTGCTTTGACCCCAATGACCAGACGCTACTGGCCGATCTCATGCGGATCCATCCGGGGATGCTTGCCATGGAAACCGCTTTTGGCGAACCGGTGAAGGCAACATTTTATTACGATACGACGCTGACGGATCCGGCAAGGATTGAGGCCTGGATTGGCCAAAAATCAGTCGTCTTTGGTCAGGGCGATGATCAAACAGAGGTTAAACTTGATTTTGCCGTGAATAAAAACGGAAAGGAATCCGGGCGGGTGCCCAGGGCAGAATTCCTCGAACGGTTCTTTGAAAGCAGTGACGTGCCGTTCAACAACTATGAATCATACGGGCCCGGGGAAATGAAGATACTCCGGTTCTCATTTCCGGCTGCCATGGATCCGGCCATGCAGGAATGGATCCCCTATCTGGTGTCGCATCTGTCGAACGACGATGGAGTTGTCCGTTTTAAAACAACCTTTACTTCCGCCGATCCCGAGTTGCTCATCTGGTTCGTCCCGAAACTGACCCATCCTGACAAGGTATTGAAACTAATGAGAGAGCCTCAGTTCCTGGTGCATTACCCGGATAAAAGTGTAGAGAAGGTAAAGAACCCTTTCAGCTTTGGTTCGGGATATGATGTACTGGACGGGAATGCGGTGAAAGAATAAAGTTAAACAGCTGGCATTCTGTTGATTCGGGGAAAAATCTCCACGCTGTGATTTGAACAAAAAAAATCCTATTTTTGCGTTCCCTTAAGCGTCGCTAGCTCAGTTGGTTTAGAGCATCGCCTTGACAGGGCGGGGGTCACTGGTTCGAATCCAGTGCGACGCACAAAAACGAGGGCTGGCATGATGCCGGCCCTCGTTTTTTTATTGTCAATTGAAATCCCTGCGTAGCGCATTTCAGATCATAGGAAAATTAGAGTATTGTTCCATTTTAGAAACGTTAATTGGTGTTCTCCAATTTTGGGCAAATGAATTACTTGAATACAAGAATAATATCACAAATAAGTACATCAAAACAAGTTTTCATAATATACTGTGATTGAACTTTGCAATATCTCTGTCAAAAATTCTTTAAGAAACTTTATGTAGGAAAAGACTAATATCCTTGAAAATATTAAGCCAGGCACGATAATACTTTAGATTCACCTCATCAACATTCTTCACGATAGCTGCACTGTTTTCTATTATTTATTTCAAAATATATGACTATTATCCATTGGGATATATGAAGATGGTGACGATCTGATTATACTTTTAAAAATTTAGCAAGCTGTATCTTTTTATTATTATAAACTTTCACAAGGTAGAAGCCTGCCGGCAGTTCAGCAATATCGATCAATGTTTGCCTGTCCTTAATCTTTTGTCCTTTTACTAATAGCCCAGTTGCATTATAAATTGCTAATTCAGGATTGGTTAAGAAGGAATTTGTTTCAACAATAATAAAGCTAGAAGAAGGATTAGGATAAATCGAAAAAATACAATCTTTTACATTCAATAATCCTGATTCACTGCATGCATCTTCAACTTCCTCTCGGCTATTGCATCCATCAGCATTGTTGGATATATCTACAACTGCATTAGGACTAGCTAAGTAATCGCAGACGCTTTTCACTTCACAGCTTGATAAAGAACTATTATTAGTAATCAGCAACCCTGTTATTGAAGCTGAATCAATTTGATCGAGCCCCGACAAACTAGTAAGGGAACTGTTATCTGAAATCCCCAGAAATCCCCCAATAGATTTCAAACTATCCAGAGCTTCCAGACTAACCAATGAGGCGTTATTATTTATTAGCAATCCAGCTCCAATGCTGGTAAGAGAATTAAGTCCATTCAGGCTATCCAATAAATAGTTGCCATATATTACTAACTCGCCATTAACATGCATCAAACTATCCAGACCTGCCAAACTGGTCAAACTCTCATTAAAACCAATCGACACATTTCCATCCAGAAATCTTAGATTTGATAGACCAATAAGATTTGGAAGTGAATTATTGCCAGATATGAAAATATCTCCATTGAGAGAGTTCAGTCCAGAAAGGGATGAAATGTCTGTAAGCAAGATATTTGTTTCAAGAGTAAGTCCTCCTCCAATTTGTTTTAAACTATCAAGCCCATCTAGACTCGTCAGATTATTGTTCCCGACGATAAATAAATTTCCTCCAATTCTTGATAAATTATTAAGTCCTCCAAGATTGGAAATTATATTACTACATGTTAAAATAAATAAATCACCACCTATTGAATCGAGACTTAATAAGCCTTCAAGACTTGATACCTGATAATTAAACATTATTGATAAGTCACCTCCAACATATCTAAGGTTTCTAAGTCCCTCAATATCTTGAAGTTCGAAATTACTGCTTATTACCAGATCCCCAATTATTTTATTCAGTTGGATCAAACTATCCAAATTTGTGATGTTGTCGCTTCCATCATCACTAATGAGTACATTACCCAGAATTGTGTCGCAGCCGGGATAATTCATAGAAAAACTATCGATTTGTGCCTGGGTATGCAATGTGATTCCTTCACTTAAGCAACCTTGAGCAATGGCCAGGCACATAATGTTCATAGCAAATAAAGACGCAAGAATTTTTTTCATTGGGAATAGTTTGTAATGTTTGGGAACTAGGGTCATTAGTGTGAATGTTTATCAACAACTCAGATATGTAATTTTTATCAAATGTAAAATTCAATTACTATACATCAAACTTAATTAGCCAACTTGCTAATAGACATATCGAAAATACTATAATATTTCTTTGAATCAACATTTATTTAATATTTATCACTCCAAACCTTCCGCTTCCTGAGATAAGGGCAATTTCTTTTAATGCTTATTCTCATCGTTGCCATCCGGATCAAGGAAAAAGAACTGAGTATTTTACCATTATAGTGACTCGACCCGAAGGATCTCTACAAAGGAGTCTCCGAAGGAGCACTTTATGCCTTCAGACCATATAGGGCATACTTGTTCAGCGGAGGTATACTTCGGTCAAAATTCAAATCCTGAAGAAAGGCCCAGGCAGCACAACAAAACAGACAACAACATGGTGGTCCCGGAAATATCACCCTCTGCAAATTATCTATTTAGAATGTTATTTTGAAAGAGAGCAAGCCATTTACAGGGAAAGGGATTTAAACCTCCCGGACCAGGAGCTTTATCCGGGAACTTCTTAAAAGCAAGACCACCTTACCGTGTAGGGGTTTTCACATCTGAAGGATTCGGGTTCAGTGCGACGTACAAAAACGAGGCTGCTTTCTAACCGGAGCAGCCTCGTTTATTTTACTCTTTGACGTATCCTGTGATGGATCTTTTTCAACTTAGTTTTTGGTATACGACCAATAGAAGTAAAAATCCAGGTGAATGATTGTAAAGGCAGTCAATCTCTGCAAGCTTGTACCGGTATTGGAAACCCGGCAATAGATTTAGTAAAGCACGAGGAATGTGCTTATTTATCTCCCGGAATGGCTGCTTTCCTTCCCAAATGAGCCCCGATCAGTGACGTGATTACCGAGAGCACCCACCCGCTACATATCAGTATCCAGAGTGAACTTGTCCAGAAAGTCTCTTCTGCAATGGCAGAAATAATTCCAATGATATTGCACAATACCGGCATATAAATGATACTCTTCGGATACCGACGGCATGTGTAAAAGCAACCCAGCGCAATGATGAGATTATAAAGACCATAGAATAACCAATCAGCACTATCTTCCGGAATCCGGAAAATCAATGCGATTATTTCAGCAACAATCATCTGGACCGGAAAAGCCAGAACCAGTGTCAGCAACGCAAGAGCCCAGGCCGGGATTCCGGCAACAAATGACTTTCTCCGCTTAGTTTCCATGACTCTGAATGTTAGGTGTCAGGAGTCATCATAAAACATCAGAAACTATATCCCAGACTCACTGCGGCCCACGGCATGACCGTAACAGTATCATCTTTCGCAACCGGTATTCCGACAAATGGCGTAAATGCCAGCCGGAAGATCAAACCTTTCTTTTTTTGATACCTGTAACCTGCATTCCCATAAATGGCCATTGCAGCTAATCCTTCGGAAGATCCGAATCCCGGACATAAACCACCACCCAACTCAAGCCTGTGCCTTTTTCCTGTCAGATAATAGCCCATGACAGACGTAAAAAGCATCGATTGGGATTCAGCATCTGAACTGCTATCTTCTATAAAGTAGGAAGCTCCAACACTGAATGCAAAAGTCTCTTTCCTCCTGAAATCAACATTTAAGGAATACAGGACCTTGCCACCCAACTCCAGATAAACAGCTGTTGTAGGCAACCATTCAGATGCAATCGTGGAGACCATAACAGTATCTGCCCCGTTGGCCCTTCCTGCTATATTTGCCGGTGATCCGGTTTCCTGCGCCGGCGACGCAACAGCAAGCAGGAAGATTGCCTCAGGGAAGGTCAGTAATAATTTCTTCAGGAATTTCCAGTTACCCATTTCCTGTTCGATCATTGAACACTACTCCACACAGCCCGGAATACTTAAAGATACAAAATATACTGAATCTTTGCAGGTATGCGAAGCAGAGCTGTTTAGATTCAGTTATACTGAGCGTGTTAAACAAAAAACATATTTGCAAACCTGTTCAGCCGCAGTATATAAGTGTACATTCCAACTACATCCGATTGCTTCAACAGCTATTGTCCCGTTGCTGTTTCATTATGTGAAATCGCTGATTTATACAACGGTATAAATGAATCAGCGGGAGCAAAGAATCGAGCCAACGGCTCCCTCCGAAGGCGTCTGAGAAGGAACACTCCGTGCCTTCGGAACTTTGGCGCTCTTCTGTCGCGATTCAGTATTAAGTAAGTCAATCGCTGCGAGCGGGCTACGGTAAGGCTTATCTACTTTTCATTTTTGTGTATTACCGCCAGGAAATCGCTATTTTTGAACCGAACAATCCTAGTCCTATTCAAAACCAATTGATTTATATTTTCACCATGAACCCGATTCGATTACGTCTCCCCCTCCTGTTCGTTTTCCTCATCTCCCTGCTGATTACAGATGCGCAAAACGGCACAAAACTCTTCACCCTGGAAGACTTCACCAATTACACCTTTTATCCACGGGGTTCACGGGGACTTAGATCCATGGCCGACGGAGAGCACTATTCATCTCTTGAATCGAGAGGGACAAAACTGGTTGTCCGGAGCTATGAAACGGGAGATACCCTTAAAACCCTCCTCGACCTGAAAAAGCTCAACAACGAGAAACTGAACGCTATAAACGATTACGCATTCAGCAGCGATGAATCCAAAGTCCTGCTTACAACAGACCAGGAAGCCATTTACCGCCGCTCCTTTACCGCCAGCTACTATATTTTCGATTTGAAGACAAGCATGCTGAAACCGCTTTCGGAAAACGGGAAACAACAACTTGCCACTTTCTCGCCCGATGGCAATAAGGTGGCCTTTGTGAGGCATAATAATCTTTTCTATACCGACCTGGTTTCCGGAAAAGAGATACAGCTGACCGATGATGGCAAATTCAATTTCGTGATCAATGGCGCCCCCGACTGGGTGTATGAAGAGGAATTTGAATTCAATCAGGCGTATGAATGGTCGCCCGATAGCAAGACCCTTGCCTGGATTCGCTTTGATGAAAGCGGGGTACCGGAATTCAGCATGAGCATGTTCCAGGGAGCCGAACCGTCGCTGGATGAAAACAAGCTCTACCCGCATTGCCAGAGTTTCAAGTACCCTAAAGCCGGGGAGCCGAATTCCATCGTCTCAGTCCATACCTATGACCTTTCGACCGGCACACGGCAGCAAATGGACATTGGCAAAGAAACCGACATCTACATCCCAAGGATTCGCTGGACGAAAGATCCTTCCAGTTTAGCCATATTCAGACTGAACCGTCACCAGAATCATTTCGAGATACTGTATGCCAATCCCTCCACCGGCGCCACCCGGGTCATTTATACGGAAGACAACAAATACTATATCGACGAAAAAGCCTTCGACGATATCCAGTTCCTTGACGACAACAGGCACTTTATACTCCGGTCAGAGCGCGACGGATGGGATCACATTTTCCTGTACACCAACGATGGCAAGCTGGAGAGCACTGTCACCAAGGGAGAATATGATGTGATGGACTACCTCGGCTGTGATGTAAAGAATAAGCTGGTTTACTATGTAGCTTCAGAAGTCCTCCCCTACCAGCGCGAAGTGTACAGCGTGAAATGGGACGGTACCGGTAAAAAGAAATTGTCGGAAAAGCCCGGCATCAACAGCATGAAGGCCAGTGAAGGGTTCAAATATTATACGGTTACCTGGAGCAATTCCACCAATCCTCCCCAGACCGCCCTTTACAATGCCAAAGGCAAACTGGTAAGGATGCTGGATGATAACAAAACGCTGTCAGATAAGCTGAAGGAGTATAAATTTAACACAAAGGAGTTTTTCAGCTTTACCACAACCGAAGGAGTTAAACTTTACGGCTGGATGGTAAAACCGCCCGATTTTGATCCGAACAAGAAATACCCGGTCTTCATGACACAGTACAGCGGACCCAATTCCCAAAGTGCGCTTGACCGTTGGGAGCTTGACTGGGAGAACTATATGGCCCAGCTGGGATACATCATCGCCTGTGTTGACGGTCGAGGCACCGGAGCACGCGGACAGGAGTTCCGGAAGATGACCTATATGCAACTTGGAAAATATGAAACCATCGATCAGATTGAGGCTGCAGCTTACCTGGGAACTCTCCCCTTCGTGGATGCAGGCCGGATCGGGATCTGGGGATGGAGTTTCGGAGGATATATTTCTTCTTCATGCATGGTAAAAGGCAACGGCATCTTCAAGGCAGCGATTGCCGTGGCGCCGGTCACCAACTGGCGGTATTACGATAACATCTATACGGAGAGGTTCATGCGGACCCCGCAGGAGAATCCCGACGGATACGATCAGAACTCACCTCTCAACTTCGCTGAAAACCTGAAAGGGAAGCTTCTGCTTTGCCACGGTCTGGCCGACGATAATGTACATGTGCAAAACACGATCGAGTTCTCTGAACGTCTGGTACAGGCCGACAAGCAGTTTGAAATGCAGTTGTATGCCAACCGCAACCACGGGATTTACGGTGGTAACACTTCGCATCACCTTTACACAAGGATGACTGAGTTCCTGCTGAAAAACCTCTAAAGCCAAAAATTGTCAGGGGCAGTATCATCCGGTTTGACTGATCAAACCGGATGATACTGCCCCTTTTCTTACCTGTGTTGGTATAGGAGTGTTACCTCTACCGGGCGTATTTGAAATCTTTACCCAGGTATTTAGCCGAGCTGCCCAGTATCTCTTCAATTCTCATCAACTGGTTGTATTTGCAGATACGATCGGTGCGTGATGCGGAACCTGTCTTGATCAGTCCGGTATTCAGCGCTACAGCCAGGTCGGCAATGGTGGTATCTTCGGTTTCGCCCGAACGGTGGCTCATCACGGCAGTGTATGAGTTCCTGTAAGCCAGGTTCACTGCTTCGATGGTTTCAGTCAGGGTGCCGATCTGGTTTACCTTCACCAGGATGGAGTTGGCCACGCCTTTTTCGATACCCATCTGCAACCGTTTGGTGTTGGTCACGAAGAGGTCATCGCCTACAAGCTGGATTTTCTTGCCCATGGTATCGGTCATCAGTTTCCAGCCATCCCAGTCGTCTTCGGCCATGCCGTCTTCGATGGAAATGATTGGGTACTTTGTGATCCAGTTGTTCCAGTAGTCAACCATCTGCGAAGGAGTGAGCTTATCGCCGGTTGATTTATGTAAATGGTAAACTTTCTCTTCCGGAATATAGTATTCGCTGGAGGCAGGGTCGAGGGCCATGAAAACATCCACGCCCGGTTTGTAACCGGCCTTTTCAATTGCCTGAAGGATTACGGTAACGGCTTCTTCATTGCTCTTTAGGTTCGGGGCGAATCCGCCTTCATCACCCACGTTGGTTGAATAGCCGGCCTTCTTCAGTACCGATTTCAGGCTGTGGAAAACTTCAGCTCCCATACGCAATGCTTCGGCAAAGGTAGGTGCGCCCACGGGCATGATCATGAATTCCTGGAAGTCGATGCTGTTATCGGCATGTGATCCGCCATTGATGATATTCATCATGGGGATGGGAAGCGTATTGGCATTCACTCCGCCAACATAACGATAGAGGAACTGGTTCGATTCCTGGGCTGCAGCATTGGCAACGGCCAGTGAAACACCCAGAATTGCATTTGCACCGAGGTTTCCTTTGTTGGGAGTTCCGTCGAGTTCGATCATCCGGCGGTCGATCTCGTTTTGTTCCGAAACGAAAGCGCCTTTCAGTTCTTCGGCAAGAACTTTATTAACATTCTGAACGGCTTTCAGTACGCTTTTGCCAAGATAAATGCCTTTGTCACCATCGCGAAGTTCGCAGGCTTCATGGATACCGGTTGAAGCTCCCGAAGGAACGGCAGCACGGCCCATAACGCCGTTAGAGGTATAAACATCTACTTCAACGGTAGGATTGCCGCGTGAATCTAAGATCTGACGGGCAGTAATGTTTACAATCTGGCTCATGATAAATGTTTTTAATTGTTAAAGTCTGAACACGCGAAAAGGATAAAGTAAAGAGCTCTTTACTTTATCCTTTCACGAAACATTATTGCATTATTGGTTGTTTTCGGCAGCTTCGCCGGTTGCTTCTGCTGCAGGTTCTTCAGCTTTTTCTTCTGTGGTTTCAGCGGCACTGTCCTTCACTTCTTCAACCGGTTTTTCGGCTGCTGCTTCCTTTGCCTTTGCTTTGGCTTTCGGGGCAGCCTTCGGCGTTTCCTGGTCAGCTGTACCTTCTGCCTTTTTGGTAGTACGACGGCGACGGGTAGTCTTCTTGGGGGCTGCTTCCTTGGCGGTGAGCATAGCTTCGTTGAAGTCGACCAGTTCGATCATACACATATCGGCATTGTCACCAAGGCGGATTCCGGTCTTCAGGATACGGGTATATCCACCGGGACGGTTGGCAACCTTTACCGATACTTCACGGAAAAGTTCCGTAACGGCAGCTTTATCCTGAAGGTAACTGAACACCAGTCTGCGCGACGGGGTCGAGTCTTCTTTTGCCTTCGTGATGATAGGTTCAATAAAGGAACGGAGCGCTTTGGCCTTCGCGAGGGTAGTATTGATGCGCTTGTGCAGGATGAGCGAACTGGCCATATTTGCCAGCATGGCTTTACGGTGTGCGCTGGTTCTGCCCAGGTGGTTAACTGCTTTCTGATGTCTCATTTCGATTATTCCTTATCTAATTTATACTTCGCGGTATTCATGCCGAACTCCAGGTTCTTCGACTTCACGAGTTCTTCCAGTTCGGTGAGTGACTTTTTGCCGAAATTCCTGAACTTCAACAGGTCATTTTTATTGAATGAAACCAGGTCACCCAGGGTTTCCACATCAGCGGCCTTCAGACAATTCAGGGCACGGACGCTCAGGTCCATATCGACCAGCTTGGTCTTAAGGAGCTGCCGGATATGCAGTGTATTTTCGTCAAATTCCTCTGCAACAGCCTTTTCTTCGGTATCGAGTGTGATCTTTTCATCGCTGAAGAGCATGAAATGATGGATCAGGATACGGGCAGCTTCTTTGAGTGCTTCCTTCGGATGGATCGACCCGTCAGTTTTGATCTCAAGGATCAGTTTCTCATAGTCGGTCTTCTGTTCAACACGGAAGTTCTCAATGGTATATTTTACATTCTTGATCGGGGTATGGATCGAATCGATGGCAATCGTACCGAGCAATGCAGTCGGAACCTTGTTCTCTTCGGCCGGAACATATCCCCTTCCCTTGTTGATACTGATCTCCATATTGAGCTTTACAGAAGGCTCCATGTGACAGATCACCACTTCGGGGTTCAGTACCTGGAAAATGGAAAGGTTCTTGGCGATATCACCCGCTGTAACCACATCTTTCCCGGTAATGGAGAAGTTTACTTTCTCGCTCTCTTCCGAATCAATTTGCCTGCGGAAGCGAACCTTCTTAAGATTCAGGACGATATCCGTGACATCTTCCACAACACCCTTGATGGAGGAGAATTCATGATCTACTCCTTCGATGCGGATGCTGGTGATGGCATACCCTTCGAGAGACGACAGAAGAATCCTGCGCAACGCATTACCGATGGTGATACCGAACCCGGGCTCAAGCGGACGGAATTCAAAGATACCGTCGAACTCGTCGGCTTGTATCATGATAACCTTGTCAGGCTTCTGAAATGCTAGAATGGCCATAAATGTCCTTTGTTGATTAATTGTTGCAAGATAAACAATTACTTTGAATACAATTCGACGATGAGCTGTTCCTTGATGTTCTCAGGAATCTCTTCCCTTTCAGGGTAGTTGATGAATTTTCCACTCATGGTAGCCTCGTCCCATTCGAGCCAGGAGAAACGGTGTGCCCTGCCGGCCAGCGAATTGACAATTACTTCGAGTGATTTGGAACGTTCCCGCACACTGATCACATCACCCTTGTTCACTTCATAGGAAGGAACGTTGACAACCTTACCGTTGACAGTGATATGCCTATGGCCAACGAGCTGACGGGCAGCATCGCGTGAAGGAGCAATTCCAAGGCGGAACACTACATTATCCAACCTTGATTCGATCAACTGAAGCAGGATGACACCCGTGACGCCACTCTTGCTGGAAGCTTTGAGGAAGGTGTTCTTGAATTGTTTTTCAAGGATACCGTAAGTGTATTTTGCCTTCTGTTTCTCATTCAGCTGGACGCCGTATTCCGAAGTTTTGCGCCTGCGTTTACTCTGTCCGTGTTGTCCGGGAGGATAATTTTTCTTCTCGAAAGAACGGTCGGGGCCGTAGATAGCTTCTTTGAATTTCCTTGCTATCCTAGACTTGGGACCAATGTATCTTGCCATAAAGCCTGTTGATTATGATGATTAAACGATGTGTTCTATTATACCGAAGTTCCCGCTTTCGTTATACCCTTCTGCGTTTGGGAGGCCTGCAACCGTTGTGGGGCAGCGGAGTGATGTCCATGATCTCCATTACCTCAATACCGGCTGTATGCAATGTACGAATGGCGGATTCGCGGCCGGAACCAGGTCCTTTCACGAATACCTTCACCTTGCGAAGTCCCAGGTCATAGGCAACCTTAGCACAATCCGTAGCGGCCATCTGGGCTGCGTAAGGAGTGTTCTTCTTCGAACCCCTGAATCCCATCTTTCCGGCAGAAGCCCAGGAAATAACCTGACCTGCACTGTTGGTAAGGGATATGATGATGTTGTTGAAAGATGCGAAAATATAAGCCCTTCCGACAGCGTCAACCTTAACGACTTTTTTCTTAGAAACTTTGGTCTTTGCCATAATGAATTAATTTCTACTTTGATTCGTTACTTTTTAACCTTTGGTTGCCTTTTTCTTGTTAGCAACGGTTTTCTTCCTTCCCTTGCGGGTACGGGCGTTATTCTTGGTACTCTGCCCACGCAACGGAAGTCCGAGGCGGTGACGGATCCCACGATAGCACCCGATGTCCATCAGTCGTTTGATGTTCAGCTGGGTTTCGGAGCGTAAAGCACCTTCAACCTTATACTGTTCATTGATGACGCTACGGATCTTATTCTGCTCGTCGTCGGTCCAATCCTGTACTTTTTTATTCAATTCCACACCGGCTTCCAAAAGGATCTTCTGGGCCGACGGGCGTCCGATTCCGTAAATGTAGGTTAAGCCTACCTCACCAATCTTATTTTTCGGTAAATCAATACCAGCAATACGTGCCATATCTTTTTATTGCTTTAAGATTTCACAATGATTAACCTTGTCTTTGCTTGTATTTCGGGTTCTTCTTATTGATAATATAGATTCGCCCTTTTCTCCGCACGATTTTGCAATCAGGGGTTCTTTTCTTTACGGATGCTCTGACTTTCATTGCTTGTATTTGTTATTTTGTTCGTTTGGTTGCTTATTTATAGCGGAAGATAATCCTCCCTTTACTCAGGTCATAGGGCGACATTTCAATTTTCACTTTATCGCCCGGTAATATTTTAATGTAATGCATTCGCATTTTGCCGGAGATGTGTGCAGTAATCACATGCCCGTTCTCAAGTTCTACCCTGAACATGGCATTTCCCAATGATTCCCTCACTACACCATCCTGTTCAATTACCAGTTGTTTGGCCATTCGTTAACTGATTATGTATATGTTGTCGTTGTTTACCTGCTCAATCTCGGCAAAACTCGATAGAATATCGGCTTTATCATTCCGGATAGCTACAGCATGTTCAAAATGCGCTGAAGGCTTCCTGTCCGCAGTCCGGATGGTCCATCCATCGCGGTCCTGCATCACCGACCGTGTTCCCAGGTTGATCATGGGTTCTATACAGATCACCATACCATCATCCAGTTTGGGCCCGCTGCCCCGTTTTCCGTAATTCGGAACCTCGGGCTTTTCATGCAGGCTGGTTCCCAGACCATGGCCAACAAGGTCTCTCACCACCGAATATCCGAAGCTCTCTACATACGATTGAACTTCGAACCCGATATCGCCAACGCGTTTTCCGGTAACAGCCGCACTTATTCCACGGTAGAGCGATTCCCGGGTTCGCTGCATAAGCAGTTTAACCTCGTTCGAAATCTCCCCGACTCCGAAGGAGAAGGCCGAGTCGCCGTAAAACCCGTCGATAACAGTCCCGCAATCTATCGAAACCATATCTCCGTCCTTCAACTCCTGGTTTCCCGGAATACCGTGAACCACTACTTCATTAACCGAGATACAAAGCGTGGCGGGATAACCGTTGTATCCTTTGAACGCCGGCCTGGCGCCGTGATCGCGGATAAATGTTTCGGCTATTCTGTCAAGTTCGATGGTTGTGATACCGGGCCTCAGATGGCGCGCTACTTCAGCTATCGTTTTTCCAACAAGTAAAGAACTCTTACGTATTTTTTCAATCTCAATATCAGTCCTGATGTGGGTCATTATTCCTCCCTGTGCCTGAACGATTAATAGGTTGCTACGCCGGCAGAACGTCCTTTAATACGTCCTGACTTTGTCAACCCTTCGTAATGCCTCATGAGAAGGTGACTTTCAATCTGCTGTAAGGTATCCAACACAACGCCAACCAGGATGAGCAACGAAGTACCGCCATAGAACTGTGCAAACTGTGAACTCACTCCAGTTAACCTGACTACGGCAGGCATAATTGCCACCAATGCCAGGAAAATTGAACCGGGCAGGGTGATCTTCGACATTACCGAATCGATAAAATCAGCAGTTTTCTTGCCTGGTTTAACGCCGGGTATAAAACCGTTGTTCTTCTTCATATCTTCAGCCATCTGATTGGGATTAACAGTAATGGCTGTGTAGAAGTATGTAAAAGCAATGATGAGTATCGCATAGGTAAAGTTGTACCAGAAACCGTTGATATCGGTAAAGGCAGCAGCGAAGCCACGGAGGTTTTCACTGTTTGCAAAACCGGCAATAGTCAACGGGAGGAACATGATTGCCTGAGCGAAGATGATCGGCATAACGCCGGCAGCATTAACCTTAAGAGGAATATACTGACGAACGCCACCGTACTGCTTGTTTCCAACGATACGTTTTGCGTACTGTACGGGAATTTTGCGTGTACCCTGAACCAGCAGGATGCAAAGCAGGATAACGAGCACCAGTACAACGAGCTCAACGATAAAGAATACCAGTCCGCCGCCCTTCATTTCCATTCTGGAGAGGAATTCGCTGAAGAGTGCGAATGGCAGACGGGCCATGATCCCTACCATGATGATGAGGGAAATGCCGTTTCCAAGACCCTTATCGGTGATCTTTTCACCAAGCCACATTACAAACATGGTTCCGGAAACAAGGATCACCACGGAGGAGAACCAGAAGAATCCAGAAGGTGAGGTAATGTTCGGATCGAACGGTGAAATTGCCTGGGGAGGCAATTGGGAGATCAGGTTAGCAATATAAGCGGGAGCCTGCAGAGCGGTAATGACCACCGTAAGGTAACGGGTGATCTGGTTGATCTTTTTCCTTCCGCTTTCACCTTCTTTCTGCAACTTCTGGAAATAGGGAATGGCCATTCCCAGCAATTGCACAACGATAGATGCCGAGATGTATGGCATGATACCGAGAGCAAAGATGGAGGCATTGCTGAATGCACCGCCGGAAAACATATTAAGCAGCCCGAGCAGGCCTTGCGAACCTTGGTTCTGTAAGGCTGATAACTGGCCAGGATCGACCCCCGGGAGAACAACATACGAACCTAAACGGTACAGGGCAATAATACCGATGGTATAGATGATCCTCTTGCGGAGCTCTTCAATCTTATAGATATTCCGTAATGTCTGAATGAAGCGTTTCATTAACGTTCGATTTTTGTTGCTGTTCCACCAACCGATTCAATAGCCTGAATAGCTTTTGCTGAGAATGCATGGGCCGAAACTTCCAGTTTCAGTTTGAGTTCTCCCCGGCCCAGAATCTTCAGCAATTCATTCTTGGCAAGAAGGCCGTTTTCGTTCAGCACCTGCGGATTAATTACGGTAAGTCCTTTTTCTTCAGCCAGTTTCTGCAGAAAATCCACATTGATACCGCTGTATTCAACCCGATTGATATTTTTGAATCCGCCTTTTGGAACCCTGCGGTACAAGGGCATCTGGCCACCTTCGTGTCCAATCTTACGGCTGTATCCCGAGCGCGACTTGGCACCTTTATGGCCACGGGTGGAAGTACCTCCGCGGCCAGATCCCTGACCACGTCCGAGTCGCTTCGATGTCTTTACCGAACCATTAGCGGGCTTAAGATTACTAAGATCCATGATGAATATTTTTCTGTAATAGGTTACTACTAGATTTCTTCTATTTTCAGGAGGTGGCTGACAGCATTGATCATACCTTCAACCTGGGGAGTAGCTTCAATTTCGTGGGGGCGGCCCATCCGGGTTATGCCCAATGCCCTGAGGGTACGTTTCTGACGTTCCGGTTGTTTGATGCCACTCTTTATCTGGGTGATTCTTACTTTTTTCATCGCGTTTCCGATTTACGAATTAACCATTGAAAACTTTGTCGAGAGAAATGCCACGAAGCTGGGCAATGGTATAAGGATCTTTCATCTGAACAAGTGCATCAATGGTAGCTTTCACCACAGAGTGCGGGTTGGATGAACCTTTCGACTTGGCAAGCACATCCTTTACGCCGACACTTTCCAGAACGGCACGCATAGCACCTCCGGCGATAACACCTGTACCGGGAGCGGCAGGCTTGAGGAACACCAGTGCTCCACCGTATTTCCCGTACTGTTCGTGTGGGATGGTAGCTTTCAGCACCGGAACCCGGATAAGGTTCTTCTTGGCATCTTCAATCCCCTTGGTGATTGCAGCCTGAACTTCCTTGGCCTTGCCTAATCCGTAACCAACGACTCCGTTTTCATTTCCAACCACCACAATGGCTGAAAAACTGAACGTACGGCCCCCTTTGGTGACCTTGGTAACACGCTGGATAGCTACGAGCCTGTCCTTGAATTCGATCTCGCTCGATTTTACTCTTTTGATATTAACGTTTGCCATGATCGTTGATTAAAATTTGATGCCACCTTCTCTGGCTGAATCGGCCAATGCCTTGATCCTGCCGTGATATAAATAACCGTTACGGTCGAAAATTACAGCCTGGATGCCGGCTTCAACGGCCTTTTCGGCCACCAGTTTCCCGACCAGCTTAGCCCGTTCGGTCTTTGTCACCTTTTGGGTCAGGATCCCCTTGTCGCGCGACGAAGCAGCTACCAGGGTCTTTCCTGCCAGGTCATCGATCAGTTGAACATAGATCTCCTTATTGCTGCGGAAAACAGTCATACGGGGACGTTCCGGAGTTCCGGAAATGCTCTTCCGAACCCGCTGTTTGATCTTCAACCTTCTGTATTCTTTATCTACCTTGAAAGACATTGCTTGATGGTATTATTCTGTTCTCAATTATTATTTATCGGATGCTGATTTACCGGCTTTCCGTTTCAGTACTTCACCGGCAAACTTGATACCCTTGCCCTTATATGGTTCGGGTTTCCGGAGCGACCTGATCTTGGCTGCTACCTGTCCGAGCAATTGCTTATCATGTGATACAAGCGTGATTGTTGGGTTCTTACCTCTTTCAGTAACTGTGGTCACCTGAATTTCTTTAGGAAGTTCGAATACCACGTTGTGTGAATACCCGAGTGCAAGTTCCAGTACCTGACCGGTTGCAACAGCTTTGTATCCAACACCAACAAGTTCCTGTACCAGCGTGAAGCCATCATTTACTCCTGTAACCATATTGGAGAGCAGAGAACGATAGAGTCCGTGCAAGGCACGGTGGCGCTGCTGATCGGTAGGCCGTTCAACAAGCAAATGACCGTCATCAATCTTAATAGTAATTTCAGGATCCACCTGTTGGGTGAGTTCTCCCCGTTTTCCTTTAACTGTCACCAGATTTGTATCCGACACGGTGATCTGAACCCCTGACGGTATGGCGATAGGCCGTTTTCCAATTCTCGACATAGTAAGCCCTCCTTATTAACTAACGTAACAAATTACTTCGCCTCCAACGCCCTGGGCACGTGCTTCCTTGTCGGTCATCAGTCCCCTGGAGGTTGATACAATGGCAATTCCCAATCCGTTGAGGACACGCGGCAATTCGTCAGCACCAACGTACTTGCGAAGACCCGGTTTACTGGCCCTCTCAATCTGTGAGATAGCGGACTGTTTGGTCACGGGATGATATTTCAGGGCGATTTTGATCAGGCCCGGCCTGGTTTCATCCTCGAATTTATAATTCAGGATATACCCCTTGTCGAAGAGGATCTTGGTTATCTCCTTCTTGAGATTTGATGCAGGAATTTCAACAACCCTGTGGTTGGCCATCACGGCATTCCTTATTCTGGTCAGATAATCTGCAATCGGATCTGTGATCATTGTTTATGAGTGGTGTTAATTTTTCTTGGTTCTGTTTACCAGCTTGATTTCGTCACGCCGGGGATCAGTCCTTCCAGTGCCATAAAGCGGAAGTTGATACGAGAGATCCCGAACTGCCTCATGTAACCCTTGGGCCTTCCGGTGATCTTGCAACGGTTGTGCAGGCGGACCGGTGATGCATTCTTGGGTAACTTCTGGAGACCAACATAGTCGCCTTCTGCCTTCAGGGCTGCCCTTTTGGCGGCATACTTGGCAACCATTTTTTGCCTCTTGACTTCTCTAGCCTTGATTGATTCTTTTGCCATAACTATGGTTATTTCTTGAATGGAATTCCAAATTCTTTTAACAGCGCAAGACATTCCTTGTCGGTACGGGCGGTAGTCACGAATGTGATATCCATCCCGTTGATCTTCATCACCTTATCGATAACGATTTCAGGGAAGATGATCTGTTCGGTAACACCCATGGTAAAGTTCCCACGGCCGTCGAAACCCTTTTCATTGATGCCGCGGAAGTCGCGCACGCGCGGGATAGCCACGGAGATCAGCCTGTCGAGGAATTCGTACATCCGTTCACCACGAAGAGTTACCCTGACACCGATAGGCATTCCTTTACGGAGTTTAAAGTTGGATATATCCTTCTTCGATTTGGTGGCAACGGCTTTCTGACCTGCGATGGCAGTCATCTCGGTTACTCCGACCTCGATAAGTTTCTTATCAGCTATGGCAGTTCCCAGGCCCTGGTTGATACTGATCTTCACAAGTCTGGGCACTTGCATGGAATTCTTGTACTGGAACTGTTCCTTCAGAGCAGGAACTACTTCCTTATAGTACTTTTCTTTAAGACGTGCTGAGTAGTTCATTATTTAATTACCTCCCCGGTTTTTTTTGAAACACGTACACTTTTATTGGTCTTGGGGTCATCCTGCCGTCCGATGCGGGTAGGTTTTCCGTTTGAATCCAGCAGCATCAGGTTTGAGATGTGGATCGGCATTTCCTGTTTCACGAGACCGCCTTTGGTATTCTTAGCATTCGGTTTGGTGTGCTTGGTGGCCAGGTTCACGTTCTCAACGATAGCCTTGTAATTTTCCACATCCACCTCCAGCACCTTACCAGTGCGGCCTTTTGAGTCGCCGGCTATAACCATTACGTTGTCGCCTTTTCTAATATGGAGTTTCATATTCTCGATTCCTTATTGATTAAAGCACTTCAGGTGCCAGTGAAACAATTTTCATATACTGTTTTTCCCTCAGCTCCCTGGCGACAGGTCCGAAAATACGGGTACCGATCATTTCACCCGCATTGTTCAGGAGAACCACGGCGTTGTCATCGAACCGGATGTATGAACCATCGGCGCGCCTGATCTCTTTCTTGGTGCGGACAACAACTGCCTTGGCAACAGTACCTTTTTTAATGTTTCCAGAGGGTAGGGCATTCTTCACCGATACGATGATCTTGTCGCCCACGGAAGCGTAATGCTTGCGAGTGCCGCCGAGTACACGGATGCAAAGTACTTCCTTTGCTCCGCTGTTATCAGCTACCGTAAGTCTTGATTCCTGCTGTATCATAATTATTTAGCTCTTTCAATGATTTCAACTAATCTCCAACATTTGGTCTTGCTCAAAGGCCTGGTTTCAGCAATCCGTACGGTGTCACCAATACCACACTCATTGTTCTCATCGTGAGCGGCGAAGGTGGAAGTTTTCTTAACGAACTTGCCATACTTCGGGTGCTTAACCCTTCTTTCAACCTGAATGACAATGGATTTTTCCATCTTATTGCTGATGACAACACCAACTTTTTCTTTTCTGAGATTTCTTTCTTCCATGGTTGAACAGATTACTTGTTTGTGGGCTTGTTGGCTACGGCTGCTTCTTTATTCCGCCTCGTTACTTCAGTCTGAAGACGGGCAACAGTCTTGCGGTAAGCTTTTATCTTGTTGGGGTTCTCTAACGGTGAAATAGCATGGTTCATCTTAAGCCTGCTAAGTTGAATGCGCTCTTCCTCCAGCCTTTCCATCAGCTCGGGAGTCGACAATTCGCGGATAACTTCCTGTTTCATTTTGCGTTTATTGAACGTTTGGCAACTTTCTTAATTTTCGGTGGTCCGGTTAAGCCAATTCTTCCTCGTAATCCCTGCGGACAACGAATTTTGTCATGACCGGAAGCTTTTGAGCACCCAGTCGCATAGCTTCTTTTGCTACTATCTCGGGTACACCTTCAATTTCGAAGAGCATGCGTCCGGGGGTGATGCGGGCCACGAAATATTCAGGAGCTCCCTTACCTTTACCCATACGCACTTCAGCAGGCTTCTTGGTGACTGGTTTATCCGGGAACACACGGATCCACAACTGGCCTTCACGTTTCATGTGACGGGTGATGGCCTGACGGGCAGCCTCAATCTGCCTTCCGGTAAGCCAGGTTTCTTCCAGGGTCTTGATTCCGAAGGATCCGAACGCAAGCTGTGAACCGCGTTTGGCATTTCCTTTCATTTTTCCCTTCTGCTGCTTCCTGAATTTTGTTCTTTTAGGCTGTAACATCGCTATTGAAAAATATGATGATTAGACTTTGGTTACTAATTATTTCTTCCCGCGGGGACGATTGCCACCTCTGCGATCATCAGAACGTCCGGGTTTACCCGATCTTCCGCTCTGCCCTGACGGTGCCTTGTCTTTGATGATATTTTCGGTTCCGGGAACCAGGTCAACCTTTCCGTAAATTTCACCTTTGCAGATCCAGGTCTTCACACCGATCCTGCCATAAGTTGTATGCGCTTCGGCAATGGCATAATCGATATCAGCCCGAAGGGTATGAAGAGGAATACGTCCTTCCTTGAATTGCTCGCGACGTGCCATTTCAGCTCCGCCTAAACGGCCTGAGATCTGGACCTTAATACCTTCGGCTCCGATGCGGATAGCCGAGGCCATGGCAGTCTTGATAGCCCTGCGGTACGAAATACGTCCTTCAATCTGCTTGGCAATAGCATTACCTACGATGATGGCATCCAATTCGGGGCGCTTGATCTCCGAAATATTGATCTGCACTTCCTTACCGGTAAGTTTCTTCAGCTCTTCCTTGAGTTTGTCAACTTCCTGGCCGGCTTTCCCAATGATGATCCCCGGACGGGCAGTGTTGATCGTAACCGTGACAAGTTTCAGGGTACGTTCGATAACGATCCTTGAGATACCCGCTTTGGAAAGACGTGCATTCAGATACTTCCTGATCTTATCGTCTTCAACGAGTTTGTTTTCAAAACGTTTACCACCGTACCAGTTGGAATCCCATCCTTTGATGATCCCTAACCTGTTTCCGATTGGATTAGCTTTTTGTCCCATTAGGCTGCCTGATTATTTGGTTTCTACTTTTGTTTCTTCTTCCTTTTGCACCCGGCTGTCGATGATCACGGTAACGTGGTTCGAGCGTTTGCGGATCCGGTGTGCACGGCCTTGCGGTGCCGGCTGGACCCTTTTCAGGGTGCGGCCTTCATCCACCATTACCTGCGTCACGAACAGATGGCTGTCTTCCATCCGAACGCCTTCGTTCTTCTGCTGCCAGTTGGCAATCGCCGATTTCAGCAGCTTGAACAGCTTCTCGGAGGCATGGTTAGGGGTATGCTGAAGAATGTTGAGCGCCAGTTCTACGTTCTTGCCGCGGATCAACTCGGCTACAAGCCGCATCTTCCTTGGTGATGACGGGCAATCGTTCAGCTTAGCGAAATAGAGCTTCTTATTCGCTTCTTTTCTGTTTTCAGCTGTATTGTGTTTGCGTGCTCCCATTGTTGCTTGCTCTTATTTACTTCTTACCTTTATTACTTCCGGCATGTCCCCTGAAAATACGGGTGGGGGCAAATTCGCCGAGTTTATGGCCTACCATGTTCTCGGTAACATATACCGGGATGAATTTGTTGCCATTGTGAACAGCAACAGTCTGGCCTACAAAGTCGGGCGTTATAGTGGATGCCCTCGACCAGGTCTTCACGACGACCTTTTTCTTACTTTCAACCAGATCAAGAATTTTCTTCTCCAGTTTATACTCAATGAATGGCCCTTTTTTGAGTGAACGGCTCATGGTGTCTCTATATTAAGTTACTTCTTCCTTCTTTCAATGATGTACTTATTCGATGACTTGGTCTTCGAACGGGTCTTGTATCCCTTGGCAGGCATACCCTTGCGTGTGCGCGGGTGACCTCCGGAGGCACGACCTTCGCCACCACCCATGGGATGATCAACCGGGTTCATCACAACACCACGGACGCGGGGCCTGCGACCCAACCAACGTGAACGACCGGCTTTCCCGGACGATTCCAGGCTATGGTCACCGTTGGACACAATCCCGATAGTAGCCTTGCATGCCTGCAGAATAAGGCGGGTTTCACCTGAGGGCATCTTCACCACAGCAAATTTTCCGTCGCGCGACATCAGCTGTGCGCCTGATCCGGCACTCCTTGCCATCTTGGCACCCTGTCCGGGACGAAGCTCAATGTTGTGGATCATGGTACCAAAGGGAATTTCACTCAGATACAGGGAGTTTCCAATTTCAGGAGAAACTCCTTTACCGGAAGCAATTTCCTGTCCTACCTTGAGACCCTGCGGGGCAACGATATAGCGTTTCTCTCCGTCGGCATAATGCAGTAAGGCAATTCGAGCGGTACGGTTCGGGTCGTACTCAATCGTTTTCACAACGGCAGGAATGTTTTCCTTGTCACGCTTGAAATCGATGATACGATATTGCTGCTTATGACCACCACCCATGTATCTCATGGTCATCTTACCCTGGTTGTTCCTTCCGCCTGACTTACGCTGCGATTCGAGTAAACTCTTCTCAGGCACCGTAGTGGTGATATCGTCGAACGCGCTGATCAATTTGAAGCGCTGACCCGGTGTGGTTGGTTTGAATTTCTTTAGAGCCATTATTCGTTAGATATTGCTGTAAAAATCAATTGTTTCGCCTGCGGCTAATGTAACGATAGCCTTCTTGTATGAATTGGTCTTGCCAGAAATGACACCGCTCTTGGTATAGCGCGATTTATTCTTGCCGGCATAATTCATGGTATTTACCTCGTCTGGTTCAACGCCGTACAATTCCTTGACTGCCTTTTTGATCTGCAGCTTGTTGGCTCGCTTGTCGACGAGGAAACCATAACGGTTCAGCTTCTCGCCCTGGGCTGTCATTTTCTCGGTAATGATCGGCTTAATGATGATACCCATCGCTCTAGTATTTTTTCAGTTAATGCTACCGTTTATTAATTGCCTAAGGCCTTTTCAATCTCACTCAGTGAACTTTCAACAAATACCAGGTTCTTGGCATTCAGAATATCATAGGTGTTAAGGTCACAGACACGGGTAATCCTTGCCTTCGGAAGATTCCTGGCCGAAAGAACCACATTGGTGTTTACTTCGGGGAATACAAGTAAGGTCCTGGTTCCGGAAAGTTTCAGCGCGGAAAGAACTTCGGCGAACTGTTTGGTTTTGGGAGTTTCAAAAGTGAAATCTTCCAGAACCGTGATGCTGTTCTCCTGTGCTTTGTAAGCCAGAGCTGAAATGCGGGCCAGCTTCTTCAGTTTCTTGTTGAGTTTGAAGCTGTAATCCCTGGGATGCGGACCGAAAACACGGGCTCCTCCGCGGAAGAGAGGGGACTTTTGGCTCCCTGCACGTGCTCCGCCTGTGCCCTTTTGTTTCTTCAGCTTCTTGGTGCTACCGCTCACTGTTGACTTTTCCAGTGAATCATGCGTGCCCTGGCGTTTGTTGGCAAGATATTGCTTGGCATCCAGGTAAATGGCATGATCATTCGGAGTTACATTGAAGATCTCGTCGTTCAAGGTAACGGTTTTGGCAGTCTTCTCGCCCTTAATATTATATACTGTTAGCTCCATCTTTCTACAATTACATATGAACCATTGGGTCCTGGAACGGAACCTTTAACTACGATCAGGTTTTTCTCGGGTACGATCTTCAGGATCTGCAGGTTGATCATCTTTACCCGGTCATTTCCAAGGCGACCTGCCATACGCATGCCTTTGAAAACTTTACTCGGATAAGAAGAAGCACCAACCGATCCGGGAGCCCTGAGGCGGTTATGCTGTCCGTGGGTAGCACCGCCTACACCGCTGAAGCCATGACGACGGATAACACCCTGAAAGCCCTTACCCTTGCTGATACCAACAACATCTATGAATTCGCCTTCTTCGAAAATGTCGACTTTTAAAACATCACCGAAGGTTTTCTGGTGGCCTTCTTCAAAACGGGTGAATTCCATCACCACGCGCTTGGGTGCTATTCCAGCCTTCTTAAAGTGACCAATCTCTGCCTTGTTTGCATGCTTTTCGCTCTTGTCGTCGAAAGCCATCTGGATTGCATCGTAACCGTCCTTATCCTTTGTCCTGACCTGGGTCACAACACAAGGACCTGCTTCGATCACCGTACAGGCCATATTCTTGCCGCTGGCATCGAATATGCTGGTCATCCCTATTTTCTTTCCGATAATTCCTGACATTATATCGAGGTATTAATGTTATGTATTCAGTACTTCTAGTTTGTATTCAGCATCAGATCTTGATCTCCACTTCAACTCCACTGGGAAGTTCGAGCTTCATCAGAGCATCGATGGTCTTTGCCGTGGAACTGTATATATCCAGCAGTCGCTTGTAAGTACAGAGCTGGAACTGTTCGCGTGATTTCTTGTTCACGAAGGTCGAACGCAGTACCGTATAGATCTTCTTGTCGGTGGGAAGAGGAATCGGGCCGTTTACAACTGCTCCGGTCATTTTCACCGTCTTCACGATCTTCTCGGCTGATTTATCCACCAGGTTGTGATCGTACGATTTCAGCTTTATTCTAATCCTCTGGTTCACGTTAGTAAACTTTAAAACGTTTATGGTTTGACTGAATTAATATCCTCTGATTTTGAAAATAACCGCATCGGCTATTTCTTTTGGTGTTTCCTGATAATGTGAGAATTCCAGACTGGAAGTACCGCGGCCCGAAGTAATGCTTCGAAGCGATGTTACATATCCGAACATCTCCGAGAGAGGTACATGCGCTTTGATGATCTGGTACCGTACCCTGGCATCAATATGCTCCAGCACAGCACGGCGCTTGTTGAGGTCTCCCGTAACATCTCCCACATATTCATCCGGACAAACGACTTCAAGTTTCATAACCGGTTCTAGCAGTACATTCTTAGCCTTACGGGCAGCTTCCTTGAAAGCGATCTTGGAACATATCTCGAATGCCAGCGAATCACTGTCAACCGTATGGAATGAACCGTCCATCAACTTTACTTTCAGGCTTTCCAGTGCAAATCCGGCAAGAACACCATTTACCATGGCAGCCTTAAAGCCTTTTTCTATAGCCGGAATGAATTCCCTGGGAATATTTCCGCCCCTCACCTCATTGATGAACTGAAGGCCCTTTATACCATCATCGGCAGGACCAAGATCGAACTCGATGTCTGCAAATTTCCCGCGTCCACCGGTCTGCTTCTTATAAACTTCACGGTGATGAACAGTCGAAACCACAGCCTCACGGTAAGCAACCTGAGGTGCGCCATGGTTGATCTCAATCTTGAATTCCCTGCGCAGGCGGTCGGTGATGATATCCAGATGAAGTTCACCCATTCCAGAAAGAATGGTCTGACCTGTTTCTGAATCAGTCTTCACTGTAAGAGTAGGATCCTCTTCTACGAGTTTCCCGAGTGCGAGGTCCAGTTTTTCAACATCATCCTGAGTACGAGCTTCAATGGCCATCCCGATAACAGGTTCCGGGAAAGTCATTGCTTCCAGAACCAAAGGGTGTTTTTCGTCACAGAGTGTATCTCCGGTCCTGATCTCTTTGAAACCTACAGCAGCGCCAATGTCACCAGCCTCAATCACATTGATCGGGTTCTGTTTGTTGGCATGCATCTGGAAGATACGCGAAATACGCTCCTTCTTTCCGGTAGATGCATTCAGCACGTAGCTGCCCGATTCCAGTGTGCCGGAGTAAACCCTGAAGAAAGCGATCCTTCCGACGAAAGGATCCGTAGCGATCTTGAATGCAAGAGCTGCAAAAGGTTCTTCCGGGTCAGGATTGCGGACTTCTTCTTTCTCAGTGTAAGGATTGGTCCCGGTAACATGCGGCAGTTCGTATGGATTGGGCAGGAATGAAACAATAGCATCCAGCAGATTCTGGATACCTTTATTCTTAAACGCAGCCCCGCAAAGAACAGGCGTAATGCGCATTTCAATGGTAGCCTTCCGGATAATTGCCAGCATCTCATCTTCGGTAATCGAATTGTGATCGGCAAAGTATTTCTCCATCAGGGCTTCATCCTCTTCGGCGCAGCCTTCTACCAGTTGCGTACGATATTCATCCACGATTTCAAGCATATCTTCCGGAACCGGGCCTTCAAAATAGTTCATGCCCTTTGAATCATCATCATCCCATACGATAGCCACATTCCGGATCAGATCTACGACGCCCTGGAAGGTGTCCTCTGCTCCGATAGGAATCTGGAGAGGAATCGGATTAGCTCCCAGTTTATCCTTAATCTCGTGGATTACATTAAAAAAATCAGCCCCGGCACGGTCCATCTTGTTGATGAAGCTTACGCGGGGTACTTTATATTTATCGGCCTGTTTCCAGACAGTTTCACTCTGGGGCTCGACTCCACCAACAGCACAGAAAACCGCAACGGCTCCGTCGAGTACCCTTAAGGATCGTTCAACTTCAACGGTGAAGTCAACATGGCCCGGAGTATCGATGATGTTCAGCCTGTATTCCTGATTCTTGAATTCCCAGGTGACGGTGGTAGCAGCAGAAGTAATGGTAATACCGCGTTCCTGTTCCTGGATCATCCAGTCCATGGTAGCGGTTCCATCGTGTACTTCCCCAAGCTTATAGTTGCGGCCGGTATAATACAATATACGCTCGGTGGTCGTGGTTTTCCCAGCATCAATGTGGGCCATGATCCCGATATTACGTGTATATTGCAGTTTATCAGCCATTGCAGCTTTTGTATCTGGTTAATTAGAACCTGAAGTGGGAGAAAGCCTTGTTGGCTTCAGCCATACGGTGAGTATCTTCTTTTTTCTTGAAAGCAGCACCTTCTTCCTTATAGGCAGCCATGATTTCGCTGGCGAGTTTGTTGGCCATTGATTTTTCATGACGTTTGCGTGAAAACAGGATCAGGTTTTTCATCCCGATGGACTGTTTGCGCGAAGGACGGATTTCGGAAGGGATCTGGAAGGTTGCACCTCCGATGCGGCGGCTACGTACCTCTACATTGGGAGTGACATTTGCCAGCGCTTTTTTCCAAACTTCGAGCCCGTCTTCCTTAGTCTTATCAGCAACGATCTCAATAGCATCGTAGAAAATCTCATAGGCGTGGTTCTTTTTACCGCGCTCCATAATATTGTTCACGAATTTGGTCACTAAGGTCTCGTTGAACTTCGGATCGGGAAGAATGATGCGTTTTTTTGGCTTTGATTTCCTCATGGTGAAAAATCCTTATCGTTTCTTACGATTCAGTGAGTTATTTCTTTGCTGCCTGTTTTTTGGGACGCTTGGTTCCGTACTTTGACCTGCGCTGGTTACGGCCATCCACTCCGGATGTATCGAGAGCGCCACGAATGATGTGATAACGGACACCGGGGAGATCTTTAACACGGCCACCGCGGATCATCACGATGGAGTGTTCCTGCAGATTGTGACCTTCACCGGGAATGTAAGCATTTACTTCCTTGCTGTTGGTGAGGCGCACCCTTGCAACCTTACGCATAGCCGAGTTCGGCTTCTTGGGGGTGGTAGTGTAAACCCTGGTACAAACACCACGACGCTGCGGACATGAGTCCAACGCCGGTGACTTGCTCTTATCCGTCAGTTTCTGACGACCTTTACGAACCAGTTGTGATATTGTAGGCATATTGTTACTATTGATTTTACTGGGTTTCAGACCTGTTTTCTCAAAAAGGGCTGCAAAGGTACTTATAATATTTGAATTATCATGCTGATAATTCAATTTTTAGCTTTTTACCTGGGAAGGGAATACTCGTAGAAGTAAGACAGGAAAACGCATCTCAACTGAAGAATGTCCTCATAGAACAGGACGGAGATGTGTTTCGAAACCTATAGTCGTCTTACTTTATCAGGTTTCCCGGACCAGTTTAGCCTTAGTCCCTCGCTTCTAAATGCTTGCTGATTTAACAGCTAACCATTTTTTGAGGGTGCAAAAGTAAAGGAATATTTTTAATTAACAAGCGTGTGTTGAAAATTTATTAAGAATTCTCTCCTTTATCATAGCGTTCAAGGTATCAAATCAGCCCAGCAGAGCGAATCCAGTCACACCGAGCGTAGCCAGTCAGGCCGAGCGTAGCCGAGGCGTGACTGGAAAGAGGGCTCTGGTCGTTCAGGCTTCACTCCAGATCAGGATGAGCCTCCGGGTCAGCCCTCGGCTTCGCTCGGTCTGACAAGAAAATGGGTTCCGTCAGCCCTCGGCTCCGCTCGGTCTGACAGGAGGGTGGGCTCTGGTCGTTCAGCCTTCACTCACGAATCAGGCTATACAATCCAGGTCAGGCTTCGGGCTATTGTTAGTCTGGTTCTCCCGGGTCAGGCTTCGGCTACGCTCAGCCTGACCCGGGGCTGTAGTTCTTTGAATTTGTTTCATTTCTGCATTCAGCCAGTTTCTTCAATGTTTCGAAATCACCGGCAATAAGCGCTTCCTTCTTGGCATGGCTCCACCGTTTTAACTGCTTCTCAAATCGGATGGCATCCATAGGCCTTTCAAATTCTCTTGTGAAAACAAGTGATAAAGGTCGTCTCGAAAACGTATAACTATTCGGGCGACCGCCCCGTTGGTGTTCAGCCAGTCTTCTCCTAGTGCTATTGGTGACGCCTGAGTAATAGCTCCCGTCGGAACATAAAAGGATGTAGACATAGAAAACCCGATGATATGGATACATAACTAAAAAATTGAATAATAGAACTATATAAAAATAAGAAGTATTACATTCCTATCAGAGACTGTTAATAAATTTCACCAGATCTTTAGGGCGTCTGTCCACCAAGTCAGCCTTCGAGATCGCTCAGTCTGATTTGATAAGAGTTAACCAAACCGTGATGCCGAGCACACCCATCTACACCGGGCGAATCCAGTCATGCCGAGCGAATCCAATCATGCCTAGCATAGCCAGTCATGCTGAGC
>CAZJCG010000019.1:0-68338 GCA_964544545.1 uncultured Lentimicrobiaceae bacterium | reverse complement strand
TGTCCTATACGATTGGTTCAGAAACCAATATTACGGGTGTCTTTAGTCGTCCTGCTGGCACATATACATACAGTGTCACTGATGCTAACTCTTGCGGTCCGAAGACTGGAAGCGTAACAGTTGGCCAGCCTGCAGACATAACACTGGTTAATATCGGAATTGTCGAACCATTGTGTAATGGTGGCAATGGTACCATAACGTTATTGTATACGGGTGGAACAGGGACCTTGTCCTATACGATTGGTTCAGAAACCAATATTACAGGTGTCTTTAGTCGTCCTGCCGGCACATATGCTTACAGTGTCACAGATGCGAGCTCTTGTGGTCCGAAGATTGGTAGTGTTACTGTCACTCAACCCGCACCCATCGTGGTATCTGGATCTATTACCTATTACAATGCAGCAAATTCACCGCTCAATGGTGCAACGGTCACCCTGTGGCAGGGCGGGACTTCTGCAGTGTATACGGCTAACATCACAGGTAACCAGTATACTTTCCCGAACGTTTGCCCGGGAACCTATGAACTGAAAGCCAGCTTCACACAGTCCGGAGGTAGTGTTAACGCAACCGATGCTGCTCAGGTGAATGCCTGGGGCGTCGGTCCGCAGTACTCGATCGAAAAAGTCCGGTTCTTTGCCGGTGATGTAATTCCTACGAATACTCTGGATGCCGGCGACGCCGGTCGTATCCTGCAGTACTTCCTGAGTTATGGCAACCCGGGATTTGTGACCGGTGCATGGACCTTCTGGAAAACCAGTGATCCTACCATTACTCAGAATCCGGCTCCGTATCCGAGAGTACTCTCGATCAACGTACCTGCCGGTAGCACAACTGTCACTCAGGATATCTATGGTATGGCAATGGGCGATTTCAACCGCAGTTATACCCCGTCGACCAAGTCGGTCAGCGAATCCCTGTCACTCGGTTATGAAGGATCCCGCGAGATCGTTCCCGGTACTATGATGGATCTTCCGGTTAAGACGGTTGAAACTATGGAAGTGGGCGCTATCTCCATGATCCTGAACTTCCCTTCAGATAAGCTGGAAGTACTGGATGTCACCCTGGCTGACAAAGCAACCCAGAGCATCCCATTCAGTGTGAACGGTGATGAACTACGGATCGGCTGGTATTCGAAGACTCCGGTCGTCATTCCTGCAGGAGGTGAACTGGTTGTACTGAAGGTAAGGTCGACCAGTCCGCTGAGTGAAGGTGAAACGATCCGTTTCAGCATGATACCCGACAACCTCAATGAACTGGCCGACGGCAGCTTCGATGCCTACTCCGATGCAACACTGACCATGGAAGAAATGAGCAGCAGCGCAGTCGGTACGCAGGAAGTGATTGCCGGAAATACATTGACCCTGGCCAATCAGCCTAACCCCTTCAAGCATACTACAACCTTCACTTACGACCTGCCACTTACCGGCAAGGTAACGCTGGAAGTTAGCAATATGCTGGGAGCAAGAGTAATGAACTTACTCAATGAAGACCAGACTTCCGGAAAGCATACGTTGACAATCGATACGGATGCATTGACTCCGGGAGTTTATCTGGCCACCATGCGGCTGAATGCCTCAGGGGCAATCTATGAACGGACCATCAAGATCATCAGAAATCACTGATGATCCAAACGGGAGCGGGAGGTTTTCCTCCCGCTCCCGTTTATTATTATCCGGCAAAGGAAACCGAAACGGCTTGATGCCAGGAAGAAAACCGACGCAGCTCTCATGACTGTTTAAGTAAGTAATTCGGGGAGTCTGGCTTAACAGTTGAATCTGTCCGATCAAGGATAAGATGGCTGGCAACAGGAAGTGAAAGTAGTTCCTTATACTTCTCAGACATGCTGATAAATAAAGCCATTAAAGCCTTCAACTTTCGGCTGTCTTTTACTGCGTTATTGAATGTAGAGAGGAATGTACAAAGAATAATGTGCTCATCATGATCCTAGCTGCCTGCTGCGTTCTGAGCAATAAATGGCAGTACGTTTTATTCTTTCCAATCTCACGGTTAAAGCCTGCCTTGCTCCAAAGGATCGAACTCAGCAGTCATCGGTTCAATTTAATAAACTGAACAATCCCAATCATCCGGAATCATGAAAAACAGATATCTTTTACTTTCTGTATTTCTTCTTTCAACCAGTCTAAACCTGTTTGCTCAGAACGCTCCGGTTTCCACCGTCGCAAACATGGTCACAACTGCTGCCACAGCCAGCCTCCCGGTCACGGTGACGAATTTCACCAACATCGTGGGGTGCAATATGAAGCTGCATTATGATCCGGCAGTAATGACGGTGACTGCGGTAACAACGGGTTCTGTACTTGCCGGTACGTACCTGAATTACAATGTCACCACTCCGGGAGTCTTTAACTTTGGATGGTACACCTATCCCGGAATGAGTGTACCTGACAATTCGATTGTATTCTATATCCAGTGCACCAAAGTGACGAGCGGCGTTTCACCTGTTACATGGGATACCGATGACGGTTCAAATCTGTTCTACGATGGCAACTACTTTGTGCTGAATGATTCTCCGCAATCAGATTATTACATTCCGGGGTCCGTTCAATTCGGATCAAATGCGCCTATTACCATTGCCCACTCGATGGAAGCCTGCCCTGGATCAACGATGACCATACCTGTCACCGTCAACTCTTTCAATTCAATTGGTACGGTTAATCTTACGATGAATTACGATCCCGCCGTGCTGACCTTTTTATCAGGGATCAATAATTCGGGATTTCCCGGACTGACGATCAGTTCTCCATCGGCCGGAACCATCACCTTAAATGGATCATCTGCATCAGGGATCACCTATCCGGATAATTCCACCTTATTCTCCCTAAACTTTAGTTACCTGGGAGGTGTCAGTCCGCTCAACTGGTACGATAACGGCATTTCCTGCCGCTACCTTGATGCAGCGGGGAACACCCTGAATGATGTGCCGGCTGAAGTTTATTATCTCAACGGACAGGTTAGCAGTTCGGCTCCTTCTGCCCCTTCACTCTCTTTAACCCAGCCTGGCTGCACGGCAGCCACCGGAACGATCACTGTAACAACACCCACCGGTTCGGGCATGAGCTACAGCATCGACGGAACAACCTATACCAACACAAACGGACATTTCAGCGAAGTTACACCCGGGACCTATAACGTCACCGCAAAGAATTCAGAAGGCTGCATTTCCGGCGGAACGGTTGCGATAATCAGCCCGCAGCCACCAGCTCCGGAAGCTCCGACAGTTAACGTAATTCAACCTTCCTGCACTGTGCCCACCGGCACGATCACGGTCACGGCTCCTACGGGTAGCGGCATGACATACAGCATTGACGGTACAACCTACCTGAACACCAATGGCATCTTCGTTGACCTGATCCCGGGAAACTACGACGTTACAGCAATGAATGCCGATGGATGCATTTCGGAAGGGACGATGACAAACATAACTCCTGTGCAACATTCAATGCTCTCAGGAAAGCTTTCCTATTACAATGACGCAGGCACTGCCATGAGCAGTGTTACCATCAATCTCACTCAGGATGGCGCTGTTGTTCATACGACGGCAACGGATTCAGACGGCAACTATTCATTTACCTCTTTATGCGCAGGCGATTACGATGTTGAATTCATAGCGGATAAAGCTGTCGGCGGGATCAATGCCACCGATGCAGCTCAGGTTAATATGTGGGGCGTGGGCCCTCAGTATTCAATTGAGAAAGTCCGTTTCTATGCCGGTGACGTTATTACCGACAACCAATTGTTGGCTGCTGATGCCGGCCGATTACTGAATTACTTCCTTACAGCAGGTAATCCGGCGTTTATCCCGGCCTGGACATTCTGGAACGCAGGCGAGTTGGTTTCATCACAAAACCCTTCACCCTGGCCCGACAGGTCAGTTCATCTTTCCGTTCCGGCGGGTGTCAGTTCCATGGTACAGGATTATTATGCTTTGGTAACCGGTGACTTCAACCGGAGTTATAATCCGGCTGGTACCAAATCAACGGAAAGTTCAATAATTCTGGAACCTGGAGAACGGTTGCATCATCAGAACGGCGATGACATGAACATTGATGTCCGGGTAAAAGAAAACCTTGAAATATCCGCGGTTTCGTTGATACTGGGCTTCCCGGCTGAAAAAATAATGATCCGGGATGTTACTCTCGGTGACGATGAAACAGTCACGGTTCCGTATGCCGTTTATGGAAATGAGCTTCGTATAGGCTGGTATTCGGCATTGCCCCTGGCTTTGAATCGGGGAGACCGGCTGCTGACGATCCATGCAAGCCTGATCTCTTCTCTGAATCCCGATGAAGTTGTTGGATTCCGGTTGATCAGTGATCAAAGGTCTGAACTGACAGGCCCTGATTTCAACGGGATACCCGAGACAATCATTTCTGTTGATGCCGTGGAGGGAGCAACTGCAGGCGCAGGAAATCCCGACAGAGGCACAATCCCGTATTTGTCAGGCTATCCCAATCCTTTCACCGAATCCCTTACACTTTCCTATAACATGCCTGATGAAGGTTTAGTCTCTCTGAAGATATTGGATATCACCGGCTCTGCCATCATGACCCTTCTCCATGAAAACTCATCTGCCGGTGAACGTACCTGTCAGGCAGATGTATCTGCTCTGAAGCCTGGCTTCTATCTGGTGATGTTGCAGATGAGTCTGGCAGATGGACCTGTTTCCCGGTCACTGAGAATAGTGAAAAAGTGAGCCGGGCCTGATTCAAATCAAGTAAAAACAAAGATATAGATAGACCAAAGGAAAGCAAGCGAATTTGAATAAATAAGTCGGCTTTGTAACCTGCGGCGGAAAAATTGTCCAAATCTGGTAAAAAATGTAGAGATTCTTTATGTCTTTACATCTGTAACGATGCATGGAATAACGCGTTAGCAAACATGGCACAGGTATTGAAGTTAACTGATTACCCTATTCCGGCCTGAATAGTGCTTTGGCGCATCGGGTTGGATACTGTGGAGAATAAACTTCTAAGATGCTTGTTAATCAGTTACTTGATTTTTACTTGAGGAGAATTGATTGATGAACCAACCGGAGTGCATTCCGTATTTGTGGTAGGATCAATGTACTGAATAGCGATTGTTAATTAGCAGTATGCGTGATAATTAGCTATGAATTGTCTGACACTGAAAAATTAAAATACTAACAAAACAATAGAAATCAAAACATTTATTCAGTACTTGTATCTGTTAAGCTATTCCTTGATCCACTATACTAACTCGTATTACTTCTTTTCTTATCGATCTGACTCATACAATCAGGAAAGCCATTCGTAAGTAGCGGATGTAGGTTCAGGTTACTCTCAATCAGATGAAAAAGGGATTAACCAGCCGTTTTATTGCAGGATTTTGGTGCCTGTGTCTGTTGACCGGAAACAGTTCGGCCAGGGAGCTGAATGCTGTTGCCGGGAATAAAAGTATTATTTGTCCCGCGAGTAGTGAAGTCTGTGCTTCAACATCAGCAGTGATCAATGCTCCGGTAACCTTGCTGCCTGATCTAGTCTACTGTAATGGAACCGCTGCGGTTTCAGTTCCAGTTAAGGTATCCTCTTTTTCGAACATCGGGGCTCTTTCACTCACCTTACATTACGATTCGCTCACATTGGATTATCAATCCTGGAACAATGCCTCAGGATTTCCGGGACTCATTGTGAATTGTCCGTCGCCCGGCACCATCATTGCCGGCGGATATCTGTCAGGAGGAACACAGGGATATTCTCTACCCGACAGTTCAGTGCTTTTTATCCTGAATTTTAACATCATAGGGAATTTTTCCGGTCTGGAATGGTTTGACGACGGCTCATCCTGCGAATACTCCGGACCGCCTCCTTATTATCCCGGTCTGAACGATACTCCCCAATCCTCATTCTATACCGATGGATCAATAACAATACTGGAGGATCCGGCCTCTCCGGGCTATATTGCCGGGCCTGCCGGAGGTTCTGTATGCAAGGGGCAGACCGGGGTAATTTTCTCGGTTGACCCAATAACGAATGCTACTGTTTATAACTGGATGATTCCCGACGGGGCTGAAATCGTTTCTGGAACCAATACCAACATTATTACCGTTGATTTTAACAATGATGCGGTTTCCGGCATGGTTGCCGTTTCGGGATCAAATGGTTGTGGTACGGGTGATTCATCATTTACCCAGGTAACAGTGGGCTCTGTGCCGGGTAATGCGGGTGCGATTTCCGGGCCTCAGGCAGTATGCCGGGGTGATGAAACGCATGCATATTCCGTCGTTCCGGTTACAAATGCAACCGGCTATACCTGGACTGTGCCCGCGGGAGCTACTCTCGTTTCAGGATTTAATACCAACGCGATTACCGTTAAATTCGGAAGTCAGGCTTCCAGTGGCGAGGTGATGGTATATGCCTTCAATGAATGCGGGAACGGTGCGGCAGCCCCACCGTTGAATGTCGTAGTGAACGAACCGCCTGTGATCCTGACAGAGCCGGTATCCACTCCGGAGATCGTTGCAGGTAACGGCTTAGCCGTTTTTACGCTTGCTGCTTCCGGAACAGGATTGACTTACCATTGGCAGGAGTATGATTCATCATGGAACGACCTGACTGATGGCTCTTTTTATAGCGGTGTGACAACCGACAGCCTCCGGATTTCAGATCCGCCGTTGGAAATGGATGGATACAGATACCGCTGCAGGGTATCGGGGGAATGCTTGCCTGAAGCTGTGTCAGATGGTACGGCTGTCCTGAATGTTTCTGAAACGGTTGGAATTTCAGAAATGACGGGAACCAGGATATTTGAGTGTACGGCCTTCCCGAATCCTTTTGTTGATCACCTGTTTCTGTCATGCCATTTTTCAGTTCCGGGCAGGCTCACGATGCAACTCTTCAGTTCTGCCGGAACGGAAATGAAATCCTGCTCCCGAATATTCAAAGCTTCAGACACACAGGTGTTTGACTGGGATGTTTCTTTCCTCGCCGCTGGAATGTACCTGCTGAAGCTGGAATTTACATCGGGAAATATATCAATCACGGATACACGTTTACTGTTCCATAATCCATGATTCAGAAAGCGATGCGAGAGTAAATAGTATGAAAACCAAAAATCCGACTATACCATGAAAAAACTCCTACTTATTTTATGGATTTTATTCGCAGCATTCCTGCAGGACCAGGTTGCCCAGAATGCCCCGGTTTCTATTGCCGGCAATGTGTCATCCACCGGCACATCTCTGGTGCTGCCTATTACAGTGACTGATTTTATCAATATCGGGAGTTGTAACCTGGAAATGTATTATGATCCTTCAATCGCTACAGTGACTTCGGTAACTGCAGCCCCTCCGCTCTCCTCAGGCTTTTCCGGACTGGATTATTATATCCCTGTCCCGGGTACGGTACGGTTCGGATGGTATGTGGTGCCAGGATTGACCATACCTGATAATTCCGTTGCCTTCCTGATTGAATTTTCTAAAGTTGCAAACGGTGTATCTCCGGTGACCTGGTCATCGGATGATATGTCCTGTATTTATACCGACGGAAGCTACAATACACTGAACGATGCTCCGGCTTCATCCTACTATATTGCAGGTTCTGTCGAGTTCCAGGACTATGCTCCCACAACCTATTTCGATCCTGTGGTTGCCTGTCCGGGTTCGGTGCTTAGCGTTCCGGTGAAGGTCAATAATTTCAATACAATCGGAGCCGTCTCCCTCACATTGAATTACGATCCGTCTGTGCTATCCTTTGTATCAGGTGTGAATACATCAGGTTACCCGGGACTCATTATCAATTCACCGTCGGCAGGAGTAATTATTATCGGCGGATTCTCGTCATCTGCGATGGGAGTAACCTATCCTGATAATCAAACTCTTTGCACCCTCAATTTCGACTACCTTGGAGGTGCTACAGGCCTGAACTGGATTGATGACGGTGGCTCCTGTGAATATGCAGGCCCGTTGGGAACTCCCACACTGAACGATTCGCCCCAGTCGACATACTATTTAAACGGAATGGTGAGCCCGGGCCTGACAACCGATTGGCTTGGCAGCATGAGCACGAGTTGGGAAAATCCTGGTAACTGGTCATGCGGAGTGCCGGGTATCACAAGCACAGCTAATGTAAACAACGGGATGCCGAATTACCCGCTCATCTCCAGTGATGTGGTAATTGCTGGGTTGAATATAGCTTCTCTGGCAAACCTTATAGTTGGTCCGACCGGAACGCTCACGGTTAGCGGTTCCCTCGTAAATAATGCAGGGGTTGGAGGTATTCTGATACAAAGCGATGCAACCGGCACAGGTTCATTGATAACCAACAGTGTTGTGAATGCAACTGTACAGCGGTATATCAACTCACCCTGGATTGATTGCTGCCACGGATGGCATTTCCTTTCTTCGCCTGTGAACGCCCAGCCTGTTCAACCGGAATTCGTTACAAGTCCGCCGAATGATGCAATCGATTTCTACAGTTGGGGCGAACCGGCCAACGAATGGATCAATTCGCAGACTTCATCCGGCTGGGCTTCTGGTTTTGAGCCGGAGTTCATTGTTGGTAAAGGATATTTATCAGCCTATCAGGTTGCCGGTACCAGGACGTTCGCAGGCACTCTGAATGTAACCGATGTTCCGGTAAGCAGTCTGACCAACAACGGCAGTACTGCCAATCACGGCTGGAATTTACTCGGCAATCCTTATCCGTCGGCTCTCAAATGGAATGATGGTAACTGGGCTCTGAACAACGTAGCTTCAATCGCCAAGATATGGCAGGAATCCGCCGCAGCGTATGTCGACATTTTTTCAGACGATATCATTCCTGCCATGAATGGTTTTATGGTCCAGGTGGTTGGTTCCCCTGCGGGATCACTCATGATTCCTGCTACTGCCAGGGTTCATAGTGCGCTGCCATGGTATAAAAGTACCGATGAACGGATCGTGCTTACGGTCAGAGATATAGAGAACAGTACTGCCCAGCAGAGTATTATCCGTATAAACGATCAGGCCACTGAAGGCTTTGATGCCGCTTTCGATGCCCGTTTCCTGCCTGGCTATGCCCCCTTGTTCTATTCCACGCAGAACGGGGAAAGTTTGAGCACAAATACTCTTCCTGACCTGTCCGACAATCGTGCGGTGGAAATGGGATTTGTGAAGAACCTTTCTTCTTCGTTCAGCATTGAACTCACAGCATCAACAATCTCATCTGTCGGAACGATATTTCTTACTGATAAACTGACGGGTTCCGTTACTGATCTGACAACTGATCCGGTCTATTCTTTCACTGCTTCGGAAGGGGAAGATGCCAACCGTTTTAAACTGACCTTCAAGGGTGCATATTCGGTACCGGAATCACTCTCGGCAAGCGGTTTTACTGTTTATGCAACAGGCGGAGTGATCCATGTTACCTCAGAATCAGCCAACTGTAAAGTGATGGTAAATGATATGGCAGGCAGAATGATCGGCAGCGATGAGGTTTTCGCCGGATCGCCATTGCAGATCGATTTGCAGGGACATCCCGGCGTATATATTGTCCGGGTGATCGCTGTCACCGGAGCAGGAGCACAGAAAGTGATCGTACGATAATCGAGAATTGTAGCAAGAAAAAACCTTATACCATGAAACGCTCTATCCATATTTTCCTGACAATTACAGTATTGTTGATCCTGTCAGCCGGCCTCGCACCTGTCAGTGCCCAACAGCCTCCTATCCCTCCTCCCCAGCATAGTATCAAAGGGAATTCACAGCCGGGGACCGGGAATTGTTCTGCTCCGATCAGAGAAGGAATCGGTATTCTGATAGCCTTTGGTGTAGCGTATGGCCTGCGCAGGATGCGTTTCCCTAAAACAGAGAAATTGGGTAAACCTGAGGAGTAATAATATCCCCGGGCTGATTCAAATTTAATACACGTTTGCTAAGAATGCTCAAAGACTACTGCTATGAAAAAGACTTTGATTCCCTTCGTGTTGTGCTGCATGCTGGCAGTCAGTATGATCAGGGCACAGAATGCACCGGTGACTACAGCGGGCAGTTCAGTCTTTAGTGAACCAGCCACAACCATAGCAATTACGGCTACCGGCTTTACCGACATCGGTAGTTGCAACCTCTTACTGGTTTATGATCCGTCGATCGTGTTGGCTACCAGCGTGACTGCCGGTTCTCAGCTGGGTGGTTACCTGAATTTCAACGTGTCGGATCCTGGTTTTATAAGCCTGGGCTGGTACACCTATCCGGGTTGTACAGTTCCTGATAACACGTTGCTTTTTACACTGAGCTTTTTACGGGTCAGCCCTGGAACAACCGCAATTTCCTTTTCCGATAATGGCTATTCGTGTATTTATTACAGCGGAAGCTGGGCACCACTCAACGATTCGCCTGCATCAAGTTTCTATATCCCCGGATCACTGACGGTGCTTTCAACGGATGCCCCGCTCACAGCGGCACCCAACCTGGCTGCCTGCCCTGGCAGTGATGTCAGTGTACCTGTTACTGTAAGTAATTTCAGTCATATCGGATCCGTCACACTTCAATTACAGTATGATCCTTCAGTCCTGGTATTCCAGACGGCTACAGGGAATGCTCTTTTTCCCGGACTATCGGTCGACGGATCGGTGGCAGGGGTTATATCCGTTACCGGTACAGCACCTGCAACAGGTTCAGGGGTCACACTGCCTTCCGATGCGGAACTTGTTACGGTTCATTTTACTTACCTGGGCGGTTCTACTTCGCTCAGCTGGATCGACAACGGTCCGTCATGCAGTTATACTGGTCCTCCGCCCGGTCTTACAATACTTAACGATACGCCGCAGGATTTGTACTATCTGAATGGATCGGTGGTCCCGGAAGCTGCGGGTGTATGCGATAAGCAAGTTCATATCCGCTTGTATGTTCAGGGATTATACCAGAGCGGCGGGCATATGAGCCAGGCTTTCAATGAATCCGGACCAAATTTCGGAAGCGGGATTGCCGATCAGGTCACCGTGGAACTGCATGATGCTGCTGACTATAATGCTACGGTGCTTACATTGCAGAATCTGGTTCTTGGTACCGATGGCATTGTTAACTTCTCCATTCCGGCTGTTTATAATGGTTTCTACTACCTGACGATCAGGCACCGTAACAGTATCCCTGTCGTTTCTGCTACAGCCATTTCCTTTTCGGGAAGCACTATTATATATGAATTTGCTAGTTCTGCTCTCCAGACATACGGTGATAACATGATCCAGATGGCAGACGGGATCTGGGCGCTATACACAGGCGATGTCAACCAGGACGGTCTGATTGACTCCAGCGACCTGATCATGGTCGATAATGATGTGTCTGTGTTTGCTACCGGATACCTGCCGGGAGATTGCAATGGCGATGGACTGATCGACTCGTCGGATATGATGGTGGTGGATAATAATTCTAATGCCTTTATTGGAGCGGTTTATCCCTGATCGCTATCCGGATAGCAGAGGACCTTACTTCTTTCTTTGCAGGTCGAGGAATGTATAGCTCAGATCATCCGACGTGCTTTCGGTGCGGGAAACTACATCCCATTCAGAGTAATCGATAACCGGAAAAAAAACATCGGCTTCAAAATCCTTGTTCACCAGCGTGAGGTAAAGCTTATCGGCATGGGGAAGGAACTGTGTGTACACGGAACCGCCACCTATAATGAAATTCTCGGCGTCAGCTTCCATCTTATCAATTGCATCTGCGATTGAGTAAGCCATTGTACAACCTTCAATCTGTTCTCCAGGAACATCTGTTATCACTACACTCCGGCGATTCGGCAAGGGCCGGAACGGCAGGGATTCAAAAGTACGCTTCCCCATTACAATGGTGTGCCCGGTGGTGAGCTTTTTGAACCGCTTCAGGTCTTCAGGGATATGCCATAAGAGCTGGTTGTCTTTACCAATGGCATTGTTCCGGGCAATAGCGACGATTATTGATATGATTGGGCGCATAGTGATTTGGATTTCTGGTGTCAGATTTTGAAGTTCAGAGGTTAAAGCTTAGTTGCACAGGGCGAAGAGCTTAGGGCAGGGAGTAGATTTTCAATCATGGTCACTCATTGTCATTCATTGTCATTCATTGTAATTCGTAGTGAATTCTTTTATCTTTTTCCTTTTATCTTTTGTCTTGTCCATGCTTAACCTTGTTTCTCACAGATTCCAGCACAATGCATTTATTTATCAGCGCTTATCTGCGTTTTAATCTGCGTTATCTGCGAGAACCATTTTCTTTGAACAGCAGAGAGCGTAAGGCTTAGGGCAGAGAGCATCGGATTACAATTGATATTCAATCATCGAATTATCGAATTAGCTAATTAACTAATTCTTACATTCTTAAATTTATAAATTCTCACATTCTATCTTTAAACAGCAATCGGCGCCTTAATGACAGGGTGCGGATCATATCCGGTGAGTTCAAAATCCTCGTATTTGAATCCAAAAATGTCCTTTACTTCCGGATTGATATTCATCTTTGGCAGCGGCCTGAAGTCACGGCTGAGCTGGAGTTGCACCTGCTCGGTATGGTTCAGGTAGATATGCGCATCACCGAAGGTATGGATAAACTCTCCCGGTTTCAGTCCTGTTACCTGGGCAATCATCATTGTCAGCAATGAATAGGAAGCAATATTGAACGGCACGCCGAGGAAAATATCGGCGCTGCGCTGGTATAACTGGCAGGATAACCGACCATCTGTCACATAAAACTGAAAAAGAACATGGCAGGGGGGGAGGGCCATCTGATCAATCTGTCCCACATTCCAGGCATTTACGAGGATCCTTCTGGAGTCAGGATTGTGCCGGATCAGTTCCACGGCCTGAGTGATCTGGTCAATAGTGCGTCCGTCCGCAGTATCCCAGCTTCTCCATTGATGCCCATAAACAGGGCCTAACTCTCCGTTTGCATCAGCCCATTCATCCCAGATGGTGACTTTGTTTTCGTGGAGGTAGCGAAGATTTGTTTCACCTTTCAGGAACCAAAGCAGTTCATGTATGATGGAACGGAGATGCAGTTTCTTGGTAGTGAGCGCCGGGAAACCCTCAGCCAGATCAAACCGCATCTGGTATCCGAATATGCTGCGTGTTCCGGTTCCCGTGCGGTCCTGTTTCAGGATGCCATGCTCCATCACATGCTTAAGCAGATCATGGTATTGCTTCATAATCAGGTTACTGGTAAGGTTGAAAGGTAAGGTACGAATAAGAATTCCTCAGAGTATGTGTTTGTCATACAGGTTTCCAAAAATGGTAAAATCTGAGAAAATTCAGGCTTTCTTTTTATCCTGAGTTATTAACATACGAGACAGGAAACCGGTTCAATGCTTCGGCATCAGGCTTCGGGAATATCGGCGCTTTCGTCAGCCGCTGGTTCTGGAAACCATTTATGGATCATATTTTCTGTCTTCTTCCTGATGGAAGGTGTAATACTGCCGGTCACCTGGCTGATCGTGAATAATAAAACGCCCAGATCATCCGAATAGCCTATCAGTGGAGTCAGGTCAGGGATGCCGTCCAGGGGGAAGATGAAGTATCCCAGGGCTGCAATTATAACCAGCCGCGACTGCAGCGGCGTATGTTTATCCGTCAAAACATTATAGAGAAGGAGTACCTGAAATACCACCTTGTGCCCAGCCGCTCTGGCATAACTGCTGAGTTTTTCCTTCAGGGATTCTTCTGAATAATGGCCGGAATAGTCTTCCATGGCAGGATGGGATATTCCTCTTTTCGGGATTTATCGGATTAATGCTGTACGCTTACCATTGATTCCGGGTCGTGTTTATGCTTAAACAGAATGGCAAACAATATGGCGACAACCAGCGAATAGGCTGCAAATGCGATCCAGATACCTTTCCATTGAAGACCGGCGGAGGTGGTGAAATACTTGTCAATCACAATACCGCTGATCCGGCTTCCAAGGAAAGCGCCGAAACCGTTGGTCATCATCATGAAAAGTCCCTGGGCGCTGGCGCGGATGCTCGGATCGCTCTGTGTCTCGACGAAAAGAGATCCCGAAATATTGAAGAAGTCGAATGCCATGCCATAGATGATGCACGAAAGAATGATCATCCACAAGCCTCCGGCAGGATTACCGTAAGCAAACAGCCCGAAACGCAACACCCAGGCAATCATGCTGAAGAGCATCACTTTTTTGATGCCGAAGCGTCGGAGGAAGAAAGGGATAGTCAGTATGAATGCGGTTTCGGAGATCTGTGAGATCGACATGATGATAGCCGGATACTTGATGGCGAAAAGATCGGCATATTCCGGGATTTTGGCGAAATCGTGAAGGAACGTATCCCCGTAAGCGTTGGTAAGCTGAAGAGCTGCTCCGAGCAACATGGCAAAAATGAAGAATATCGCCATCTTGGTATTTTTAAACAGGGCAAAAGCGTTCAGGCCCAGTGCGCTCACAAAGGAAGTCCTGTGACCATGTCCGAGAGGAGGGCATTTGGGCATACTGAATGCATAGATGCCAAGGAAAAGAGAGGCTGCAGAGGCAACATAGAATTGTGCGGCAGATGTCTCAAATCCGCTCAGGCTGACGGTCCACAGAGCAACGATGAAGCCAATGGTTCCCCAGACCCTCACCGGAGGATAATCCTTGATGATATCCATCCCCTGCTTCTTCATGGCCGAATAGGCAACGGTGATTGCCAGGGCGATGGTAGGCATGTAGAAGATCATGCAAAGCAACATGATCCAGAACATTTTGGACGGATCGTTCACCGTCGGGACCATAAACAAGAGACCGGCACCGATGAGGTGGAAAATTCCATAAAGCTTTTCTGCATTCACCCAGCGGTCGGCAATGATGCCGGCTATTGCAGGCATGAACAGAGAGGCGATTCCCATGGTGGAGAAGATCGCTCCGAATTCGGTGCCCGACCAATGTTTGTTCTGGAACCAGTAAGCGCCGATAGTAAGTAACCAGGAACCCCAAATAAAGAACTGGAGGAAGTTCATCAGGATCAACCTAAACCTCAGACTCATCGTAGTAGTGTTAATGCGTATAAATTGGGAGTATTATTTTCGCCGGTTTATTTCATCGCGGATCAGGGAAGCCCGTTCATATTCTTCATGTTCCACCGCTTTCTGAAGCTCTTCCTGCAATTCTTCAAAACTCATACTGGAAAATTCACTTAGATTTTCAGTAGGTTGCCCGGGCTGAGGGAATTCTTCCGTTTCATCGTCTTCATAAGTGATGCCGGCTTGTGCCATGATATGCTCATAGGTATAGATAGGGCAACCGAAACGGATAGCCAGAGCAATGGCATCGGATGTTCGTGAATCGATATGCTGGATTTTGATACCGTCGTTACAGATCAGAAGGGCATAAAAAATACCATCCTGAAATTTATTGATGATCACCTCTTCGATGCTGATACCGTATGTGTCGGCAAAATTCTTGAACAGATCATGAGTGAGCGGCCTCGAAGGCTTCATCTTCTCCAGTTCCAAAGCGATTGCCTGTGCCTCAAAATGACCGATCACAATGGGAAGCCTCCTCTTGCCATTCACTTCTCCCAGAATCAAAGCATACGAATTTGTCTGCGTCTGACTATAGGACAGGCCTAAAATGGTTAATTCGATCTTTTGCACTGTGATTTACTTGATATTGCTGTTCAACCTGTTATGGGCAAAGCCGGTAGCAAGCGCCATCGTATAGGATACGAAAAGTAAAAATAGAAAGAAATCCCAAATAAATGCCGCGTCGTGGGATACTTTTAGATAAACCTTGTCCTTACTTCCTTAAGGAACTTCTCCTCGAGGGTACGGGCGATTCTTTTTACCACCGTGCGCCGGATTTCCAACTCCACCGGAAGGCTGGGATCCTGATGGGCTATGTTGATGCGTGTTCCGATGATAAAATGGATCTCATCGCTTTCGAGCAACAGCCTGACGATCTGATCAGCAGGGCCTTTGCCGAGCTTATATTTCTGGGAATAATCTTTCAGGATTCTGGAGACCTTTCCCAGGGTCAATATCCCTTCGGTCACCAGGTCAATTCCTTCCATGAACGATACCGGCGGCAGGTCAGGATCATCGAATTCAAAACTGTCGATGATCGGAAGTCCCAGTTCCCTTGAAATGATATCTCCGGTGGTGGCACCACAGAGGATTTTTTTCCCTTCAAACTCCCTGACAGCATTCGCGAGTTTTGAATCGTTCACTTCTTCATACGGAGGGCCGGTACAGAGAAGCAACTTGCGGGGTTGCCGGAAATATACCACGGCGCAACTTGTGTCATCCTTAGGGTGATAATTATCATTAAGGTTGGCAATATTCACGACTTTGGCGGCCAGTTGCAGGGCTGAAATGGTGCGATCATGCGTTACCAGTTCCTGGATGTAGGTTTCAAAATTCTCCGTTCCCCAGCCAAAGGGAAACTTGGAACTTCCCATTCCGGACTGCGGAATGCCGTCGGAGCACACAACGATGCGGTCTTCCTTCTGATGCCGGAAGGAACAGGTACGCAATTCCTTACCTGCATTCTTCTCGGATTCAAGTATGATGCATTGCCAGCCCGGATCAAACAGTTTATTCTTTCGCAGGATAGCTGTCTGGGGATTATCGTACTCCAGGATGCGGGTTTCACCATCGATCTCCATGTCGATTATGGTGAAGGTGGAATAACTCATCTTTCGCTCACTGCAGACCGGAAGGGTATTCATGATCAGGTCGGCAATGGTATTGACATCCTTGTGTTCCTCGGTAAAATTCAGGGCCATGGTCGCAGTCAGGGTCGATAGCATGCTGGCTTTTACCCCGTGCCCCATGCCATCCGAAAGTACGACGATGATCCTGTTCTCCTCATGGATCCTGCGGGTCAGGAATTTGTCACCGCAAATCCTTTCCTGGTCGTAGTTTTTCTGTACGGCATTTACCTCAACATAAAACTGGTCTTCAGCCATGATCTCTTTCGTGTCGGTCAGTTAGTTTTCGAATCCGTCAGTTATCCGTCAGGGCTTACTGCTTTCTTGCGAACGATGTGACTCTATGATAGAATTCAGCATCTTCTCTGTTTTGGAAGCTCCTTCGCCCAGGAGGAAAGCGATCTGCTGCACCAGTTCCAGGTTTTGATCGATCACCTCGGTTACCCGACTGATCACCTCTTCTTTCCTTACTTCAGGCATATACATGTCCCTGACCACGCCACCGACTATCTTGTTCTTTTTTATTCCGAAAATGGTGACATTCAATAACTTGTCGCCAATATGTACATCCCTTCCCATTACATCTTCATTGCTGGTAAGCACGTAAGAAAAGAGTTTATAGAACTGTACAGGCAGTAAGGTCTTCAGGTCGGCACCGATGAGTCCGGGAATAATGTCGTTGATTTCGGCAGCGTCCTCACCCAGGATCGTCACAAAGCTGTCGTTGGAGCCTATGATTTTCAGGTTATCATCCACGATCACGACAGCCGTTGGAAGTTTCCGCAGCATGGTCTGCGAGGTTTCCAGGGCATCCTGGGCAAGCTGTTTTTCGCCGAGGGCTCTTTTCTCTGATTCCAGCAAGGCTTGTTGTGTGCGGGCGAGCTTTTCGTTGGTAATTTTCAAAGTCCGGATATACTCTTGCTTGCTCTTGAGTGAATGCATGATGCACATGTCGGTCCGGGCGATCCCGTTGGCAACGGCTGAAGCGAACTCCCGGCAACTATCATATCCGCAGGCCCTGCATCCCAGATCCTGTTCCGATTCGTTCTTTTCAATGATCTTCAGGACTTCTTCAACTTTTTCTTCCGAAGGTACAGGCAAACGCTGGTCATCAGACCGGAAGGCACAGCTCAGGTCCAGTTTTTCATGCCGTCTCATGTTTTCCTCCCAGCTGCTAATATCGAAATCCCTGAGTCGCTTGTTGGCATATTCGGTGACCAGGGTATGCCTCTTGAATTTTTTACCTCCGGCAGAAGTACCGGGTCCCATGATGCAGCCCTCGCAGTAAAAGAGGTTGAAGTGTTTATGTATCAGGTCGATGCTTTCATCGAACTGCCGGATTGCCTGCATCACCGTATCCCGACCGTCGGCGGTGACCAGACTTCCCTGAAGGATATCTTCGCTGATGTTTCCGGCCTGAAGTATCCCGTTACTGATCGGATAAATGGAGCCTTTGTGCCCGATAGGCCCGTCGAAATCGGAATACTCAACCGTGCTTTCCTTGATTCCCGCCTCTTCGAAGAGTTGACGGAGTTCGGTGAAAGTAAGGACTGCGTCCACCTTGGCTTCATCTTCATAGCGAAGAGCCTCTTCTTTGGCGCCGATGCAGGGGCCTATGAACACCACGGCGGTGTCGTTGCCATGTTCCTGACGGATCACCCTGGTGCCGGCGATCATTGGCGATACGATCGGAGCAAGATTATCCAGCAGATGAGGATAGTATTTTTCGATCCATGCAACAACGGGAGGGCAGTTTGAAAAGATGTAGTATCTGCCGAGGAAATTAGATATCAGTTGATTGTAATCTTTTGCGACCAGGTCAACGCCGAAGGCTGCTTCATGAACATAATCGAAGCCGGCTTCAAGCAACATCCTGACAAATTTGCGGTAGTCGGTAATGTCGTCAAACTCGCCCGAAATACCGGGGCTGACCAGGGCTGCGACCTTTCTCGGTGATTCCAGTAAAGCCCTTGCCTCGCTGGTTGAATCGTAATAGCGGATGGCACCGGGATGGCAGACTTCGAGGCAACTGCCGCAACCGATACAGCGTTCCGGGACAATCCGCGGGAATTCGTCGTTGTTGCTGAGCTCGATCGCCTTAACCGGGCAGATCCGGATGCAGGCATAGCAGGCCTTGCATTTTTCGTCAACTATATAAACCAAAGGTGTTTTCATGGAGTCAATATCGGGTTACCTGCCGTATTCCTGTTCAATTACCGACTGGAAGAATGCGTCGAGGAGTTGTTGTACTTTTTCTTCGTCGATCTTTTCATGGATCACCTCGTCGATTTTCAGGACAGGTCCTTTGGCGCAATGTCCGAAGCAGCGCTCTCCGTGGAACCTGACATGGTTCAGAAGGTCCCTGTCGCGAAGGTAATCATTGATGAGTTTTACAAGCATCTTGTTTCCCCTGGCAAAACAGGAGCTTCCAAGGCAAATGACTATCTCTTTTCGTGGGTTTTCCATGACAGTGTCGAAAATAGCGGGTTTTCCAATCCAACCGTAACAGATAACGAATATATAATGAATCTTAACAGGTTTGCCCCAAAGGGGACTCTTTGAGTCAAAGCAAAGCTGATTAGATTCAGTATTACTGAGCAAGTCCCGAAAAACAAATTTTGACCCGAAGGGTCCCCCTTGGGGCAAACCTGTTCAGCCGAAGTATAAAACAAAAGTAATTAAAGTTCGACTCATGCTTCAATTGTTAGCAGGATAACACTGTTATTTTTTTCACAGATAATTTTCATAGTTCCGATCTATCAATTATTTTTGTGCTTAAATCACCGGAGAGTAATCTATTTTAAAGGACTATGCCTGTTTCATTGGATGAATTGGTTGGCCGGTATAAAAAGGGTGCGCCGGAGTCGTTGCTTCCGCTTTTGCAGGAAATCCAGGAAGAGTTTGGATACCTGAATGAAGAATCAATAATCAAGGTAGGCGCCTACCTGGGAATGCCAGCCAGTAAGATTTACGGAATTGCCACTTTCTTTAACCAGTTCCGGTTTGTGCTCAAAGGCCGTTACCACATACTCGTATGCCGGGGAACTGCTTGTCACATGAATGGCTCGCTCAACGTTCTGCGCGAAGTCGAGAAGGTATTGAAAATCAAGGAAGGGCAGACTACCCGTGACGGCTATTTCAGCCTTGAGACGGTTAGTTGCATGGGTGCATGCAGCAACGGGCCGGTCATGAATATCAACGGAGTCTTTCATAATGCCGTTACGGCATCAGGAATATCCTCCATCATCGAAATGTATCGTAAAAAGGCCTAATATTCCCTTCTATGAACGATAAGGATCTCCTGGTCGAGAATGTGCTGTCGGCGAAGCCTTCATCCGACAAAACGGTGCAGGATCGGCTGGCTGCTTTACGGAATGATAAAATCAACAAGCCTGTTATCTATATTGGAACGGGAACCTGTGGTATGGTTGCCGGGGCTCAGGAAACCCTTGATGCGATCCGGAAATACCTTGAAGAAAAGCGGATAGAGACCCGGATCATCGAAGTAGGATGCATCGGGCTGTGTTCTTATGAACCGATTGTGGATGTTCAGCTCCCCGGGAAGAATCGCATCTCCTTCCGTAATATTACTGCAGGAAAGGTGGAGTCGCTGCTGGATGATGTCTTCAACGGGGTTGTACCTGGTGAGGATGTGATCGGGCAGTTCACCAATGAACTTCACAACGCATGGGAAGGAGTCAGCAACCTCGATAAGCTTCCCTTCTTTGCACTGCAAAAGCGGATCGTGCTCAGGCATTGCGGCATCATCGATCCGGTCTCCATCGAAGAATATATTGCCAGGGGCGGATATGCCACCTATCTGAAGTGCATCCGGAATTATACTGCCGAGAAGATCTGCGAAAAGGTGGATGAAAGCGGCCTGCGTGGCAGGGGAGGGGGTGGTTATCCCACCGGAAAGAAATGGCTTGCTGCCAACAATGCGGTGAGTGATCAGAAATACCTTATATGCAATGCCGCTGAGAGCGATCCGGGCGCATTTATGGACAGGGCCGTAATTGAAGGGGATCCTCACATGCTGCTTGAAGGTATAGCCATTGCGGCATACGCTGTCGGGGCAACGAAGGCATACATATATGTTATGGCTGAGTACGACCTTGCCTGGAAAAGGCTCAAGGCCGCCATCAGCCAGATGAAAGAGTACGGACTGTCGGGCTATAATATTTACGGGAGCGGAGTTGATCTGCAGATAAACCTGATCAAAGGACCGGGAGCCTTTGTATGTGGTGAGGAAACTGCACTGATCAAAAGTATTGAAGGCAAGCGGGGAATGCCGGAGCCTAAGCCGCCTTATCCTGCCACAGAAGGACTCTTCAGGAAGCCTACAGTTGTAAATAATGTTGAAACACTTGCCAATGTCCAGTTTATCCTGAACCACGGACCGCAGCGTTTCAGCGAGATCGGGACAGCCACGAGCAAAGGGACCAAGGTCTTCGGTATCTCGGGCAAATCGATGATCAACGGTCTGGTTGAAATTCCCATGGGGACCCGGTTAAGAGATATAATCTTCAAAATTGCCGGCGGTATCCAGGAAGGGCGTGAATTCAAGGCCGTTCAGATAGGCGGTCCTTCAGGAAGCTGTATACCCATGCAACAACTTGACCTGCAGGTGGATTACGAATCGCTTTGGAGCGCAGGTGCTATCATGGGCTCAGGAGGCATGGTGGTGATGGATGAGAACACCTGCATGGTCGATATGGCGAAATTCTTCATGAAGTTCCTGAACCAGGAGAGTTGCGGGAAATGTATTCCCTGCAGGGAAGGCACGCGAAGGATCCATGAGGTGCTGGAAAGCATCACCCGCCGGCCTTCAGGTGAATCGGGCCATGAAACCCTCGAGCGATTTAAAGGCATCATGCAGTTGGAAGGATTGGCTGAAGTAATCCGTGATACCTCTCTTTGCGGGCTGGGACAGACTGCGCCCAATCCCCTGATCAGCGCGCTGCGCTGGTTTCGTGAAGAATTCGAAGAACACATTTTTGATCGCAAATGCAGGGCCGGAGTGTGCAAGGAACTTCGTGTGTATTACATCGACGTGGAAAAATGCACGGGATGTGTAGCCTGCTTAAGGAAGTGCCCGACCAATGCCATTGTCGGACAGCCCCGTCAACCCCACTTCATTGTGGAGGATAAATGCATCGGGTGCGGGATGTGCTTCGAAGTATGCAAATTTGTTGCTGTAGAAGTGAAATAGCATTTGATAATTCTCGCAAACAGGTAGCACTATGTTTTTCGATATAGAAGTCAACGGAAAGACCATCAAAGCGCGTAACGGCGATACCATCCTCTCGGCACTTGAGCGGAATGGTATTAAGGTGCCGACGCTTTGTCACATCGATGACCTGCTCCCCAACGGCGCCTGCCGTATGTGTGTTGTTGAGGTAGAAGGGAAACAGGCCCTTCTGCCTGCCTGCTCACATCCTGTGGAAGAATGGATGAAGATCAGGACCCACTCGCCCCGCGTGGTCAAAGCCCGTAAAACCAATATTGAGCTGCTGCTCAGCAACCACCCTGACGATTGCCTTTATTGCGAGCGAAACGGGAATTGTGAACTACAGAGCTTTGCTCAGGATCTCAACGTCAGGGAACGAAGGTTTTATGGATCTAAGAACAAGTACAAGACAGACCCTTCGAGTGCAAGCCTCCTGCGTGATCCCGCAAAATGCATCCTTTGCGGACGTTGTATCCGCGTATGCGAAGAAATCCAACGTATTACAGCCCTTGATTTCATTGGGCGCGGAAATAAAATGCAGGTTGGGCCGGCCTTCAACAAGGGGATGAACCTGTCGAGCTGCATCAATTGCGGGCAGTGCATCATGGTTTGTCCTACCGGGGCACTTACCGAGAAACAACATCCGGGAGAATTGCAGGATGCCTTGCATAACCCTGAGGTGAAAACAGTGATCCAGTGCTCTCCCACCTTGTCGGTCACACTGGCTGAAGAATTCGGGCTCCGGGCCGGGAAAGACATGGAGAACATCATGGTTGCCGCCCTGCGGAAACTGGGCTTCGATTATATCTTTGATTCTTCCTTTGCTGCCGACCTGCTCGTTATGGAGCAGGCCGCCGAACTGCTTCAGCGGCTTCAGCAAAACATGTCCCTTCCTATGTTCTCAAGTTGTTGCCCGGCATGGGTTAAGTATGCCGAACAATCCAACCCCCAGATACTAGAGAACATTTCTACCTGTAAGTCGCCGCAGCAGATGATGGGGGCCCTGATCACGCAGCATTTCACACCCGAACATAATCTGACCGACGAACAGGTGTACTCTGTATCAGCCATGCCTTGTGTGGCAAAGAAATTCGAAGCGCAGCGGGAACAGATGACCCACAAGGGAGTGACCGATGTGGACACTATCCTGACAACCCGTGAGTTAGCCCGACTGATCCGCCTTAACGGAATTGATATCCAGCAGGTGGAACCTGAAATGGGTGACCAGCCTTACCGTTCGAGGAGTTCAGCAGGAAAGCTGCTGGCAGTAAGCGGAGGCCTGACAGAGTCGCTGATCAGGACGCTGTACTTTATGATCACCGGGAAGGATATGGTGCAGCCGAAGATTCAGGAATTGCGTTCATCCAAAGGACGCAAGGAATACAGGATCAAAATCGGTGATTATAACCTCGGTTTTGTCGTGATCAACGGGATAGGCTTTTTCCCGGAATTTCTGAAGGAACTGGAGAAAGGAAGGAATGATGTTCACTATGTAGAAGTAATGGCCTGCCCGGGTGGCTGTGTAGGAGGGGGTGGTCAGCCAATCCACCCGATGGATAACAATATCCGTGCAAGGGCAAAGGCTATCCATGAGATCGACGATAAGGAAGCTGTCCGTTTTGCACACCGGAATCCTTCTCTTCTCTTATTGTATGAGAACCTGCTGGGATCACCCCTGAGTGAAACAAGCCTCCGGATGTTACATACATCCTATCAGAGAAGAGAAGTGATGCATTGAAAATCATTCGAATCATTATGGACGCAATCGGTTCTGAAAATACTGCCCCTTCATCACCTGGCAATAAACTGGTTTTTACCATTAAAGAAAAATGCCGGGTATGCTACACCTGTGTCCGTGAATGTCCGGCAAAGGCAATCCGGATTGTGGGAGGACAGGCTGAGATCATTCCTGACCGTTGCATTGCCTGCGGGAACTGCATCAAGGTGTGCAGCCAGGGAGCAAAGGTATTCAGGGATGAAACGGAATCCGTCAAAGCACTTCTCGCTTCGGGCAATAGGGTGATTGCATGTGTTGCGCCCAGTTTCCCGGCTGAATTTGCGGATATTAAAGATTATACCCGTCTAATCGGAATGATCCGTGCACTTGGCTTCTCTTACGTTACGGAAGTATCTTTCGGCGCTGATCTGGTTGCACGTAAATATAAGAACCAGCTCGAAGCCGGTAAACAGGCAATCTCATCCGATTGCCCTGCGATCGTTTCGTATATTGAGCGTTATTATCCCAACCTGACGGGATTACTGACGACGACAGTTTCACCGATGGTGGCGATGGCGCGGGTAGTCAGAAAGATGTATGGAGAAGACTCCAGGGTAGTTTTCATCGGGCCCTGCCTGGCGAAGAAGGCTGAATCTACAGAAATTGACAATGCAATCACATTCAGGGAATTAAGGGATATGTTCCGTGCGAAGAGGATCAATCTGGATGCTGTTAAGCCATCTGATTTTGATCCTCCCCATGGAGGACGGGGTGCGATATTTCCGCTCAGCCACGGTCTTCTGAATACTATGGAGGTGACTGAGGATATCCTGTCGGAGAAGGTGATCGTTGCCGGCGGCCGTGCCAATTTCCTTGATGCTTTGCGGGAGTTTGAAGCGGGCAACCTGAACGGGCATCACCTGCATCTGCTCTGCTGCGAAGGTTGTATCATGGGACCCGGGATGTCGCCTTATCCCAATACGGCAGCCAGCAGCCAGCGTTATGCCAAGAAGGCGAGAATTATCAATTATGCGAACAGGAAGATGACCTCCATCGATAGGGATGAGTGGCAAAAAAACCTGGAAGAATTCGGGAAAATTGATCTCTCGCGTGGATTTGCCAGGAAGGACATGCGAATACCCAAACCACAGCCTGAAGAGATCAGGGAGGTGCTTTTCCGCATGGGGAAATACGGGCAGAGAGATCATCTGAATTGCGGAGCATGCGGTTACGATTCCTGTGAAGAGCATGCAGTGGCAATCATCAACGGGCTGGCTGAAACAGAGATGTGCCTGCCTTATTCCATTGAAAAATTGCACAAATATATCCGTGAGCTGGACACCAGCAACGAGAAGCTGGCATCGGTACAGGAAGCACTGCGCCATTCGGAGAAACTGGCCGGAATGGGACAGCTTTCAGCAGGGATAGCCCATGAATTGAATAATCCGCTGGGCGTAATTACCATGTATTCCAATATCCTGCGAGAGGAATTGCCTCCTGAAAACCCGATGATCAAAGACCTGGAGCTCATCGTTGAGCAGGCTGACCGTTGCAGAAAGATCGTAGGAGGATTGCTCAATTTCGCCCGCAAGAATCAGGTGAATGTGAGTGAAACGGATATCCTCAAGCTGGCACAACACAGCATCGATTCGATTATCGTCCCCGATGGCATCACGGTGCAGTTCTCGGAAAAGGTGACGGATCCTATTGCCATGCTTGATTTTGACCAGATGACCCAGGTATTGACCAACCTGTTGAAAAACTCGATTGAAGCCATAAACGGAACCGGAGAAATAGGCCTTCAGGTCACAGACACGGAAGATACCGTAATCTTCAAGGTGAGGGACAATGGCTCCGGCATCGAGAAGGAGAACATGGAAAAACTGTTCACTCCTTTCTTCACGACAAAGGGAATCGGTAAGGGAACAGGATTGGGGTTGCCCATCATTTATGGAATTGTTAAGATGCACAAAGGGGATGTAAAGGTTGAATCCAATCCAAACCCGGAAGCTGGACCAACCGGAACGACGTTCACAATCACCATTCCCCGGAAAAGACTTATCTGATCAGCGAAACAGAATAATCGTACTACCTAACAAACGGAGTTATGAAAAAACGCATTTTGATTGTAGATGATGACATGGATTACCTGTTTCAGATGCAATTGAAAGTAGAGCAGATGGGCTTCGAGACGATCACTGCTGAAAGTCAGGCCGAAGCCGAAAAGATCATCAGCGAGATCAGGCCTGATCTCTGTATCCTGGATCTGATGATGGAATCGGACGACAGCGGTTTCGTTCTGAGCTACAAGATCAAGAAAAAGTACCCCGATGTACCGATCATTATTGCCACAGCTGTGACGGCTGAAACGGGCATGACCTTCGATATCCGGGCCGAGGAGAGCAAACGATGGATCAATGCTGATCTGTTTCTCGACAAAGGGATCCGGAATGACCAGTTGCAACGTGAGATTAAGAAACTACTAAAAATTTAGGAATGGCAACGTTTAAAGTGCTGATTGTTGATGATGAGCAGGGGATCCGGGACGGAACCCGGAGAATCCTGCAAAATTTCCGGGTGGACTATCCGTTCATGGATGAACAGATCGATTTTGAGGTTCTGGAAGCCGGAACGGGAGCGGAAGGAATTGAACTGGTTGACAGTGAACAACCCGATATTCTGCTGCTGGATAATAAACTGCCGGATATTCAAGGTGTTGAGGTGCTGGAATATGTGAAAAACAAACACTATGACATCGTTGTAGTAATGATCACTTCCTATGCCTCCCTCGAACTGGCTGTGAAAGCCACACGCGACGGGGCATTCGATTTTATTCCCAAGCCCTTTACTCCCCAGGAGATCCGGGCTTCCATCGAAAATATCACGAAACAGATCTTCCTGAAGCGCATGACGCAGACGCTTAACAGCACGGGAAAGCAGATCAGGTTTCAGTTCCTTTCTGTGCTCTCGCACGAGTTGAAAGCTCCGCTCAATGCTATTGAAGGTTATCTGAAGATCATACAGGAACGTCAGCTGGGCGAACGGATCGAACCTTATGATGAGATGATCGACCGCGCTCTGGAAAGGATCAAGGGCATGCGTACCCTCATACTGGATCTGCTGGATCTGACCAAGATAGAATCAGGAAAACCAACACAGAAGCTGCAGCAGGTCGATGTCAGGAAGATAGCCCAGCTTTCGATCGATACCTCAAGGCCCTATGCCATACAGAAAGATGTAGATCTCTACCTGAACAATAAGGAATCCATCTGGATGAAAGCAGACCCCGGGGAGATTGAGATCATCATGAACAACCTGATCTCTAATGCTGTGAAGTATAACAGAACCGGAGGCAGGGTGGACATCTTCCTTGAAAAACTACCCGAAGCCATACGCATCTCTGTTTCGGATACCGGGATCGGTATGTCGGCTGAAGACAAGCACAGAATATTCGATGATTTTGTCCGGCTAAAAAATCCGAATACCAGGAATATCACCGGCAGCGGGCTTGGCTTATCGATCGTAAAGAAGATTGTCGACATGTACCATGGTTCCATCGAAGTTCAAAGTACCCCGGAAAAAGGGAGCACGTTTGTCATCCTGCTGGCAAATCCGGAATAGGGAATCGTAAATTAACCATCAAAAAAATCGCACATGAAAAAACTCCCGGACAAAACAGTTGAACGACTCAGTCAGTACCGGCGCACCTTGCTTATTGCCCTGGGGACCGGAAAGCATCACATATTTTCCCATGAACTGGCTGCCTTGTTACACATTACTTCTGTCCAGGTACGTCGTGATATTATGCTGATCGGCTACTCGGGAACATTAAGGCAGGGATATGATGTAAAAGAGCTGATCGACATCATCGGGAAGATCATTGATAGCAAAGATGGTCAGCGGGTTGCCGTTATCGGGATTGGAAATCTCGGAAGGTCAATCATTGGATACTTTAGTGGTAAGAGGACTAAGTTGTCGATTGTGGCCGGCTTTGATATCAATCCTGACAAGATCGACCGAGCCTATGCGGGCGTCTGGTGTTACAATTTCGACCGGATGGCAGAGATCATTCAGAAGGAAAATATCAGCATTGCCGTGATCACCGTACCCGCTGCGGAGACCAACTTTGTTGCAGATAAACTGGTAATGGCGGGGATCAAAGGCATTCTCAACTTTACGCCCAAGCCGATCAACGTTCCTTCCAATGTGTATCTGGAAGAATACGATATCATTACCTCCCTTGAGAAACTGGCATACTTTGTCAAGAAAGTATAACCGGGACACTGGAAAGGATATGTGGTTATGAGGGTGTTTTATGATCTGGAAGGCCTGACGGCGATACCGAATCCTGTGGTCACTACAGGATCGTTCGACGGAGTGCATGTGGGTCATAAGGCCATCATCAACCGGATCAACCGGCTGGCCCGGGACATGGAAGGTGAAAGTGTGCTGATCACTTTCAATCCTCACCCGCGGAAAGTGCTTTATCCTGACACTGCCGGCAAAGAACTCTACCTCATCAATTCACAGCGGGAGAAAATAGAACTCTTACGGAAAACAGGCCTGCATAATCTTATCATCCTGACCTTTACGCTTGAGTTTTCCAGGACCACTTCCATCGATTTTATCCGGAATATACTCGTTAGTAAACTGCATGCAAAGAAAATCGTTATCGGATTCAACCATCAGTTTGGGTTTAACAGGGAAGGAAACTTCGAATACCTGGAAGAGCTGGGAAAGTATTACGGATTTACTGTTGAAGAGATCCCGGAGCAGGATATCCATAACGAAACGGTCAGCTCGACACTGATTCGTAAAGCTTTGCAGGAAGGACGTATTCAACGGGCCAATGCTTATCTTGATCACCATTATTTTATGGCCGGTAATACCAGGCCTGGCAGTTCCGGACTGACAGATTCGGACTTTCCTGCATTCGGTATTGGCATTGAAGAAGAATGCAAGCTGATTCCGCCTGACGGTGTTTATGCGGTCCGTATAGAAACGGCCGGGTTGTCGTCGAAAGGTATTCTGAATATAAAGAACAGCCGGTATGGAGTGGATCGCAGGGTGGAGGATATTGCGATTGAGTTTATTCCCTGTGAGGACGGCCCCCTAAAACCTGGAGAAGATGCGATGATTTACTTTGCAAAACGTCTCCGGGATGAAAAGACATTTGCCGACATGGCGCAGTTACGGGAGCAACTGCTGTTCGACAAGAAAGTAGTGGAAGAACTGATTTATTAAACGAATTCGATGAGTACCATATCACCTCAAATGCGCCTGACATTCCTCGGTACCGGAACATCAACGGGAGTACCGGTTATCGCTTGCAATTGCGAAGTCTGTCAGAGCCTGGATACCAGGGACAAGCGTTTCCGTACATCAGCCATGTTGACGATGGGAGACTCGAACGTGGTGTTCGATTGTGGTCCGGATTTCCGGATACAAATGCTCCGTCACCGGGTTGATAATATCGATGCCCTGCTATTCACGCATGCCCATCGTGACCATGTCGCCGGCCTGGACGACATCAGGGCCTTCAATTATATTCTGAACAAAACGATCGACATATACGGCTCTGCCGAAACGCTTGCTTCGATTAAAGATCAGTTCCCTTACATTTTCGCACCCGGCCGCTATTTTGGGCTTCCCCAGCTTACGATCCATCAGTTCGATTCACGACCTTTCCGGATCGGGGCCATGGAATTTACGCCGATCCAGGTAATGCACCAGGACATGAGAGTTTTCGGTTTCCGCATCAGGGATTTCACCTATATCACCGACGCCAATTTTATTGCAGATGATCAGATGGAACTGATCCGCGGATCGAAAGTCATCGTGTTGAATGCTTTGCGGAACTCCCGGCATGTATCCCATTATTCACTCAGCGAAGCACTGGAAGTCATTGATAAACTGTCGCCTGAAAGAGCCTATCTGACGCATATAAGCCATTTTCTGGGTAAGTATGAGATCGTGGAGAGTAAACTCCCGCCCAACGTCCATCTGGCCTATGATGGCCTTCAGATCGAACTTTGAAATCAGAAACGAATATAAGTATATAAAATTCAGATGGTTACTATCATTTCAACAAATTGCTTGTAAATTTAAGTAATGCGATGCCGAAATTGGATTAAAAACATGTAATTTTGTCCGATAATTAGCATCTATAAACGTACTGCCATGATTTTCTCACCTGAAGTTTGTAAAATTCCGGATCAGCGAATGAAACCTTTCATCGATGCCGATGAGATCTGGGATATTTTGAATACCACCAAGCCCGACCGTGCACAGGTCAGGGAGGTGATAGCTAAATCGTTGGATAAAAACCGTCTCACGCTTAAGGAGACAGCTACCCTTATTAACGCGACCGATCCGGATCTTGTAGAGGAGATTCTGCAAGGCGCCCGTGAGCTCAAGGAACGCATTTACGGAAACCGTATTGTACTCTTTGCTCCTCTGTATATTGGCAACAAATGCACGAACAACTGCAGCTATTGCGGATTCAAGGCTTCGAACAAAGAAGCTGTACGAAATACGCTCGACGACTATGCTTTGATAAAAGAAGTGGAAGCGTTGGAGGACAACGGCCAGAAGAGGCTCATCCTTGTTTATGGCGAGCACCCCGATTATTCTCCTGAATTCATTGCCCACACTGCCAAGGTGGTTTACGGTGTTAAGAAAGGACACGGAGAGATCCGGAGGGTGAATATCAATGCTGCTCCGCTCGACATAGAAGGCTTCCGTATCGTAAAAGATGCCCACATCGGCACCTACCAGATCTTCCAGGAAACATATCATCCCGAATCGTATCGTCATTACCATTTGGGCGGCATGAAACGAAACTTTGAATACCGGCTCACCTCCCTCGACCGTGCACAGGAAGCCGGAATAGATGATGTGGGTATCGGAGCATTATTCGGACTTTACGACTGGCGGTTTGAAGTTATGGGGCTTATCCGGCACACCAATCACCTGGAGGCTTGTTACAATGTAGGACCGCATACCATCTCTTTCCCCAGGGTACAGGAAGCATCTGCATTGAATTTCGACGGTAAGTACCGTGTTTCGGATAAAGATTTCACCAAGCTTGTCGCCATCCTGCGCCTTGCAGTACCATACACTGGAATGATCCTTACGGCCCGCGAAAATCCGTCAGTCCGTCATGAAGTGATGCGGTTCGGCGTTTCGCAGATTGACGGCGGTACCAAGCTGGAGATCGGCAGTTATACGGAGAGCGTAAATGAACAGCAGAACCTGAACCGTGAGCAGTTCCACGTCGGTGATTCCCGCTCGCTGAACGAGATCATTGATGAGTTGCTGGTGGATGGCTATGTGCCTTCTTTCTGCACGGCTTGCTACAGGCTTGGCAGGACCGGCGAGCATTTCATGGAGTTCTCGGTGCCTGGCTTTATTAAACGTTATTGTTCCCCCAATGCAATACTGACATTGACTGAGTATCTGGAAGACTATGCGCCGAACGAAACCAAGGCAAAAGGGTACGAAGCCATCGAAAAGAACCTCACCGAACTGGAGACAGTCCATGAGAAGGTCAACGTACCTGAGATCCGCCGAAGGATCGAGCGTATCAAGGCGGGAGAAAGAGATTTATATTTCTGATAACCTTTTAGTTAACAAATATGACTGAAACCCGTATTGTAGGTTTGCTCATATCCGACAGGATCAAGGAAGCCGGTCGTACACAACAGGTACTCACTGACTATTCGAAGCTGATCAGGTCCAGGCTGGGTTTTCATGAGCTGAGCGATAATGTTTGCAGCAGGGCCGGCATTATCATCCTTCATTTAACCGGCACCAGACAGGAATGGGAAGCTTTCGAAGCAGAACTCAGGCAGATCGAAGGTCTGGAAGTCCAGGTGATGTCATTTGTTTATTAATCCGAAAGCCATGAAAGAAGTTCGAGTACTTGGAGTTTATGTGAATGACCGGGTGAAGGATGCCTCACGCATCCAGCCGATCCTCACCAAATACGGTTGCTCAATTCGGACGCGGCTTGGCCTGCATAACCAGGAAACCGGGTATGCTACAGATTCCGGGCTTATCCTTCTGGAATTATCCGGCGATCCGGCTGAATGCCAGCGGCTTGAGAATGAACTTCTGACCATCGATGAGCTCGATGTACAGAAAATGATCTTTCTGAAATAAAAGCTGTTTCGGTCCGGACGGTTTGATCCTGTTTAATTACCTCCGAGGATGGTAATGGAACCCTTGTATTTATCTTCGTGGAAGTAGCCTATTGTCTTAACGACGTAATAATAGACCCCGTCAGGAGCCCCGGAGGGGCTCCAGTCGTTTTTATAATCCGAACTGCTGTATAACCTTCTGCCCCAGCGGTCAAAAATGTACACCTCGAAACGTACATACTCGTTATCAAGCAGGTTCCCGTTTTCATCGAAAATTGTAAACACTCTGTTTTCGGGAGTAGCTGAATTCGGGATGATCACATTGGATATCTTGAGTTTCTGATCCTTGATGGGTATTCGCTGTGTGATGATTGTATCGCAGCCGTTCTGGTTTTTCACGTGCAGCTTCAATAAATAAAACCCGTCGAGGTTTGCGTCCGCACCCTCATACAGGTGTGTCGGATTGAACGACCTGGCAGTATCACCGTCGCCGAATTCCCAAAGAGGCGGTTCGAGCACATGGGTAGGACTGATTTCTTCAAAACTGAATGTCAGGATTGGATTTTCGCGATAGAGCACGGTTGTAGTATCGCCTTCGCATTCAATCTTCAGGTTTACCTTGGCCCCAGGCAATCCTTCGATCTGGAAGGTGCTGTCGAGGTTGCAGCCGTTTTGGTCGGTGATGCGGATGATGTTAGGGCCGTCGCATAGATCTGTCTGGATGGAGTCAAACCTTCCGGGTCGATCGTTCCAAAGGAAGGAATAAGGCGGCACACCTCCTGTGATATTGGCCATGTAGTTGGCAACACATTTACCGGTACAGGTGGGATCGATTTCCTTCAACGTCAAATGCATTACAGGAGTCACCCTGGCTAAGCCATCGGTAAAAACGGCCGACATCAGGCTGTCGCCGCTATGATAGATGCAGTTTCCGGGATTGCTCTGGTCCCATTCGAGGTCGGTTTGACCGGAAATTCCCTTGAATTTTAATATTACGAGAGTGTCGAGAAACAACGTAGTTTCATTGTTCCTGTACCAATTAATCGTCACCTGTCCGGGAAGGGTGTTCACCGTGAAATTTCCGCCGTTGAGTCCGGCATTCATAAGATAATAGGACTCATAGGAGATCACCTGGGGATCATAATTTAAAACCAGGTTGAACGAGTCGACACCGATCATGTTCTTAACATTGACGGGAACAGCCTGTGTGGCATCCGGGCAGAAATCGAACGTTCCGGTCCAGGTTTCTACATAGAACCTCTGGGCCATGGACGACAAAGCTGATAACGTAAGAAAACAGAAGGTGACAGCAAAAATGAGACTCTTAATTCGCATGCTGATAGGTGGATTCGGATACCGGTTAAGGGAACGGCAGGGCTTTCAGGTTGCTAAAATAGCAATAATTCCCGTCTGAAAGCTTAAACGCTCTTCATCCACTTTTCGTATATCTGAACAGGAATCCTTCAAACCTCCCTGAGCATCAGTTCCAGGTTCTCAAAACGCTGCCGGTAATCATCCATGGAGCGGAGGATAATCTCATGCGCTTCTTCTTTACCAAAGATATGGGTGATCTCTACAAACAGGTCCAATCCCGGGAGATCCTTATAAGTAAGAAAATAATGCTTCAGTCGGTCAACAACCATGTCAGGACAGTCGGAGATGTCTTTGTAATCCCCGTACACAGCATCATCACGAAGCACGCAAATGATCTTATCGTCCGATTCGTTCCCGTCGATCATCCTGAATCCTCCGATGGGTATAGCCTGAACGAGAATATCACCGTGCGAGATCACTTTTTCGGTCAGCACGCAGACATCCACCGGGTCCCCGTCGCCCTTGATGTCCTTTCGGCCGCTTTTTTCCATGCAGAATTCAGCAACGCGGTTCCCGCTGAAAGTCTGAGGGATGAAGCCATACATAGCCGGGACTACATTGGAATATTTCTGCGGGCGGTCCAGGCGGAGATACCCGCTGACCTTATCAACTTCGTATTTAACCGTATCAGTTGATACCATTTCGATGAATGCAGTAACGCAGGCAGGCGCCTGATCGCCAACTTCAACCCCGTGCCAGGGATGGGATTTGTACCGTAATCCCATCAGCTTTCCAATAGGGTCCATGATCTTATTTGCCATATCTATATATTTACATGCAAAGATAGGTTGTTTGATTGAAAAGAACATATTGGTAAATCCCGCTTACTACTGATGCGTTAACTTTCTAGAAGACTATGTAAGACATTGACATAGAATACTATAGTAACGTTCTTTGATTTTTTGATTTGAATTGACGAGTAGATTTGTGCACTTAAGTACAGAACTATGAATTCAGGCAAATACGTCTTTGCTCAACTGGTCCAAGTGATTAACAATTATGAGTTCGATAAGTGTGTGACTAGGTACAAAGGAAACCACCGGGTTCGAGAGTTAAACTGTTGGAATCAATTTGTCCAGTTATTTTTCGGTCAACTTACTGCACGAAACTCTCTTCGCGATATTTGTGTCTGTCTTAGAGCTCATCGGAACAAGCTTTATCATCTTGGGATAAAACAAAATGTCAATCAGTCAACGTTGTCCCGGGCTAATGAGAAAAGAGACTGGAGGATTTTCGCGGATTTTGGAGAGTATCTCATAAATTTGGTCAGGCCACTCTACATCAACAGCCCAATACCCAATCTTGACATTGATAATGATGTGTTTGCCTTGGATTCGACCACAATTTCCTTAAGTCTTAAGTTATTCAGCTGGGCACCGGGGAAATACTCAAGAGGAGCTATAAAGGTCCATACACTTCTTGATTTAAGGGGAAGTATCCCGGCCTTTATCCTTATCACCGATGGCAAGTACCATGATAGCAATATCTTGGATGAAATTATTCCTATTCCAGGAGCAATTTACCTGATGGATAAAGCTTACATCGACTTTGTGCCTCTGTATAGAATGCACAAAGCCGACTCATTCTTCGTTACTCGAGCAAAAGTAACCTTGGATTATGAAGTGGTAGAGCAGAACTACAATCTCGATGAAACCACCGGATTAAGGAGTGATAAGACCATCAACCTTGCTGGACCAAAGTCTAAGCGTTTATATCCGGAGCCGCTCAGGTTAGTGGAATATTATGATGATGAAAAAGATATCGAACTTGTCTTTCTCACTAATAACTTCGAAGTATCCGCACTTGAGATTGCTCGTCTGTATCGTAACCGCTGGCAAATAGAAGTGTTCTTTAAATGGATCAAGCAAAATCTGACAATCAAAAGGCTCTGGGGACACTCAGAAAATGCAGTAAATCTACATATCTGGGTAGCCATTTGTACCTATTTGATAATTGCATACGTGAAATACCAACTACAGAGCTCGTTGTCAATTTACGAGATCATCCAAATATTGGGAGTCTCAGCTTTTGATAAAACACCGCTAAAAGACCTATTAACAGAAGATCAATTCAATCAAAATGTCAAAGAACAATACGATTTATTTAACACCTAAATTTTAACGCATCAGCACTAAATCCCGCTTATTAAAACATACTATTTTCGCAGTGAAAAGCTATGATTAATATATGTAGTTTAGTGCCAATTTTTTACTCATAATAAATCATCATGAAGAAAATTGTTTTGTTGCTGCCTTTGCTGATCCTCTTCTTTGCCGGATGCAAGAAAGAAGCCGGAGAAGGCGGTAATTCGAGTATTACCGGAAAGGTATGGGTGTTGAATTACAACAGTGAGTTTACGCACATCAACAGCAGGTATTACGGTCCCGATGAAGAGGTGTATATCATTTACGGGGACGATGATGTTTATAGTGATTCTTTCAAAACCAGTTACGACGGAACATACCGGTTCAAATACCTGCGCAAGGGCAAATACAAGCTCTTCTGTTATTCGAAGGACACCACACAGACCGTTCCCGGTGGCTTGATTGCCGTCGTCAAAGAGGTTGAGATCACTTCCAATAACCAGGAAGTCGTGGTGGACGACCTGATAATAGTAAAGTAAATTTCCGGGTTGTATGACTTTGCCTGCCGATCTTGATACTATTCTTTCAGGCTTTGATGCGATAAGCCTCAGCGAACTCAGTCCGGTAAATCTGCTCAGCCGGTCGGAGAAAAAGTTCGTTTTGCCGCTTGGAAAGCTGAAGTACATCCTGAAAGAGGCCTTGCCGGATCACCGGATATTGGAGATTAGCGGGCACAGGCTACTTGAGTATCGCACAGAGTATTTCGACACGCCCGAAAATGCCATGTACTTTGCCCATCACAATGGCCGGCCAAACCGTTTCAAGGTGAGGATGCGGGAGTATGTAGTATCGGGAGAGCAGTACCTGGAAGTGAAAAAGCGTGTTCCTGACGGAAGAACTCAAAAGAAACGGGTGAAATTCAAAGGCAGCAAGGTGGATTACGCCTTTGGCGAGCAGTTCATCCGCTCCGTGACTCCATACAGGATGAGCCGGCTGGAAATGAAACTCGTCAATCGCTTCCACCGGATCACTCTGGTGAACAGGTCTTTGTCGGAACGGATAACAATAGATATTGGACTTGAGTTCAGGAATGACCGGGCGGTAGTTCAACTGCCCGCAATAGTGATCATTGAAATCAAGTCGGGTGCCCCCCAAGGTAATCCCGGTTTTGAGATGCTGCTGAAGAAGAACGGAGTGCACGGGACAGGCCTGAGTAAATACTGCATCGGAAGAGCAATGCTGGAGCCCGGTCTCAAGTCAGGCATCTTCCAGAACAAGATCCGTTATCTCATCAAACTGAATGCGGCCTCGCTGAGCTCCACTGAGCCAGGCAGTGACGGAGCGTGAGACTGTCATGCAGCATCAATCGCGGTTTCACTCGCTGACTTTTAATGGAGATGTAATTTTTCCGTTTTGGATTCGTTCCTGACATTCTTACGTTTTGAATTATCAGCATGCCGGTCCGCAACGGCAATCAGGGCAATACAACAGATAGGTTCCTGACAAACCTGGCCCTGCTGATGGTATATGAGTGCCAAAATCAGAATACTTCGTAGATCCTGATTTTTGTTCCCCTGAAATCAGCCAGGTCTCCGGTTTTTTTGCCCATCAGTGCCTGACAGATTGGTACCATGGGCGAAGCGGCCAGGCAGGGGAATTCAGGTAAATCGATCTTACCGATACCAACCGATATGAAATAGTTTTGATCCGGTGTGGTGACTATGGCACCGAAACCGGCGATGTCCATGAGTTTGGATGCATCGATACGGTCCAGCGCTTTCAGGGATAAAAGTTCTTTATCGAGTTGCTGTGCCATCATGTCACGTCGCCTCATCAACTGGCTTCTGAAAGCATCATAACGGTCTTTCGGCGGACCGTACTCGTTGGCCTGTTGTTGTGCCTCAGCCATGGCCGCTTCCAGACTTGCAATGTTTTCCAGCAACTTTTTCCGGCAGGTATCCACCAGCCGTAATTTGATTGCGGTTTTATCCATGTACTTCCTTGAAACGATTGAAGCGTAAAGATTTGATAATATAATCAGGGAGTGATTTCAGGTAATGCCTTTTGGCCAGATTAAGATATATCCCGAATTTCTTGAATATTGGCACTTTAAGCGTTTCCACAAACTCAATGAGCGTCCCGTCGGGATCGGCAATGTAAGCGAAGTGGCCTGCAGCTTCGCCCATGTCGAACACTTCGGCCTGGTGCGACTCAAGGCTGTCAACCGTAAACGGGAACCCTGCGGCCTTGCATTCTTCCCTTAAGGTGCGCATGCCGCTTATATCAAAACAAAGGTGAATGAATCCCAGGTCACCCCAGAAACGGTTCTCAAAGATCTTCCGGGCGGGACGATCGAGCACCTGCACCAGTTCGAGCTGTGTCGGTCCCAGCAATTTACTGAAACTGCCCTTTTTTAAATCAGAGTGGTTCAGCAGTACCCTCCTGAAGCGGGATTTTCCTCCGGGTAAATCGGTATAGTCCTCAAAGATGCCGCTTTTATCGTAAACAACCTGGTCGTATCCCAGTAATTCCGAATATACTTTACGGGAGGCATCGATGTCGCTGACCCCAATTGTAACTCCATATACCGCTCCGGTAGGTTTTCCTTCATCAAGATAGTAGGAAGGGCAGGGCACGATCTCAAAATAGTTGTTTTCGGGATCTTTCAGGAAATAACGATCGGCGCCATCGGGAGCCGTGAGCAAAGGAGTGACCTGAAAACCCTTTGCTGCATGAAAGGAGTGAGCAGCTTTAACGTCGGTCGATTTGATCTTGACCGTATAAATTCCAAGGTCACCAATCTGTACCTCAAATGCCGGTGGCTGGGGTGTGCGTTCCGTATAATTCCAGATTTCGAATCCTCCGCCACCCTGAATGCTGATTGCAAGCGCCGCATGCCTTTTCTGTGGTTTGCCGCCGGTATAGGGTAACATAAGAGCAGCAACAGCCTCTTCTTCGAAGATCCGGATATCAACTCCGAAAGCTTCCCTGTACCATTTCCAGGATGCATGTACACTCCTGACGCCTATTCCAACCTGCTGGATTGCCCGGATGTATTTCATTGAAAGTTAGTGTTTTATTGTTATAATTCTGATCGTCGACACTTCCGGGATCAGGTGGGTTTAACATTGCCAATCATGCGGTAAAACAACCACGGGAAATACCGTTTCAGGTAAACCGAAAACCGTTCGGCTCCGCCGATCAATACGATAAACCTGTTCTTCCTGACTGCTTTCAGGATCGCTTTCGCGCATTGATCGGCACTGATGCCTTTATCCTGTCGTACATCCATTTTTCCATATTCTTTCCCGTTGGCAGCCAGAGCATTCATCGAAATCTGGGTCTTTACCCGGTCGGGACAGGCCAGAGTTACACGGATGTTTTCTTTCTTGTGTTCGATCCTGAGGGTTTCATAGAAGCCGTGCAGGGCATGTTTGGAGGCGCAATAGGCTGAACGGAGCGGAAAGCCGAACAAACCCGACAAACTCGATGTAACGGCTATATGACCGCCTCCCTGGTTGATCATAGATGGCAGCAATGCTTTTGTGAGAGCAATGTTGGAAAAATAATTGATCTCCATGATCCTGCGGTCGTTGACAAGAGGAGTCTCAAGCACCAGCGAGCGCTGGCTCATTCCACCGTTATTGAAAAGGAAATCAATGACCGGGTATTCTTCGAGGACTTTTTCCACGATTTCAGCGATGCTATCTGCTTCTGACAGGTCAAATACAACCGGTTTGCAGGTTGCTCCCATGGAAGTAGCTGTGCTACAGACGCGACTGAGTTCTTCGGGCTGGTTTGACGAAAGGATCAGGCGGCACCCCTGGCGGGCCAGGTTGTATGCCAACGCTTCTCCGATCCCGGAGGAGGCTCCGGTAATCCAGGCAGTTTTTCCTGCAAAGCGATTCATAGGTACTGGTTAGTGGTCGTTGCCTTACTCAGTCGGTAAAGGTATTAACATTCGCTGAAGAATCAGTATTTTTATGCAGTTCCGGCTGTATCTTTGCCGAAATTCACTCCCTGATGAAGTTCTCATCTTATACATTCAGTCCCGCTTTGCACGAGTGCATCCGCGAAGCAGGATTCACCCGTCCGACAGATATTCAGTATAAAGCCATACCTCCCATCCTGAAAGGAGAGGATGTACTTGCCATCGCACAAACCGGAACCGGAAAGACGGCAGCTTTTGCCATTCCGGTGATCCAGCTGCTCGAAAGCCGTAAAAGAACTGACAACAAAACCGGTCTCCGATGTGTGGTCATGGTTCCGACACGGGAACTCGCCTTGCAGATCTCGGAAGTATTCAGTATGCTGGGCAAACGATCAGGGCTGAAGGTGTCATGTGTTTTCGGCGGTGTGGAGCAGGATACGCAGATATCGGCATTGATTGGCGGAGCAGATGTCCTCGTGGCAACTCCGGGCAGAATGTTCGACCTTGCCAGCCAGGGATATATTCACTTGAATGCTGTCGAGATACTGATACTCGATGAGGCCGATCATATGCTTGACCTGGGCTTTATTAAGGATGTGAGGCAACTGGTGCGGATGCTGCCTGCCAAGCGTCAGACCCTTTACTTTTCGGCTACTATCAATCCGGAGATAAAAAAGCTTGCCTATTCCCTGGTGAAAAATCCGATCCGGATCCAGGTTTCGCCCAAAGACCCGGTCTCAAAGAATGTGGATCATTCAGTCGCTTACATTTCTATGGATGAAAAACGTTTCTTCCTGGAAAGGTTGATCCGTGAAAACCCGGAGAGCAAGATCCTTGTCTTTGTCCGGACCAAGGTTCGGGCGGGAAGGGTATCGCTGGCGATGGAACGGGCAGGCATCAAAAGTCAGACACTGCATGGCGATATGGACCAGCCACAGCGTATGTCGGTTTTAAAACAATTCAGGGAAGGATCGGTCACCGTGCTGATCGCCACGGATGTCAGTGCAAGGGGGATTGATATCCCTAATGTGGAGTTCGTGGTGAACTATGATCTGCCTGAAAAACCGGAGAATTATGTACACCGGATAGGCCGCACTGGACGCGGGACGCACCGGGGGCACGCTGTATCATTTTGTTCACCCGAAGAAGCCGTCCTCCTGGAAGCCATTACTGAGCATATCGGAAAAGAGATACGCGAGATGAAAATCAGCCGGGAGGAACACGCCGAAACGCTTGACTTCTCAAATGTTGCTGATTATGATTGGAAATCTCTTATACGTGAAAATGAGGCGTTTGAATCCAGGAAGAAGTCTGGGAAGAAGAAATAGGAAAAGATGCATTGCCATCTCTCACCCGACTCATATTAAATTCATCGCTCATTTTCTACTATGAAGCAGAGAGCAGAGAGCGAAGGGCTGGGAAGTTGTGAAATGTCACTCTTGGCCATTCATAGCCATTCGATGGTCATTCATAGCCATTTCCGCCGGCTGGCGGATCATTCATCGTAAGTTCTTTTATCTTTTGCCTTTTGTCTTTTATCTTTAGCAGAGAGCGTATGGCTTAGGGCAAAGAAAGTGTCTTCTATCTTTTGCCTTTTGTCTTTTATCTTTTTTCAAGTTTATTTCTCGCTGATTCCGCAGAAAAAAACGCAGATTTTCGCAGATAGAATATACTCATCAGCGTTTATCTGCGCTACAATCTGCGACATCTGCGAGAACCTAAAGAGAGAGAAGTATTACAGAACCTGTCACGATTTTATACTCCATCAACTAATCAGCTAATCAACTAATCAGCTAATTCTTACATTCTCAAATTTCATCCTATCTTTTATCTTTTGCTTTTTATCTTTTATCTTTCTTCTCATTTATTTCTCGCTGATTCCGCAGAAAAATAGCGCAGATTATCGCAGAAAAAATAATACTATCAGCGTTCATCTGCGTATTCGTCAGCGTAATCTGCGAGAACCCTTTTATCTTTAAGAAGCAGAGAGCGAAGGGCGAAGGGCTGGGAAGTTGTGAGATGTCACTCCTTGACATTCATAGTCATTCATAGCCATTTCCGCCGGCTGGCGGATCATTCTTAGTCATTCGTGACATAGTTCTTTCATAGAAGGCTCTTTTATACTTCATTGACTAATCAGCTAATTAGCTAATCGCCGAATTAACTAATTCTTACATTCTCAAATTCCATCTGTCTTTTATCTTTTATCTTTTGCCTTTTATCTTTTGTCTTTTATTATGAACCATTGCTCCCTTTAGCCATTTACCTGCCAAAAGGGATATTATACCTGTCAATGCGTCAGTAACAGCTTGATATTCAGTGTCAAAATGACTCATTTCCATACAAATCTTCAGGTGGAACTGATTTTGATGGACAGGGTGGACTTAAAACAAGTTACTATGAATTTCTCGAATTTCACTCTGAAAGCCCAGGAAGCTGTTCAGCAGGCACAGAATATTGCTGAGGCTGCACACCATCAGGCTATTGAAACCGCTCACCTGCTCAAAGGCATACAGGCAGCTGACGATAACATATTTCCATTCCTGTTGCATAAAATGGGAATTGATCCCGCACACGTTAACCGTGAAACGGAACGTATTTTACAGGCATTACCCAAAGTTGACGGAGGAGAGCAATATCTATCGCCGGCAGCTTCCAAAGCCCTTCAAAAGGCTGTATCCCTGTTGATGGACTATGGTGATGAGTTTGTCTCGATCGAATTGCTGGTTGCCGGGATACTCGCAGCCGGCGACGCCACATCCTCCATGCTTAAAAGTCAGGGTGTAACGGAAAAGGATCTGAAGGCCGCCATCCTTGACCTGCGTAAGGACAGTCCGGTGAAGAGCGCAACTGCCGAGGATACCTATAATGCACTTTCGAAATATGCCCGCAACCTCAATGAGCTGGCCCGTTCGGGCAAGCTCGATCCGGTGATCGGCCGCGACGAGGAGATCAGGCGTATTTTGCAGATACTTACAAGGAGAACCAAAAACAACCCTATCCTGATCGGAGAACCAGGTGTCGGAAAGACCGCTATTGCCGAAGGACTGGCGCATCGTATCATCAATGGCGATGTGCCTGAAAACCTGAAGTCGAAACAGATATTTTCGCTCGACATGGGCGCGTTGATAGCAGGCGCTAAATACAAGGGAGAATTTGAAGAGCGGTTGAAGAGTGTGGTGAAGGAAGTAATCGCTTCGGATGGAGAGGTTGTGCTTTTTATCGACGAGATCCATACCCTTGTAGGTGCCGGGGCATCCGAAGGCGCTATGGATGCAGCCAATATCCTGAAACCAGCCCTTGCCCGTGGGGAACTGCGTGCCGTCGGGGCTACAACATTGAAAGAATACCAGAAGTATTTCGAAAAAGATAAGGCCCTGGAACGCCGGTTCCAGATCGTCATGGTGGATGAACCGGCAGCCATCGATGCCATCTCTATATTACGGGGACTGAAGGAAAGGTATGAAACCCATCATCAGGTAAGGATCAAGGACGAAGCCATCATTGCGGCTGTTGAACTCTCGCAGCGCTATATCACCGACCGTTTCCTCCCCGACAAGGCTATAGACCTGATCGATGAGGCTGCTTCAAAACTAAGGCTGGAGATCAATTCTGTGCCGGAAGAACTGGATGAACTCGAGAGGAGGATACGGCAACTGGAAATAGAGCGGGAAGCTATTAAGCGTGAAAAGGATGAAACCAAGCTTAGCCAGTTGGGCTCGGAGATCGCCAATCTCGAGTCGGAAAGGAACCAGGTTAAGGCTAAATGGCAGGCAGAAAAGGCTGTAGTCGAAGGGATACAGCAACAGAAGAAGAGTATTGAACGGTTCAGGTTTGAGGCAGAACAGGCTGAGCGTGAAGGGAATTTCGGCAGAGTTGCTGAACTGCGCTACGGAAAGATCAAGGAGTCGGAAAACAAGCTGGAACAGTTGAAAGCTCAGTTGGATGAGCTCCAGGTGCATTCGGCCCTGATAAAGGAAGAAGTTGGTGCTGAAGAGATTGCCGAGATCGTCTCCCGCTGGACGGGTATTCCGGTCAGCAGGATGATGCAGAGCGAGAGGGAGAAGTTGCTCCATCTGGAAGATGAACTGCATAAACGTGTGATCGGCCAGGACGAAGCAATTGAAGCCATTGCCAATGCCATCCGGAGGAGCAGGGCCGGACTGCAGGACGAGAAAAGACCTGTAGGGTCGTTCATTTTCCTGGGTACTACGGGGGTCGGGAAAACGGAACTGGCCAAAGCCTTGGCCGAATACATGTTCAACGATGAGAACGCAATGGTCAGGATCGATATGAGTGAATACCAGGAACGGCATACTGTTTCCAGACTGGTCGGGGCGCCTCCGGGGTATGTTGGTTACGATGAAGGTGGCCAGCTAACCGAAAAAGTCAGGAGGAAACCATACAGTGTGGTGTTGTTCGATGAGATGGAAAAAGCTCATCCAGACGTGTTCAATATCCTGCTCCAGGTGCTGGACGACGGAAGGCTTACGGATAATAAAGGCCGTACGGCTGATTTCCGGAATACCATTATCATCATGACCTCCAATATCGGTTCGCAACTGATCCAGGAACGGTTCGGACAACTGAATGAAGGCAACAGGGAAAAGATACTGGAACAGACCCGTACTGAAGTAATGGAAATGTTGAAGACGACCATCCGTCCTGAGTTCCTGAACAGGATCGATGAGATCATCATGTTCCAGCCGCTAAGCAGGAAAGAAATTTCCGAAATTGTCCGGCTTCAGTTGTCGCAGCTCGCCGGAATGCTCGAAAAGAGCCAGATACGTATCGATCTTACTGAAAGGGCTATTGAATTCCTGGCATCGGCAGGATATGATCCCGCGTACGGCGCCCGTCCGCTGAAACGTGTGATCCAGCGGGAGGTTCTGAACCGCCTGTCAAAACTGATCCTCTCCGGGGAGATTTCTACCGGAAAAATGATCCGGATTGATGCCGGTAACGATCAACTGATGTTTTATCCTGCCTGATAATGCGCTAGTTGTTTGGTGCGCCCTGGTTGATCCAGAGTGTCACCATCCTGATCTGGCAATCGGAAAGTTTGTTGCCGTTGCGGGGCATCGGGCTGAAGCCCGGGAGGTGATTGATAGTTCCGAAGAGCTTCCCGTTATCAGCGATGGCTCTTACATCCTGAAACGTGGAAAGTCCGATGCCGCCACCCGGGTTGGAACCGGAATGGCATCCCAGGCAGTTATTGGCAATGAGCGGTTTGATGTTGGTGGAATAAGCCACATTGGTCGTATCGCAACCGCTTTCAACGCAACTGTTATTCCTGGCACCCTGTCCGATCCATGTTGAGATGAGTGACCGCTGTTCGGCTGTGAAGGCAGGTGCAGGAGGCGGTGGCATCCGCTCATCATCGGTTCTCACCATCATCTTGTAGATCTTGCTCTTTGTTGGCTCTGAGATATTGAGGCCACCGGTTGCTACAATGGAAGAATAGGAATCCAGGATTACTCCCTCCTCATGTGTGCCGGCATCATGACAGCCGCTTTTGGCGCAACCCGACTGCATGAGCGGGAGTACTTGCTGTACAAAGTATACCGTATCGGGATCACACGACGATGTGATGATACTGGTTGTGTCATCCGGAACAGGAGTAACTGTAAGTTCAGGATCATGCGTGCAGGAAACAAGACCTGCTAAGGCTGATACCAGGAAAAGCAGCAGATACTTCGGAGCTATATTTGTCATCAGTGGTAAGTTTTGTATAAAACCAGAATGTATGCAGTTTATTGCATATATGCTGTTCTTTTAAGAAACCTATCCGGTAATATTTTGTTCAATGCGCCGGTATGATACAAGAAACAAGAACCGCAACAACACATGGCCAAGTTCCGGTTTGCAAATGGAATATACCGGAATTCAGGCTCTGCGCTGTTGCGGCATAGTTGTACCCTCAGGTACAGGTATTTTGGGAAGGATTATTTGGAGAAGAAATAGGACAGCCCCAGGTTGATTTCAAAAGAACTCCAGAGTTCTTTTGAATCATCGGCTGCAACACTCTTTACTCCGCCTGAATCATCATTCTTTTCTGTCCAGACATCATAGTCGTATCCGATGAAGAGATCGAGACCTAGCTTTTCTGTAAGGAAGGTGGTATTGCCTACACCAAGCTTTGTTGTGAAGTATGAATATTTCGATTCGCTGTCGGAGCCGCCGGAGTACTTCGTTTTGTATTTCTGTGCTCCAATCCCGATCCTGCCTTCAACAAACGGATTCAACTTGTCGAGCTGGATGAAATAGTAACGGGCCACAGGACCGATGATAAACTTTGTATAGAGGTCTATATCATCATCGGTGTATTTGTATCGTTCCAGGTCAACATCGAGGAAAGCACCGACTGCCAGTTTATCGATCACAAAGTAGCCGGCTTCCGGAGTCAGGTTGAACTCAAAATATTTGAAGTTCTCTGAGGTAGTTCCATTATACTTGTACTTCTGCTTGCCGATATCGAGACCAAGATTGCTGTAACCTGCCAATAACATGTTACCTTTCTCGAATTGCGCAAATGCCATGCTTGCTGCAAAGAACAGAGTTAAAAATAAAATTGCTGGTTTTTTCATGGATATGGATTTTTGGTTAATAGAACAAAAATAATCAAGCAGGAATGAGAAAGCAAGAGAAAGTGCGGGAATTTATCGAAATTTCAGTTTCCGTGCTGCAAAAGCGCTCATCCGGATCAGCAGCCATCCGTGTTTGAACCGGCTGATCTGTGTGCTTCCGTACTCCCGTTCGCGGTAGCGGATGATGATCTCCACGATCTTCAGGTTGAGTTTGGCTGCGCCGAACAGGAGGTCAAAATCGCCAAAAGGATCAAAATCTCCAAAATAGCTCCTGTTCTTCATGACCTGCTCATAATCGCGTTTGTACAGCACTTTGGTACCGCACAGGGTATCCTTCAGCCGCTGTCCCAGCAGGTAAGTAAAGAACCAGCCGAAGAATTTATTGCCAAGCAGGTTCAGGAATCGCATGGCATTTTTATCCATTGGATAAACCAGCCGGCTTCCGTTGATGAATTCACCTTTGTTATAACGGAGTGCATCATAGAACTTGGGTAGTTCTTCGGGCGGCATGGTGAGGTCGGCATCCAGGATCATCAGGATCTCACCGGTGGCGGCATCGAATCCTTCGCGTACGGCATTGCCTTTCCCTTTTCCACTTTGTTTCATTACCAGGATATCCTTATCCGGATGGGATTCCTTTACCCGCAGCATCTCCTCAAAGGTTTGATCGGCTGAATTGCCTTCTACGAAAATGAACTGTTGGTGTGTGCCGAAAGCCGGTGTGCGAAGTATGGCATTCTCGATGTTGCCCCGTTCATTCCGGGCCGGAACAACAATGGATACACTGTATTCCTGGTCGTCCGACAGTACAGGTCTGGCAACGACAAGGTTGACCAGGTTCAGGTGACTGATCAGGGGAAGGTTGGCAAAGAATTTATTGAAGATTGCATTCAGTACAGGTATGTACTTAGGTAACAGGAGTTTTCGTTCAATCTTGATGGACTGGTATCCTTCGAGTTGAAGCAGATTCTGAAGATCACTGGTCGTGAACCAGTTCTGGGCAGGCTGCCTGAGTTTTAGGTGCATAAACTCACCCATCCTCAGAAAAGGTTCCCACATGTAGTTATACTGTGATATGATGATCCGGGTCTGGGCATGACAGAGTCGTCGGAGGTTGTGCAGCGCTTTCTGCACATCCCAGAGACAATTGGTGAGATCGGAGAGGAGTATATAGTCAAACTGCCCCTGCAATTGCAATTGCTCAATATCATCGACCTCAAAATGCAGTTCCGGGTATTTCTTCCGGGCGATTTCAATGTACTCGGGAGCAAAATCAATTCCGACACCGTAAGCGGGATGCACGGAGTTAAGCAGATCACCGCTGCCGCAACCTACTTCAAGTACCTTTTTACCCTCCGGTATGATAAAGGAAAAGAAACCTTCGAGTGAACGATGATAAAAGCGGTTCCTTTTCTTCCAGCGTTCCCGCGAACCGGCAGTACGCCGATAGAAATCCAGCAATTCTTCTTTATTCATATATTGTAATTTCGGCACTAAGCCGTGACTTCACTAGTATAATTCACGCAAACGTATGAAAATTCTGCCGAATCTTAGTGAAAATGTATCGTTGAGATGCCTCGGATCAAAGGAATGTGAACTTGGTTCCGGTTATGCAGTGTTGTTCGGGTGATCTTCCTGCAGGTATAATGAAACAGCCTCAGTTGATCTTATGTATCTGCCCCTGGGTCATGAGGCTCCTGCCGTAAGAATCGCAAGGGACATGACAGATGTTTCCACAGTTTTTTACTTTTGTAACTCATTATAAAAAGCCGTCATCTCTATAAATGATCTAAATCACTGGTCCTATGGCAAAAGACATCCGTACCGAGAAAAATCCTGTCACTTCCAGGGATAAAAAAAAGAAAGTAACCGGACAAAGTGACAGCACATTCCTGGAGTCGCTCGACCGCTTTTTCGATCAGCGCCATTCCTGGCTGATATGGGTGTTCATGGGGATTACGTTACTCTTTAGTCTGTTGCTGTTCGATCCGAAGGTGAGTTTGTCAGGGGATGACTCCTTTTACATCAACCGCGCATCGGAATTCATTAAATCTTTTAAATATCCGGCTTTTCAGGGGCCGCTTTACCCAATGGTACTCGGATTGGTGGTTGCTGTGTTCGGAATAAGCCTTACCCCGCTGAAGCTGGTTTCGCTCGCTTCGATGCTGGCATTCATTTACCTGAGCTATAAAAGCTTCTGCAAACGGGTGCCTGCGACGATACTCGTAGCTTCCATGTTCCTGATCAGCATTAACTCCTACCTCCTGTATTATGCCAGCCAGACCTATTCGGAAGCATTCTATATATTCATGCAGGCCCTCTTGCTGCTTGTCTTCTTCCGCAAATTCATCGATCAGGAAAAGGCCGGTTCGGTTGGCGACGATGTGAGGCGGCACCTGCTCCTGGCAATATGCCTTCTAGCACTGACGCTCACCCGCAGCATAGGATACTCAGCTGTTATAGCCGTTGCCGGTTACTTCCTGCTGAAAGGGCAATGGAAGAACCTGGCCATGTCGGTCATCGCTTTCGGACTGATGTTCATTCTTTTTCAGGGAGTCAAGTATGTGGCCTGGCATGAGGGCGGCCTGCAATTCTCTACCCAGGGCAGCGGTCTCATGAATAAGGATTATTACAATCCACAGGATGGAAAAGAGGATCTCGGTGGCATGGTGAAGAGGCTTGTGGATAACTCCAATCTTTATCTTTCGAAGCATTTCATGTACATGATCGGCTACCGGACCCAGGCACCAACCCTCACTCCGGTCCCGGCAGTAACGTTGCTTGTGTATCTGCTGGCTTTTCTGGGCCTTGGTCTGACATACCGGAAGAACAACTACCTGTTCTTTACCGGTTTAATGACCGGCGCATTCCTGCTGGTCACCTTTGTCGTGCTGCAGGCCAAGTGGGACCAGGGAAGGCTGATAGTGCCCGCCTTCTTTATGCTGCTCTTGTTGCTTTTGTCAACCCTCTATTACGGATCGCAGCTCAGGAAGTTCAGGGTGCTGCAGTTTATCCTGCCGTTAGTGGTTGTGATTGCATTCCTGCAAACGCTGGGGGCCTCCACCCTCGCTATCGGCGAAGCCCGGAAGGAATCGGGCCGGTTTGGCGGGCTTACTCCCGACTGGAAGCATTACCTGCAGGCCAGCGAATGGGCTGCTGTCAACCTGCCGAAAGAGGCTGTGATTGCCTGTCGCAAACCATCCATATCGTTCGTGTATGGCAAGGGCAGGAATTTCTACGGTCTGATGCAGATGCCAACCTATAATTCGGGAGATTTCTTCAACCGATGGAAATCAGATCCCGCTTCTCTGGTGGCCTTTTCCTATAAGGATTTCGAAGGGAAACAGATGCCACCCGAAGTATACCAGGTGCTGAAAAGAAACATGGTAGCCCAGTTCATTACAGCAGAGAGCGTGTTCTTTGTCGACAGATTTCCCGACAGCCTGAAGATGAAGACAATCTCCGGCCTGAATACCATGGGAATAAAGGCTATCACGCTTCCTGACTCACTCATGGTCTTGAGAGGCAAGGACGACAAAGCTTCTACGCTGATCTATCCCGACTCCCTGTTGAACATCCTTGTGAAGAACAACGTATCGCATGTGCTTACGGCAAATATCCGCAGGAACTCGCTGGTGAAGAATGGCCAGACCGTTAATACGGTCGAACGGTTCATTTCTTTCATTGAGGACAAATACCCAGGCTTCCTTTCCAGGGTCATGCAGATCGGTTCCGATGACAATGAGCCCGCATCGATATTAAAACTGAACTATGAGGTTACGGGAGTGAAGCCTGAGCAGAAATAGCCTCTTCCTGAAAACCTTCAGGTTGTTCAATCAGCAGTTCCTGTCATTTTCCGGTCGCCCTGAAAAAGTCGGTATAAAGCAACTGTAAGTATGCTTTGGCCTGGTCCTGCAACAAGGTGTCATTCTTGTTGGTTACCGTCGTATACTTATCCGTGATGACATTGTAGACCAGGAATTCGTTCATGGTAAGGTATCCGAATCCTTCGTTGAAGGTATAGAAAGCATACGCATTCGGCTTTGTAGAGAGGATATTTTTACTGAAGAGGAATGAGCCGGTGTTGATGTTCAATTGGTTAAGAAGCGTGGAGGCCAGATCCATCTGGGAACCTATGGTATGGATCACCGTGTCGTGAACGGCTAACGCGCCTCCCAGCCAGATCATCGGGATATGTTGACGGAGGAAATCATCGCTCCCCGAATTACCGGGCATTTTGCTTCCATGGTCGGCAATGATCACCACCAGTGTGTTGTCCCACCAGTCACGGGTTTTGGCTGTACGGATGAAATCGCCTATCGCCTGATCGGTGTAATGAAGAGAGTTCAGGTAAAGGGATTCTGTATCTCTCCCTTTCAGCAACGGCTTTGTCGGGATATCAAAAGGTTCATGGCTCGTAAGGGTAAGGATAGTCTTGAAGAAGCCGTTGGACCCATTGGGGGTTTCCTTCAGCACACGGTTTAGCAGGACATGGTCCCAGGCTCCCCATTTGGATGAAAGTTCATTCTCGGCAAAGTCATCTTCCGACACAAATCTGTCGTATCCAGCCTGTACCAGGTAAGAACGGTAGTTGGCAAAGTCGAGGGTGCCTCCGTAAAGGAATGAGGATTTGTATCCCTTTTTTTTGAGTTCCCGGGGAATAAAGCTGAGTTTCTCGGTCAGTTTCTGGTATTTCAGCGGAGTGGAGCCCGGCAGGGAAGGATATCCGGAAACGACTGCAGCTATTCCTTTGTCGGTACGGTCGGAACTGGCAAATATCCTGTCGAACAGAATGCCTTCGTGCGACAGACTGTCGAGATTCGGAGTGATGCCTTTCAGGTTGCCGGTCACGCCAACGGCTTTAGCTGTCAGGCTCTCAACGATGATCAGCAGGATATTCGGATGATCCGTCCGGAGCACCGGAATGACGTCGCCTTCTCTTGCGGTGAGAGGCGCAACCAGCTGTTCCATGGTGGCATCATCATAGTAAATGTATTTCTTTTCCAGATCCTTCGACTCGGAAAGGGAGAAGGCCAGGTTCCACATCGGATTGATGGCAGCGTGATTGGCAAACTGGTTGCCGGAAAAGTATGCACTGCTGATGGTGACTGCCGACAGGCCTACACCTCCGCGGAGAGGGATGAACAACAGGATTGTCAGGGCAAAGAGAGTAAAGGATGATGCCCGGCCCTTTTCTAACGAGGCCAGCGTTTTTCGGAACAGTAGTAGGAAGGCTTTGAAAAGAATGAATGTCAGCAAACCGATGAGAATGACCCCACCTGCCCAGGTCCAGCCGTTCACCGAGGCCGTCATGGCTTTCAGGTTGTTCATATAAAAGAGGGGAGTGGCATCAAGGCGGAATCCCCAATAGGAGTATAGAACGGCGTCGATACTTACAATACTGCTGAATAGCAATGCCAGCAACAGTTCGTATCCGGAAAATACCTTGCGGATCCATTTCGTGTCGGTGAAACCACTCAGGGTGATCAGCAATCCCGGAAGTACTGTCAGGTACGAGATCATGGAAAGGTCGAGACGGAATCCGTATCGGATTGTATTGAGAGCTGTGGCCGGCGAAAGGTGTGAAGTCTGATCCCAGTTATAAAGCAGGAAGGCAATCCTGGCAAGAACAAAGAGCACATACCAGAAAACAAGGTGGCCGGCGAAAAGGAATAGTCTTTTCTTCATCAGTGATCCAGATCAGGATGCAAAAGTCAGAAAAAAAACGATTCATGGAAGAAACAATGGGTACTGTATCGGGCAGGTATCAGGCAGAATCAGGTTTCGAACCTACTATTTGAAGCTCAGTGGAAATCTCAGGGGTGGCTGTGTAATTGTATTTTATTGAGCAGAACTTCACAGAGAAGCCGGAATTCATGTCGATATCCCTAACCGGTCAACTGTTGCCGGTGTGGTCGTATATGTTTCCCGCAGATAACGCAGATCAGAACGCAGATAATCGCAGAAAGGGAAGTCTGAAATAACTTCTATCTTTCGGCATCGGAAATCATCATCCGCTAATTCTTCCCATGCCTCATTTTCATAATTTCGCCATCCATACACTTCATTGGTCATGAACCTTCCGGATGATTCCGAACAGTTGAGGAAGTACCTGCTACAGGACAATTCGCGGGCGAACACCGATTTCGTCGGGAATTTTGTCAGGCAGAAGCCGGAATTGATCCACCAGCTTTGGGAAATCTACCTTTCGAATGAAGAGCCTGTTTCCCGAAGGGCAGCCTGGATCATTGACACGGTCTCAGAATCCGAACCGGATTGGGTTACACCCTATATTCCGAGGCTGGTTGACCTGCTATCCACTTTCAGGCATGACGGAATGAAACGGCATGCTCTGAGAATGATTGCCAGGAATGAGATACCTGCAGAAAAGCAAGGCGCACTGCTCGATATCTGCTTTGAATGGCTTCTTTCACCAGCCGAAGCTGTTGCAGCCAAGTTCTATAGCATGACAATACTGTACACGCTCTCGCGCACATTCCCGGAGATTCGGGATGAATTGATTGACAGTATTGAATTTCAGATGGCCGAGGGGAGCCCCGGATTTAAAAACATTGGGCGGAAACTGCTTGTCAAACTATACAGGGAGACAGGACTGCACGGGAGGAGATGAGTTTCTGCCGGCAGATCAACGCATGTCATCCACCGAAACGCCGGGATGTTCTGCTTTGTTAAAGGTGAATTCTTTGTCGCTTACGCCCTGATCGGTAACGAACTTATTGACCAGGTAAGTGAAGATGCTGCCACCTTTATCATAGATGATGAACTGCTGGATCTGCTTTTTCGATTTGTCGATCGAAAGCCGGACTTTTGAATAGCTCTTATTCTTTGCAAGCGGGTAAAGTTCAACCACCTGCGTATTTCCTTTCTCTTCGATGAATTTCGATTTGTGCTCCTTTGAATAATTGGTGAGCATCCGGGTGGGGGTGAAAGAATCATCATCGGTGCCGGCATCGTTTATCTGAACTTCATTGGCATCCTTCAGGTAGGTCCAGACGGTTTTACCGTCGCAGATCACATCCTGCCTGGCAACGGAAAGCTTGTATTTATCACCCTTGGAAAGCAGGGTGCCGGTGAATTTGTCATGGATCTTATCTTTCTTGTTATCCATAGTATAGGTGAAATCGATGCGGATCGATTTGTAGGCTTTGGTTTTAGCGGATACCTCGTTCAGGATGGTTGTGGCTTTGGAATCGTTTTGGGCCCGGAGCGTGTAAACAGCGACCAGGGCCAGGCAAAGAAGAATTGATTTTTTCATGCTTGCATTTTGAGATTAGATGGCTGCACCTGATAAGGCAGCCCGGATTGTAGATTTTTCAATACAGATCAGAATTCGCCCGGATTTTCTTTGGCGCGGATGTCTTTCAAAAACTGTTCCAAAGCAAACTCAGTGGCTATTTTTACCTCCCTGGCTTTGCTGCCTTCAAAAGGCCCCACGATGCCTGCTGCTTCCAGTTGATCGATGATCCTGCCAGCCCGGTTGTAACCAAGCTTTAGCTTTCGCTGTAACAGCGATGTGGAACCCTGCTGGGCGGCAACAATGATATAGGCGGCATCTTCAAAGAGTTCATCCCTTTCGTTGGGATCCATCTCTTCCACAGGTTGAGCATCTTCTTCGTTGAATTCAGGCAATGAATAGGCCGTAGGGTATCCCCGCTGAGAACCTATGAATTCCGTGATACGCTCCACTTCATGCGTGTCGATGAAAGGACACTGAAGACGGATGATATCGCCGCCCTGCGAAAGCAGCATGTCGCCGCGACCGATCAGCTGGTCGGCGCCACCGGTGTCGAGGATCGTCCGGGAGTCGATCTTGGAGATGACCCTGAAGGCAATACGTGCAGGGAAGTTGGCTTTTATGGTTCCGGTGATGATGTTTACACTGGGACGCTGTGTGGCTATCACGAGGTGGATACCGATAGCACGTGCCAGCTGCGCCAGCCTCGTGATGGGATGTTCCACCTCTTTGCCGGCAGTAAGGATCAGGTCGGCAAACTCATCTATCACCAGGATGATGTATGGCAGGAAGCGATGCCCGTCGAGCGGGTTGAGCTTGCGTGCTATGAACTTGATGTTGTATTCTTTGATATTCCTTACCTGGGCGTCTTTCAACAGGTCATAGCGCTGATCCATTTCGATGTTCAGGGAGTTCAGTGTACGGACGACCTTTCGCGTATCAGTGATAATAGCTTCCTCCGAATCAGGGAGCTTCGCCAGGTAATGACGTTCGATTTTCGAGAAAAGGGTAAGTTCAACCTTTTTGGGGTCGACCATGACGAATTTCAGTTCCGATGGGTGCTTCTTGAAAAGCAGTGAAGCAATGATGGCGTTCAGCCCCACCGATTTGCCCTGTCCGGTAGCGCCGGCCATCAGAATATGCGGCATCTTGGTGAGGTCGGCAATGAAGTCCTCGTTGGCAATTGTCTTACCGATGCCAAACGGCAAGTCGTATTTGGTACTGCTGAACCTTTCGGAAGCGAGAATGGTTTTCATCCCGACGATCTCTGGTTTCTGATTGGGCACTTCAATACCGATTGTGCCTTTTCCGGGAATCGGGGCTATGATTCGGATACCCAGGGCTGACAGGCTAAGTGCAATGTCATCTTCCAGGTTCTTGATCTTGGAGATCCTCACGCCGGGGGCCGGGATGATCTCGTACAGTGTAACAGTCGGGCCAATGGTTGCTTTGATCTTGTCGATCTGGATACCATAGTTGCCGAGGGTGGAAACGATCCGGTTCTTGTTTGCTTCCAGCTCTTCTTTGTTAACGCTTATTGTTCCGGCACCATAATCGTCCAGCAGGTCGATAGAAGGAAGTTTGAAGCTGCCCAGGTCCAGGGTAGGATCAAAGGGCGAATCAAGAGGGTTGTGGGGGATTTCTGCCTCTTCCGGCTCATCCTCGGGCTCAGCCTTAACCGGGGCAATGGATGCAGGTGCAACCGCGACCGGTTCCACTGTGAATTCCACATTAGGGGTATTATGCCGGGCAGTTGGGACAGCAACGGGTTCGAATTCGGTTGTGCGTCCCAATGGCTCCTGAATCACAGGCCTTTCTACCGGGGTATTCTTTTCCGGGGGCGATATATGTTCTTCCTTAACAGCATATTCCACCGTATTGTACTTGTCGCCACCAAAACCGGATGCAACTGAACTATTAGCTGTATCATCCTGTATGTCATTCAATTCGGCGGTTTTGGGTGTGCGGTTGACTACCCTTTGCCGCAGGGCATGCAGGGAGAAATTATAAACGATCACCAGGAAGGTGACAAGAACAAAGATCAGCAGAAGCATCAGCCCCATCTTGCCCATGAAGCCTTCGAGCCAAAGCGATGATTCGTATCCTGATATACCTCCGAGAATTGAGTAAGGGGTGTTCTGCAACAGAAAACCGAGGGTCAGCGCTGTCCAGACCATCATGACGACGGCAATCCCGAAGCTTTTCCCGATGGGAAGGATGGTGTGCTTGAGGGAAAGACGGACTCCCACGATGAACAGCCAGATCACGAGAAGTAAAGTGCCAACGCCAAAACCCTGTTTGATGAGGAGAGTTGACAGGCCGGCACCCAACCGTCCGCCAAGGTTATGCGTTTCCAGGGCCTTATCGGTCATGACTCTTGAAAAGCTGATACCGGAGAAGATATCATCCGTTCCGCCGGTGAACCAGTTGAACAGGTAGGAAATGAATGCTACGAAAAGGAATAGGGAAGTGATAAGGGAGAATATGCCGACAACCTGTGCCGTTTTTTCAAGCCTTCCCAGTTTTGGCTCCTTCAACTCATCGGTTGCCCGGGCCTGCTGCTTCTTTGGCTTTTTCTCCTTTTTCTCCCCGGAATCAGAAAGCGTTTTAGCTTCCTGTTTCAGCGTATTCCTGGGCATAGGGTTGGTTGTCGTCTCCTGCATAATGCTTGATATCACTTCCTGATTAACTTGGGCAGCCTGGATAAGATCTACTAATAGGTGCATAACGCCGTTCGGCATACAAAATTATGAAAATCATAGTACCTGTGATAATTGTCAACTGCCAAAGATTGCAAGAGTTTCCCGGTCGGCATGAATGGCAGATTTTATAAATTTGATAAATCTTTTAATGGTCATATACTGAAATTACCGGATTTATGGATGAGCATGCAAAATTAGACCGATTGTTGAATATCATCCTGACCCTCGCCGGCAGCCGGTCGTATACGCTCAACGAACTGTGTGAAAAGCTTGATCTCTCTGCGCGGACTGTTCACCGTTACCTTGCCACCATCAGGAATTGTGGTTTTATTGTGGAGGTAAATGACGGGATGTATAAGATCCCGAAGCTGGAAGAACCGTTCAAAGAATTGAAGGAGCTGCTTCATTTTTCTGAGGAGGAAGCCTATATCCTGACCAAGGCCATCCATTCTATCGATGATGACAATCTGCTGAAATCCAACCTGATCAATAAACTGTATTCCCTGTATAACTTCGACAGGGTAGCCGAAACCGTGGTTAAGAAGGAGAATATCAGCACTGTTCATCTCCTGATAAAGGCAATCCAGGGAAAGAAGCAGGTATTGCTGAGGCAGTACCGGTCGTCACACGGGCGGCTGGTCCGTGACCGACTGGTGGAACCCTTCGGCTTTACGACCAACTACCAGTTTGTGTGGGCATTTGAACCGGAAAGCCGGATATGCAAACTTTTCAAGACCTCGCGGATCGGAACGGTGGATGTGCTGGAAAAAGATTTTATGTACGAGGATCAGCATGAGAAAATGCCAATGGATGTATTCCGGATCAGTTCAAACGAACAGATGCGGGTTGTGCTACACCTCAGCCTGCGGGCCTATAACCTTTTAACGGAGGAGTACCCTCTGGCAGAACAGTATTTAACCCAGCTGACTGACAACTTGTGGCAGTTCGATGCACCTGCTTGCGGTTTTGAAGGGGTGGGACGATTCGTCATGGGTCTGGGCGAAGAAGTGGATGTAATTGAACCAGAATCATTTAAAGAATATTTAAGAGTACGTATAAAAAATCTTGCAGCAAAATTCTGACTGACAAACGTTGTCACCTACGGGACATAATTTTGAGTTTTCTAAAACTGAAAGCTATGAACCGAATGGATTTTTTCGAAAAGGTGATACTGGGTGGCAGTGAGATGCTCCTGATCAATAAAAGTTTTACCGCTGAAAGGCAGGAAAGACAAAAAGTGACACTGGCAGAACTGTATATAGCTGCTTTCCAGTATTATGACGGTCCCGATATTGCCGACCTTTTGGAGGATGGATTGATGCTGAGGCTGAACAGGGAACCGAGCAACCGCTGGGATCCGCTGGCCGTGGAAGTATATGCAGGCGATGCCAAACTGGGATACATACCGCAAAGCGATAGCACAACTATTGCCCGGCTGATGGACAGTGGAACATGGGTGAAGGCACGCATAATCACCCTGAACCCGGATGAGTTTCCGCGCAGGAGTGTGAAGATTGAGGTGTTTTATGAAAGGGACTTTAGTCTGAGCTGATAATTGTCACCGGATCCGACTACTTCCCGATTCCATAGACACTCAAGAGGTCCGATCCGATTTCTCAACATAGCTGATTGATCATAAAAAAAGCTGCCTCCATCGGGAGGCAACTTTTTTCGATATTATATCGCGTATTATTTGTTCTTCCTGGCCTGGCGCATCTGCTGCAACTGGGCTTCAGTGATCTCCTTGTATCCGGAGGGGATTTCAAAGGTCTTGTTCGAAATGCGGCCGGGAGTGATCTGTGTAGCCGTCAGATGCATGGCAGTCCCCAGTGCTGCATAGTCGAAATCAAGCATGATCCCTTTGATGCTCTTGGCAACGGTATTGAAGTAGATGTTGTTTACGCCCAGCTCGTCGCTGTAGAAAACTTTTGATTTCTGGGTGCGGCCGCCCTTATCGGTAACGGTGAGTTCGGCGCCTTTGCATTTCTGGCCGGCAACGGTCTTGGTTTCCTTCAGAGGAGTCACAACAGCTGTTGCTTCCTTCTTGAATTCTTCCTTTGTCTTTTTGATAAAAAACTTGCCTTCTGCATTTTCAATCAGACGGGTCACGGAAATTTCATCTCCGTTGGCAATGATGGTCTGCTTGCCGTTGGGCAGCGTGATCTCAAACTTGGCTTTATTCCCGCTTACCTGCATGTTGATGCTGGTGGGCAGGGCAGCAATAAGCGGGCTGCTGGCGCTGGCAGGATAGGTTATTTTGTAAGTAATGGTCCCGGTGAAACTCTTTGATTGTGCTGTTGCTGCAAACACTGAAGTGACAACAAGCAGGAGGGTAATAAAAATTGATCTTGACATTGAGAGGGATGTTTAAGGATTTTAGTTTTCTAAATTAACGCGGCTTTTTAGCACAAATTATACCAATCTTTTTCCGGATAATAATTTTAATGTACAGTCCGCAGTAGTTTGTTCCAGCGGATCTTTCCGTTAAAGAGCGACTTGTTCTTCTCCAGCGAGAGCCATACGAACACCGCCTTGCCAACGATATGGTCAACCGGGACAAAGCCCCAGTAGCGGCTGTCGGCTGAATTATGCCGGTTGTCGCCCATCATCCAGTAATAGTCCATTTTGAAGGTATAGCTGTTGGATTCTTTGCCATTGATAAAGATCTTGTCGCCTTTTACCTCCAGTTTGTTAAGCTCATATGCTTCGATGATACGCTGGTAAAGCGGCAGTGTCTTCAGGTTCAGCGGCACGGTGGTACCGGCTTTTGGGATGAACAACGGACCGTAGTTATCTACATTCCAGACGTAATTGGAGTCAAAGGGGAAAGTGTATGGCTGCCAGTAGCCTTTGGGTAATAAGGTCTTTTCGATGGAGGTAACGTTGCCGAGTTGTTTGATTTTGGCTGCGGATTCCGCTGTGAGTGTGAGCAGCATGCTGCCGTCGTCGGCTGTCTCTACTTCCTCCGTAATATGCAGTTTATCCAGGATCTTCCGGTTGATAAAGCTGCCGTCGGTCGTGACCTTATACTTAAACTGGGCGTTCTCCGGGAGCTGGCTTACCTTTCCGTTGATATAGACAACCTGGTCGCGGATTTCAAGGGTGTCACCCGGAAGGGCAATACAACGTTTGATGTAATTTTCCCTTTTATCGACCGGACGGGCAACGATCTCACCGAAGTTATATTTATCGTTCCAGACCCTTTCCCTGCCAAAGTCGCGCACCAGCGCATAATAGCTCTGGTTCTGGATTTTCAGGGCTACTGTATCGCCATCCGGATAGTTGAATACCACCACATCGTTGTGTTTGATGTGTGTGAAGCCAGGGAACCGGTAATAGGGCCATTTTACCCATTCAAGATACGATTTTGTAGACTTGGTCAGAGGCAGGGTGTGGTGGACAAAAGGAAAGGCAATGGGAGTATTCGGAATCTTCGGACCGTAGCTCAGCTTGCTGACAAACAGGTAATCGCCAATTAACAGCGACTTTTCCATGGATGAAGTAGGGATCACATAAGCTTCTACCATGAATATCCTGATAATGGAGGCCGCTACAACTGCGAAGATGATGGCGTCGATCCATTCCCTTGTGACGCTCTTCTTGATTTTGGGCAATTGTGACGGTTCTGTATATTTTTCTGACGGGGTAATGCCGATCCACGGCAGGTATGCGTATGGGAAGATTACTGCCAGTGCCTGCTGGCCCAGTGAGTACTTCCTGTAACACTTCACCGTTTCCACGATCATCAGCATGATCATGAATACATTGATATAAGGGACCAGCATCAATGCGAACCACCACCATTTCTTGCCGATAACCTCGATCCAGACCCAGTAATTCCAGACCGGAACCAATGCCTGCCAGGCAGGCTTCCCGGCATCACGGAAGACCCAGAAAAGGAGAGCAGGAAAAATGAGGATAAGGATGATCAGGATTGTCATTAAGTCCATACCGGTTGGGATTTAAATTGAACGGATCTTCTGATTTAAGGTTGCAAATATCCTGTAATCTGGTTAATTATGATCAGGTGCATTCGTTAATTTGTGTTAACTGGAAATCGTTGTAAAGCAGGAAATAAGCCAGGCTATAGGTTCAGCAGGTCTCTCATTCCGTATATTCCTTTCTTTCCGGCAATGAACTCGGCGGCGGCAACGGCTCCCACCGCAAAGCCCCTGCGGCTTTTTGCCTCATGTTTCAGGGTGATCGTATCGGTATCGGAATCCCATTCCACCCGGTGGGTTCCGGGAACGGTCCCTTCCCGCACTGATGTGATGGACATTTGATCTTCTCCTGAAGCAGTTCCCAGTATCCAGGATGATTTCCGTTTGTTCACGTCAAGGATATCGTTGGCCAGAGTAATGGCAGTACCGCTGGGTGCGTCCAACTTTTGCACATGGTGGATCTCTTCGATCCGGACGTCATATTCCTGCAGCGGTTCCATCAGCCGGGCCAGTCGCCGGTTTATGTCGAAGAAGAGGTTGACCCCGATGCTGAAATTGGAAGCATGGAAAAGCGTTCCGTTATGATTGAGGCACTCGGCTTTGAGTTCTTCCAATTTGTCATTCCAGCCGGTAGTGCCAGTAACCACGGGAACTCCGGCCACGAAACAACGGCGGAGGTTTTCAACAACGGTGCCGGGAGTGCTGAACTCTAAGGCTGCATCACAATTTCCAAGTTCGCTGCTGCCGGTTTCCCAATCCTTCGGATTATCGATCCTGACCAGTATGGTGTGGTTCCTTTCGAGGGCGACCCGTTCGATCTCCCTGCCCATTTTACCGTAACCTATGATTGCCAGTTTCATCCGAATTACTATTAGGAGTGGGTATTAGCGGTCAGAACCGCATTGATAGACTTATACCTCCGTTAGGTTTGCCGGATGCAACCGGAGGCGACAACCAGGGCGTTACCTGGAGCGACAGGTCATCATTGATGTTGTAATCAAAGAAATGAGCATCCACTGATGCATCCACGATAGTGAGAATATACCATGCTGCGGTAGCAATATAGGATAATTCCAGGTTTCGGCGGTAATATTGTCTGCCCGACAGCAACTGGTCGGCGTTGTAACGGTTCACGAGGTTGTTGGGCGCAGGATCGGTGCTGGAAGAAGTAACATAGGCATACGCATCCCGGAAATCCTTATAGTACTTCGTGTTGAACTTAATAAAATAGATAGTGGTCCCAAAGCCTGCGTATACAATGGGAACCTTCCAGTACTTGTGATTGTAAGCTTGTCCGAGTCCCGGGAGCACTGCGGCATATAAACTTGCTTTCTTGGGCGAATGCTCCTTTTTCTTCAGTGTATCGGCAACGATGCGTGAGGGAAGCGTATCCTGGGCAAAGGAATTAACCGGGCCGGAGAGAAGGAGGATAAGCCCGAGCATGATGACTGTCAGCCGGACAATGATCTTTCCGGGGTGATGGACCTTCATCGGGGGAGTGGTGCCAGGCAATTCGTTAGGGACCATTTAATTAATACCTATGGCTGACAAGATCGTATCCAGTTCCGAATCAGACCTGAATGGGATGATCAGCGACCCTTTTCCTTTCGTTGTTCTTTTCAGTTCAACGTCGACATTGAGTTTGGTCCTCAGGGATTCGCGGCTGGAGGCATATTTCGGCGGCAATGCCGGTTTGCCTGATTTCAGGCTTGGCAGAGGGGCTTTGTCGAGTTGCTTGACCAGTTTTTCCGCCTCTCTTACCGAGAGCCCGTTGTTGATTATTTTCCGGGCGATAGCCAGTTGCTTTTCAGGCATTTCGATATTGACCAGGGTGCGTGCATGGCCCATCGACAAGGCTTCGTCGCGCAAGGCTGCCTGTATTTCGGCAGGAAGTTTAAGCAGGCGGATATAATTCGAGATGGTAGCCCTGTTCTTGCCAACCCGTTTGCTGAGTTCTTCCTGGGTCAGGTCACATTCTTCCATCAGCCGGCTATAGCTGATGGCAATTTCAAGTGCATTGAGATTTTCGCGCTGGATGTTTTCGATAAGTGCCCATTCCAGCATCTGTTCGTCGTTGGCAACGCGAATGTACGCCGGGATATCGGTAAGCCCGGCCAGGCGGGAGGCACGCAGCCTGCGTTCGCCGGAAATGAGCTGGTATTTGTCATACCCCATCTTCCGGACTGTAAGCGGTTGGATAATGCCTTGTTCGCGGATGGACTCAGCCAGTTCCTGCAAAGCAGCCTCATCGAATTCCTCCCTGGGTTGGAAAGGATTGTTTTCGATTTGTTCCAGGGGAATATTGGCAATGGCGCCGGCTACGAATGAGCCGGAAATATCCCGGGAAGTGATATCAGTTTCCGGACTCTCGAGGATCGCGTTGAGTCCTCTTCCAAGCGCTCGTTTCTTCAGATTTGTCATGTCAATCCACCTTTATTTCTTTATCCTCCTGCTTCAGGACAGTCAGATTGTTTTTCTGCAGGATTTCACGTGCCAGGTTCAGGTAATTGATGGCTCCGCTGCTGGCTGCATCGTGCATCAGGATGGTCTGCCCAAAGCTGGGAGCTTCACCCAGACGGGTATTCCGCGAGATGATCGTTTCGAAGACCATATCCTGGAAATGAGTCTTGACCTCGTCCACCACCTGGTTGGAAAGCCGCAAACGTGAATCGAACATGGTGAGGAGAATTCCTTCGAAGTCCAGGTCGGGATTCAGCCTCGACTGGACGATCTTGATCGTGTTGAGCAGTTTGCCAAGCCCTTCGAGGGCAAAGTATTCGCATTGTACCGGGATGATGACGGAGTCGGCAGCAACAAGTGCATTAACGGTAACAAGACCCAGGGAAGGAGAGCAGTCGATGATGATGAACTCGTAATCGTCGCGTAACTTCTCCAGTACCGTTTTCATCATCCTCTCGCGGTTGGGCATGTTGATCATTTCGATCTCAGCGCCTACCAGATCGATATGGGCAGGGAGCAGGTCCAGGTTTGGAGTTTCGGTATTCAGGACGATATTTCTGGGATCGACGTCATCCACAATGCATTCGTAAATGCTGGTTTTGATGGTTTTCGGGTCAAACCCTACACCGGAGGTAGCATTGGCCTGCGGGTCAGCGTCGATGATAAGAGTTTTACGTTCCAGTACTGCAAAAGCTGCACCCAGGTTTATCGCGGTGGTAGTTTTACCTACGCCGCCTTTCTGGTTAGCTATAGTGATTACTTTGCCCATTCGTAGTTGTTTACGTTGCTGATAATTCCCGCTGTTCTGCAATCAGGAAGGGAAGAGCCTGTAAACGGCAGCTTCCGCGACGGGGTTGCAAAAATACGATAAAGACGGGAGCATAATCAGCCCGTGTTAATAAGTTTTCGCGTTTGGTAATGAAATGGTACAATCAAGATGCTGCCGGTTGGCAGTGATCAGGTAAAAAGTTGAAACAAGCGTGAGGATCAGGATTTATCAAGGTCATCGAAGTCAACATCCACATGCGCACTCCTGGTTTCGGGGTATTCGCGCTCGGGAGGAATAACACCTGTCTCGATAAATGAAATAACATCGCTGAGCCCATTCCTGAACTTTTCGAAATCTTCCCTATATAAGAAAAGCTTGTGCTTCTCATAGAAGAATTTCCCCTGGGCATTGTCAAACCGCCTTTTGCTCTCGGTGATGGTAAGGTAGTACTGATCGGCCCTGGTTTGTTTTACATCAAAAAAATAGGTTCGTTTACCTGCCTTCACAGCCCTCGAGAATACATCCTCCCGGTTCTCCATTTGTTCGAAGTCTTCCATTTTACGTAATAATTTTATAGTATCATTAGGTACTTATCAACGCAAAGTTAGAAAGATTATTTTATTCTCAAAGATTGTTTTTGATTTATCGTTCCGGTAAAGCGGCAACTATTTCAGGTTTCCTTTTCAGCTTACATACTTTTCACTGCTGTCAGTATATATGCTGTATCACGACAGGTAAGCGGGCCTTACTGTCGCTGATACATTTACGCTTTTACAAGTGTCTTTGATAACATCGTAAAATGGGATAGCAACGGAATAGTTTTGAGAAACAAAACAGCGATGGAATCCTGTCGCAGATACTGTGGCCGGTTGCATGCCGTACGGATAGTTACGAAAAATAGAGCAACAACGGTATAATTGATTACCTTTGCCGCTCTAAAATTCAATTGTTCATTTACATCTATGCTCAGCAGGAGATTCCTTCGGATTAAGGTGATGCAGGCGTTATATGCTTTCCAGCTGGATGGCCCCGATAGCATCAATTCAGGAGAAAAACAGTTACTAGGCAGTCTCGACAAACTTTACGAATTATTCATCCACCAGTTCTCCTTTCTGGTCGAACTTGCGGATTTTGCCCAGCGGCGGCTGGAAGAAAACAAGTTGAAATTCCTGCCTACGCAGGACGATCTCCATCCGAACACCCGCTTTGTGGAAAACCGTTTCATTAACCAGATTGCCGGTAACTTCGACTTCCGCAAGAAAGCAAACAATTACAAGATCAATTGGGCTGACGAGGAAGAGATGGTTCGTAAATGTTATAATCTTCTTCGCGAGCATCCGGATTACCAGTCGTATATGGCTAAGGAATCCGTTTCCTATATTGAGGATAAACAATTGGTGGAAAGCCTTTTCGTGAACATTCTGGCCGAATCGGACCTGCTTCGCAGCTATTACGAAGAGAAAAGCCTTTTCTGGTCCGACGATTTCGATACCTCCCTCATGATGATCGTCAAAACGATCCATAGCTATAAGGAAGGATGGGATCAGTATACTTTACTGCCAACACTGCTGAAGGACGAAAACCATCCAGGCGGCAGCGAAGACCTTTCTTTCGTGAAACAGCTCTACCGGAGGACGATCATCCACGAAGAAGAGTTCACGGGATTTATTGCCAAATATGCCGAGAACTGGGAAGTAGACCGGCTGGCTGTGATGGATACCATCCTGATCAAAATGGCGCTGACGGAATTCGTCGATTTCCCGTTCATCCCTGTAAAAGTCTCCCTCAACGAGTATATAGAACTATCCAAGTATTTCAGCACACCCAAGAGCAAGGTGTTCATCAACGGGATTCTCGACAAGCTGATCTCCGACCTGAAAGAAAACGGGAAGATCATGAAGTCGGGACGCGGACTGCTTGAGTAGTACAAGCGACTTATACTGAATCTTGACAGGTTTGCCCTAAAGGTCCGAAGGACTCCTTTGGAGGGAGCCTGCCGGTTCGAAGCAAAGCCGGTTAGATTCAGTTATACTGAGCAAGTTCCGAACAACAAATTCGCAAACTAATTCAGCCGAAGTATAAGTTCCTGCTGTTTTCACCGTTTCTCATCCAAACGATTGCCTCAGACCATGGACCATTTCCCGGACCCTTCTGCCTTAAACGTACGTTCCTTTACCGCAGCCGATTATCCCGCACTTACTGAACTGTGGGAAAGTCTGGGACTTGGAGGCAAGCACCGGGGTGATACGCTGGAGGTCATCCAGAATACCCTGGAAAAGGGTGGCAGCCTGTTGCTGCTGGAGGTTGCAGCTACCGGAAAGATCATCGGCTCTGCCTGGATGACTGAGGATGGAAGACGGACTTACCTGCATCATTTCGGTATTGCCGGTGAATGGCAGGGAAAAAAACTTTCCCGTATCCTGATGGACCGTTGCATGCAGGTTGCCCGCGAAAAGGGCTACCAGGTGAAGCTGGAAGTGCACAGGGAAAATGGAAGGGCTGCCGGACTTTACAAAAAGTATGGCTTCCGCTATCTTGGCGACTACGATGTTTACATCATCCGCAACCTGGAAGAATAATTTCCGGATAATTTTACGAATTAGTACCTTTGCGCGTTCAATACACTACCCGATGACCCGGTTCAACCTGTTTATCACTGCCATATTCGCACTCTTTGTCATCCTTGTTTCGTGCAAGCCTAAACAAGCTGGTACGGATATACCCGCCGATGTAGTTACCAACCCAAATACCGCCGATGGCAAGTATGACCCGTCGTCGCTGCCGGTGATCACATTTGAGAAGGACTTTCATGACTTCGGAACGCTGACATCCGGCGAAAAAGTGACTTATTCATTTAAGTTTAAGAACACAGGCAAATCGATGCTGGTGATTTCGAGTGTGACCACATCCTGCGGATGCACCATATCTGATTACCCGAAGCAGCCTATCAAACCGGGAGAAGGAGGCACCGTTGATGTGAGCTTCGACAGCGAAGGCCGGCATGGTTTGCAGAACAAATCTGTCACCGTATTCAGCAATACACAGCCGCCAACCTGTATCCTGCGAATCAAAGCTTCCGTAAATGATGCGGAAGAATAGCAAATAAATCCTAACCATAAACGATAACAATGAATTTACTGAATGTAATCCTGATGGCACCCCAGGGTGGACAAAGCGGCGGAGGCGGCATGGCCAGTTCCCTGATTTTCCTCCTTCTTATCTTTGTTGTGTTCTACTTCTTCTTCATCCGTCCGCAGGTGAAAAAGCAGAAGGATCAGAAGAAATATCGCGAAAGCCTGCAGAAAGGCCAGCGGATCATCACCATCGGCGGCATCCACGGGAAGATCGTCGAGATCCAGGAAACCACCTGCACCATTGAAGTGGAAGGCGGGAACAGGCTTAAGATCGAGAAGAGCGCAGTTGCTACTGATGCTCAGGATCAGCTTTCCGGGGATCAGGCTAAATAATAGCAGCCCTGTCCGGCAATTCGACCGTTTTCTCTGCGGCTGACATATGGAAATAGATGATCGCCCTGTCGAGAGCCCTATCGACCTGAAGAAAGATCAACCGGGAAAGCATAAACAAAAATTGCGTTTCCGGTTGTTCATCTTCGTGGTATGCCTGGCTATCTCTGCAACGATGTGGCTTTTCATCGAGCTGATGAAGGACTATACCAGCGACATCAGGTATTCCATTACCTTCGCACATGTACCCGAAGACCTGATCCTGGTTAACCAGGCCGACAGTGTCATCACACTTGGCGTTAATGCGCAGGGCTTCGAGTTGCTGGTGAATCAGTACCTGAAGGAAATGCAATCGGTTGAACTGGACCTGTCGATGCTGAACATAAGGCAGGGCCCTGATGGCTATTATGCATACCTTCCTGCCACCCGGTTACTTGAACAGGTTGGCCGGCAGCTTACCTATGCCAAATCAATCATCTACATAAGGCCGGATACACTCTTTTTCCGCTTTTCTGAGATATACCGGAAGCGCGTACCGGTGCGCCTGGACCTGAATTACTCCTTCGCCGGGCAATATCAGCTTTCCGATTCCATCCGTTTCAGCCCGCAAACCATTCAGGTTTCTAGTATTAAGGATGTCATTGATACCATCCGGTTCGTCAGTACCCGGCATACGGAACTCAACAGGCTCGACAGCAGTCAGACCTTCACCATTCCGCTGCATAAGGCTCTGGGCGGAAATATGATCCGGTATTCCGACGACTCGGTCAGGGTAACGATGAAAGTGCAGAAATACACGGAAGCTGTATTTACCATTCCGGTCAGCGTCACCGGAAACAGTTATCCGGTCAGGATCTTTCCTGACCAGGTCGAGGTAAGCTGTCAGGTGCCTATGAGTGAGTACCGCGAGTTGCAGGAATCCGCTTTCAGCGCGGCGGTAGTCGCTTCGCCTGCCATCCTTTCTTCCGAAAAACGCTTGCAGGTTGTGCTGACGCGGATGCCATCCTATGTCAGGGCCGTCCGGCTGAAACCTGACAATGTCGAGTATATTATCATTTCAAAATGATCCGGGTTGGACTTACCGGCGGGATCGGAAGCGGCAAATCAATTGTGGCTTCCCTGTTTGAACACCTGTCGGTGCCGGTTTACCATGCAGATGCAGAAGCCAAAAGGATGCTGGATGATCCAGAGGTTATCAGGGAGATCACCCGTTTGTTCGGTGATGCTGTTCTGGACGCTGCAGGCGTTGTCAATAGGAAATTGCTGGCGGCAATTGTCTTCACCGATCCTGCGAAACTGGATCAGCTAAACGGACTGATCCATCCCGCGGTAAAGTCTGATTTCCTGCTCTGGTGCGAACAGCACCAGGAATATGCCTACGTGCTTCAGGAAGCGGCCATACTGTTTGAAACCGGGTTCAACAAGCTGTTCGATAAAACGATTGCCGTGTATGCTCCCCGCGATATAGCCGTTCAGCGGGTAATTAAGCGTGATCATGTTTCGGCAGAAGAGGTAATGAACCGGATGAAAAACCAATGGCTGCCGGAACAGGTCGCCGGGCTTGCTGACTACGTCATCCAGAACGACGGCACACGGATGTTGCTGCCTCAGGTGCTGGAGATCGACAGGAAATTACGAAAGGGATGATTGGCGATTTTCTGTTAATAATTAGATAATTTGTTAATTAGCCAATTAGCTGATTAGCTGATTAGCCAATTAGCCAATTAGCTGATTAGCTTATTAGTTGATTAGTCAATAAAAGCAAATGAGCCATTTACTTCTGCGGAAATCTGCGTTTTTTTTCTGCGAAATCAGCGAGAAACAAAACTGAAGGAAGATAAAAGATAAAAGGAAAAAGATAAAAGAATTTACGATGAATGATCCGCCAGCCGGCGGAAATGACGATGAATGGCGATGAATGACGATGAATGACGATGAATGACGATGAATGACGATGAATGACGATGAATGACTATGAATGACTATGAATGACTGTTCACGATGGGAGTGTTCACTGAACTGTGTCACTAGTTTTAATTCTGTCTCCAAAGAACGTGA
>CAZJCG010000018.1:59282-69353 GCA_964544545.1 uncultured Lentimicrobiaceae bacterium | reverse complement strand
TTTCTATCAACAGAGAAATAAATCTGCTTGTTTATTAACATAGAAATCTCTGTGAAATTCTTAAATTATTGTTACACAGAGTTTCACAGAGGATGCACAGAGGGCCACAGAGTGAAATTATACCAAATTTCAACTTTTGAGACAGCTACTTTAATTTTATCTGAAATTCACGTAAGAAGATGAATTATTGTGATGATCGCCTACAACAGTGAAAGATTCAGAAGGCGATCAACCACCCCACATTCCCGACAAGCCTGAAATGGCTGTCGGGATGTGATAGTGAAAAACGTTGCTGCGCAATGTTAACACTATCCTCATTTGAAAAGTCCGAATTCAATGCCGGCAGAGAGCCGCGGCAGCTCAGGCAGCTTTGAGGATTCCGTAAAAAGATCACTCAGACGGTAACGGGCTGTCAATACATAACGGTTCACACCAATACGGGCCAGAACACCGTAAGATAGCGGCTCCATGTAATCGAGACGCGTGGTCATCACTTTTACCAACTCATCCTGACTGTTCTTGTCGGTAGTCTTGTGTGCCCTTCTGAAATTCCAGCTTCCATAAGCACCCAGGTCAAGGTAGTTCCCTATATAGTTGCCTCTTCTTCCTACATTGATACGGGCATACACGGCAGGCGTCAGGCTGTTGACCTGGAATTTCTCCTGGTCGTGCCGGATGCTGTCGGGAACCGATTTGCCATCTTTCTGTTTGATCTTGTATGCAGCCCAGTTCATAGATATATCCATCCCCACAGCAAAGGTGTTGTTCAGCTTGCGTTTGAACCGCACTCCGTAATCAAAGACCGATGAAGCCCCTGCCTTGGTGTAATCAAGTGCTTCATCCGTATGGAAAGGAAATCCGATAGCAATATAGGGATGCATGAATTTCTTCAGGTTGGGTCCACGTGTGGGACGAACCGTATCCGATGCAACATCTTCGCTGAACACGATCTCCTGCGAAAAAGCAGATCCTGCCAGGACAATCAGAAGGATAGAAAGTATTTTCTTCATAAAGGATGTATTACAATTTTAATAACAGATGAGCCGGATTAGAATGATATGGATTCCGTAAAGCCTGCAAAGTGGACATTGAGCAATTCTCCCTCCTGAAATTCGGAGCGGTCGAAAATCAGAACCTCCGGTTCAGTGACCGCCACAACATAATAACTCTTTATCACCCCGGAATGATCCATCACATTGTAATAGAGATAAAGGTTTTTATTAAACTGCTGTGCGGATTCTTCCGTGTCCTCAGCCTCAGCAACCGGAATAAACTGCGGTTTCACCAGTACCCGGATGGTGTCGGAAGAATTTTCTATGCTAAAGGTCCGGATGGCCCCCGTTGCTTTTTGACCGAGGAAATAAGCGGCCTGAGGCACTCCATAACCGTGGGCGTAATCGAAGTAGGGATAGAGATGTCCGGATTTCTCGATTTCCAGGAAAAGGTCCATGTTTTTGATATCCTTATTCAGTTGCAGGGCACAGGCTGCAAAACCTGCAACCAACGGTGAGGCGAAGGAGGTGCCCATAGCTGAGATAAAACCATTGCTTCCCGAGGCGATCACATGGCCATAGGCACTCACATTCGGCTTCATCCGCCTGTCAGCTGTAGGGCCATAAGAACTGAAACTGGTATGGTATCCTGTTTCCGGTGCAATACCGCCCACCGAAAGCACGCTGTCGGCATCGGCAGGGGCACCGACCGTATGCCAGCCGTTCTGTCCTTCGTTGCCGGCAGCATTTACAACCAGTATCCCTTTTCGGGCAGCCAGGTTGGCGGCACGGGTTATAAAACTGTAATGCCCGTCCATCTGCCAGGGGAAATAACGGTTTTTAGTATATCCGAGTGAGCTGTTAATAATATCGGCTCCATTCTTATCTGCCCATTCAGCGGCAGCCAGCCAGTGAAGCTCTTCGGAAAACGGTTCCCGGTTCACTTCGGTCTTGGCTAACAGGAATTCTGCTCCGGTAGCCAACCCGATACGCTGATCCCCGACTTTACCGGCAATGCATGACCATACCTGAGTCCCGTGCGATTTACCCCAGAATACATCTTCCCCTTTCCTCCGGGAGAAATCTTTGGATGCAATCAGCCTTCCTTCTTTGATGATCTCCTGAAAAGCAGGATTTTCTTTTGCGCCCGGAAAGCCGACATCAAAAATCGCCACCCGGACCCCTTTTCCGTTGATGCCTGCCTTTTCGAAAAGGTCACCCTGCATGCTGAGCGTTTGATTGCGCAACACTTCCATCTCCCCGTCACTCAAGGTTGTATCGTACTCAGTGAGAGATGCAACGACAACCGTTTCTTCTTCAAGTTTTTCAACGGAAGCCACGAATGGCAAGAGACGGATTGCCCGAATCTGATTTTCCGAGGCATCTACGGCCACCGCATTGAACCAACGGCTGGCCAGCAGGATACTGTCCGACAGTTGCCCCACCCGGGATACATACTGCTCATTCAGAGGCCAGTCGGTGAAATCATTAAGAGGTATCCCATTCCGGATCCTCCGGTCAATTGCTTTCTGGTCAAAATAGGTGTAAGGATCAAATGAAACGCCTTTCTTGTCAGTAAAATTCACCCACCATGAATCCTGGGCACAGGTAAAAAGGGGGAGCACGACAAGCAGGAGATTCAGTAACCGGGAAATTGTTTTCATACAGAGATGCTGATAAAAGAGTAAAAACAACCCTGACAGGGTTTGGTTCTAAAATTTGAATCCGAAGGTAAAAAATCTGCGGGATATAGGAGGAAAACTGCCTGTCGGGACAATAAAAAAGCCGGACTTGCTTGACAGGCCCGGCTTTCTTTATCTCGAACAGGCTGTTACCTGATTAGTTCTTGAGGATTTTCACCTGGCTTTTGGTTTCATTTCCGTTCATGACCTTAAGCAGGTAAACTCCGGCAGCAAGGTCGCTTGCATCAGCTCCCTGCAGGCTGGTGGTTCCTGGTGCTATCTGCCACTCCCAGATGGTCCTGCCGGAAGCATCGCTCAGCAGGATACGGGTATCCGGACCGGCCGGCTGGTCGAGGACCAGGTTGAAGTTATCGTTAACCGGGTTGGGGAAAAGCTTGATCCCGCTCTTCTGGCTCACATCATCCATGCCCACGCATGCATCTACGGTGACATCCAGAGGCTGGGCCGAGCCCTCGCAGCCATCGGCACTCACCTCGGCTACAGTCAGGAAACCAGCTCCCAGCGATTCCCAGGTTACTGTCACCAGGTGGGTTCCGGCACCGGAAGTGATCGTACCGCCTGAAACAGTCCACTGGTAAGTGCTGCCGGTATTGCCGGCGCATTCGTAAGGAGTGTTCCAGCCGATACATACGTTCTGGATACCTCCAATCACCGGTTCAGGAAGAGGATTTACCTCAATGGGGAGTGTTGCTGACGGAACACCCACACCGCACATATTTTCGCCATGTACCGAAAGTTCGGCAACGCCTGTAAATCCTTCAGTCCATTCGATGATCACTCCTGTATCGGAAGGAATGAGCGTACCGGCTGAAGCGGGCGCCAGTGTCCATACCAGGTTATCGTTTACAGAAGCAGCCGTTGAAGTGTATGAAGATGTAACGTTTGCGCATACGCTGACGGGACCTGCAGGTGTGGCGGGCTGAGCGGGAACCGTCCACATCTCAACATCGATATCCCCTCCCATCTGCTGGATGCAGAAGGCAGTATAGGCCATCACCGTGTAAATACCCGGCTGATAGATATTGATCCATTGAAGTGCATTACCCGAACCGGCCTGTATATTACCGGTAGAATTCCCGTTGAGATAGAGTTCATAAGCCACGCCGGGTTCTGATCCGTTCAGCTGAATGGTGGTGCCGTTGGTCCCGTCGCAATAGGCGCCCTGACCTGACATCAGGAAAGTACCAGGCAAATGGTTCAGGGTGCAGGATATAGGGGTCGACCAGGGGCCCGTTCCGCATTGGTTGGTAGCACAAACCTTAATGGTAAAACTACCAATCCAGGTATCGGCTGCAACAAAGGTGGCCGTTGTTCCGTCGGAGGTCAATGTTCCGGCAGCAGCCGGATCCAGCGACCAGGCATAGGAGGAAGCACTGGGAACTGCAGGAATGGTATAGGTATAAGTTGTAGAATTACATGCACTGGTAGTTCCTGAAGGTGAAAGCGGGGCCACAGGCGTTTCGATAACATGAATCATATCCGGGATGAGCAAGGTATCTGAATGATCGTCATTATAAGCAATCAGCAGAACATCATAGTTGCCGGTGGCAAGGTAGTTCACGGCCGGATTCATGCTTGTAGTGGTATCAGGGTCACCTCCCTCAAAAATCCATTGGTACGAAAGGTTAATCCCAACGGTAGAGTTGGTGAAGAACACCTGCCCGCCGGTACAGATCTGGTTGACGGAAGCAGTAAATCCTGCTACGATGTTCTGCACATAGATCTTCACCAGGGAATATTTTTCATCCACACTGCTGCTGATTGAGGTGTTGCCTGATACGAGAATATGTTCATCGTCGATGATGGCAGCCCCGTACGAAAGATCCTCCGCTTCCTGTCCGGAAACATCCAACGTGTAATACCCTGTAGCATTGAAGGTATAATCAACCGCACCGTCCGACTGGATACGCATAACCAGGAAATCCTTGTTGGTGCCCATTTTTGCATCACCGGTAACAAGGTACCTCCCATCAGGGAAGCGCCCGATTTCGCGCAATGAGTTGGTATACGTGGAGATCATGAAAGTGGCTATACCATCGGAACTGAATGTCACATCGGGAGTACCGTCGGCATTGAGGCGCACCACAGCACCTGCTGTGCTGGTGCCTCCCGGAGCTGTAAGTGCATTACCGGCCAGCACGATCTTGCCATCCGGATCAACTGACATACCCCAGACCTCATCGGCCGCACCAATACCGAATACATCGACCATCACTTTACCATCACCGCTGAAGGCAGGATCATAAGTGCCATCGGCAAGCAGACGGATCGCGAAGAAATCGGAAGGAAGGCCGGCATAGCCGCCAACTACGATCGTTCCATTGTCATTTACATGAATACCATATCCATAATCCCAGGCGCCGCCGCTTACATCGAGCAGCAGCTTACCGTCGCCCGAAAAGGTAGGATCCAATGCTCCGGCAGGGGTCAATTTGAGAATGGCCAGATCGTTGGATAAAGGTGTGGCGCCCGTGCGGGTAGATCCGCAGACGTAAATATAACCCAGCGTGTCGGTGGCAATGGCATAGGCTGCATCCTGGTTTCCGCCGCCGGTCATATCGATGATCGCTTTCCCGGCGTTGCCGAAAGACGGATCCAGAGTTCCATCCGGTAACAGTTTGCAAACCAGAATATTGTTATTATTCGGCGTCGATTCCTGTGTGAAACCACATACCAGGATGGTACCGTCGTCCTGGATCACCATCTCCGGATCAAAACCGACCTGCGAAGTCAACGGCCCAAGATCTATTATCGAATTGCCCGCTGTTCCGAAGGAAGCGTCAAAGTTCCCATTGGATAACAACCTTGTTATACCTAGTTTTACCTGACCCCCTACTACAGTGGCTCCGGACATGATGATCTTCCCGTCGGACTGGATCTTCACATTATCGCCATAATCAAGATCTCCTCCAACCGAGAACATATTTCGGCCTGTACCGTTAAAAGTACTGTCGGGTACAGCAGGAGCCTGACTCCAGCCATAGAGGGCGACTAAAAGCAGGATAGAAAGCAATATGGATTTCATATTTGAATTGTTTTTGGTTTAATCTCTAACTCTTCTGATTGCTGTGGTTATTAATAAACCTGAATGAAAAAAGTAATATTCCGGACTGTTCCATACTTGATGAAAAGAAAAGGGTCGAAAAAACGGGTTATCTAAAATCCACTGGTCTCCAGTCATTTCTTGATGCCGGCAAGAGGAGATTTCCCCGTATGGTCGGAATCAGCCCGCTGCCGGATCCGCTGACGATTAAGCCGGATCAGAATTGAACCAATAAAATGGACAGAATCATTTAAGCAGAGCAAATACACGTTACGTATACCTGAAAATCAACCAGATCCACAGTCACTGACCGAAAACAAGTCTGTAAACCAAAGGCGTCATCCTGTTGAAGGCTTATCTGCATCACCATCGGGAATGGCTGTAACAGAAAGATCCTGTGTAAAATGGAGGCACAGAACCCATAGAAATGACTGTTAATTTTCTCCTGACACTTTTCTCAGGATCCCGAGCCCATCAACCACCGTTGGCACATTGTACACAGTGAGAGTCAGACGTCCCCCGGTTTCTTTCATCCTGCAGCCTTTTGCATTCATCTGCACATAACGAAGCACGGCGGTGAATATATCCGACTGGAAATAAGGTGATTGCTGGTCACTGATAAAGTAGCCTGTCATCAATCCGTTGCGCAGCACCAGCTTTTCCATTCCCAGTTCTTTGGCAAGCCTTCGCAGGCGGATAGCATTGAAGAGTTCCTGCGTTTCCTGGGGCACCGGTCCGAAACGGTCGATCATTCTATCCTGAAAGGCCAGCAGAGCTTCCTCCGATTCAGTGTTATCCAGTTCTTTGTAAAGGCTGAGCCTTTCCGTGATATTGGCGATATAATCGTCCGGGATAAGGATCTCCAGGTCGGTTTCCAGCTGGCAGTCGCGCACAAATTCCTTTTGCGTTTCTTCCGGATAAAGGTCGCTGAACTCGCTGATTTTCAGCTCATGCATGGCCTCATCGAGGATCTTCTGATACATTTCGAAGCCTATTTCGGTGATGAAACCGCTTTGTTCAGCTCCTAAGATATTTCCCGCTCCGCGGATATCGAGGTCGCGCATGGCTATATTGAAGCCGCTGCCGATTTCGGAGAATTCTTCAATCGCCTTTAACCGCTTCCGGGCTTCGTCGGTCAGGACACTGGCAGGCGGTGCAAGCAGATAACAGAAGGCCTTGCGGTTGGCGCGGCCTACACGCCCCCGCAACTGGTGCAGGTCGCTCAGACCGTAATGATGGGCATCGTTGATGATGATGGTATTGGCGTTGGGGATATCCAGGCCTGATTCAACTATGGTAGTGGAAACCAGCACATCGTATTCTCCCTCGACAAATCCCAGCATCACCCGTTCCAGCTTCGGGCCCTCCATTTGTCCGTGCCCGATGGCAATCCGGGCATCCGGAACGATCCGTGCAACCAGACCGGCGATCTCCATGATATTCTGGATTCTGTTATTCACGAAGAATACCTGCCCGCCTCTGGAGAGTTCGTACATGATGGCATCGCGGATCACCTCTTCGTTAAAGGGATGCAGCTCTGTTTGTACCGGGTATCGGTTAGGTGGCGGGGTATTGATGACGCTCAGGTCGCGGGCGCCCATGAGGGAGAACTGAAGTGTCCGCGGGATCGGAGTGGCCGTGAGTGTCAGCGTATCCACGTTCACCTTCATCTGCTTCAGTTTTTCCTTGGCAGCTACCCCGAATTTCTGCTCTTCATCAACGATCATCAGCCCCAGGTCTTTGAATTTCACGTCGGCGCTTAAAAGCCTGTGCGTTCCTATCAGAATGTCGACCTTGCCTGCCTCCAGATCGCGGAGTGTTTGCTTTTGCTGCTGGTACGACCTGAAGCGGTTCAGATAATCCACCTTACAGGGAAACTCCTTCAACCGCTCGCTGAAGGTCTTGTAATGCTGAAGCGCCAGGATGGTAGTAGGGACCAGCAGGGCTACCTGCTTGCTGTCGTTTACCGCTTTGAATGCTGCCCTGATGGCGATTTCCGTCTTGCCAAATCCCACGTCGCCGCACACAAGCCGGTCCATGGGATGAGAGGCTTCCATGTCGCGTTTCACATCCTGGGTCGATTTCACCTGGTCGGGAGTATCTTCGTAGATGAAGGATGCTTCCAGTTCGTGCTGAAGATAGGTGTCGGGCATAAATGCGAAACCATCTGACGATTTCCGCTCGGCATACAGTTTAATCAGATCCTTGGCGATATCTTTAACCCTGGCTTTGGTCTTAGCCTTAAGTTTATTCCAGGAATTGGAACCCAGCCGGTCGAGTGAGGGCATATAACCTTCTTTACCGGAATACTTTGAAATGCGGTGCAGGGAGTGGATGCTCACATACAACAGGTCATCGTGGGCATAGATGATACGGATCGCCTCCTGCCATTTGCCGTTGTTGTTGATCTTCTCAAGCCCGTCGTACCTGCCGACGCCATGGTCGATGTGGGTCACGTAGTCACCCGGTTTCAGGTCATACAGCTCTTTCAGCGTGAGTGCCTGCTTGCCGCTGAAGCTCTCGGCAAGATGGTACTTATGATACCGTTCGAAGATCTGATGGTCGGTATAGCAGGCCAGCCCTCGTTTACGGTCGATGAAACCTTCATGGAGGGAAAGGTTGATCACGCTGACTTCAGGTTCCTGCTCTCCTCCCCTGTTTTTCACCAGATCGTCGAGGATGGAATAAATGCGTTCCACCTGTTTGGGATTGTCGGCCAGGATCACGTTCCTGATACCATTCTCTGTATTTTCCAGCAGGTTGCTGAGCAACAGGTCGAAATTCTTGTTGAACGAAGGCTGGGGGGCAATATTGAATTCCAGATCGAGATCAGGTACGAACGACGGATGTTTCCCGAATTCGACGATGTGGAAATTGAGCAGGCTGCGCTGGAATATCTCCATCCCGACAAAAAGCTCTTCCGGTTCAAGGTGGCTGACAGGTCCCTGCTGCAGGCTTTCAAAGGCTATTTTCGCTTTCTGAAACTCCTGTTCCAGTTTATCCAGGGTAAAAGCAGTATCATAGAGCCACAGAATCGAGTCGGCCGGAAGAAATTCGGGGAATGATACCCTCTTTTCCTGGAGCAAACGGTCCTGCACGTTGGGAACAATGGTGATATGATCCAGTTTATCTTTCGATAGTTGTGAAACCGGGTCAAATGAACGGATGGAATCTACCAGGTCGCCCGAAAACTCGATCCGGTAGGGATAGTCGTTGGTATAAGAAAAGACGTCGATGATTCCTCCCCGGAGTGCTAGCTGTCCGGGTTCGGCCACGAAGTCAACACGCTCGAAACCATACTGGTCGAGGAGGTCATACATGAAATCGAGGTCTACCGTTTCTCCGCGTTTCAGCTTAAGGGTTGCCTTCTCCAGGTAACCTTTGGTGATCACCTTCTCCGAAAGCGCCTCCGGATAAGTGACGATAAGTGTATTCCGGGCACGGGTGCTGATCCTCTTAAGCACTTCCGTCCGCATCAGTACATTGCTGTTATCGGTCTTTTCGACCTCATAGGGCCTTTTATAAGATGTAGGGAAAAGCAACACCCTTTTCTTGTGAAAACTGAAATCCGACTCACCTAAAAGACTCTCGATGTCGTTGCAGAAATATACTGCCGATTCTTTATCGGCCAGGACAACCACGTGGATTACCGGCAATCCTGAAAATAGTGCGGCCGACAGCAGGGATGCGGATGATCCGGCGAGTCCGTCAAGATGGATCCTTGCCCGGGCGCCGTCGTTATCCTCAGCAGGTGAAAGCAATGTTGCTATTGCCTTTACTTCTTCTGATTCACTGTAACGTAAAAGCAATTCAGATGCAGAAATGCCGGTTTCCACTTCGGAACCGGGTGAAGACGAGTCTTTTTCCATAGAATAGAAAACAGCTTAAGCCGCCAACAAGATTTTTAGATTGTTAGCGGCGATTTCGGATTGCAAAAGTAAGATTCCCCGGCAAAACAATTTAGGAAATTTGCTTACGGATTGTACCTTCGAGATGATAAGCACAACGAGGATCGTTGTGCTTGCTTAAGGCTGTAGTGTTTCTCTTAAATAACAGAAATAAGAATCAAATCTTTATACCGGCCGTCTTTCAAGGTCATCGATAACTTTCCCAAAGTTTGAGACTTTGGGAAAGTTATTAGCAACCAATCCTTCTATCACTTCCCGTTTACGTATTCGGATAACAAGATGGAAGTAATTGGTCATCAGACAATACGCATAGGTTTCGGCAATCGGCTCAATATATAACTGATATTTCAGCAGTAAGTACCAATAATTGCCTTCACACCTGAATAAATTTTCAAATCCATTTGCGTGGTTGAAAATATGGTAGC
>CAZJCG010000018.1:51167-59182 GCA_964544545.1 uncultured Lentimicrobiaceae bacterium | reverse complement strand
CCTTCACACCTGAATAAATTTTCAAATCCATTTGCGTGGTTGAAAATATGGTAGCAGGAATCGGGTTGAAGAGGCAACATATAGAAATTTATATCAAATAGTTTCAGCTGTTTATTTCTTAAGATAATGAGCAGGTTATAAGTAGAAATGCTTACAAAGCTTTTCAGCCGAAGTATAGCTCAAACTATATTAGTAGAATCAATCAATATTTCAACAATCCAAATATACTGAATCTTAACAAGTTTGCCCCTAAGTCCGAAAGTATAAAGTGCTTCTTTGGAGGGAGCCGGCCGGCTCGTATCAAAGCAGATTAGAATCATTAATATTGAGCAAGTCCCGAAGAATAAATATCGACCCGAAGGGTCCCTCCGAAGGAGCACTTCGTGCCCTAGGGGCAATCCTGTTCAATCGCTGTAAATAAGACAGAAATCAGGCAGATGCATTATAATTGGATTGCATAAGCAGGATTCCCCGGTAAAACATCGGGGGAAATTCTACCATTTCCGAATTCTCCTTAACTTTAGGCTTCTATCCGGTAGCCCGGTAATTGCACTGTGCACGATAATTTATCCAAACCTTAATATAACAGAACTATGGAAAAAAGCATCAAGGGAACCCGCACCGAACAGAACCTGCTGAAGGCATTTGCAGGGGAATCGCAGGCCATGAACCGTTATCTTTTTTTTGCCAAAAAGGCAAAGGAGGAAGGCTATGAACAGATCGCAGCCATTTTTGAAAAGACAGCCTGGCAGGAACAACAGCACGCCAAGCGCTTCTTCAAATTCCTCGAAGGAGGAATGGTGGAGATCACGGCTTCCTATCCTGCCGGCGTAATAGACACAACCGCCGAAAACCTGAAGGCTGCTGCCTCCGGCGAAAATGAAGAGTGGACCGAATTGTACCCAACATTCTCCGAAATAGCAAAGGAAGAAGGTTTTCCGGCTATTGCCTCTGCGTTCAAAATCATCGCCAAAGTAGAAGCAGAACATGAAAAACGGTATCTTAAGCTGTTGAAAAACATCGAGGAAAATACTGTGTTTAAACGGGAAGAAACAACCCGTTGGGAATGCCGGAAGTGCGGCTATATCCATGAAGGAAAGAATCCGCCGGAGAATTGTCCTGCCTGCCAGCACCCGAAAGCCTATTTCGAAGAGATGTCGGAAAATTACTGATCCACGTTTACCGTACCAGAAATTCATACGATAACTTAGAAAAAACCGATAGTTGTATTATACTAAGCAAGGTCCGAAAAACAAATTTTGACCCGAAAGGTTCCTCCGAAGGAGCACTTCGTGCCCTAGGGACAAACCTGCTCAACCGCAGTATAAATGACGGTTTCCCTGCAGATCAGATCCTTAGGCTTGTTATTCCGGATCGCACAGGATAATACAGATCAGGATGGATTTTTGGCGCCGTTATCAGTAAGGTCGGGATTTGTAGTACTGCTTAGCAATTACAAATCCTGACCTTCTGATTAATATCCCGGCCGAAAGGGAAACCCGCGTTCGGGACAAACTGTTTTCCTGGTTTGGGAAGCCGGTCCCCCTGCCCTCCGCGCTCAATTCTTTACAAATTTTGCACTGGTCAACCGATCCTCAGCAGCCAACAGAACAAGGAAAACCCCTGGCGCCAATCCCGACACCCTGAAGGTCACAGAATTCTCTCCAGAATTACAGGGTAAATTCTCTATAGACTGAACCATTCTCCCCTGCATATCAACAATGAACAGCCGGACCACGGCAGGACGGACCATGCAAAATGTTGCTCTGGCCTCATTTTCAACAGGATTTGGTACTATCTGAACATCCTTGACCGGACTTGTCTCATTCACCGACAGACTCCCCATGGGAGTGAAATTTACAATCACCAGTCCTGTTGAATCAATTCCATCGCGGATGTCATATTGCATCACCTCCAGAGTATCCTGATGATCCCAGATATTGTGACAGGCATAGAGCCGCAGAACGGATGTATTGGTTGCCCCGACATACAGGTCATAATTCCCATTGCCGGTGATCACATTGAATCCCGGGCAATTGTCGGCTCCCCCGCCCAGATCGATTGGCACGCGTCGCACCACAATACCCGATCCTTCATTGTCTTTTACAGTATTCGAAAAAACTGGCCCTTTTAACCCATCGAGTATCATCCCGTCGCCTTTACAATTACGGATCGTATTGTGATGCACCGCCTCTGCACCCATACTGTAAAATCCGGCAATTGCATTTTCAATGGTGTTGTCCGAAAACTCAACCGTTCCTGCCTTACTGTAATATCCATAACTCCCCCCGTGAATGTTGTTTCCTTTTACACTTCCCTTTCCTGAATAATTAAAGATACCGATAACGTCGTCATAAGGATCCGGGGTTGGCACCACTGCCTGATCCAGGTCAATCGCATTATTCAGGATGTTAAGGGGCGCACCTGCTTTCGATCTTATTCCCGATACATGGCCCGTGCAGGTAATCGTATTATTCCTGACTGTTGCCGACCTGGAGCTCAGACTGATACCTGCCTTCCATTCCTCATCGGCGAACGCCGGAGAGTCTTCACCGGCTGTAACTATATTGTTTTCAATGATCTCGTCTTCAATTCCGTACTGATTTCCCCCGCTTTTATCATCTATGGTGCCGTTTAAGATCACGTTATTGGAAATCGTAGTGGTATTGGCGGCCGATTTATCCCATATCCCGTATTGAACGGTATTGGCGTCAATCAGGTATGTATATCCCGCTCCGGATTTGATCAAAATACTTCCGCAGCTGTTCCCGGTAACTCTGAGCTCCGAATCTCCGGCACCCTGACTGAACTCAATAAAACCTTCTGTGCCCAGGTTATTATTCTCAATGAGAAATCCATAATTGGGACCAGGAGTCGTATCATTAACAGGCAATCCAGCCGCGAATGCGAGTCTGATATTGGTTGTTGCACAGTTCCGGATCACGTTCAGGTCGTTAAATGGTCCTGTATGGCTTGCCCTGCCAAATATAAAAGCATCAAACGTCAGATTCTCCAGACAGATAGCCAGATTGCTCATTTCCTGATCAACAATGATCCCGTCAATAACAGTGTTTTCACGATTTTCGCCAATTAGCCTGACGCCGGCTTTCAGGAATAAGGTTTGGTCGTTCCCCGACCAGGAATCATCAGGTGTGTAGGTGCCTTGTGCGATCATCACAGTATCGCCTGCATTCGCTGCAGCAAGACCTGCCCCGATAGTAGTAAAAGGGTAAAGATGAGAGCCATTCTCCGTGCCGGATGTATTCGAAGCATCCACGTAAATGGTATTGGCTCTTCCGAAAACATGAACCAACAGTACCAATATAATCCAAATTGTTCTTTTCATGGTATAAATTGTATTAAGGAGTAAAGTATCTTTCGATAAATTGTTGGATCTATTTCTATCCGTTTGTCAGATGGGTCTGGGGCACTATAGCTTTATCAACTTCGTGATAATAGATCGATGATGCTGTTGAAATCTCAGTAAATACAATCCTGCAGGCAGGCTCCCGGTTTGAATGCTAAGTTTCGCGGTACCTGCCGGAATGATCTTTTTCATCAACAGCTTCCCTTCAGGGGTATAAAGCAACAGGTCAGCAGGATCTTCTGACGGGCAGGTCAGGTTGATCGTGATCTCTTCTATGGCCGGATTGGGATAAACAGATATCAATTCCTTGTCCTTAACAGCATCTGAATTATTTTGCCCGCCGACCGGCCATTTGAGCCATCTGCCTACGAAAGCAGATGATTTATTCCCGGCAGCCTGGAAATTGCCTCCCATATAAATGTCTTCCCCCACTTTAGCAAAAGCACTTACACATTCGTTCGTGCCGCTTCCGAATGCCTTCCATTCACTGCCGTTCCATCTGGCAGCGTTTACTGCCGGCATACTGCCGGCCTGAGTAAAGACTCCCCCTACATATAATTCTCCGTCAATATTGGCAAGGCTCATTACCGAACCATTCAATCCGCCGCCAACTGGCCACCATTGCGATCCGTCCCAGCGGGCCAGATGGGCGGCATCGTTCCCGCCAGCCTGTGTGAAATACCCCCCGGCATACAGGTCGCTTCCAATCACACAAAGAGCCTTTACGCCTCCATTCATCCCGCTTCCCAGCGCGCTCCACTGGGTACCGTCCCATTTTGCTATATAGTTTGCAGGAACACCATTTGCGCTGTTAAAGGTGCCTCCGGCATAGAGGTCATCTCCGATCACGGCAAGGGCATACGCGCCCTCCACCGTCCCCCCGAGGGTTCCGATTATCGTCCACTGAACTCCGTCCCACTTTTTAACAACTGCTCCATTCTCGCCAATATAGATATCTTCACCTATATGCGTCAGGGTGTAAACCGTTGCATGGTAGCCCTGCCCCACGGCATGCCAGGTGCTTCCGTCCCAGCGGACAACAGGCCCGGTAGCCACCTGGTTCCCGACAGTGGTAAAGGCTCCTACCACATACAAGTCTGACCCCAGGGGCATAATGGAACGCACTTCATAGCCGGTTCCCATATCCGGTTCGTACCACTCAGTGCCATTCCACCTGGCAATATAGGAAGCCCGAGTATTACCGGCATGTTCAAACCTCCCGCCGACCCACAAATCATTGCCCATTACAGCCATCGTATTCACCCAGGCATCCATACCATTTCCGAAACCGGTTCCCACAGGATTCCATTGCACTCCATCCCAGCGGCCAAGGTCACGAAGGGATACACCACTGTTGGAAGTGAAATACCCCCCGGCATATACATTGTCATCAAGTATACCGACCGTGTGTACAGCAGTATATTGCTGGTATCCGAGGAATCCGTAACCACAACCCGACCAACTGCTGCCGTCCCATTTCGCAAAATTCAGGCAATCGTATGGATCTATGGTTATGTCGAAATTCCCGCCAATATAAAGGTCATTCCCGCTGATTGCCAGTGCATTCACCGGAGAACCATCAGTCATCGGAACTATTCCGTTATCCACTGCCGACCAGACACTGCCATCCCATCGGGCAAGATAATGCGCTTCTGCATCACCTGCTATGGTAAACTTCCCCCCGGCATATATACCCTCATTCCCCGTTCCCAGACAATACACTGCCTTATCCATGCCATTACCCAACGAATGCCATTGAGCTCCATCGTAACGGGCGACATAATATGCCCAGGTCCCTCCCGCGACCGGACCAGCCCAGGTGAAATCACCGCCAACATACAGGTTATTGTTCTCTGTGGTTAAAGCCCTGACAATACCCGTAACCCCTCCACTCACATCCGACCATTGTGTTCCGTCCCAGCGGGCGATATAATGTGCTGCAACAGAGCCGGCGTTTTGGAATTTGCCCCCCGCGTAAAGGTCATCCCCAATAAAAGTCAAAGCATAAACAGTGGTCATCCAGGAGTTGCCTGATACACCTCCGCCCAACGCGGACCAATGGGTGCCATCCCATTTGGCAATGTTGTTCACCGTATCACCGCCGGCCATCAGAAATCTTCCGCCTATATAGATATCACCGTTATGTTCGGCAATAGCCATAACCATGCCGTCAGTCCCTTCACCCAGGGCATTCCAGTTGGTGCCGTCCCAGCGCACAATATGATTGACTGTTTTCTCCCCTGCATATTCAAATTCGCCGGCGAAATAAATATCGTCTCCGGCAACCAGCGAGGCAAATACGGTCGGATCTGATCCTCCGCCAAGGGCAGTTGGTCCAAACTGGTCATCCCAGTACACGTCATCCGGATTTGTTTCCAGGAATGGATTTACCGGTTTAACCTGGGCGTCAGCTATTTGAATAGCTGAAAGAATCAAAAATGTCAGCAACAGGTTATGATTTCTTTTCATGGGATTATACTTTGTTTTTATACGTCGGCTGAGCAAATGTTGTCTTACCAGTCATTCATGATTTGCCGACCTTGAGAAGACACAATTTTCATTGTCTGTGTTGCTTTTACTTTTTCGGCTTGCATTAAAGAATACAATCCTTTTTCAGCCATGATGGTTCAATGTCGAATTCCCCGGATAATAAAGAACAGGTAGTCATTCTTTTATAAGTTTTGCTTCGTATCTGAAACTGCCGGCAGAAATGCGGACTATGTATATTCCGGAAGCCAGACCATCCAGCCGGAGGTAGTATTCAGGTTCCAAATTCTGATTGGATTCTGTCAGGATCACCCTTCCAGAAATATCCAGAATCTCGACCTGACAGATGTCTGAAATTTCTCCCGGTTTCAGCCGGAAGAAGTTCGTTACCGGATTTGGACAGAGCGTAAAACCTGCATTCTTCGGCTCATTGATCTCAGATATCTGCATGTATTTCAGGAAAACCGGTCCAAGGTTTTCTGATTCTCCTACAGCATAAGCTGTGTGGCTATTGACAACATAAACACTTTTCAGCCAGGTTTCCGGAGAAATGGAAGCAGGTTCGGAGTCCCACTGCCCACCCCCATCAACCGTATGGTATATCAATCCATTCCCTACAGCCCAGCCGTTCTGCATGTCGCAGAAATGAATACTGCTCAGTCCGGGAAGGGAGCCCCCTCCATGCTGGTGAAACCAGTTGTGTCCATCTTCAGTTATCAGGATCAATCCTTCATCACCACACACCCAGCCGGTTTCGTTGTCCATAAAGTCAACAGAAGAATTTCCGTTAGAAGTGAAATTCTGATCATTCTGCCATCCTGCAGATGTCCGGTGCTCGATACTCATTCCGCCAACAGCCCAACCTTCTTCATCGTCGACAGGAAAGTCCAGGTCAAAAATGTCGTAGTTGGTATGGCACCAATCATCATAGAATACAGTATCGCCATTTATCTTCCATATCTCCCCGCCTGCTCCGCCTAAATAACCTGTTGAATAAGGAAGCGGAGGAAATGAAATGGAAAAGAATCCCGATCCGCTTACCTCAGCCAGAAGAGACCAGTTTCCTGTCCGGGCGTCATCCGAATGAAAGATTTTACCAGTGTTACCTGTCTCATCCCAAAAGGTCACAATATATCCTTCGTAGTTACTCCGTACACAGATATCTCCAACCGTTCCGGCATCATCCGGCAACGGCTGAGAGATGAATGTCTGCCCTCCATCGTGAGTATAATATATTTCCCGGGGAAGAGTATACCACGACTGAGTAATCCAGCCATCTTCCCCAATGAAAAAGACCTTTCCCAATCCGCCGAATACTCCGGGATCAGGGAGATTGCCGGTCAGGTCAACCCAGGTGTACTGCTGGGCATAGGAATTAGATAAGAGAAAGAACGAAACAGATAAAAGCAGGACCGGTTTATTCATGTGAGGGATGGATTTGATGTGGATACAATAACTATTGCCCTGCAACTAACACTGCAGGTCCTCTGCAATGATTCCTCAGATACTACCACAAGGCCTGCCACGTGGTTCCGTCGTAACAATGAAGCTTATTATCGGATGCATCGAAGTAGATCATGCCGGCTTCGGGTGATGCAGGTGCGGTTGTAGGGGTGAGCTTAATCAGGTCATTCAGGTAAATCACTCCGTTTGCATCACGAATGATGCTGTTCCCCAGGTTGATCTGGCCTGATGCGGACGGATCCGGGATCTGGACATCATAGCCGATTGCAATGTTATTGGCGCCGGGACCTGTGTTGATGCCAGCATGATACCCAATCCCGATATTCCCGTCACCTTCCGTGATGAGCAAGTCGCCCAGCAGAGCCTGCTGTCCGATGGCTACCACATCATTGCCATTGTTATACCGGGCAGCTTCATAGCCCATAGCATTTACGTTCCATCCAGAGTTGTCATGGCATGCCGACTGGCCGATCGCGTTCACCTGGTCCCCCTGGTTGCTCTGTGCAGCACTTGATCCAAAGGCATTCAGGTTGTCACCGCTGTTGTATGTTGCTGCGTAAACGCCAGAGGCATTTACAGCAGAACCACTATTATAATAGACTGCATACTGTCCCATGGCACTAACATTCTCGCCCGAATTATTCCTGGCAGTCTGGTAACCAAAAGCATTCAGATAGGGTCCGGAATTGAACTCTGC
>CAZJCG010000018.1:0-51067 GCA_964544545.1 uncultured Lentimicrobiaceae bacterium | reverse complement strand
CCGGAATTGAACTCTGCTGCGGCTTCTCCGAAAGCATTGACGCATTCGCTTATATTCCTCCTTGCAGCTATTCGTCCGAGTGCATTGACCGCCCAGTTGGCATTGGAATCAGCCGCCTGGAATCCGAGAGCATTTATGTCATTGCCGGTATTATTCCTGCCGCTTTCCCATCCGAAGGCATTCACACTTTCGCCAGCGTTGCCGAATCCCGCGAAACCGCCTAATGCATTCATATTTTGCGCAGTATTGGTATAAGCCGAATAATAACCCAATGCATTGACTCCTTCTCCGGAATTCTGGTTTGCCGCGTTCAATCCCAAGGCATTTACACTTGACCCATGGTTAACGCTACCAGCTTCCCGGCCAAAAGCATTAACATATAATCCTGTATTGCCGTATCCGGCCATCCAGCCCATAGCATTCAGGTTTTGACCGGAATTACTGAAGGCTGCCTGCGTACCCATCGCTATAACGTCGGCATCCCCGTCGGTAACATCCTCTTTACCTGCTTTATAACCGATGGCGATATAAGAATTCGTAGTGTCATTCCAGTCTTCAAACGCTTCCTTACCCAGCACTACGTTCCAGGTTCCGTTCAGAACCTGGTTGCCGCTGTTGGCTGATAGCAGGTTGTTATTCCCGTCGATCCAGATGTCTCCGTTGGCTCCGCTGGTTGTGCTGACAAGCCGGATCCATCTGCCCTGGTCTTCCCGCCAGTAATAGAATCCGGGGCTCACAGGCTCCGGCCCGCCGCCGAAATTGGTATTGTATACCAATAAACTGTTAGCCGGATCAGGAATCGTTACGTCATCCCATACGGATGCCAGGGATACGCGTGGAATCAACAGTCCCATGTTGGCCTTTTCCAACTCCAGGATCGCAGAACAGTTAATGTTATCAGGATTATCGCCGATCTTTACCTGGGCAGGCAAAGAAATCGCCATTAGCAGGAGCAAACAAGCTCCACAAATCGACTTTAAGGTAGATGATTTCATGGTGTCAGATTTTGAATACTTGGTTATTATGAAAGTTTCCAGCCTGAATGGTATTCATGGATCTGATCCTTTTTCAAAAGGATTCAACGTACGATCATCTTAACGGATCGTGTCGACGAAGAAGTAGCGAGACGAATCAGGTAAATTCCGGGAGCGATGGCAGCAGCATTCACGCTGAGGGTGTGATCGCCGGATTCAGCAATGCCGGTATATAGAGTTTTAATTTCACGGCCTTCTGAATTGACTATATTTATCCGGATTTTGTCCTTCTCCGGCAGATAAAATAACAGGTTTGCTTGTTCAATAACCGGATTGGGGAAAATAGCAAGAGATAAAGATGACTGTTCCGGTTCATTTTCTCTGATGGCAGTGTAACCGCCGTTGGAAGTATGAAGCAGCATCCCGCTGTTACCTGAAATAAAACCGTTTTGTTCATCAAAAAAATAGACGACATTCTGGGCCTGGTGAGTCCCCAGGTACACTTGTTCCCAGGTAATCCCGCCATCATTGGTTCTGAGCATATAACCATCACTGCCGCTAATCCAGCCTGTAAGTGCATTAGTGAAGTGGATGTGGGTATAATCCCTGAATGAACCGACCTGTGTAACAGCCCAGGTTTCACCGCCGTCGTTCGTACTGTATATTTTGCTATGGCCCGAAACAGCAAAGCCTTTCAGGTTATCAATAAAACAGATGTCAGCTATCTGTTCACCCGATTCTGAATGTTTTTCAACCCATGTTTGTCCGCCATCATCCGACTTCACAATTTTTCCCCAGCCGGTTCCGGCAATCAGATGCTGTTCATCGAAGGCGTGTGCACATACAAAATGCAATGTCTGAGGGCAAGGGATCACATTCCAGGTGGAACCCTGGTCAGTGGTCTTAGCCAGGTATCCATAGACTCCGAATATATAGCCCACCTGCGGCGATACGAATTTCAGGCTCATAAGATTAGAAATGGTACCCAGGTTGACCTTGTTCCACGAGTCACCACCATCCGTTGTCCGGTAGCAACCACCATAACCGCCCACAACCAGAACATCCTGAGGTGAAAAATAGTGTATCCCGTAAATGATCATATCATAGTCGGGGATGGCTTTCAATTCCCAATTGTTCCCGCCGTCGGTGGTCCGGAAGTAGCTTCCCCAGTCGCCGCCCACCATTCCGTACTGTTGCTGGAAAAAGTTTATAGAGTGATAGTCATAACAGGAATTATCCGAGACCAGATTCCATGTGTTACCGCCATCCATTGTCTTTAGCATCCTTCCATAATTCCCGCACATCCATCCGTTGTCCTCATCAGTAAAGTTGATACTGTTCCAGCAGCCCCCGTCCATGGAACCCAGATGCACTTGCCAGGTTTCGCCGCCATTGCTGGTGCTGATGAAATTTTCACCGCTTCCTGCAGCAAATCCGATCATGGAGTTGATGAAGCAGATACTGAACAAATCAAATCCCGCATAGTGGGGCAACTCGGTCCAGGTGGTACCGCCATTCGTGGTTTTAAGGATAGTACCGGAATATCCGCTGACAAAGCCAAGGGATTCATCGAGGAAACAGATGGAGCGGAGCATTTTCGTAGTCCCCGATGGTTGTACATTCCAGGAAGTCCCTCCATTGGTCGTTTTGAGTATGAGACCATTATTTCCGACCACCCATCCTATATCAGGATTCACGAATTGAACTGCAAAAAGCAGTTGGTTTGTACCGGAATTCAGTGATGACCAGCTTTCTCCCGAATCGGTGGTTTTGATCAGTGTCCCGTTTTCCCCACAGGCAAATCCGGTACCGTTACCGGTATAGTCTATACCCCACAGGCTCGAGTTAACGCCGGATACACCCATTTGCCAGCTTTGTCCCTGGTCGTTTGTGTTGATCAGGATGCCCTGGTCGCCGACTGCAGTAGCCCTGTCGGTGGATGAAAAATCAATGCCATAGAGGAACTGTGGCAGAGGAGTGTATGGAAGCGTCCAGTTTTGTCCCTGGTCGGCGGTGCGGATGATGGTACCACAAGTCCCAACGGCAATGTAAGTATTATTATCAATGAGTTTTCCGCTCCAGAGACCGTTTCCCTGGGGAAGCGGGTTTTGCCATTGCCAGGGATTCTGGGCCGAAAGGCAGGTGACAGAAAGAAGCGATACAAATGCGATGGTGAGTAGTGATTTCATAAAGAAATATTTCGTTGAAAATAATAAGGCTGATAAGGAATTCTAACATTCGATTCATCAATCAGGAACCCCTGCGTGTCATTTTTACCTTTTCCTGATTCCCGATCTTCTAAAGCCTTTCACTTTAAAATCCGCATCTTCGTTGGGATTGTAGTTCTCATTGTTATGATAAACAACGTCTCCCAGGTCATTTTCCCAGCGATACTTCCATTCGTTGGTGCCGCGCTCTGTTTCACCTGTAAACGGGTTGGTGTAATCTTCCTGTCCTGTGAGGTTCAGGTACATGTCGTTATTGATCTCTGAATTGGTATGGGCGCGATGTTGGGTAATTTCTTTATCAATTCGAGCTATTTCGCTTTGGGTTTTAAGGGCTATATTGCTGTTTATCTGCTGACTGCGTATTTCGCGGGCTATCCAATCCGGATTGAGTTTCACCGATTGTCCGATGGTCGCAAACACAGGTACATAGCTCTCAAACAATGTTTTCTCTGCCCGAACATACCAGGTTTCTTTATTGCTCCATAATCCGCCACCCATTTGCCCCCAGTCTTCAATGGCACAGACCATTTTCTCTATGTATTGAATGCCACCTTCTGAATACTCCAGCGTTGCAATAACCACCTGGTAGGTGAATCTGTAACCACCAAGCATCTTTGCCGACATATCACTGAATTCCACCGCCAGTTCCGGCAATGGTTGTAACTGAGTTACCGACAATCCCTCGGCATGCGGATGAGCAAAGGGAAAAGCAACCTCACTAATGAATGATGCAGGGTTGGGGATACGCATCACGGTCATTCCGTTGTAATTGCTTCCGTCGGGGAACATTGGTGCGGCCAGGTTGTGCCCCGGGTAGCGCTGCATATCGAAAAACCGGGTATCAGGCAGCCATCCCATGCCAGCTTTTTGGTCGGGTGATGATAATTTCATGTAAAGTTTTGCCTCAACAGCATTACCGGAACCTCCGGCAGCATCCGGGTTAACCCGCGTAATGCCGCCTGTTACACTCCACCCTTGCGGGAGAAGGAAAGTGAATGCATTTTCGCTGGGTTCATGGGTTCGATGAAAGATCATTGCAGACTTCCCGCTATCTTCTTCAGAGTGTTTACGCTTTTCTTCCAACTTGCCAGAATCTGCATTGCAACCCATCGCCATTACAGCAAAACTCAAAACCACTCCCGGTATCATAGTTTTCATTGGCCCTGGTACATTTACCCGCTACCGTCAGAACCTCATTTCCTGTTCTTGCCGATGGCAGCAGCATATCGGCAAATGTACCGCAGTAATCGTATATTGCTTATTTTAAGTCCCTTACAATAGCTTAGCAGGCACCCTACAAAAACACTCAATTGCTCAGGGAATGGTTACAGCTTTATACTTTACTGCTCAGGATCAGTCCGGGGAATCTATGCAGGTGTAGTAACCAGTCAAATTTGAATTATACTGAGCCAGTCCCGAAAAACAAATTTTGACCCGAAGGGTCCCTCCAAAGGAGCACTTCGTGCCTTAGGGGCAAACCTGTTCAGCCGAAGTATAGCAAGCTTTGCAGGGGTGAACCGGAAACGGTCATTGATTAAGAGAAAAGTGCAGCCGGTGGATGAAGCAACGTGAATGCCCGTGGAATCTGAAACCAATCCGCCTTTAAATCAACGCTATATGATTTGTCAGATTGCTTTCATGGGGTACTCCCAGCTTTTTCCGGATACGTGTACGGGCAACTTCTATGCTTTTTATCGACTGACCGGAGAGTGAAGAGATTTCGCGGGTATTCATTCCCAGGCGGATGAATACGCACAAACGACGTTCGGCGGGAGTCAGCCCTGGGTACATTTCAAGCATCCGTCCCTGAAAACCCGGATGAACCTCATTGAATTGCACTTCGAACTCCTTCCAGGCATTCGGCGACAGCTCCTGTTTGAGCCGGACCTGCAACTGGCGTATCCCATCCGCCGAAACCTCCGGCGTTTTCAAACGCTCGAGTTCCCCGATGAGTTTTTCCAATAGCTGATTCTTTTGCTGAATAAAAATGGTTTTCGATGTAAGTTCCCGTTCCTTGGCCGTGAGATCTTCGTTCAGCTTATCAATCTTCTCCTCACTAAGCTGTTTTACTCTGCCCGTTTCACGCTTAGCTTCCTTTTGCCTGCGGTAGATCAGCCATATCAGAGCCGCACTCAACACCAGGCTGATCATCAACAGAAGAAGAATGAGATTTTTGGTGCGTAATGCCTGCTTCTGAAGCTGGCTGTTCTGAGTAAGTGCTGCATTTTCCTTTTTAAGTTCGGAACGCACGAATCCGGCTTCAATCTCTTCGATGGTACGATTCTTCTCGGCCGAATAGATACTGTCCTTCAAAGTAGTGGCCTGGCTCAGGTAAGCATAAGCCTGACGGGCGTCACCAGCTTTCTCATAACAATGTGCCAGGCAGAGGTCGGCATCCAGCCTGCCTTTGAGTGAACCCGTAAGCATAGCCAGTCTTTCAGCTTCCCTGGCATTGCCGATAGCTTCCTTTGTATTTCCGGATGCCAGCAATGAACCGGCAAGTTCAACCAGAGCTTCCGATTGCTCCTGCTTCGCCCCGATTTCGCCATACAATCCGACAGATTTCCTGTAATAGGCATTAGCTATTGAATAATCCTTTTTTGCCATGTGCAGCTTTCCATACAGCATATTGCAGGATGCAATGAAAGACCTGTCGCCTGACTTTTCGGCCAGTTTAATTGCATCGTTCAGGTATTGAGCCGCATTATCATAATCTCTCAGATCGGAATAAGCGGTGGCCAGATTCTTATAGCGAATGATCAGCCGGTACTCATCGTTTTTCGGCTCAATGATTTTCAATGACTGCCGGAAATAATCCAGGGCCCGAAACGGATCTCCGTTGTCGAGATAAAGATTGCCGATATTGTTCAGGCAATCGGATACCGCCTCTTCATCCTTTCTTTCCCTGAAAATGGTTATAGCCTTCTGGTAGGATTCCATAGCCCTGGCAAAATCACCCTGCCGGCGAAACACATTGCCCAGGTTATTGTAACAGGTAGCTTCCTCATCCCTGAGCCTTCCCTTCCGGGCGGTAACCAATGCCAGGTTATAACATTCGGCTGCATCACGGTAATTCCCTGTTTGCTTCTGTACGATACCCATGCCGGTATAACTCCAGAACTCCCCTGATCGATCACCCGCCTTCACATAATTTGCAAGAGCCTGCCGGTAATATTCCATGGCTTCCGTGAACCGGCTCTGTTCAAGACAAACCTCGCCAATATTGAAGTAGCTTTCACCGATATATATAGGATCCCCTATATCGATCGATTCACGCAATGCTTTCTTATAAAGGTCAAGCGACTTCCCGTATGCAAGCTGCTGGTAATACGTCAGGCCTAGTTCCAGTTGCGATTTTATCAGTTTACGGGTAATAGCATTCATGTAATTCCCCGGTCCTCCCTGTTTCAGGTCACGCTCGGCTATAGAAATTGCCTGCCGGTAAATTGGTATGGCCGAATCGGCAGACATCGACCGGGCTCTTTTCAACAAACCTGAAATAACGGCGGTGTCAGCCAGTGATTTACCGGATTGTGCCTCAATAATTGCCGGATTAAGGAACGTAAAAAGCAGGGCAGGAATGCAAATCCTCAAAATCAATTTTCTCATGCAGATAAAATAAATATAAAGATACAAGAATATGGGATGAATGATGCCGCATCTTTATAACCTGAAGATCGAAATAAGATGTGCATCAACAGAATTCCTTTCTCAATGATTATCATTGCTTTTGCATCAGGAAATAAGCAGTTTATTAGTATATTTAAAGCCATGTAAACTTTTTTAGACATGCGGCCGTTTTGCATCCTTTCATCTGCCTTGCTCTTCATGAGCGCCCTCTTCTTGCCGGCCGCCCGGGCACAAAAGATCAGCTTCGATGGCGGTGTCGTCACCGGTATTCATGGCGCAGATATGGTCGGCGACAAAGAAGAGTTCTGGGGATATGATTACGAAAAGTCTGGGATGCCGGGATTCTCAGCGGGACCATTCGTGCGATGCAACTTTTCACCGGAAACCTTCGCAATGCTTGAATTCCGCTACATCACCAAGGGCAGCAACTTCGGATATATCAACCAGTTTTTCACCCAGTCGTTCGAAAAGATACGCTTTACCTATATTGAAGTCCCTGTGTTGGCCGGTATAAATGGCTCAATCCCCAGGCCTGCGGGCGACCTGGACTTTTCGTTTGAGACAGGGCTTGCTTTCTCCAGGCTCTTTTCATCCGGACTGAAATATGATGATCTTACGCAACGCGAAAGTAAAGCTTCACTCCGCGGTTTCCGTGATTATGATATTTCCTGGATCGGACAGATTCAGTTTCCGTACCGCTCGGCGAAAAATTATGAGCTCTTCTTCGGCTTCCACATAGAGCGGTCGATAATATCAATCCACGAAAAATACCGGCTATACAATTTTGATTACGGATTCGACCTCTATTGCATGTTCAAAAACCTGTAGTGAGAAAAAGATAAAGATTTATACTGAGCCAGTCCCGAAAAACAAATTTTGACCCGAAGGGTCCCTCCGAAGGAGCACTTCGTACCTTAGGGGCAAACCTGTTCAGCCGCGGTATAAAACTGTTTATAAAATCATTTATCATTCATTGTTCGTGATCCATTAAAGTAAAAATGCTGATCAGCGATTTTTGATTTTAGAACTAAATACTACAGAAAGCCACTTCGTAATTCGTTAATCGACATTCGTCATTTATTAACGATTAAAGTAAAAATGTCGATCAGCGATTTTTGATTTTTGAAGTAGGAATACTGGCATCATTTATAATCTCTTCTGACTCCTGGATACTGAATTCTGAATTCATTGTATAATTCATTCCGAGAATTTTAGACTATCTATTAATCCAACAATCCCGCCATCGTGCCTGAAAGAACGGCTCTTGCCCTGTCAGCCTTCTCCAGTCCGGCTTTGTAAACCCTGAAGGCCTGATCCTGCTCTCCCCGGTTCTCAAGATTCAATCCCAGGTCTATCAGACGATCGAGCCACGATTCCTGCAGCAGCAACAGGTTCTCCAGTTCAGTATGATATTCTTCCATGAAACCATTATTGGGGTGATAAAGGTATCAAGCCCTTGTTATAAAAGAGTTACCCCATTATTATCAGAAAATTACCAACATCCTGATGCCGGCTATGACCGAAGCAATTAACTTTGTGAACGGCACTGCTTTAATCTCAATACTTTACAGATGACTATCTCCGCCGAACTCAGCTATTACCCCCTGCTTAGCGACGACTTTCCCGGCCCGATCAGGGAGTTTATCGACCGGCTCGCTGCTTACCCGGACATAGAGGTCCGGACCAACGGCATGAGCACCCAGGTCTTCGGGGAATTTGCTGACGTAATGAGGATTCTGACCACCGAACTGGAACGATCCTTCATGAATCCGTATTCGGTATTTGTACTCAAAATTGTAAATACCGATCTGAGGATATACCCGCAGGATCCGAAATGTTAATATCTGAAGATAAACTGTTTCAGAGCCGGGTAATTATGATAGTCGGGAACAGTACTGATGAACTCCACCGTATCTCCTATCTCGAATTGTTTATCATATGAACCCCTTAGCCAGTCGTAACGGCCGGGAGTAACCGGTTTACCCTTCCCGTCGGCCATATAGGCCATAAAAGATTTCGGGATCAGCCTTCCTTTATAATTCAGATAAACCGGCTGGATCATTCGTGCCCTTATGGCAAAGGTTGCCATTTCAAAATCTAAGCGGATCATTTTCACCGACAGTAATTGCATGACCTGCCTGTTGGTTGAATCCACAAAGGGAATATCCAGAGGTAATTTCATCAATTCAGCCTCTTTATGAAAATCTTTCCTTGCCTGTTCATTCAGTCGGATCACCTTCCGGTTGAATTCGACCATATCATCTGCCGTGTTCACATGTTTCATCCCGTCTTTCCTGAGTGCCGCAACATCTGCAAGGAATTTCGCACGGATTGTCAGAGGCTTGCCAAATACTCCATCCGTTACGGGTGGCGCAACCTCCTTTTTGTTGCATCCAATCAGAACCATGAAAAGCAAAGGAATCAGGAAAAGTAGTTTCTTCATGGGAAAAGTCAGTTGATCATGTAAAAACAGCTATGAATTGTCAAATATAACACATCTCATTCATCCGGCCGCCCTTGCCTTTTCTTTACTTACCGATAAGGGCAGCCAGCTTTCGGATATCATCCAGGCTGTACGACAGCTCGAACCGCGCCAGATCACAACCGCTTCCGCTACCCTTCTCCCAATATCCCTTACACTCATTCAGCTCTTTGCTCAGATAGTCTTTATTCTGAACCGAATGCAAGGTAATGAACTGGATGGCCGACTTTGGCAACGATTTGTTCCAGTATGCCGGATTCACCTTTACAATGCGTGGAAAGAGGCTGTCCTGTCCGCCGTAACCCGGTGAAGAACTTACCCTCGAAAGGTTGCCTCCGTAATAGGCCGGCTTGTCGCGGTCGGCAACCGGAATTTCATCCCACTCCTTGTCAAGAAACTGTTTATTGAGTGCGAAGGTGTACTCGTCCTTCTCTTTGGCTGCAAATTCCCTGGCAGAGGCAAAGGCTTCGTTTACCGTAACAGGTATCCAGTAATCGGGACGAGAAGGGTCGTAGATCACGAAAAACTCCCCGTCGTAAACATCGATGCCTGGAGCAAGGGTCTTTTTGTTGAGGGGAACGGCAAACATGCATTTCCCGGAATCAAATCCCACGGATGAAATGGCCGTGCCGTTGATGCTGTTGATATAGACAGACCAGCAGGGCGGTTCAATGGTATTGAAGACAATGTTGCCTGCCTTGTTCCGGAAAAAGGAGCAAAACTCAAAGCTGACACGGGCGGGTACTCCATAACCGCATTTTGAGGTTGAGGAAATGTCATGGATCCTGGCCCTGCCATTGAAACCCTTGATGTCGCTGAGAACAGGATTTTGTCTTACAAGGGCAACCAGATTTTTTATCCGTTCGAGGTTGCCCGCCATTTCGGCTTTTGTATAGCCGCCGGTAGTTGCATAATCGGTACGGCCCAGTATCTCAAATGTACCTGGCTTTTCAGTGAGAGCCTTATCGGTCTGGGCTGTGGTTGTGATCACCAACAAACAAAAGGCTGATAACAAGAAAATCGGCAAACGCATAAGCAGATTATCAGAGGAGACATTAAGTATTGTGCAGAGCCATAAGGGCTCAACAAATCACTAAGATATTACAAAATGGGGCAAGTTATACGCCGATTCATTCCCCGGTAAAGTCATCCTTGCGAAAGGCAAATGAAAAGCGCCGTATCCCAATCACCGCAATCCGATGATCCTGAACCGGAGAAAACAATGCATGCCACGATAACTTCCAGCCCAAGGCTCCTCCAGGAGGCACTGCGGTCACGATTCGGTATGCTTAAAATATTCAGCGATAATAATTTTCTTTTGCGCCATCATTACGTCGTACGCACCGGGCTGGCTCATCAGCTCGCCAAGATTCTCAGGAACGATCTGCCATCGGACGCCGAATTTATCCATACACCATCCGCATTGAGATTCTTCACCCTCCCGGGTAAAATAATCCCAGTATTTGTCAATCTCTTCCTGATTTTTACAATGGATGGTAAATGATACGGCATCGTTGAACGAATGATGCGGTTTTTCTGTACACAGGAAGGAGAACCTCTGCCCGAAAATTTCAGCCTCACACATCTCGGCATTTCCGCTTGGAGTTGTACCTAAAGGAATTGTTTCTCCGGCGCTAAAATCGTCACGAAAGACCTGCAGATAATACTCCAATACCTGTGAAATTTTTCCTCCTTCAGCAGTGAACCAAAGGCCCGGTACAATTTTTTTCACGCTCATATTGCAATTGAATTGAGTAATTAAACAAATTGGCCCTTACGGTCGGGGCTTGGCGCCGGGGCTTTGTGTGGTTGGCTTTGCGCGATGGGACAAAGCCCTGGTTGCTAAGCCCATGTTGGCAACAGCCTTGTTTTCCGAACTAGTATTTTTTAATGATTCTTTTCTGAAGCCAATCCGAGATTGATTCAATATTATGCTTCCCTTCAGCAACCTCAATCATAAAATTGATTAATTGCTGATTAGTGATGCTAGGCTTAAGTATAAAGTTATTCTTTTCTAAAAACAATAATGCAGCAGCTAAACCTGTACGCTTAGTACCATCATTAAAAATATGATTACAAGTGATATTGTGCAGATATATTGCTGCTTTAGTTGAAATCTCTGGATAAAGTTCAATACCATAGATTTCGCCTTCTACTGCTTCAAGCATATATTCAAAAGCCTGATCATCCTTAATATTATCAGGTGGAACAAATAGCCCTCCAAAAAGGAGGGCCATTTTATGGTTAATAAAGAGTATCTCGGTTCTAGTTAAGTAGTTCACTTCAAGATAAAGCTTGCCAAACAGCATTATACTGTTCAATGTGTCGATCAATTATCTGCATGGAAGTTGGTCTACCATCATTGAACGATAACTCACCAGTAAACAATGGAAACATATTTGATGGCTCAATCTTATAATAACTGATTGAAGGGACACCATATCCAATGAACCCATTGGATATAGGATGAGTTTCAGGAAGAATGAAAGGTGATTTTTGAAGATTTTTTTTCATGATGCAAAGATATTAAATTCTTTCGAGGATTCTTGTCAACTCTTTGTATTTTATCCAGGTAAATTGAGAGTAATTAGTGATTAAAGCCACATCAACAGCACCACCAACAGTAGGAATCATATTGGCAAACCTCTGAAAAGAAGCTGTTGTATTAATAAGAAATTCAACATAATCAACCGCATCTTTGAGCGAAAATGATCCATAATTTGGTGCGCGATTAGTTCCATGTCCAATTTCCCAGATTTTCCTAACTACTTCAGTATCTCCACTAATTGTACACCCTATTCCATCATTCATTCTTGATCCTGGAGTTTCACCAATTGCAACATCCACTGTATGCCCGAATAAATCACTTGATGTCTCAAATCCAACAACTTGAAAGCCCATAACAATTTGGCCCTTATTAAGTTTTTGTCCACTTGATTTTAACTGCTCTTGAAGTTGTCCAGAGAAATAACTTAAAATGACTTCACCAGCTTTTGAAACAGAGTTTATTTTTTCCTTGGTACTGAGTTCAAGATTCTTAATGTGATTATAAATCGTCCTATTATTAATTATAGAACTCCCAAATGTTGCTACACCATATTTTTCTTTAAACGAAAATAATTTTTGTGCATATGAGGACGTTGATGTCGGCATCATGATAGGCGGAAACTTAAAATCTCCGATGGGAATATCTTGCCCTGTTTTTGGGTTTCTAATCTTAAAGTCTTTTACCCCAGGCTGGAAGGCAACTTGGGTTGTTTGCAAGCTATCGGCTGCCAATACAACACCATCAGGAACTCGTAATGATATAACTAGTGTCATAAGTTAGAAATTTAGATGCGAATATAACTATTTTGTTTGTCTTGGTATAGGTTTTTGTTTACTAGGTTGTTGCCAACTAATATATATAACCATTCCGCCAACACCCCCAATCCCACCCTCTATCAGCACTATGCTGCCCGGTACAACGGTTGGGATGAAACAGCCTGTTTTTACCCGGCAGGCAAATGCATCCGAAAGTACCAGTTTCTTATCACCGCTTCCCTGCCATCAGCAATCCTGAGCAGGAGACTATGAGCTAAAGGATAATGCAACAAAGACTGGCTTAAAAACCGAAGCCGAGCACATTTTTCGTTTCCATCTTCCCGCCTTCCATCACGGTGGCCGACATTTCCATATTCTTGCCCACCTTCACCGGACCGCCCACTGTAGCGCTCATTTCAACCTTGCCGCCAATATCTGTGTCGCCGCCATCGGTGCGCGTCAGTGTTACGCCTGCCTTTAGCTCGCCCCCGGCAACTCCCAGGTGCGCCTCGCCACCTGCCCCTACAAACAACGTAGTGCTCTTGTTTTTAAAGTTCCTTTTTACGGATAAGGAAGCCCCAGCCGAACAACCAAACTCAATGCTCTCGCAATCGAAATCGGCACTGCACGCCAGGAAACCGAGGGAAAGCTTTGAATCTTCAGGACAAGGATTCTCCTGGGGCTTCTTGGTCTCTACCTCTTCGGCAGGAATAGGATAAGGATTGGCATACACCGAGCAATCAGTACCGCAATCGTTCTGCATCGGCGCCATAAAAGCCTGGGGATAGGCAGTGTAAGCATTTCCGACGATTGATAAGGCTACGCGCTGCACTTCATAAGCGTAGATCTTATTCCAGTAAGGACTCTCAATTTTCTTCAACCATTGCGCGGAGAAGGCATACAGGTCGTCCAGCAGTTTCTCCTGCTCTTTTACCATATCCCGGAACTGCTTCCGATAATCCTCGAAATACCCCTGATGTTTCCCGTTGGTGATATTGGCTGCCGGACACTCTTCCGAACAGTACTTCCGGTGACACTCTTCAATACAATGTTCTTCCGCCCCGCAGCCTTCCACACAGCCCACGTATGTTTTCACCAGCCGTTCATGCTTTTCCAGGTATGCATTCAGCTCGTCATAATCCTTCTTCATGATCTCATCGATCTTCCCCTGGTATCGTTTATCCACTTTATCCGATTCCTGGAAGAAGTACTCCGTGATGCAGTCGAGGGCAAACCGTTCGTTCGGGTAATCGCGCAGGATGGCATTGGGAGGAAGTGACGGGAGTTCTGTATGAACCTGAAGGAATTCACTGGAAAAGGCCATCAGCTTCGCGTGGAACCTGCTGTATCCATCCACGGCAGAAGAATAACCGCCTCCCTCCGTCCAGTCGGCCACCTTATCACAATTGGGGAATGACGGCATTTTTATACGGACATCCTCAGGCACCAGCGATGCAAGCGGATCCGGTGGTTCAAGCTGGTTGCGCGTTTCATCCCAGAAATCCTCCTTCGCGCTCTGGTTGCCGGCTTCGCCCGCATCCTCCGCCTGCTTCTGCATATAAGCGTAGTTATTGGAGGCTTTGGAATAAGAGACCCCAATTCCCTTCACCCCGGCAAAAAGCTGCTCGATCGCTTCCTTCAACCTGTTCTGCTTGATATACAAGTCGCAAAGAGCAGAATGAGCCTGACCGAAATCAGGATTGTATCCGATGGCCTGCTTCAGGTAATTCTCACCGGTTTTTTCATCATTCAGTTCTATGTAGCTGCATCCGAGTTGTGTCAGAATGACGGGGCTCTGACCAAAAAGCGAATTTGCATAGAGCAATACGGGCACAGAAGCCTCAATCGAATCGATCACACGGAGGTAGCCCCCGAAATTATTGGCGCTGAGCGTATCGGTCGGCCTGGCTTTCAATGCAGCCGTCAGGTACACGCATGCCAGGTTGTGATCACTCCCTAACGTAGTGAGTGTGGCTCCGGCCGATGTCAGCTTCCTTACCGCACTGAAACTGAACTTGTCGTACCCGGCCTGCTTAAAGTCCAGGTCGAACTGCTGCTTCGAAATGGCATCAAGGGCTTTGTAAGAGCGGGTATAGAACCGGGAGGCGATGGCCAGAACATTGCCTTCGGTAGGAGGAGATTTTATGAGTAACTCTCCGGGCGTTTTTGTTGGCTGCGAAGCGTTTCCCGCCGGTTTCACCGGTTGACCCGTCAACTTTTGCGCCAGCTTCTGGATCTCCTCGTTGGCTTTTTTAGCTGCAGCAGGGTCGTTCCAGTTGGTTGTCTGGCGGATCTTGGCCATCTGCTTTCGGATAGCATCTGGACTGCTGTTTTGCGAAAGAGCAGGCAATGCTATAGCAAACAGTAATACGAGGTAAATAAAACGATTCATTCCGAAACAGTTGTTTACCTAGTTATTTATAGTAATCAATCTGGAAATCTGGCAAATCGATCTGGGACCTGAAAATGAACAAATCGTATGCAGACATATAATTTTCAACTGCCTGAAGCGAGAAACTCCCTTTTGCATTTGGCGGAAGGGAAAGATTTGTATTGGTGGTTGCTGCGGTAGTCTGAATCTGTAATTCTTCGGCTTTGTCGTACAGAGGCAGGTTGCCGACCAAACTTTCCTTATACCAGTTGAGGTATTTCTCCAGTTTAGGTGTGAATTTTTCGCAATACGCCAGGTAAGACTTTTGCATTTCACGGATTTTCTTAACAACTGCATTCCAATGGTTTACATCTGCCTGAGGAGGTGTGCCACACTCATTACATTCATAAATTGAGCGGATGCTATGCAGCTCATTTATCAACTTTTTCAACTCTGAATCAAGAGCCGCTTTTTCTCTCCCTGCTTCATCCAGAAGCGCCTGCTTTCTGTTGATCACATCAATCTCATAATTCCTGATTTTACCCTGCACCGATTGTTGCTCCTCCATCAGACTCAGCATTGAAGCGGCCTGATTATTTTGCTGTGCCATCTTTGCATTCTGTCCCTGGTTTGCCTGAGCATTGGCCATTTGTTCAGCCGCGTATGCCTGCGCCCATGCTTCCTGCCCTTCTTTAGACATATTCTGCATATTTTTCACTTCATCGAGCGACAGGTTCTGGTTTTGCAGCACTCTGTTTGCCAAAGCATCTTTTTCGGCTTGAGTCATATCACCTTGTTTATCTTTCAGCTTCTGTATCTCCTCCATACTCAAACCCGATGTTTCCGAAACCCGTTGCATCATTCCATCTTCCATGCTGCCTTTATTCCCCTCCATATAGCTTTCCAACTGATCTTTTCTGCTCTCTGCATCATCAGCAACTTTTATCTTAAGGTCATCAACCAGTCCGGCATATTGCTGCATGGCTTCTTTCGAACAGGAGCAAACCGGATCAGGAAATTTGGGCATTTTATTCAGGTATTCCAATGCAGTCTGTGCGTTTGCAGTATTTAATGCTGATACAATAACTACTGCAGAACAAAGCCGGATGATTGTTCTAATTGTTTTCATAGGATCTTAGGTTCAAAAGCCTGATTACATCTTAATGAATTCTACCCTGCGGTTGAGGGCCTTGTTGGCGGGCGTATCATTGGGAGCCACCGGCTGGCTTTCGCCCATTCCGTCGGTCACGAGGCGGTCGCCGTTTACACTGAAGTTTTTCACCAGCTCGTTTTTCACTGAGGCTGCACGGCGTTTCGAAAGGTCGAGGTTGGAAGCATCAGCCCCGTCGCTGTCGGTATGGCCAACGATCTTCACTTTAACATCGGGAACCTCATTCAGGATTTTTGCAATCTCTTTCAGCGTTCCGTACGATTCGGGCTTCACCACATCTTTATTGACATCGAAATAGATGCCGTATGTAACAAGCTTGCCTTCGGTCATGAGCTTGTTGCGCATATCGGGAGCGCCGACTGCTATTCGTACATTGCTGATCATTGCAGCACCATACTCGAATCTGAGCCTGTCGGGTTTCACGCAATCCGTAGGGAAAGCCTTAGGAGCATCGAAGAGTTTGTCCTGGTTTTGATAGATACGGACCCTGGATTTCTGAACCCAGATAGCTATATGGTATTTTTGGTTCATCTTTTCTTTGAACTCGTCACCTTCTTTATACCCGTTCAACTTTGCTATTTCACATTCTTTACCGTATAGCCAGGTATGATAACTCGGCCTCCCGAAATACTCAATGGAGAACTCAAGCCCGCCGTTGCCCGGAGCCGAACCTGCATCCCAGGCTTTTGCATTTTTCGCCTGCATAAGCCGCATATTCCATCCCGACATATTAGCATTCTCCAGGCCTCCTATGGGAATTACATCAAATTCGACAGTGTAATTTTCCGGCAATTTGAGCAAAGCATCGGTCCACACGCATTCATTCATAACAAACTTCATCCAGTTGCCGGGGTATAGGTTTGTAGTGACTACCTCGGCCGAACCGTTGGTATTCCATAATGCCGGGAAATCACCCACAGCGTCCTGGCTGAAATCTTCGAAAAAGATCACTTTTTCTCCCGGAATAAAATCATACTTGGAATAAGCCTCAAGGGTGGGCTGATCCGATTTGGCCGGATTAATTTTATCGTCCGGTTTCTTTTGCTGGGTTGACTGATCCTTTTTCTCTGTTTCAGTTTTTGTTTTGTCTTCCTTTTTTTCGCCCTTGATATCCTTTTCAATTTGATCAAGGCCTTTGTCGATACCCCGGTCGATCTTGTTATTGACACGGTTGTTGACCTTGTTCTCGATCTTCTTGCCAATGTTGATCTGGGCAAAGCCATTGGTTACCAGGCCTGCGATCAGGACGACCAGTAATAATTTTACGATTGGTTTCATTTTGGGTAGGTTTGGAGTGGGTTAGTGGTTTTTCTGTTTATCAATAGCTGGACAAATCGGAATATTATGATAAAGTTAGCATAATTCCGATATGAATGATCACAATACAGAATTGAAAAATTCCGTTCTGGCAGGTTTCTGTTTACACGCTCCGGATGCCGGTTTATTATACCTCTCCGAATCCTTTCGAGTACTGCTTCATAAACTCTTCTGCCTTTTCAACCATGGAACCGGATCCGATGAACAGGGGCGTACGCTGGTGGATATCGTATGGTTCTATGTCGAGGATGGGCGTAAATCCGTCGGATGCCTTTCCTCCCGCCTGCTCGATGATAAAGGCCATGGGAGCGCACTCATAAAGCAGCCGGAGCTTGCCCATCGGATTCTTGAGGTTCCCGGGATAGATGAATATTCCGCCTCGCAACATATTCCTGTGAACATCGGCAACCAGTGAACCGATATAACGGGTATTATAAGGACGCCGGGTAGCCTTGTCATCTTCCTGGCAGTATTTGATGTACTTTTTTACCCCATCGGGGAAATAAATATAGTTTGCTTCGTTGATGGAGTAAATGGTTCCAGTATCAGGTATCCGCAAATCGGGATGGGAGAGGAAGAAGAGTCCGACCGACGGGTCATACGTAAAACCGTTCACTCCATTTCCGGTAGTGTAAACCAGGATGGTTGAACTGCCATAGATCACATACCCGGCGGCGACCATTTTCCGGCCACACTGAAGCAGGTCGTCAACGGTGGCAGAACCTCCCTCAGGTGTTATACGGCGGTAGATGGAAAAGATGGTGCCAATAGGAATGTTCACATCGATGTTGTTGGAACCGTCGATCGGATCCATGGCAACCACATACTTCCCTTTCTGGGAATATGCATTTCCGAAAATGATAAGGTCCTCATTTTCTTCGGATGCGATAGCCGCACACTGCCCGCCATGTTTCAGTGCGTTGATGAACTGGTTGTTGGCATAAACATCCAGCTTTTGCTGCTGCTCTCCCTGGATGTTGGTCGCGCCATACAGGCCGTTGATATCGGCAAGTCCGGCAATCCGGATCTCCCGGTTCACGATTTTAGCTGCAATTGTGATGTCATTGAGCAACCGGGTGAATTCCCCGGTTGCACCTGGATATTCGATCTGTTTGTCGTTAATAAATTCTACAAGGGTCTTCATAGCTGAAATCTGGTTTGAGGTTTGGTGGTTATACTTGGTTGAGTGATTATAAATTTATGAAAACTGAATATTCTTTCCTTACTTTTCTGATACCCTTTCTCTTCCGCGGTTTATCAACCTTTCGTCCTCTCCGAACAAATATAGTATTTTTGTGATATCAATTTTTGAACGATACATGAAAGTACTCAAATTCGGAGGCGCATCGGTAAAGGATGCAGACGCAGTTCGGAATGTGGCCAGGATTCTGAAAAACTACACTCACGACAACCTTGTAGTGGTAGTTTCGGCCATGGGGAAAACCACCAATGCCCTTGAAAAGGTACTCTGGAACTGGTTTAATAACGAAAGCGCCCTGGATCAGTCGGTTCACGAGGTTCTGGATTATCACCGGCAAATCCTGACTGAGCTCTTCCCCGATAATAAACATGAGGTCTACTTCAAAGTCGACATGCTTTACGGACAACTCGAAGGGCATCTGAGCTCGCCTCCGGCGATGAATTATGACTATCAGTACGATCAGATTGTTAGTCTTGGGGAACTGCTGAGCACCACCATAGTAAGTGAATATCTTGTGCAGGAAGGATTAAGCTGCCGCTGGTTTGATGTCAGGGAGCTGATCCGGACCGACGACACCTGGCGGGAAGCCAAAGTCGACTGGGAGATCACGGGAGAACTGGTGAACCGGCAGCTTCCGGAGTTTTTCAGCCTTGACATGCCGGCTCCCAGGATAGCCCTCACGCAGGGATTTATAGGATCGACGGCCGAAGGGCATACAACTACGCTGGGAAGGGAAGGGAGCGATTATACCGCCGCCATCTTTTCGCACGTGCTGAATGCATCCGAAATGATCGTCTGGAAAGATGTTCCCGGAATCCTGAATGCCGATCCGAAATATTTTGAGAATACCTCCCTGATCGATCATATTTCCTACCGGGAAGCTATCGAGCTGACCTATTACGGAGCATCGGTGATCCACCCGAAAACGATCAAACCCTTACAAAATAAAGGCATACCGTTGCGGGTGCGATCCTTCGTCTCTCCCTCCGCTCCGGGAAGCACCATCGGGCCGGCTGTTGCTTCCGACGATGCCATTCCCAGCATCATCCTCAAGTCGAACCAGGTGCTTTTCAGCTTCTCTCCAAAGGACTTCTCCTTTATTGCTGAGGACAACCTCAGCGAGATCTTCGCAGCACTGGCAGCCTGTGGCATCCGGGTGAACATGATGCAGATCTCGGCCATCAGCTTCACTATTTGCATGGACGATAATCCGGCAAAGCTGGAAAAACTGGGGAGCCTGCTGGGCGAAAAGTTCGGATACCGGTTTAATAATGGACTGCAACTGATCACCATCCGTCATTACGATCCAAATACGATCAGCAGGGTACTTTCGGGGCGGCAGTTGCTCGTGGAACAACGCAGCCGCCAGACTGCACAGTTTGTTGTTAAGGAGAAATAACCCGCCTGTCAGCTTCAATGAACTTTTTCGTATTTTCGGCAGGACGATTTGCATCCGGCTGCAGGCATGCCGGATATAAAATGTTTAAAACCAAACACACCTGCCAGGCCGGAATGCATAACATCAATCGATTAGGAATACGCTCCCGGGCTTAGCAGAATACTAACAGAAACGCAATACATTTTCCCATGAAAGGCTCCATCCTCATACTCGCCGGCGGTGGTCCGGCACCTGGTATCAACACGGTTATCAGCTCAGTAGCCAAGGTTTTTCTCCGTGACGGCTTTCGTGTTATCGGGCTTCACGACGGCTACCGTAACCTCTTCACCGATAATCCATCCACCGTAGATATTGATTTTGAAATGGCCGACCGGGTTTTCAGCGTCGGCGGGTCCATTCTCCGCATGAGCCGTTACAAACCGGCTGACCTGGAATTCAAGACCAATTTCTTTGTCAAGAACGATGTGAAACTGCTGGTGACCATCGGGGGTGATGATACGGCTTCCACTGCCAACCGGATATCCAAGTTCCTCACCGAACGAAAGTTCCCGATCCAGAATATCCATGTCCCCAAAACCATCGACAATGACCTGCCGCTGCCGGAAGGTGAATCGACCTTCGGCTACCAGAGCGCCAAGCAGGAAGGCGTAAGGATCGGGCGTACCATTTATGAAGATGCCCGTTCGTCGGGCAACTGGTTCGTGGTATCAGCCATGGGCCGTGAAGCCGGGCACCTGGCCTTCGGCATCGGGGCCGCCTGCCATTACCCCATGATCGTGATCCCCGAGATGTTCAACAAGGCTAAGGTAACCCTCGACAGCATCACCAAGCTGATCATCTCCTCCATCATCAAACGGAAGATCCTGGGAATACCTTACGGTGTTGCCATCGTGAGTGAAGGGGTCTTTCATTTTATGAGTGATGCGGAAATTGAAGCCTCTGGGATCCAGTTCACATACGACGACCATGGCCATCCGGAACTGGGAACTGTCAGTAAGGCTCACATTTACAACATGCTGCTCCAGATCCGTTTGAAGCAACTGGGCCTCGACATCAAGAGCCGTCCCGTTGAAATGGGTTATGAACTGCGATGCATCCAGCCGACTGCCTTCGACCTGTTGTATTGCAGCCTGCTTGGCATCGGCGTTAAGAAACTTTTCGACGAAGGCCTGACCGGATGCATGGTCACCTCTGATCCCACCGGCGACATTTTCCCCTTGTTCCTGAAAGATGTGGAAGATGAACACGGAAGGGTCAAAACCCGCATGGTGAACATGAACAGCCAGAAAGCCAGGATGGTGTTCTTCGACAGCATCCAATACCTGATGGCAGAAGATATGGCCGCAGCTAAGAAATATCTGAAAAACCCCGAGGAGTTCGATTTTATGAAGATCCTGAACTGGTAGTGCCTGTTCAGATCTGTAATTCCCTGATCTTGTCGGCCAGCACCCTGGCAAGTTTATATTTGGATTCTACCGTCCACCCGGCAATATGGGGTGAGAGGATGACATTATCTGCCTGAAGAATATACCTCAGAGCTTGCGGCATAGTAGAAGCATCCATCTCTTCGAAGGAGCTTTTTTCATACTCCAGCACATCCAGTGCTGCACCTGTCACTTTCCCGGAGCGAAGGGCTTCGGCCAGGCTTTCGGTTTTTACAACCGGCCCGCGGGATGTGTTGATCAGCCATATCGGTTTGCTGAATGAATTCAGGAAAGCCTCATCCACGAGGTACCGGGTTTCTGTTGTGAGGGGAACGTGCAGGCTCAGGACATCCGCTTCGCGGAATATCCGGTCCATCTTGCTTTCCGTAACCCAGGCATCGGAAAATCCTGTTTTGTATTTATCGTAGGCCAGAACGTTGACTTCGAAGCCGGAAAGTTTCCGCGCCAGCGAGCCCCCCATATTGCCATAACCGATGATCCCGACGGTTTTTCCTTTAAGCTCCGCACCACGGTTGCCTTCCCTGTCCCATGTCCCCTGCCGGACCTGCGAGTTCGCCCGGGTAAGGTGGTTCATCAAGGCAAGCAGCATACCCATGGCATGTTCACCCACCGCATCCCTGTTGCCTTCGGGAGAATTCAGGCACACTACGCCTATTCCGCGGGCATAGTCCACATCGATACTCTCCATACCGGCGCCAACCCTGCCAATGAAGCGGAGCCTGACAGCCTTGTCGAGCATCTCCCTGTCGAGGGTGATCCTGCTGCGAATGATTATTCCGGTATACTCCCCAATGATCGCCTTATACTCCTCACGACCGTAACCGGTAAACTCGTCACAGGAATAGCCCATTTCAGTAAGTTGCTCCTTGAGAACCGGATGCGTGTCGTCGATAAACAGAACTCTTTTCCCCATCTTCGTCCATGCTAAAATCGCCTCAAAGGTATAAAACCGCTTTGACAGGCCGGGATTCTGGTTTAGAATATTTGCCGTGAGTCGAATATATTATTGCTTATGACTCAGCAACTTCTGTTTATAATCTTAAAATCCTTTGCGTTTCCTGTCCTGTTGGCTGACCTTTTCTCTCACATTCATCGAAAACCATCGATGAAAGCCCAAAACTAAAAAACGCCCTAAGACTACTGACGATTACAGACTCCATAAGACTAACCTCTATTCTTAACCGCTATGAATCAAGCTCTTGATCAATTGTTAAAGAATTTTAATTCCCTTCCGCCGATCCCGGCATTCAGCATAAATCCGTAACTTCGCCGCTACTTTATCTGTTAAACAATTCGAAGCAGGAACCGGTTGATATGTGGACACATCTAGTGAGGATCATCTTTCGTAACAGGCTTGCGATTCTTATAGGTATTGCGATCATCACACTTTTTATGGGTTGGAAGGCTACATCCGTCAGGATGTCGTACGATATGACGCGTATGCTTCCTGCCTCCGACCCGGGATACCTTGAATACCTGGATTTCAAAAAGCAATTCGGAGAGGACGGTAACGTCATGGTGATCGGGGTGATCAATCCCAACATGTTCCAGTTGAAAGAGCTGAATACCTGGTACGACCTCGCCACTGAAATCAAGAAGATTGACGGGATCCAGGAGGTGGCGTCGATTACCCGGGCAGTGAGTGTTATCAAAAATGACAGTCTGCGCGAATTCGTGTTCTCTCCGGTCCTAAGCAGGCGGCTTACCTCGCAGGCAGAAGCCGACAGCCTGAAGGAAAAGATTCTGGGATTGAAGTTCTATGAAGGATTCCTCTATAATCCCAGGACAAACGCCTATCTGATGGCGATCACGCTCGACAAGAAACGGGTCAATGATAAGAGCCGGACTGAACTTGTCGGCAAGATCAACGATATGGCAATGGCATACAAAGCCAGTACGGGTCATGAGCTGCACGTTTCCGGTATGCCCTATATCCGGACCATGATGATGGAAAAGATCAAGAAGGAGTTGTTCATCTTCATTTTCCTGTCCATAGCCATAGCTGCCGTAATCCTTCTCCTGTTTTTCCGATCCTTTAAGGTAGTTGCCACTTCGCTGATAGTCGTGGCCATCAGTATCATCTGGGCATTGGGACTACTGGCCCTGTTCGGTTTTAAGATAACAGTCCTCACCGGGGTGATACCCTCTCTCACCGTTATCATAGCGATTGAGAATTGCATATACATTCTGAATAAGTATCACTGGGAATACCGTTCGCACGGCAATAAGATCAAAGCATTGTCGAGAGTGGTGCAGCGCATCGGCTATGCTTCGCTGATGGTAAACACTGCAACCGCAATCGGGTTTGCAGCGTTCATTATCGTTTCGAACCAAAATCTTCGTGAATTCGGAATCATCACCTCTATCAGCATCCTGCTGGAGTATGTGCTTTGCATTACTGTTCTTCCGATCATCTTCAGTTATCTGAAGCCGCCGGCAGAAAAACACGTTGCACATCTGGATAACAAGATTTTCCGGCGCATCCTCGAAAAGATCATTTACATCATTCAAAATAAGCGGAAGCTGGTCTATACAGCAGCCTGCCTCCTTGTGATATTCGGAATAATCGGAATCTTCCAGATGCGCACTTCCGGCAAGGTCGTCGATGATATCAGGAAGACCGATCCCATCTTTGTTGACCTGAAGTTTTTCGAGAAGAATTTTGGAGGAGTAATGCCCTTTGAAATATCCATCGACACCAAAAAGAAAAAAGGGGTGATGAAACTCCCGGTGATACAGAAGATCGATGCCTTGCAGGATTCCGTTCAGGCCTTCGGTATCTTCTCTAAACCTCTTTCGATAGCCGAAGTGATGAAATTTGCCAAACAGGCCTACTTCAACGGGAACCCGGAACGGTATTCGCTGCCGAACTCCCAGGAGAAGAACTTTGTACTCTCCTACTTCCCAACCAGGTCGGGAGGCAAATTCGGAGTAATAAATTCCTTTATCGACAGCCTGCAGCAAAAAACCCGCATCAGTTTCCAGATGGCGGATGTCGGCACCAAGGATATGAACCTTATCCTAAAACATCTTAAACCGGTTGTTGACAGCATTTTTGATCCAAAAGACTATAAGGTATCCATTACAGGCAACAGTGTGGTGTATGTCAGGGGCACCGAATTCCTGATCAACCATCTTTTCCAGAGCGTTGCCATTGCCATCTTGTTCATCTCTCTCCTGCTGGCGATGATGTTTTCAAGCATCCGGATGATCGTTGTCTCCATGCTGCCCAATATTATTCCGCTGCTTATCACTGCGGCGCTGATGGGCTTTGCCGGTGTTCCGATAAAGCCTTCCACTATCATTGTTTTCAGCATTGCCCTCGGGATTTCTGTTGACAATGCGATCCAGTACCTTTCGAGATACAGGCATGAACTGAAGAAAACAGGGAACGATATCGGGCTGTCGGCAATCAATGCCCTGCGTGAAGCCGGTTTCAGCATGATTTATACCTCTATCGTTCTGATCCTTGGTTTCAGTGTGTTCATTGTTTCCGGATTTGGCGGGACCCAGGCTCTCGGGATACTGGTCTCCTCCACCCTGCTTATCGCCATGTTCTTCAACATGGTCGTGCTGCCGTCGTTGCTCCTTTCGTTGGATAAAATCGTTGTGACAAAGGCTTTCGAATCCGAACCGCTCATTGAAGTGTACGACGGGGACGAAAACAGCCAAAACAGCGGAAAATCCGATATATATACTGAATCTTAACAGGTTTGCCCCAAAGGCACGAAGTACTCCTTCGGAGGGACCCTGGGGGCAAACCTGTTCAGCCGAAGCATAAGTTCATTTCTTTCTTATTTTTATACACCATCTAATCTCAGTTTACGTATGAAAGGAATTATTCTTGCCGGAGGCTCCGGAACCCGTTTGCATCCGCTCACGCTGGCCGTTAGCAAACAGATGATGCCTATTTACGACAAACCGATGGTATATTACCCCTTATCGGTTTTACTGATGGCCGGCATCCGCGATATACTGATCATCAGCACTCCATACGATCTTCCGGGATTTGAAAAACTGCTGGGAGATGGCAGCCAGATCGGATGCAACTTCCGGTATGCCGTGCAGCATGTTCCCAACGGACTTGCCCAGGCATTTGTTATCGGGGAAGAGTTCATCGGCTCCGACAAGGCTTCCCTGATCCTCGGAGACAATATATTTTACGGTACCGGCCTGCAAAAGCTGCTGGCTGAATGCAACGACCCGGATGGAGGCGTTGTCTTCGCCTACCATGTGTCAGATCCCGAACGGTATGGGGTAGTGGAGTTTGATGCTTCAAACAAGGCCATTTCCATTGAGGAAAAACCTGCAAAACCGAAATCCAACTATGCTGTGCCAGGATTGTATTTTTATGATAACAGTGTGGTTGACGTGGCAAAGAACATTCAGCCCAGCGCCCGCGGCGAATATGAGATCACTGATGTGAACAAATATTACCTGGAACAGGGCAAGCTGAATGTTGGCATTCTCGGTCGCGGTACAGCCTGGCTTGACACAGGCACGTTTGCATCCCTGTTACAGGCCTCCCAGTTCGTTCAGGTGATCGAAGAACGCCAGGGCCTCAAAATCGGCTGCATTGAAGAGATAGCATACAGGATGGGATTCATCGACCGTGTACAGCTGGAGAAAATTGCACAGCCTTTGCTCAAGAGCGGTTATGGCAAGTATCTTGTCAACCTGCCGGAAATAGACCAATAATCGTATGCAGTCGTTCGAAACTCTTCAGCAAAGGATCAGCGAGACATTCGCCGGACTAACATTCCCTCCTGCCCCTTCCAGGCTGTATGAACCGATAGCCTATACCCTGCGCCATGGCGGAAAGAGGCTGCGTCCGCTTCTAACGCTGGCAGCCTGCGATCTCCTGGGAGGAAACGTTGACGATGCACTGCACCCTGCTGTCGGGATCGAGCTCTTCCATAATTTCACCCTGATCCACGACGATCTGATGGATAATGCCACGCTCCGGCGGGGCAAAGAAACCGTGTACCGGAAATGGAATGGCAATGTCGCGATCCTTTCAGGTGATGCCCTATTCGCACTCGCTAACCGCCAGATGCTCATCACCCGGCCTGAAGCGATTCCTGCAGTCATGGACCTGTTTAACCATACTGCGGTACAAGTGTGTGAAGGACAACAGTACGACATGGATTTCGAAGACCGCGAGCAGGTTTCGTTGACCGAATATATGGAGATGATCCGGCTCAAAACAGCTGTGCTGCTTGCAGCCAGTCTTAAAACGGGAGCCCTTATCGCTAATGCTTCCCCGAAGCAGGCTGAAACTCTTTATGCTTTCGGCATCAGTATCGGACTTGCATTCCAGCTTACCGACGATCTGCTGGATGTTTATGCCGACCAGGAAACATTCGGGAAAATGACCGGTGGCGATATCATTGCCGGTAAAAAGACCTACCTCTATGTGAAAGCCATGGAATTGCTGGGGTCGGAAGCATCATCTTTTAACCGGCTGTATGGTTCAGCCGATCAGAACCCGGAAGAGAAAATTAAAGCCGTAAAAGCTGTTTTTAACCGTCTGGAAATCGGCCGTCATACACGCGACGCTATCAACCTTCACTGGCAACAGGCCCTGAAGCACGCGGCTTCTCTGGATTTACCGGACGAACAGATCCGTCCGTTAATGACCTACTGTGCCTCACTGATGAACCGGGAATACTGACGCCTATTCAGTTCTGTTGGACATACTCTCCAACTCATCATGAAGAACAGCCCATTCTTCCATTTTTCCCTCAAGTGAACTCTTCAGTGTCTGGTATTCCTGGAAGAGATTTGATGATCTGGAAGCGGAACTATGGCTTGCCGGATCAGCCAGTATCAGGTCATAGCGCCTGATCTCCTTCTCAAGACCCGAAATCTCCTGCTCGACTTTCTCGATCCGGGAGGTAACCTTCCGGATATCCCTTTCCAGTTGCTTTTTGCGTTCGTAAGTAACCTTGTTTCCTGAGATATCGTTTGCGGCCTGTGCCAGTTTGTTGCGGCTTTCAAGTTCTTTCAGCGTAGCCAGTTTCCTTGCCTGCAGGAAATCAAATACATCTCCCAGCCATACCCTGATCGTCTGGTTCCTGAACTCAAAGACTTTGTCGGTGAGGCCCTGCAGGAAATCCCTGTCGTGTGAAACAACAATAAGGGTCCCGTCATAATTGAGAAGGGCATTCTTAAGGATATCCTTACTGATCATATCCAGATGGTTGGTAGGCTCATCCAGCACCAGCAGGTTGACAGGCTTCAGCAGGAGTTTTGCCAGGGCCAGCCGGGCCTTTTCACCTCCCGATAGCACCTTGACTTTTTTATCCATAGCTTCGGCCCCGAACAGGAAGCTCCCCAGGATTGCCCTGACTTTGGTGCGCATTTCGCCTGTAGCGATATCATCAATCGTCTGAAAAACCGTCCGCTCCATATCCAGCAATTCTGCCTGGTTCTGGGCATAGTAACCAACCACCACATTGTGACCGAGCCTGCAGATCCCATCGTGATCCAGATTGCCGGTTATGATCCTTGAAAGTGTTGTCTTGCCTTCTCCGTTTCTGCCGACAAAAGCCAGGAAATCGCCCTGTGTGATCATAAAATCCAGGTCACGGAATACCGTCTTGTGTCCAAATCTTTTGGTAAGCTGATGAGCCTCAACTACAACTTTCCCTGAACGCGGTGCCGGCGGAAACTTGAAATGAATGGATGATTTGTCGAGATCATCCACCTCCACCTTATCCATCTTCTCCAGCATCTTAACACGCGATTGCACCTGCCGGGCCTTTGTTGATTTATACCGGAACCGTTCAATGAAGCGTTCAATCTGTGCTATCTGCGCCTGCTGATTATCGTAAGCCGCCCGCTGCTGCTCAAGGTGCTCAGCGCGCAACTCAACATATTCAGAATAACCAGCCTTATAATCATAGATCCTGGCATTCATGATCTCGATTGTCCTGTTGGTCACATTATCGAGAAATGTACGGTCGTGCGACACGAGGATTACTGCCCCCCGGTAATTAACCAGAAACTCTTCCAGCCATTGGATGGATTCTATATCTAGGTGGTTGGTAGGCTCATCCAGGAGGATCAGGTCCGGATTCTTCAGCAGGATCTTTGCCAGTTCGACGCGCATTTGCCATCCTCCGCTGAAAGAACTGAGCGGTCGTGCAAAATCTTCTGGTTCGAAACCCAATCCTTTCAGCACCTTCTCAGCCTCTTCCTGCATAGTATTTCCTCCTATTACCAGGAATTGGTCATGTGCTTCATTGAAGCGCTCTATAAGCTTATGATAGGATTCACTATCGTAGTCAGTACGTTCCGACAATTCTACGGTATAATTCTCAATCCTATTCTGAAGTTCCCTCGCTTCTACAAAAGCTGAAAGCGCTTCGTCAAGGACACATAACTTGCTGCCTGTGGCCATTTCCTGAGGCAGGTAGCCCAATGTGCTTCCGGATGGTTTAGCTATCTCACCCTGTTCAGGCTCCATTTCACCACAAAGGATCCTCAGCAGCGTAGTCTTCCCTGCCCCGTTTTTTCCAACCAGACCGATCCTGTCTCGGTCGTTGATCAGGAAAGAAACGTTCTCGAACAGGTAATTGCCCGTAAAGTGTACAGAAATGTTATTGATGGAAACCATGGCGCAAAGGTAGCAGTTTCAGGGAAAACGGAAACACAAGGGAAATCATGGAGGATATCAGTAAGAGCCTCTCTTATCATCAGGAATACGGGGCCTGTTTTCTTCCGGATCGAAAAAGATTTAATGAATATACTGTTAATATATTTCTCAAAATCTATGTTTTGTCAGCTCTCGGCTTCGCTCGATCTGACAAAATGCTGATCTTCTGTGGACAAACTGAATTGAGTCGCAATTCACCTCTGTTTAAGACAGCAACCTCTCCCTGAGATGGCTTGGGGTGAAGTGAAAATGAAATGTAACTACTTATCAGGATGGTAACAGTAATGAACCACATTAGTCAGGAATACGATTCCGGTTTTCTTCTTACCTTAAAAGGACTTGATGAATTCTTTGTGAATTACTTCCTAAAATCTACATTTTGTCAGATCCCGGCTTCGCTCGATCTGACAAAATGTAGAACTTCAGTTGTAATACTGCTCGATATCTGAATTCACCAGGCCTTATAGACAGTTCCTTTTCTTGAGACCCTGTCTCCATTCATCGCAAGGAGGGGTTGGTGTCAAGTGAAAATGCAATATAAAGTATCGTTCAATGATTTCGGAAACCAGTTATTTCCTGTCCTTTCAGCCGCCCTATGTTAATGAGGCTCTTATGTGACGAATTATTCGCTTTTAAAGTACTGCCTTCAATTCGCGTAATAAAAGTTGTCAATCATATAAATAAAAAAGGGCTCATTGCTGAGCCCTTTTTTATTTATTCCAATTAAGGATTACTTGGTCACAACGAACTTACGGCTGAGCGTATCACCGTTAGCGGTGGTGAACTTCACGCTATATGCGCCGGCAGCGTATTTCGAGGTGTTGATCGTCACGGTGGTTTCACCTGTGATGGTCTTCTCGGCTACGACAGCACCCAGTGCATTGTAGATAGTGAGGTTACGAACGTCCTTGGTAAGGTCAATGTTAACGTAGGTAGTAGCAGGATTCGGGTACAGTTTAACTTCGCTAACAGTAACGTTGTTGATACCAACGGTGAGGCATTCGTGGTCGGTGTTCGACGGCACGGATTCACCTTCAGTGTAAACAGCGGTTACATAATAGTAGTAGCAGTTGTTAAACAGGTTCATATCCAGATACTCGGTTTCGGGAACAGTAGCTATGAGAGTGGTATCGCCGAGGGTGGTGTACTGACCCGGGATCGGATCGGTATAAGCCCAACGATATACGTTATAGCCGGTCAGTTCTTCACTGTTGTCTCCCTGATAAACTGCGCTGCTAGCAACAGGAGCGCCGAGGTTAACCTTGCGGTCTGACTTGGCAAGAGCTACAGGAGCGGTTGAAGGAACAGTGTTGATGTTGCTGTTCGAAACAGGTCCGAAGGTAACGACCTTCTTGTCTCCACCAACCAGTGCCTTGGCACGGATGAGGAATACATTGGGGTTGTAACCGAAATCTGAAAGGTGTGACCATGCAGCACCGTCATAATACCAGCCATAGTTATTGGCAGCATTAGGACCGTCTTCGTCTGAACCGAGATAGTTGGTGTTACCACCGAGCATATTCCAATGTACCATTGCATAGAATGTTCCATCGAAAGGCACGTCAGCAACAGAAACAGTCTGCCAGTTGTCAGTAGCTGTTACGAAAGGATCAGATGTTCCAACGAGGTTATAACTACCGTCGAAGATATCGATGGTCATAGGTTCGGTGCTTCCACCGCCTGCCTGCCAATAGAGATCAAATGACTGCAGAACACCAGCGTCGGTTACAGGGAATTCATTACCTAACCATGAATCATATCCAGGATTGATAGCCCAACCGTTTTCGGAGGAGTTGTCATCAAGGATGTAGGTCACGATTGTGCCACCGCCGGCAGGAGCGCCCCAGGTCAGTTTGATGTCATTCTTGGGGTTACCCTGCATTTCGGTAACGAGGTTGATCGGCGGGTTGAATTCGTATCCAACATAGATGTGGATGTTATCAACATACCAGTAGAAAATGTCACCTGAGCTGGTACCATTAGCAGTGAACCTTACCTTGAATACCTTGCCCTTGGCCTGGTTGGTAATGTTAATGTGCTGCAGAGTCCAGTCGACATCACCGTTGTTAGCGGTTTCGGCAACTTTTACCCACTGAGAGCCATTCCATACTTCAACAGCAAGGAATTCAGCTGCAGATGCTGTACGGTCGTCGAGTTTGAGATCGAAGTCCATCCAGATCTTATACGGGGTGGTAGTATTGATAAGGGTAGCATCAAGCCAGAAGCTTTCGAGTGAGCTGCTGTAATCGCTGAGGAGAGGATCCCATTTGAACTTAGCTGAAGGCAGCGGGTTACCAATCTGGCCATCCATTACCCAGTTTTCACCAGCAGTCCACTGGTTCAGTTCAAAGATACCGGCAGTCCAATCTTCTACGAATGGGAGCGGATAACCGTAATGTACGGTTGCGCATGCAGTACCTTCCTTGATGGATTCAGCGAGAACGCCGGGGAAGCCATAGGAGGTCATGTCATAAACAGCGGTGATGTCGTAGCAGTATTCGGCAGGATTCAAACCGGTATCCCAGTATTGAAGTTCTGTTGCAGGAATTTCAGCTACAACTGCATCGTCACGATAGAGGTTGTAACGTACAAGGTCGCCGCCTCCAGGAGGAGGAGTTATACCTGCACTCATCTCATATTCAAATACGAAGTCTTGCTGTACAAGTCCGAGGAGGATAGCCTTTCCGGGAACTGCAAGCTGGTCATATTCAAGACCACCGGCGATGCTGTTACCAGCAACGTATCCGGCAAGTCCGGAAGCATCCTGTACAAATCCGGTGAAGTCACCAGCAGCCTTGTCGTACTGCCAGATATCAACACCATTACCACCCTGGTCGAAGTACCATACGAACGGACCACCATCGGTGCCATAGTCATAAGCAGCACCATAGACGCTGGAGAGGTCGAAGCCGGGGGTTGCCTGGATCAGAGAACCGTCCATCTTAACCTGGAAATCGTCAGCCCAAGCACCTAACCAGAAACCGCCGTTGCCACCATCGAGATCACCGTCGTAAGCAATGTGACGGGTGCTCTGGGTAGAAACGCTTCCGATAAGTACTCTGTTGGTGAAGTCCATTTCATACAAAGTCGTACTGGCAGCTGCACCGTAGAAGTGACCATTGTCATAATTGTAAGCAAGGTCACGGATGCTGTTAACGCCGGAGATGCTGAAATCTTCAACCCAGTTACCAGCGAGGTCATAAGCCTGGAATCCGCCGCCACTCCAAATGGTAGTATAGATGTATGTACCATCGGTACCAACACCAGCTTTACCAGCTGAAGTAGTCGGGAAGTTAAGGAGAACATCCCACATAGCATCGGAGCTGTTGCTGCCGGTATGCTGAGTTACCATCGGGCTGTATTCAGCCGTAGCACTCGGAGAGGATGTACGTGCGGTTGATCCGCTAACTGCATAGTCGCCTGCACCGATAGGAGCAACCCAGTCCAGAATAACTGCGCTGAGGTTTTCGGTAGCGGTGAGATCACGCGGAGGATAGAGGAAGTGACTGGTGAAGGTGTAGGTGCAGAGATCTGACCAACCGGAGCAATAGAGACCGGCAACACCAGCTACGTAAGTCTGACCCCAGTTGATAGTATTAGGATCATAAGTCCAGGTAAGGTTCGGGGTAGTAGCAATGTATGAACCATCAAGGAATACACCGTAACCCTGTACGGGTAATCCGCCTGATGCGATAACTACGTCGTCGATAGCCCAACCGGAAGCATACTGGCCAGCGTCGTCAGCATGGAATGCAAACTGAACGGCTGCAAGACCGGAAGCTCCTGAATAAGCGGACAGATCAACATCAACCTGGTTCCAGCTGGCTGCCGGAGCGCAGGTGTAGATCGGGGTCCATGTAGCGCCACCGTCGGTGCTCATTTCCACATAAGCCATCTGGCCATAATCGCCATTGTAGAAGCTCTGGAATCCGAGAACGAAGCTGGGAGCATTGGTGAGGTCGAGGACAGGAGTCCAGAGGTAGTCGCAGCAACCGTTGTTGCTTGAACCGCCTTCGTCATCATTAGCTACAGCATAGGTGGTGTGTGAAGGAATGCTGAAATAACCGCTGCTTCCGTTGGTGGTAGCATACCATCCGGTTGAACCCTGGGTGGAAGCCTGCCATCCGGTCGGCGGGAAAATACCGCTTTCGAAGTCTTCAGAAATAGCGAGTGCAAGAGGCTCTTCCCAGGTAGCAACCAGCGTCATATCATCAACAAACAGGTTACGCGGCATGTAGCGCATATCTTCGAGAATAACGTCGATAGTACGGTTGCCGTTAATGTTGTAGTTGACGGTCTGTGCATAGTATCCACCCTTGGTAACGGTAAGAGCATAGTGGCCCTGGATCATGTTGTCGAATACAACAGTACCTGAAGCCGGAACAGTCTGAGTGAGAACTGCATAAGGATAATCAGCACCGGTAAAGGTAACAACTGCGTTTTCAGCAGGAACCATACCGCAGATCAGTTTCACATTGACAGTAACATCAGCAAACAGTTTGTGAGGAATAGCGTTCGTGTAAACGAATTCTGATTCCTGGCCATTCGGATAAACGGCCTTGATACCGTAAGCATACCAGCCCTGCGGAAGAGTTGACCACTGGTTGCCGCTTTCTACATAAGTATTGGCGGTAAGAGCGTCGCTCAACAGAGTGAAAGTACCGGTCGAAGGCTGAGCATTCGGGTCGAAGTTGCTGATACGATAGAGTTTGTAAACGCTGACAGCGTCGGTTTCGAAACCGGCCGGAGCGGTGGAGGTAGCAGCCATTGCATAACCAGGAACAGCGCTGGGAGCAGTCAGGGAGATCATACCCTTAACCTTACCCGGAACCATCAGGGTGGTTGCAGCATAGCTGTCATCATCACCACTGATCGGGCTGCTGACAATAGCGTGCATCATGAAATCCTGGTAGGGTGAAAGAACCCACGGCTCGTTCTGGCTGACGTTGCGCGAGTAGCTCTTGTAAGCCTTCGGCAGAGTAGCGTCAACTCCGATAGGAGCACAGTTGGGTGACATTGAACCCTGAACCATGGCGAGATAGAAGTCGCCTGAAGTAATATTGGCATCCAGACCGGTTACGGTTACCCAACCATAGTTGGTAACGGTAGCAGAAACTGAATCAAGGAGAGTGCCGGGGAGGCCATTGGTTCCGTCAGCTGCAAATACGGCTGCTACGAAAGGAGCACCCATAATATTGCCGCCGGCCGGGAATGAACCTTCGCCAACATAGAATTTTCCACCAAGAACCTGTGCAGGATATCCCTTAGGTGTATACCTTACGGCATTCATGTTGCCGGGGAGCTGCCATGCAGCGAAGTTTTCTGCGCCGCCGTCATCATACATAAGTTCATAGGGACCTGCAGGAGCGCACCAGGTAACAGTAGCCTGGGTGTCTTCCGGGTTAACAGCTGCGGAAGCGCATGCAGGAGCATACGGCTGTTCGCAAAGCTGAGCATCAACAGTGGTAGTAGCACCGGCAACAACAACAGCACCGGTAACCGTAACGGCCTGCAGACCAATCTGGGTGAATACCAGGTCATAAGTACCGGCATCGCACAGGAAGGAATAGAAACCGTCAGCATTGGTCATGGTAGCATATGTTCCAGCCGTCACGCTAACACCGCCAAGAGGTTCACCGCTTACGCAGTCGGTAACCGTACCGCTGATAGTACCGGGAACGGTAACAATCATGGTGCAGGGGATAGCGACTGTAGGATTGGCCAGGTCGTTGGTGTTAATAGTGAGGTCTTTATTGTATGTACCGGCAGGTGCATACAGGTCAGTAGCAGAGAAGGTAACTGCAACGTCATAGGAACCTCCACCGGCAACATAACCGAAGGCAGGAGCAACGTTGGTTACAAATGTCGGGGCCATAACCCTGACGGTATAGTCTTCTACTTCACCGTAAGTCTGTGAACCGCAGGGGTTACCAGCAGTTGAGTAAGACATACGTACCCTCATGGTTGTGTAACCCGGGGTTGCAGTCAGAGGAGCAGTAAGAGTACCGGAAAAGTTAGCACCATCTCCCATGATCTGCACCATTTCGGAAGCATCGAACGTATCGTTATGGTCATAGTCGATCCATACATATACATAGTCGGAGCTGTATGCATTTCCGCCATTGGCAACAGTCATAGTCATAGGTTCATTCATGACCATGTCGGTCGACATAGCAGTGTAGTTTCCATAGTAGCTGCAACCTGTAGAATTGTTGATATCGCCGAAAGTAACATTACCGATGAATTCATCGCAAGCGGTTGCCTGAGCAGTGCAATAAGCAGCAGGAGCATCACCAGCCTGGTCGCCCATGTAATCCGGGAATTGGAAAGCAAGGGTTCCTTCACCGGTATTGCCGATGGTCAGGGTAAGGTTCTTTGAAGTGTTTGACCAAACGGTTGCCGACAGAGCAGCAGGTGTCAGGGTAAGTGACGGGTTGGGCCATTCAACATCGGCGCAAGCCTGTGAGGTAGCGCTCACGGTATAAACAGCGGATACACAATAAGTGTAGGAGCCGAAACCGGGGAGAACATCATCATAGGTAGTTGCTGAAGGGAGGTAAGCAATGGTTGAGTTGTTCCTCTTTACTTCATAATACAGGAATCCGGAGCCCGGAGTGCATTCCCATGCAAGGGAAACAGTACCTGCGATCTGATCTTCGAGGGTAGCAGTCAGGTTGGAAACGGGAATAAGAGGTTCGCCGGCAACAACCATATTAACGGGAACAGTGATAGTTCCAACATCCGGAGTGGAGGTGAAAGTCACAGTTGTGCTCTTGAATGTACCGGTCGAAAGTCCGGTAGCATCGAACATAGCTGAAACAGTACCCTGGGTTGAAGGATTAACGGTTCCGGTAGTTGTAGGCATGTTGAACCAGCCGGTTGAACCGGTTCCAATGGAAGCATTCCAGGTGAGAAGACCTGTGCCTGCATTGGTAACGGTGAAAGCATGGTCAATCATTCCGTTGGGAGGCAATGAAACGTTGTTCGGGTTAGGAAGAACGGTCATTGAAGGCTGCGGCAGAGCGATGTTCTGGGCAGTGATATTGCCGGCAGTAACAACAACGCCGGGCATAGTGACCGTGTTGTAACCGGTCTTCTGAGCACCTACAGTATAGGTATCAGCTGCAACGCCGCCAACCGGGAACTGGTAGAAACCGTTTGATCCGGAAGTGGTGCTGTAGTTATTGGTACCCTGAGCAACAACAGCAGCGCCGTTGATGGGAACACCAAATGAGTTGGTAACATAACCTTCGAGTGAGCCAAAGCCGGCAGTGGTTTTAAATGACCATACTGGGCTGGTGGCAGCTGAGTTTCCGATGCCGTTAACGGCTACAACCTGCCAATAGTAGGTAGTGTTGAAAGCCATATCGGGGGTCGGATCGTAATAAGCTGCAGTCTGGCTGACGCCATTGGCAATGTTTGTAGGAGGGTTATCCGTGCCGAAATAAACGAGGTAGCTTGAGCTGGGGCCGCCACCCGTGCCTGCTGTCCAAGTGAGGGAAGCAGTGGGGACAACAGCCTGTGCACCGTTAGCCGGACCTGTGTAAACAGGAGCTGAAGGGGGCATCAACGACCAGGCAAAATAAAGGCCGTTGGCAGGATAAACGCTGCTGTTCAGAGAACAGGTAGCATTGTTAGCCGTACCGGCAGTAGTTGCCGACCAGTTGGTGCTGGTAGTACGGTTGTTGTAATCAGCGCTGGAGGCTCCGCGGAGACCGACCTGCTGTGTGTAGGAACTGGGTTCGGTAACAGTACCGTAGTGAATAACAACGCGGTTGGTTGTTTCTTCCAAACGGACCTGGAAGTTGTAGTTACCGCTTCCAGCATAATGGCGGAAGTTTTTCCACTGAACAACCAGCACCCTGTTGGGAGCGGTACCGATAGTCTCGTATCTGAGTTCGCCGGTTGTTTGACCCTGAAGGTCAGCGTTCAGCGCAGCTACGATGTTGTTGGTCGAGCCCGAACTGATGGCAGAATAACTACTTGAAATGCTGGTTCCCAAAGCAAGGAAACCATTGGCATTCGCCGAAAAAGCCGTGTAGTTCACACCATTGTAGTTGAATGTGAACCCGATCGGATTGTTCGAGTAGCTATTGTCATCAATCGTGCTGGTGCCCAACACCGTACCACCGGTAATTTCGGTGTACGCTGCAGTTCCCTGCAGAAAACCGTAAGCAGATACCTGACCAAATGAACTCCAGGATGCGATAACAACCAGGAATAACACGGTAAGGAGTTTTTTCATGTTGCTTTTGTTTTGGTTAGTAATAGATTGATTGATTAGTGATTAGATAGGTGATTTGTGAATTTTACGATTAGCCGGCAAATATATGAAGTTTATGGTAACAAAAAACACTTTTTGCCACCACCTATATTATATATCTGCAAGCCAGGAAGAATAACAGTCAATTAGTAACATTTGAAGTTTGTCAAGGTGTTCACGTGAATTTACTCATCATTTGAACGCGAACGAATCATTCTGTCGCCTTTATGTCCTCCTTTCTTTCTGTTTTGCCGTAAAAAGACTGATTACGGTTGATTGTTATAGACTAATTATCAGTGCTTTCGAGTTAAAACATTAAACAATCAGATTCATAACCTATGCAGTTTTTGGTTGGATAAAGAACTGCAGGATTACCATCTGTTGTCTCTGGTTGTAGCCAGTCATAGCGTTTTTACCCCTATAAGACAATCGAAAAACGTTTTACCCCTACAAGCTTCTAATTTTTTTTAAATTATTTTTTTATTCGTTTGTTTTCCTGTGTATTAGAAAACCAAAAATATTTATCATTCCTTATCCTGTCCTGGTTCCGGATTAAATAATGCTCTTTTACCTTCCATAGTAATCCATATCCTGTCTCTTCTTAAGAATGTTTTGCTGTTTCTGACAGAGTGATTATTTATTTCCAAAATTAAACAACTGTCAATCAAGATCATAACGAATAAAAATACGGAAAATACGCTGTAGCTCCTGCAATAGTTTGATTTTTTATTAACCTGAACCTGTTGATAAACGATTATTGTTTGAGAATTTTGGATGCCTGGAGAAAACTTCCGTTGTAAAAGATCCTTGTAAGGTAGAGGCCTGGAGGCAGGTCTGCAACATCGATTATTCCGCCATCAGATTCCGAGGTGGTGAACTGGCGCGTTGAGAGCTTTCCTTCCACTGATGTGATCAATACAGTATAACATCCTGAAAAAGGCAGGTCGCTAAAAAACAGCCTGTCGCCTGCGGGTACCGGGTAAACTGCTATCGGGTGAGTGATCTGAGTAGCTGGATCGGGGATTTGTATGGAAATCTTATAAGGTTCGATCTTCAGTTCGGCGTTCATCACCTCTGGTATTTCAGGCGTTAGGGATACAATAACGGAGAAGAAGCGATCATAGCCGGCCTTTTCTCCTGCCAGCAGGTAATCCCCAAATGGCAGGGAGGGGAATTCAAAAGATCCGTCATCCTTTAACCATGACCACCCAAGCAGATAATCGCCGGTCTTGTTATACAACAATACGGCAATGCTTCCACACTGCCCTGAAGGTCCGGAAGAAACACAGTAACCTTTGATCCGTCCTTCCCCCTCGGGCAGGGTTGCAGCGAGCCGGACCAGGTTCACATCCACATCATAGGTATCTTCGACCACCTGCAGCCGGTAGGCATCTTTCCAGTGGAGCTTATTAAAATAATAGGTAGGAGCATAGGCCGGGAACAGCTGCTGGTCGGGGACTACATATATATAATAGTCTCCGGCATTAACATGACTTATTGTAAAATTCCCGTCAGCAGTAGTGAATGAACCTCTGTCCTGCTTAACCGAAGTGTCGTCGGCTTTAAAAAAGACCAGTGATGAACCGGGTGCAAGTTGATCTCCGGCATAAACCCTCCCCTGGATCGTAATGCTCTTCAGGAGTTGTAGTTCTACCACATCGGCAACCTGCCCGCAACCGGAAGAAGCATGCAAGGTAAGAAGACATGACCCGGCTGCCTGGTCTTCAGGACCGGGCTGATAAGTAGTGGTGAGACTGTCGGGATATAGGAACAACCCGTCACCCGAGCTGGTCCAGATTACGTTATCATAGTTTTCAGCCCTGGCGGTAAGACTCAGATAGGAAGTATCGCTGAAAATGGTTGTATCATTTCCGGCAAAAACAGTAGGAGGATTGGAAAAGAAAAGCATTACCTGGTCGGTAAGCTGGAAGCCTATACCGGTAACAGTCATGCTCAGTTCAACCTGTCCTGCAGTGTAGTCATTTGTTCCCGGGAAATAAAGGGGATTTAACGAATGGCTTCCGTTAAATGTCCCATCCCCGGCAGTAGTCCACGTGATGGATTCGTAATTGAAAGCCGTTGCCTTATTGAACCGCACAGGATCCTGATGACAAACAGTAGTATCGGGACCGGCATAAGGGCTCAACAAGGCGAAGGCATATTCGCTTTCATGACCCTGCAACTGGTCATCATTTCCATCGGCTCCTGCATCGTAAGCCGTAACGGCTATTGAATCGAAAACCGAAAACGACGGCAGTATGAAGGTTGTCACATCACCCGCATCGAGCTTTTGCGTAAAATTCATCCCGTCATAATCGCCGAAATGAACATTGTATCCTGCCAGATCACTTACTTCCACCGGATCCCAGGAAACGATGACATCGTTGCCCGCCTGCCGTTTCACAACATTCCTTGGCGCAGGGATGGGTGCTATTGTATCGGGCCCCTGAAGATACTGCTTGTACTTGACCAGCCCCCGCCAGTTGTTATCAAGCTGGTCGAGTATGAGACTATCGATGGCTGATTCCCGGTTTGAGCCCCACCAGTTGTTTTCCGCATGGATCAGTTCCTCTGTTCCGTTGATGAACGATTTCAGATCGCCGTTTCTGAATATATTATTGAAACTGATCGGTTCCTGGGAGGCAACTTCGATTCCGAATGAGGTGCCGTCGTTTTGGCAAATGGTGTTATGGATTATGGTATTCCCATAGGATGGAGAAGTCTCATCACTGCGCAACCGGATCGCCCCGCCGTTTCCTGAGAGCAGGTTACGCTCAATCAGATTGTACGTAGAACTGTCGGAGACCTCAATAGCCCAGTTGTCGCTCCCTGTAATTATATTTTCAGTGATTTGCGAATGGTCCGAATGCCGCAGATGAAGTCCTGTTCCGTTGCCAAACACACGGTTGCCCGAAAAGACGGTTGAATCCTGGTATATCCTTACACCTTCGAAACTGTTGCCTGAGACAATATTCCCGGAAAAGCTGTTATGACCAATATCCAGGAGGCCGTCATTCCCGACATAGATCCCGATATAATTATTCAGCACCTTGTTGCCCGTAAAACGGTTGTGATGGATCCGGCCCTGGCCATTGTTGATCAGGATACCTATATTAAATGTGTTCTCGACAATGTTGTTTTCGAAAACATTGTTGTTTACAGAAAGAGCCGATGGTATAAAAATCCCGAATCCCGTCCTTTTGATCCTGCAGTCCCGGATGACACAGTTCTCGGCATCATTGATATAAATGCCAAAGGAACTCTTATCCAACAGGCAATGTTCGGTCAGGATACCCGAATTACCGGTGATGATCATCGAATAGTTTGAGTTGTATACGGAGACATGCGAAAGTATGGTACCTGACAGGTAGTTGCCCTGTGCATCAAAATAAGTCCGGGCGCTGTCGAATACTATGCCGTTCCAGAGCGACTGGTTCGGTATCTGTGAATTGAGCGTAAAATGAATACTGTCAGCCTGAGTACCAGCAGCAATCAGGTCACCATGAACATTGAGGCGTGTATCCGACGAGAAACGGAGTTCAGTACCGGGTTCGATCGTGAGCGTAATACCGGTTGGTACGGTCAGGTCCTGAACGACAATATACGGATTGTTGGCTTTGACGAAATTGGTATTGGTTAGCAGTTCACCGCCGACAAATACCTGAGCCTGCGCCTTTTGCCCTGTATACACGCAGGCGATAATCCCGAAAATTATCACTTGCACTACAACCCTGAAATGCGGTACGGGTACCTTCATTCTATCATGTAAGGACGTTAAGCTTGCTGCGCCTGCATAATCTTTATCAACCTTCGACCAGGTTGTAATACCATTCTTTAACTTTTTTTTCCGGGTTAAAGCCTAACAAAAATACCAGTTTTAATGTTTAGCAGGTTAAATTTCTTGTCCAGGGGATAATTTTTCAACTGCGAATTGAACTGCTGCCTGTAGGTTCCTTCTAGGAAAACTCCTGATTTACTGCCTGTAGAGATCGCAATGCCTGCACCGGCCTTCCATGACAGGATTAGTGGGGAAATTCCATCGGAAGAAACCCATTCTACAGCTTTAGATTCTTCCGGACTGATCAGCAAAGCATTCCTTCCGATGGCAATACCTGCCACAATACCTCCAAGGGCATAAAAATCGATGCCTTTTCCCTGGATTATCCTGAACTTGACCAACAGGGGCAGTTCCAGGTAGCGGTAGGAATTCGGATTTTTATAGGTGAAATTTTTATAGTCGATATTGACCCAGCTTGAGTCGGTAACATAATACCAGGATGTATCGATGCCGCTGACTGTATAATACGATTCAACCGTATCAGTTTTATAAAAGCCTCCCACCTGCTGAGTGAAGCTGTATTCAAAAGTTTCTCCGAGTCTGGTAAAGGAAATCCCTGTCTGGATGCCGAGACGGTAATAATCATAGCCTGCCACTGCCCCGACGGAGAAATTAACCGGCGATTTGCCGTTGGCTTTTTTCATCGACTCGAGCAGGGTGGCTGAACCCTGACCCTGAGCTGTCAACAGGGGCTTACCGATGAGTTGCTCATAAGCTATGGCAGCGAACCAGCCGTTATCTTCCCTGAAACGTTGGCTGCTGACTGAATTTTTCGAGAAATCGGGCAGTTCGGTTTTCCCGGCTTTCCGGGCCCTGGTCAGGTAAATGGTGTCAGTGTGGTGAATGGTGTCACGCCTCACAACGGTATCCGTCTGAACGAGGGTAAGGGTATCAGTCCGGAATTTATAGATAGTATCTGTCCGGGGAACATACACCGTGTCGGGCGGAAGTAATTTATTGTTGCTTTTGAGTGTGGAGGCTGATGGTTCTTTGATTTCTTTTCTTTCGGTGGTTTCAGGTTCTGCTTCTTTTTTTCTTTCACGATATACAACCAGCTGATTCCCGATTTCCCGGAATCCGACAGAAGGATTATCAAATATCCGTTGGAGAGCATCCTGCAAAGGTATTCCGCTAACGTTGAGCGTGATCTTTCGATCAGAAAGCAGCGCAGGGTCATAGGAGAAGTAAGCCCCGGTCTGTTTGCTCAGGCGCTGCAGCACGACAGACGCCGGTTCATTACGGACGGAGATATCCACCTTTCTGTTCAAATGCGAAGGCTGGGCTACTGATAGCCCAGCCTTCAAAAAGAACAGAATCAATAGTGTAAGACTAACACGATACCGGGAAGTCAATAACATATTGTTGAGGATTGATTAGCCTGGGTTTTTACTAACCAGGTAATCCTTTCCATTATTGACAAACTGGAGGTTATGAACGAGTTTCAGAACTTCAAGTACCGCATCAAGGGAATCGTTGTCGAAAGTAGCAGTCAGTTTGAGATTGCAAATGTCTTTTTCAGCCAGATTGAAGGTAACTCCGTATTTCTTTCCGACAGCGGCCAGCACTTTATCGAGTGAAGTTTGTTCGAATACCAGTATACCTGTTTTCCAGCTCAGGTAATTAGGCTCGTCGTTCTGGAGTTTTGTCAGCCTACCCGACTCACGCTCATAGACGCCTTTTTCACCTGCCAGCAGGGTCATTTGCCCCAGGACACGGTCGGATTTATCAACATGGTAGAAAAGAACTTTCCCTGATTTTACTATCACATCCACCTGACCGGTTTCAGGGTACGCCCGGATGTTGAAGGACGTTCCCAGAACCTTGACTCGTGTTTCGCCGGTTTCAATAATGAAAGGCCTGGATGGGTCATGGGCAATTTCAAAAAATGCCTCTCCCCAAAAGTAAACCTCTCTGCTGTCCTGACCAAATTTTTCAGGATAATTAATCGAGGAAGCGGAGTTCAGGTAGATGGTGGAACCATCGGCAAGGCTGACCGGAGTTATGATGGCATTACCGGAAGCGATAGTCTGGTACGGGTGGCGGTTAACAGCCAGTTGGAAAACGGCCAGTCCTATGAGCAGGACGGCTGCGACTTTCAATGCATAACCGGCATATCGCCGGATTGCGGGAACAGGTATTGAGGGCTTTTTGACCAGTTGCAACGATTGGCTTAAAATCCTTGCATCCAGATTTGCCCAGGCTTTATCGGTATCAAAGACATAATCAACGGAATTGGTTCCGGCTATCTTCCATACCTTTTCTAATTCTTCGTATTCATTCCTGAAACCGGGATCGGAATCGATCAAAACGCGAATTTCACGATCTTCTTCAGGACTGGTACTGCCTGCAAGAAATCGTGTAAGCCGGTTTATACTATTCCGTTTGTTCAGGTACATGCTTGTTTTTTAGTACTATAAAGACAACTGAAAATCGTTTTACCCCTACAAGGCTTAGAACAATTTTTTACTCATTTTATCATATTGCTGAATATCAGCAATATAACAGAAATATATTCTTTCAGATACTGACGCAGGAAATCGAGGGCCCGGGTCATCTGGGTTTCGACGGTCTTGATGTTGATACCCAGCTTTTCTGCGATCTCGTGGTATTTCAGTCCTTCGAAGCGGCTCAGTTCAAATATTTCCCTTCGCTTTTCCGGCAGGGCCAGCAGTGCCTTTTGAACACGGTCGTTGAGCTCTCCGTCCGATTGATGCATGTAACCTCCGGAGACTTCATCCACGTCAAATCCTACGAATTCGACATACTTACGCTGCATTTCCCGATGCCGGATATAGTTGAGCGAATGATTGACGGTTGCCTTATAGAGGTAACTTTTCAGGGAAGTGTTGACAGTAAGTTCCTCTCTCCGGATCCACAGTTTGTAAAAGAGGTCCTGGACAACCTCTTCAGCGATGAGCGGATCTGCCAGATATCGAAGTGAAAAACCGCACAGCTCAGGGTAATAGGTGCGAAAGATCCGTTCAAATATGGAACGGTCCCCGTTTTTCAGGCCTGAAATAAGTATCTGGTCTTCGCTATTCATCTGTTGTGTTGCGGGCCGGTAAAATTAAACAAGTTCATCGATTCTTTACCAATAAACGTGGTTCCAGCATATCGTAAATAGCATAGCGCACACCTTCGCGCCCCAGTCCAGAGTCTTTTACACCGCCGTATGGCATGTGATCGGTGCGGAAGGTAGGCACATCATTGATGATTACGCCTCCCACCTCCAGCTGATCAAAAGCGCAGTTCATCTCGCTGATGCTGTTAGTGAACACTCCCGCCTGCAGGCCAAACCGCCCTTCGTTGATCCGGCTGATCCCTTCAGGGAATGACTCGACCGGTTCAATGATCACCACCGGACCAAAGATCTCCTCGCAACAGACCTTCATTTCAGGTTTGGTTCCGGTAAGAATGGTCGGTTCCACAAAATTCTCCCTGCGTTTGCCGCCCAGCAGGACTTCAGCTCCATTACCGGCAGCCTCCCTGATCCAGTTTTCCACTCTGACGGCATTCGGCAAATCGATCATGCAGGCAATATCCGTTTCCGTATCCATCGGGTCTCCTTCTTTAAGCCGGGCTGAGGCTGAAACAAACTTATCCCGGAATTCCGCAAACAACTCCTTAATTATATAGATGCGCTGCGTATGAATACATACCTGTCCCGAATAGGAGAATGCCCCTGCTGCACATTTAACGGCAGCATCCTGCAGATCAGCCCCGGCGGAGATAAGTACACCCGCATTCCCACCGAGTTCCAGGACAACCTTTTTCCTCCCGGCTGTCCGTTTCATCTCCCAGCCCACAGCAGGTGATCCGGTGAATGAAAGGAGGCTTATTCGTTCATCAGTTACCAGAAGGTTACCGGTTTCCCTGTTCATGGGAAGCACAGAGACGGCACCAGGCGGCAATGCCGTTTCGGCTATCACCTGCGACAGCATCAGCGTCGATAGCGGCGTCAGGCTGGACGGTTTAAGGATTATCGGGCATCCGGCGGCTATAGCCGGCGCAATCTTATGCGCTGCCAGGTTCAATGGAAAATTGAAAGGAGAGATACCTGCAACTATCCCGACAGGGAAGTAACGGACCAATCCCTCCTTACCTTTACCTGCCTTTGTCCAGTCGATAGCTATATATTCACTCGGCAGCCGGCGGCTCTCCTCGGCAGCTACCGTGAACACCTGTATCGACCTGTCGGTTTCTGCCAGGGCATAGCGGACAGGCTTGCCGGATTCCATGCAGATGAGCCTTGCAAATACCTGCCTGCGGGCAATGATCCCTTCCCGGATTTTCATCAAAGCCTCGTACCGTTCATAGGCAGGCATTTGTTTGAGCAGCTCACGGACATCCTTTGCTGCCCCGACTGCCAGTTCCAGTTCCTTTCGGCCCGTCAGCCATGTAGAGGCAAATGCTTCACCAGTGTTTGGATTCGTGATAACATGTGCGTCCCCGCTACCGGTGAACTTCCCCGCAACGTATGGATAGTAAGTCTGCATATCGAAATTTTTTTTCAAAAATACGATTTACTGAATCTTAACGGGATTGCCCCAAGGGCACGAAGTGCTCCTTCAGAGGGATCCTGTCGGCTCGAAGCGAAACTGATTAGAGCCAGCAATATTGAGCATGCCCCGAAAAATTCAATTCGGAAACTTGTTCAATTGCAGCGAAACAAGCGGATCCCGGTCAGATGCCGGGTACAGCCATTCCTCCGGCGAATTCTGAGCTTGTCCCAATTTGAGAAATATTGTCCTGTATCCGGACATCTCCAGAGGGAATAGAGTGCTGCAAGTCCCTGTAAATGTGCCGGTAAGGCAGTTATTTATTTGGCATAAGCATTGGTAAACCAAACGCTGCCTAAATAATTAGGTATTGACGCATTCCGTCAGGGAAAATTCATCTGAAACTATTCAGCGGGAACGTGAAGTACGCACATTCTGCTGGATAGCCTGTTTCTGACAGACCGGATGAATGATTCCCCGAACAGGATGAAAAACATACCAGGTATTTTTATCCGGCCAGGTCACATAGAGATTGCAGTTGCTACTATAAAGAATCTGATTTCTCTGCAAGAGTACCATACAGCCTTTATTAATTCAGAAATGTAAGCATGCGTTATCAATACTCCCAGCCAATGAAAACAATCTATTCAAAATTTTTCAGGAAACCGGTCATTGTTGTGTTGGCATTACTGAGCATCTGTTTCAGTTTATCTGCCCAAAATCCCATAGTCACCGAAAATGCGCTTCCCGGCAATCCGATATCGGAATGGCAGATCAGCGGAGTGGGTGATCTTTCTATCCAGGGATTCGCGACAGATATCAGTGTCAATAAAGGGTCCACCATTCATTTCAAGATTGATGTGAATCCCGCCACGACCTATTCTATAAAGATATACCGGCTTGGATATTATCAGGGCCTGGGAGCCCGTCTGCAGGCCAATCTTGGAACATTTACAGGCATAGCGCAGCCGGCGCCTAATTATGATCCGGCTACCGGCAGGACCGAGTGCAGTAACTGGAGTGAATCTGCATCATGGGATGTCCCGTCTTCTGCAGTTTCAGGCATTTATATTGCGAAACTGACCCGTACCGACAATAACGGCTCCAGTCATATTGCGTTTGTTGTCAGGGATGATGAAGGAAATGCCCCGATGTTATTTAAAACCTCGGATGCGACCTGGCAGGCCTATAATAATTACGGTGGTCACAGCCTGTATGTGGGGCCGATTGCCAATTTTGGCCATGCCGTAAAGGTCAGCTACGACCGCCCGTTCTTTACCCGGAACGGGAACGGGGGCGGAGGAACGAAAGACTGGCTGTTTGATTCGGAATACCCGATGATCCGTTTTATGGAGCGGAATGGCTACCACATGAGCTACACAACCGATCTCGATATGGCCCGCAGCACGGTGCCGATCGTACCATCGATGCACAAGATTTTGATGTCGGTTGGTCATGATGAATACTGGTCGCTTGAAGAAAGGACGAAATTCGAGGACGCCCGGGATGCAGGTGTTCATCTGGCTTTTATCAGTGGAAACGAGTGTTACTGGAAAACGCGCTGGGAAGACAATTACAGGACCATGGTCTGTTATAAGGAAGGAACCATGGGTGAATTCAACTGCGGAGGTAAATGCGATCCTGAACCCGGGATGTGGACCGGTCTTTGGCGCGACGGTTGTACGCCGCCTTATGGAACCACGGATGGCTGCAGGCCCGAAAATACACTCTCAGGTCAGATCAGCTGGCAATATGAAAAAGGATATGTTCATGTCGGTGCCGCTTACCGGGATATGGCTTTATGGAGAAATACCAGTATTGCCCAGCTTTCACCGGGGCAGGAAGTCATTTTATGTTATGGCAGTCTGGGAGATGAATGGGATCCTTATCAGCCGGACTATGCTGATTACTATCCTTCACACCGGATCGTACTCTCATCGACCCACGTGGGAGAACAGGAACACAATGTGTCCCTTTACCGCCACAGCAGCGGGGCCCTTGTTTTTGCCGTAGGCTCAATGCAATGGTCCTGGGGACTCGATTCCATCCACGATAACGGCAACAATCCGCCGAGCCGCGACATGCAGCAGGCAACGGTGAATATTTTTGCTGATATGGGCGTTGCACCCGGAACCCTGCAATCCAATCTTACAGACGGGACCCTTTCGACGGATGTAACTGCTCCTTCAAGTCTCATAACATCTCCGGCACACCTGGCAAATATTCCTGCTGACCAGTTAATGATTACCGGAACAGCCTCTGATGAAAACGGGATTGTGGTTGGCATTGAGGTGTCGGTTGACGGAGGGATTACCTGGCATAAGGCAGTTGGCACTACTGAATGGCATTACCACTGGTTGCCTGATACTTCCGGACAATACAGTATTATGTGCCGCGGATGGGATGACTCGGGCAACCTGGAAATTCCCGGGCCTCAGGGTTCCTTTGACCATATCCGGGTTACCATCCTGGATAACCTTCCGGATACTTACAGCGTGCTGGGTCAATCGGCCCCGTCGTCTTCGGCTCAGATTTATAACGGAAACGGAAATGGTTCTCTGGAAGTGGGCATGAAATTCAGAAGCAACACCGATGGATATGTATACGGCCTGAGATATTACAAGATAGAAGGAATGCAGGACCTCCGGCTGGGGAACCTCTGGACACGGACAGGGACCCATCTTGCTTCGAAGTATTTTACAAACGACAACCTCAGCGGCTGGCAATCAATCCTTTTGGATACACCGGTTCCGATCACCGCCGACTCTCTCTATGTTGTCTCATTTTTCAGTCAGGAAGGCAATTATGTTCAGACTGATCCCTATTTCACCAGCGATGTGGTGAATGGCCCGCTGACAGCGCCTGCAGCATCCACACAACAACCTAACGGGGTATATTTATATTCGGCATCAGCAGCCTTCCCCACGAACAGCCTCTATACCGAAAGCAGTAATTATTGGGTGGATGTACTTTTCAGTACTTCACCGATTACAGATCTCCCGCCTTCGGTAATTTCAGTTTCACCCATCAATAACCTAACCGGGGTCACGGTGAACTCAACCATCTCGGCAGTATTCTCCGAATCCTTGCTGGAATCCTCGGTTACTACAGGTACATTTCTGGTTACCGGCCCCGGAACGGATCCAGTGGCCGGCTCTATATCTTTATCCGGATCAACAGCGACTTTTATTCCGGACGACCCTCTCCAGTTCGGGACATTATATACTGTCACTTTAACCACAGCGATTCAGGATCTGAATGGCAGCAACATGGCTGCCGACTACACCTGGACATTCACAACTGCAATACTGGAACCTCCGACGATCATAGTACATCCGGAATCCATGACTATCTGCGAGTCGGCGCCTGTATCCTTCTCCTCTGAAGCTGTAGGAAATCCATCCCCGTCAGTCCAGTGGCAGTTGAGTACCGATAGCGGCCTCACCTGGTCGGACATTCAGGGCACAAAAACGCATTCTTCCACATATACATTCAACGCCTCCCCAACGGATAACGGCAACCAGTACAGGGCCGTATGGATGAATCCGGGAGATACCGTCATCTCCAACATTGCCACATTGATTGTCTCTTCCCTTTCAACGGCTACAATATCATCCTTACCTGATACGATTTGCGAAGGCGAATCAACCTTTCTGCAACTTTCGGCTGCCACCGGAATTTCTCCCTATACCCTTGTGATCAATGGAACGACCTATTCCGGTATTACAGTCGGACAAACCATTGCCACAGTCAATTCAGCCGATGAAAGCATCTGGTCATCCTCTGCAACACCGGCCGTTCTGCATGAACCTGATTATGATCCAGTAGAACTGGGCGTTAAATTCACAGCCTTGTCCGACGGATTTATAAAAGGAATCCGATTTTACAAGGGGCCCGATAACACCGGAACCCACACAGGTTCCCTCTGGACGATCACAGGTACGCTCCTTGCTTCGGCAACCTTTACAGATGAGACCAGCCAGGGATGGCAGGAGGTACGGTTCTCCTCACCGGTCCCGGTAACGGCCAACACCAAATACGTTGCTTCTTACCATGCCCCTTACGGCAGATACTCAAAAAACGACCACTATTTCGAATATGCCCATACGAATGGAGGGCAACTGGTCGCAATTGCCTCGACTACTCAGGACCAGAACGGAGTTTACAGGTACGGTTCAACTGCATTCCCCATTTATTGCTACAACAACAGCAATTACTGGGTTGATGTCATTTATTCCAACATGAGCGGCGACACTCTAAACTATCAGTTAACCAGCATTACAGACTATGCAGGCTGCAGCGTTACAGGAAATCCGATTAGTTCAACCACCACCGTTGCTCATCCGGTTCCATCGGCTCCTGATGTTGTCAGCCCGGTTTATTACTGTCAGGGATACCAGGCATCGCCATTGTCAGCAACCGGTAGCAACCTGTTGTGGTATACATCAGCAACAGGTGGCACGGGAGTGGCAACTCCGCCGGTTCCTTCCACTGAATTAACAGGTACAACCTCTTATTATGTAAGCCAGACGTATCATTGCGAAAGTCCGAGATCAGAGATTGTCGTAATTGTCGGATCCGGCGCTCCAACCGCTGGTATTACCAACCTTTCGGGAACAGATGAACTTACCTGTTCCATAGCATCAATTGACGTAACAGCTTCAGGAGGAGGGTCCTATTCCTGGAATGGTGGCACGGCGGGTACATTTCCGGAAGACCGTACTTTCACTGAGCCGGGAACATATAATGTAATCGTGACAGCGCCCAATGCATGTGCCGACACGGCCAGTATAACAATCCTCCAGGATACCGTTTCGCCTATTGCAGGGATCACTAATATTACCGGAGTAACCGAACTGAGCTGTACTACAACTGCCATCAATGTGACTGCAAGCGGCGGAACAGCCTATGCATGGGACGGCGGTACAGCAGGGATTAACCCTGAAGAACGCACCTTCACCGAAGCCGGGACTTATACTGTTACAGTGACCGCTGCCAACGGCTGCACCGATACAGAAAGCATCAACATTACTCAGAATATTACACCTCCTGTGGCTGGCATCACCAACGTGACCGGCGTTACTGAACTGAACTGTACTAATACAGCTATCAACGTGACGGCTACCGGCGGGGTCAGCTATGCATGGGACGGAGGAACGGCCGGTGTTAATCCCGAAGATCGCACCTTCACCGAGGCCGGGACTTACACTGTTACTGTAACGGCTGCCAATGGATGTACCGATACCGAGAGCATTGCGATTACAAAGGATATCACAGTCCCGGTGG